>NZ_KB893177.1 GCF_000374025.1 Spirosoma panaciterrae DSM 21099 | reverse complement strand
CTGTTAGTGATTTGGGATGGCGCAGCTATCCACCGCAGCGAAGCTGTTAAGAATCTGTTAACTGATAAAGCGGGTCGAGTTCATCTGGAGCGGTTACCAGCTTATAGTCCAGAACTCAACCCAGTTGAGTTGGTATGGAGTCACCTAAAGCGAAGCTTAAAAAATCAGGTATTTACCAACTTAGACGAACTGACCATAGCGGTTCTGGAACAAATCAAACGCTTGGAAGAAAATCCAAAGCTGGTGCAGGCCTTCTTCCAAAAAAAGGAAATAGGCTTCATTACAAGTTAATTCACAGGTCTATAAGTAGGGTAAAAAATTAGTATGCATGCATACTAATAAGGGCAAAAGCATTATATTCGCAGCTGACACCAGAGAAGGGGATAAGAAAATTCTTTATTGACCAATAGTTGTGTATTTATGCTATTGGATGAAGCAGGGAAGAATGGCCGTCACGATAGTTATTATGGGGTACTAATCAGTCAATTATGAAGACTTTGCAAAACCGTATTATTGTACCAAATAAAAAGGCAGTTACAACTTTTGGTCGTAACTGCCTCAGGTTCAGGTGGTGATGGACGGAATCGAACCGCCGACACAAGGATTTTCAGTCCTTTGCTCTACCAACTGAGCTACATCACCTAAACGTGGGTGCAAAAGTACGTTTTGATATTTGTTTTACAATACATTGCCTGTATTTTTTTTAATTAACGAAGTGGCGTAAGCAGTATCCTTCTGATAATCAGCGTAAAAAAGCTGCCTAACTATATGGAAATTATTCAGCAAATTTTGTTTGTAGGGGCGTTAATAGCCACTGCCTGGTATATAACCAAACGAATTCAGCATATCAGCCGTGCCATCCGGTTAGGACGCCCTGAAAACCGAACCGACCACGCAGATGAGCGGTTGAAGACGATGTTGCTGGTAGCTTTTGGGCAAAAAAAGATGTTTACCAACCCATTGGTGGGCCTAATGCACTTCGTAATCTATGCCGGATTTTTGATCGTAAATATCGAAGTACTGGAAATTGTGCTCGATGGTGTACTAGGCACACACCGTCTGTTTGCTCCGTTTATTGCACCCGTTTATCCTTTTTTAATTGGTGTTTTCGAAATCTTGGCGGTTGGGGTGCTGACTGTTTGCGTTGTCTTTTTATGCCGTCGGTTTGTTGCGAAAGTAAGCCGCTTTCAACCAGAACGGCACCGCGAAATGACCCGTTGGCCACGTACCGACGCAGCTATTATCCTGATAGCCGAAATTCTGCTCATGATTGCGTTTTTGACCTGGAATGCCTCTGATAGTGTATTACGGGATAGGGGAGTTGGGCATTATGCTGCCTTGCAGGGTATTGTTCCTGATTTTCTGATTAGCCAGTACCTGAAGCCACTTTTTAGCAATTTTAGCGATACGGCCTTAGTTGGTTATGAGCGTGTAGCCTGGTGGTTCCATATTTTAGGGATTATGGCTTTTGCGGTTTATGTTACCTATTCAAAGCACCTGCACATTGCGCTCGGCTTTCCGAACGTCTACTTCTCGGACTTGAAACCCAAAGGCGAGATACAGAACATGCCCGAAATAACGAAAGAAGTGCAACTGTCGCTGGGTTTGCCAGTTACCACCGGAACCGATGGCGCACAAACCGACGATAATGGTCAACAGCCTGCCGAAGTAGGCCGATTCGGAGCCAAAGACGTGCAGGATCTGAAATGGATCAACCTTATGAATGCCTATAGTTGTACAGAATGTGGGCGTTGTACGGCCGCGTGTCCGGCCAATATTACAGGCAAAAAACTATCGCCACGTAAGATCATGATGGATACCCGCGACCGACTCGAAGAAATTCAGCAGGGTTGGAAAGCAAACGGGTATAATTATAAAGATGATAAGTCGCTGCTGAACGATTATATAACCGCCGAAGAACTGAATGCCTGTACAACCTGCCAGGCTTGTGTAAATGCCTGCCCAATAAATATCAACCCACTGGATATCATTCTTCAGTTGCGTCGGTATCGGGTTATGGAAGAATCGCAGGCACCCGCGTCCTGGAATGCCATGTTCAGTAATATCGAAAATAATATGGCCCCCTGGAAGTTTTCACCCAGCGATCGCTTCAACTGGGCCGATCAAGTAAATGAAGTTAAATAGGGTTTGAGACATCGGTTTACATTGGCCTATGTTTGAATAGTCTTTTGCATCAGCCTTTTGTAAACCGGAGACCGTAGCCAATTATCACAGAATTATGTCAACCGAAACAAACTATAAAGTACCTACCATGGCCGATATGGCTGCAGCTGGTGAAGAGCCGGAGATTTTATTCTGGGTAGGTTGTGCGGGTTCATTTGATGACCGATACAAGCGGGTCACCATCGCGTTTGTTCGTATTCTGAATCATGTAGGCATCAAGTTCGCTGTACTGGGCACCGAAGAATCCTGTACAGGTGACCCTGCGCGCCGGGCCGGGAATGAGTTTTTATTTCAGATGCAGGCCGTATCCAACATTCAGGTACTAAATGGCTATAACGTTAAGAAAATCGTAACAGCCTGCCCCCATTGCTTTAATACGCTCAAAAACGAATATCCTGATTTAGGTGGTACGTACGAAGTCGTTCATCATTCGCAGTTTCTTCAAGGGCTTATTAATGAAGGTCGGATTACGGTTAAAGACGGGCAGTCATTTAAGGGGCGTAAAATCACATTTCATGACTCCTGTTATCTAGGTCGGGCCAATAAGGTTTATGAAGCACCCCGTGACGTTTTGGCGGCTCTGGATGCTGATCTGGTAGAGATGAAGCGCGTGAAAGCCAATGGGCTATGCTGTGGAGCTGGCGGGGGCCAATACTTCAAGGAGCCTGAACCCGGAAAAAAAGATGTGAACGTGGAGCGGACAGAAGAAGCCCTGGCCACAGGAGCCGATACCATTGCTGTGGCTTGCCCATTTTGTATGACAATGATGTCGGATGGAGTCAAGAATAAGAATCGTGAAGATTCGGTTCGTGTTTATGACGTTGCGGAACTGATCGCTCAGAAACAGGGTCTTTGATCGCTTGAGCCTGATAAAGGATGAATTATTTTTGACAATTCATCCTTTATCAGGCATACTACATTGATTTATTATGTACATCGATTTCGACAAACTGCCCGACCATGCCCGTGTATGGATATACCAGGCAAATCGTCCCCTGACGGATGAAGAAGTGAAAACGATTGAGGTCTCTTTGCAAACCGCCTTAAACCAATGGGCGGCCCATGGTGAACCGCTGCTGTCTTCCGCGAAAGTGATCGAGAATCGGTTCATTGTGGTAGGGGTTGATGAAGGGGTTACTTTACCTAGTGGCTGCTCAATCGACTCGTCTGTTCGCACATTGCAGGAAATTGGGCAGCAGGTTGGCGTTGATTGGTTTGATCGTTCGGCCGCTATTCTGTCGGCTGAAGGGGCTCTACAGACGATTGCTTTGCCAGCTATCAAACGAGCGGTGGCTGATGGCTTACTGACACCTGACACGACCGTTATCAATACATTAGTAAAAACAAAAGCAGAGTTTTTGGCAGATTGGCAGATACCAGCCGCCAACTCCTGGCTCAAGCGCTATTTTAAACCCGCTACTGCTTAATTGGTAAAGAAAACAACGTTAAAGCCGACCGATCAAAACGTGTATATGCATTGATCGGTCGGCTTTAACGTTGTCAGGTTCTGAATCGTTCCTGCCAAATCGTCATAAATAGTCATTTTTATCCGCTGTTTTTGAACAAAGGATTAATTTTTGCAGTCATTTTTAAAAAACTCAGCGATTTGGATCGGGTAATTATCGAATTCGTTGAGTGTTGCCGATTGGAAACGGCAATTAACTCTTACTTTTATGGCGACTATTCCCGAAGTTATGTCAGATACGCCAACCAGCGACCGGAACCGCATCGGCGGACCGACCGAACCGGATCAATTTTTACCCGACAGCGATTCTGCCGAACAGCCAGAGGCTAATGCGCCTGCTCGTGGCTATTCTGAAGAGCAGAAGTACCAGATCTTTAATAAGGAGTTTATGCCACACATTGACTCCATGTACAACTTCGCGTTTCGTCTGACAATGGATGAGGACGATGCGAACGATCTGGTGCAGGACACTTATCTGAAGGCGTTTCGGTTCATTTCCTCGTTTGAGCAAGGAACTAACGCTAAAGCATGGCTGTTTCGGATTTTGAAGAACAGTTTCATCAACGATTATCGGAAGAAAAGTAAGGAACCGGCTAAAGTAGATTATCAGGACGTTGAAACGACTTATAACTCTGAAGATGCCGAATCTGAACATACGGTCGACCTGCGGGCTGAGTCCGTTTCTGATTTAATTGGCGATGAAGTAGCAACGGCTCTGAACTCGCTGCCTGTTGATTTCCGTACGGTCATTATTCTTTGTGATATTGAAGGATTCACATATGAGGAAATGGCCAAGATTCTGGATATTCCAATTGGCACTGTTCGTTCCCGCTTGCACCGCGCTCGTAACCTGCTGAAAGAGAAATTGCGTGATTACGCTTCTTCAATGGGGTACAAGGAAGAAAATGACGAATAAACCGAACTTTTTATAAGTCAATTTTGGTTCTGCTGATAACTCTTAGTTATTATTATTCTTGGAATTAATAAAATTTTTCCAATGCAAACGCCGTTACCATCCTCGTCAGGCACTAAGCCAGAGATGAAAGAACATTGCAGTCACCGGGCTGACTGCCTGAAGCTAATTCAGTTGATTTTGGATGGAGAAGCCACCGAACAACAGCTTGCCAGAGCAAAAGCGAATCTCGAGTCGTGCAAGCCCTGTATTCAGATGTATCAACTCGAAAAGGAAGTGAAAGAGCTGTTGACTAAGCGCATAGAAAAAAGATGTTGCCCTGAGCAATTGGTGGCAACCATTAAGACCCGGATTCTAAGTTTTAGTTAGTAGTGACCGTAGCAATTAGGGTAATTAAGGCGAAGCTTAGTAAAGCAGTCTTAATTACCCTAATTAATTTTATACCGTAAACCAGTCATCACTTGGAAGGTAAATTGATTATTTTTTCGGCTCCATCAGGTTCCGGAAAAACGACCATCGTTAAGCACTTGCTGGCCGAGAACAACAATCTCGGCTTTTCCATTTCGGCATGCACGCGCGACCGTCGGGGCCGTAGTGAAGAAAACGGAAAAGACTACTATTTTCTGACACCGGAAGATTTTAAACAGCGAATCGATAACGATGAATTCGTGGAATGGGAAGAAGTGTATACCGGGGCATTTTACGGCACACTTAAGTCAGAAATTGAACGTGTCTGGGCTAGTGGCAAGCATGTCCTATTCGATGTGGACGTTCAGGGGGGATTAAAACTGAAAAACTATTACGGCGATAAGGCGTTGGCTGTATTTGTCAAGGTGCCGGATGAGGCAACCCTGCGCCAGCGGCTGATTGGTCGTGGTTCTGAAACGGAAGAAAGCTTGTCTCGAAGACTGTTTAAAGTGCATTTTGAAATGAGCTTCCAGGATCGGTTCGATGTAGTTCTCATGAATGATGAGCTTGAAACCTCCCTACAGAAAGCCCAGAAACTCGTCGATGATTTTGTTCAGAAGAACCAGGTTCCCCCAAAGGGGACAATGATTTAATTAGTAATAGGAGCGAGGAGTGAGTAATAGGAGTGGCTGACGCACGCAACTTACTGATGCGTCAGCCACTCCTGTTACTCACTCCTCGCTCCTATTACTACAACACTACAAATACAATGAAAATTGGCTTATTCTTTGGCTCGTTCAACCCAATTCATGTTGGGCACCTGATTATTGCCAATACAATGGCAACGACCACTGACCTGGACCAGGTCTGGTTTGTGGTGTCGCCCCAGAACCCGTTTAAAAAGACAAAAAGCTTATTGCATGAATTCGATCGGCTTGATATGGTGGAGCGGGCCATTGCTGACAATAGTCGTCTGAAAGCTACCGATATTGAATTCTCTATGGCTCGGCCCAGCTATACTATCGACACGCTCGTTCGGCTTAGTGAAAAGTATCCGCAACATACCTTCCGGCTGATTATGGGTGAGGATAATCTGGAGCAATTCGCCAACTGGAAAAACTACGACAAGATTCTGGAGTATTATGGCCTATACGTGTACCAACGACCACGCGCGATAGAAAGCCCTTTCAAAACCCATGCGAATGTGCGGGTAATAAACGCGCCACTGCTGGATATATCAGCTACGTTTATCCGGGATTGCGTCCGGGCCAACCGGTCTATCCGCTACATGGTGCCGGACGTGGTAGAAGAGATGATCGAACGAAAAAAGTTTTATTTGTAACGTGCCTGGGCTGGCGTACCAGCATCTTGTCCACGTTATGGTATCCCATTCTGGAACGTAACTTCTGTTGCCAGCCCAATCGCACTCATACGAATCGCTACAGACCGGCTGTTCGATTTGGCTCCAGCCTGATCGCACTGAGGGCCTTTCTCCAGAAAGTAGATGTAAAACTTCTGGTTGCGGTCGGCAATCTGGTTTATGTCCGGCCGACCGAGTAATTCACCGATTTCGTTGGCCGATTTGCCTTTCAGGTGTTGAATTTCGGCTTTGAAATCGGGAAGGATTCTATCCCGAACGCCATTACAACCGCCCCGGTCGCCCCGCCATTTTTTTATATCCAGCTTGCCAAATTGATCCGGTGCTGAACTACATCCAGTAATTCCTGCCAAGAGTATACTGAACAACCAGAATAGGCTTTGACGCCAATAGTCGCTCTTTGGTTGGTTCGCCAGCCCGGTCTTCACGCGTTCGCTCATGGTTTATTCTTCGTTATAAAGCACTTGCAGAAGGGTTTGCCCAACAGCCTTCAGCGTGCCTTTATCAATACTACGCATATCATCTTCGGCCGTATGCCAGCCCGGAAAGAAACCACCTGTACCGATGTTGGTATGGATAATATCGATCATCGGAATCTTGGCGATTGTATTCGGCGCTACATGGTCGTCCGTAATTTGCCCACCGGGGGTATCAACGAAATACTGACTATACCCGGCGTTACTGGCTGTTTGCCACACATTGTTGACTACAGTTGGTGCAAATTGCATCGATAGGCCTTCTTTCGCAAACGTAGCCCCTTTGGCTCCGACCATATCCAGCAAAATGCCGTAGTATGCTGAATAACCCGGTTTATGAAGGTTTTTTGCCCAATAGCGTGAACCTAAACAGAAGCCTATATAGTCGAACTGATTGCCACTGGCCTGTTCAAAATCATTGCTGGCTTTTTCCCCATTTCCCCAGTCTTCAGCATCGAAGAATATAATGTCGATGCCCTCAGTTGGTTTCTGATTGCTTTGCTGAATGGTGCGAGCCAGTTCGAGCAATACCCCAACGCCACTAGCTCCGTCATTGGCGGCCGTAACGGGTTTATTTTGATCCGCTTTGTCGGGGTCATTATCGGCATGTGGGCGCGAATCCCAGTGCGAAGCAAGTACTATCCGTTTTGTGGCTTTGGGGTTAATACTACCGATGATATTGAGCGCATTCAGCTTTTTTCCATCCCAGGTAGTGGCTACAAACGATTGCTGGGTAACCTCACAGCCGAACTGCTTCAACTTTGTGACCAGATAATTGCCGGTCTGGGTGTGAGCGGGTGTGTTGGGTACGCGTGGACCAAAGGCCACCTGTTTTTCAATATAGGTGTAGGCCGAGTCGGCGTTGAAAGCAGGTGCTGATACGGTTTTTTGTTCGGTCGTCTGGGTTGTATCACTCTGCGACTGTTTTGTTTTGCAGGCGCTGGTAGTCAATAGCGTAAGGGCTATCGAATAAGCAAGGATGGATTTCGTCATTTTGTAGGCATTAATGGTCATTTTATGGTCATTTATAGTCATAAGCTAGTTGGTCGTTGATCGTAGTCAATGACACGATGACTATTGATGGCAAAAAATGACCTTTTACTCTTCATAGGCCCAGTCGATCTGGTGCTTCATGTCTTTGATGGCCAGGCCCTGGGCTTTAAAATAAGTGCGGATCTGATCGACCTTATCGTATTGACGCTGCTCTTTGTACTCGCGGTAGAGGGTTAATAATCCTTCCAGAATAGACTGGTTATAAGACCCTTCTTCGGTAAGTCCAAGAACATCCTGCATAAACGAGACAAACGAACTTTTCAGCAGGTTAAAAACCTCTTCACCCAATGTGGCTGACTGAAGCTGATTCAGATACAGCATATTGATGTATTTCAGCAACGTGAATAGTTGGGCAATCCCCACAGCCGTATTGAGATCATCATTTAGGGCATCGTAAAACTGCTGAACCGCCTGCCGAATATCCTGTTGTTTATCTTCACTGATCGGTCCCGATTCATCTGTAGCGGGTTGGTAGGTCAACGTTTTTGCAATTCGTAAGCCATTAGCCAGTCGACGATAGCCTTTCTGAGCCGCTTTGAGTGCATCGTTTGAAAAATCGAGCGTGCTGCGGTAATGCGATTGAAGCATAAAGAACCGGACTGTCATTGGGCTGTAGGGTTGATCGAGCAAGGGGTGATTCCCGGCAAACAGCTCGGCGGGAAGAAATGAGTTACCCAATGACTTGGACATTTTTTGTCCGTTTACCGTCAGCATGTTCGAATGCATCCAATAGCGAACCGGCTCAACACCCGTCAGGCCATCGCCCTGGGCGATTTCGCATTCGTGATGCGGGAATTTTAAATCCATACCCCCACCGTGAATATCGAATTGCTTACCCAGATATTTCATACTCATGCATGAGCATTCGAGGTGCCAGCCCGGGAAACCTTCTCCCCAGGGCGAGTTCCAGCGCATGATGTGTTCGGGAGAAGCATTTTTCCAGATGGCAAAATCCAACGGACTCCGTTTTTCTGATTGGCCATCTAGCTCGCGGGTTTCGTTGAGCAGATCGTCCAGAATGCGGCCCGAAAGCTTGCCGTAGTTACCGCCACGCTGGTTGTACGCATCGATATCGAAATATACCGACCCGTTCGATTCATAGGCCAGTCCCTTCGCAAGGAGCGTTTGAACAGCCTCAATCTGTTCGACCATATGGCCTGTTGCGGTAGGCTCGATGCTAGGCGAAATCGTGTTGAACTGCGCCATTACGTTATGGAAATCGTTCGTAAATCGCTGAACAATTTCCATCGGTTCTACCTTTTCGAGCTTTGCCATCCGGCCAATTTTGTCCTCGCCCTCATCGCCATCGCCAACCAGATGCCCAACATCGGTCAGGTTGCGGACATACCGAACTTTATAACCGATAAAGGTCAGGTAACGGTAGAGCGTATCGAAGGTCAGGAACGTGCGTACGTTGCCCAGGTGAACATAGTTGTAAACCGTTGGTCCGCAGACGTACATACCCACATAAGGTGGATTAAGCGGCTCAAATAATTCTTTTTTACGCGAAAGAGTATTGTACAGGTGAAGCGGTTGCATTGCTAGATCGACTGTTTCAGGAATACAGAATAAAGGAATTTGGGCCAAATGGCTCCATACGAGCGGCTGTTGGGTTCAACAACAACAGTGGGCCGATAAAAAGAAGTTTCCTTTAGGCTGCATGGCAGGAATGCATATGTTTTATGCTGGCGAAGTTACGGATTGTTCGGCGGAAAACGACAACCTACCACGGCTACCCAAAGCTTTTGGTTATATTCGCGTTTTTAATGGGTAATTCGACCCGCTTACAGTCAGGAATGCAGGTAGTTGAGGTGGGCTCCAATGCCCAATACCAGAAAGAATTTATTCAGTTTCCCGTACGGCTTTATCGGAATGAGCCTTGTTGGATTCGGCCGCTGGATGCCGATGTCGAAGAGGTATTCGACCCAGCTCGCAATAAGCGGTTTGAGCGGGGTGAGTGTATTCGGTACCTGCTCATCAACAATAAAGGTGAAACCATCGGGCGTATAGCTGCTTTCGTCGATTACGAACTGGCGAACCTGGATAATGAGCAACCTACTGGTGGAGTCGGCTTTTTTGAATGTATCGACGATCAGTCGGCTGCGTTTATGCTGTTTGATGCCGGTAAAGCGTGGTTGCAAAGCCGGGGGATGGAGGCAATGGATGGTCCGATCAACTTTGGTGACCGCGACCGTTGGTGGGGGTTACTGGTCGATGGGTTTGATCGGGAGCCCAACTATTGTATGCCGTATACAAAACCCTACTATATTCCATTCTTCGAAAAATACGGTTTTCAGGATTATTTCAAACAGTTTACATTCGGGATTCCAACCACCTGGTCGAAACTGGTCGACATGTCGCAGGCGGTAAAAGACCGGGCGCAACGGATCTACCAAAATCCAGACTATACGTTCCGAACGATTGACAAGAAAGACCTTCCGGCAGCGGCCGAGCAGTTTCGGCATATTTACAATGCAGCCTGGGGCGGACATAGTGGCGTGAAAGAAATGTCGGCAGAGCAGGCTCAGTTACTGATGAAGAAGCTGAAGCCGGTTATCGATGAAAAGATCATCTACTTTGCCTACTATCTGGGTGAGCCAGTAGCTTTTTTTGTTTGCCTACCCGAACTCAACCAGGTCTTCAAACACGTAAACGGAAAACTTGATCTGATCGGGAAACTGAAGTTTTTATGGCATATGCTCATGAAAACGAACCACAAAGCGTTTGGTGTGGTGTTTGGCGTAGCGCCCGAGCATCAGGGAAAAGGTGTTGAAGCGGCTATTGCTTTGCGGATGCCACACGAAGCCGATCACAATCCGAACTTTCAGTATACCGAGCTGGAAATGAACTGGGTAGGTGACTTCAACCCGATTATGGTGCGTTTTGTGAGCCAACTCGGTTCGAAAATCGTCAAAACCCACATTACCTACCGGAAATTATTCGACGACACCAAACCATTTAAACGTTGCCCGGTAATTGGGCGGAAAAAATAGTTTAGAGTGAAAACCCTAAACGAAAAAACTAGACAAAATATGAGCTTACTGACCGTTGGTTCCGTAGCATTCGATGCGCTGGAAACCCCCTTTGGCAAAACCGATAAGATTATTGGCGGTGCTGCTACGTATATCACTCTTTCGGCTTCTTACTTCGTGAACGCCAATAATCTGGTGGCCGTTGTCGGTGACGATTTTCCGCAAGCCATGATTGACGATCTGCATCAGCATGGTATAAACACTGAAGGGCTTGAAATTCGAAAAGGGGAGAAGACATTCTTCTGGTCGGGTAAGTATCACAACGACATGAACTCCCGCGATACGGTGGAAGTGCAGTTGAACGTAATGGGCGATTTTAACCCCATCATTCCCGATTCGTATCAGGATTGCGACTATCTGATGCTGGGGAATACCTCACCTGCTGTTCAGGGACTGGTGATAGATCGGCTGCACAACCGCCCGAAGCTGATTGTGCTGGATACCATGAACCTGTGGATCGAGATTGCCAATGCCGATCTGCTGAATCTGCTCAAACGGGTCGATGTGCTAGTATTGAACGACGAAGAAGCCCGTATGCTGACGCATGAGTATTCGCTGGTAAAAGCGGCTGCTAAAATTCAGAGAATGGGCCCTAAAACGGTCATTATCAAGAAAGGTGAGCACGGAGCCCTGCTCTTTGGTGAGGGTAAAATTTTCTTTGCCCCTGCCTTGCCGCTTGAAGAAGTATTCGATCCGACGGGAGCAGGTGATACGTTTGCCGGTGGGTTTATCGGATACATTGCCAAAACAGATGATGCCTCGTTCGATAACATGAAACGGGCTATCATTTACGGGTCGGCTATGGCCTCGTTCTGCGTAGAGAAGTTTGGTACCGAACGTGTTATGAATCTGACTCAGGAAGAAATTCAGGCGCGGGTAAGTCAGTTTGTGGCGCTGTCGGCGTTTGGTTTAGAATAAAGTAAACGTGAAGCCATGAAAATCAGAAAGACCCACCTGGCTAGGGCGGGTCTTTCTGATTTTAGTAGGTTGTAAGCCTTACGCGAAGAAAGGCGTTACAATACCAACCACCGTATTCTTATCCAGAGGCTCGTCGAAAGCCTGGGTGATCATATCGGCTGTGATACGGTTATCACCAGCCAGAGCTGACACCAGATTAACCCCTCCCTGGGTAACATTATCTTCGCCTGCATAGCTGCCATTGACTACCGAAGGTAAGCCTTGCATAGCAGCCGTTCCGCCGGTGATCCAGCCTTTCTGGTTCCGAATGTAACGAACATTGGCAGCGTGAGCGGCTTCAGTAGCGTGGATTTGCAACGCTACCTGAAGGATGGCGGGGGCATTCATCAGGTTAGCGGCCTGGCCTTTGTAAGCCCGAACACCCGTATCTTCAAACGTTTGGGCAATAGCTGCGAAGGTCTGGAAATTGCTGAAGGTATCCGTGAAGGTTCCTTTGGCCGAAAAGTCGAACTTAGGCTCAGGAATCGCATCGGCTCCCAGAACGTTTTTCAGCAGACGCACGTGTACCTGCTCATGGCGACGGATGACTTCGAAAGCCATTTTATAGTCGTTCGGAATCATCGACAGGTTATTGGCCGTGTCGTAAAAACGATATTCCAGATATTCTAAGGTCAGCGCATAGTTCAGAACATCTTTTACATTCTGTGGCAAACTGCTCGACTGGCCATACGCTTTGGTTAAAGCCGAAGCCATAATGGCTGGTGCAGCGGCTGCAATCGTTTTTTTGGTCAGCGAACTAAAAAGTCCCCGACGCGAGACGTGGGCAAGGCGGTCAAAAATTTCGCCATCCACTTTCTCAATATCACTGAGTAAGTTCTGTAAGTTCATGGAGTAAAGTGGTTTATGCGAGGCTGCTTACTAATGCGCTTGCGTCGATGGTTTCAAGAATATATTTCTGAGCAATAGGTAACACATAGGTTGGCTCGTAGGCCAGGTGTAAACCTGTATCGCTGGTAACGATCGTTGGCCCAGCAAACGCATCCGATTTAGGATATTGTAGTTCGCGAAGAATGGAATGGTGACGGGTTTCGACCGAAACAATTTTACCTGCCAATGTCAGATAGCCAGCATCCTTAATGTATTTGCCTGCTCCATTATAGGCGCCTACTCCGGTTTTTTCGAAGGCTTCGGCAGCAATCAGTACGGCAGCGCGATCATTAAAGTCGATACTGCTGAAGTTGAACGTTAGCGTTGGCACGGCTCCACCCAAAGCGGCTTTGAAAAATTCGCGGTGGATAATCTCGTGGCCGCGAATGTCGGTCCAGAGCTGCCGGTCAGACGACGACATATTGGGGTAGGGCTTGGCCAGCAACATTTCATAGAAAGCAGCTTCCAATTGTTCAAGCACATAAGCAAAGGCAAGAATACCAACATCCCCAGTGGGTAATTTGACGGTATCGCCAGCAGCACGGGCGCTACCAGAAGGAATTAGATAGTTGTCATCTGCATGGGAGCAGGCTGTAAGTAGACCGCCTGTTACAGCCGCTGCCCCCGCTACTCGCAGAAACGACCGACGGCTGGACGCCATCTCCGAAGTTGTCGTTTCGGGCCGATTCGTAATGTTTTCCATTGAGTAAATAATGTTAGGTGATAGAATCCGGTCATGTATCAACCAGGACGCCAATACCTACGGAGGTCTGTTGAGGAAAGATTTGTAAATTTTTAAGAAAAACTATAAGTCCTAAACCGTCTGACGAGCAATTGCTTAATAATGAGTTATATGGTTATAGATCATATGGAAAACTTGTTAGAAAAGTGCAAAATGATTTAGAGCCATAAACACGTTAAAGTAGCACCATTGGCTGCAGGGGTTAGTTTTGTCGTAGTGCTGTCCTGCACAACAATTGTAGTACCGTCGGTCCCTAAATCCCAGAGTTTACCGCGTAAAAAAACGTTCATTCCTTTTGTAATCCCTGCTTCTGGCGTAGCCCTACCGGCCATGGCATACGTCAGCCAGGCTTGCCCTTCGGTCAGTTTGCCGACTGAGGCCTGGGCATCGGCGGGGGTTGGTGTGCCACTATAGCCATGCCAGGTTGTTTTCCAGATGGTATCGCCTGCTGAATACGAAGGAACGGCCAATATGGTAGCGCCTTTTTGTTTCAGCGTTTTGTACGCTGCCGAATGCCACGAATCGGCGCAAACCAATACGCCCAGGCGACCAATGGGAACATCAAAAACGGCTATATCGGCAGCCTTGGCGGGACAGACGAAAGGCAGCTCGTCGGCAATAGGAAATACTTTTCGGATAAGCTGTGGGTCGAGCCTGCCATCGGAGTGAAATACAGCCGATACATTGTAGAGTGGCCCATTGCCAACCCGTAGTTTTCCATGCTCAGCAGTAGGTTCAGGCAGCAGAATAGAACCGGCTACAATCGTTATGTTGAACTGAGCCGCCAGCATATCGAACGTAAGCTGGTAGTCTTGAGCCATTTGCTGAGCTTTCATGGCAAAAATGGCGTAATTGGTTTTGTTACCAACCGTATCAGGAATCGTTCGGTATACTTGCCAGAAGGGAAGCAGGTGCGTCAGGGTCATGGCCGTTAACCCTTCCTGAATGGTTTTCGCCTTATATACACGATCCGCTTCATTGGCAGCCACCAGCCATGTGCCTATATATTCGGGGAAAATAGCAACGGTTTTGCCGGGAACCAGAAGGCCACTATCCTGAGCCGTCTTTAGATACCCCTCCAGTTTTTGCCGAAAGGTTAGTCCGTTCTGATAATCGGTAGGTTCCATCCAGGGTTGAATACCCAGCAGATTCCCACGTTCAGATCGATTACCAATCCGTTCGATGTGGGCAATATGCTGTGCGGCTGTCGATGGTTTTAGGATAATGGCAGGATCGCCCATAAGCCACCTATGCCAGCTTAAAATAGCTAGCCATCCAATGGATAAAACCACGAGTAAGGCGATACTGATTTTTTTAACGGCAGATGGCATAGAGTAGAAAAATAAAGCACAAAATAGCACTATTTTGCTAGTCCGATACGAAAGACATCAGCAAGTATGGCATCATTTACCGATCAGATCGCATTCATCACCGGAGCCGGTTCGGGCATAGGCCGGGCCACAGCCTTAGCCTTTGCGAAAGCCGGAGCACAGGTAGTTGTAGCCGAAATAAATCCGGTCAATGGTCAGAAAACGGTTGATCAAATCCAAGGACTTGGTGGCGGTGCCCTGTTTGTAGCCTGCAATGTGGCCAATCCGGAACAACTGGAAGCGGCTGTACAAAAAACGGTAGACCACTACGGTCGACTGGACATCGGGATAAACAACGCGGGGATCGGCGGAAAATATGGCCGATTGCTGGAGCATACGCAGGAAGATTTCGACCAGATAATGGCTGTTAATGTCGGCGGGGTGTTTTATGGTATGCAGGCACAGATTCGGCAGATGCTAAAACAACGGGAAGTTGGTCGACCAGCCGGAGGTAAAATCGTGAACGTATCGAGTATTGCTGGGGTGCGTGGTATGCCAATGGGGGCCCCTTATAGTGCTTCCAAACATGCCGTGATTGGCCTGACCAAAACGGCTGCGCTGGAATATGCCCGGCAACACATCCGCATCAATGCGGTTTGTCCGGTTTACACGCATTCTGCCATGGTCGATGACCTTTTCCGGGCGGCTCCCGACATGGAACAGAAAATGCGTCGGCGCATTCCGATTGGTCGGCTTGGTGAGCCTGAAGAGATTGCACAGGCTATTCTCTGGCTCTGCTCAGATGAAAACGAATTCGTCACTGGTCAGGCCATTCAGTTGGATGGTGGCCTGACGGCCGGATAACTTGTCATTGCCGATTGGCCAGTTCATCGATAGTAGCCGGAACTTCCGGCTCGCCTTTGAAAAATTCTCCTTTTTTGCCCTTGGTAAGTGCCCAGCGATGCAGCCAGGAGATTCCACCTTTGCCCGTATAGGTATCTGCAGACTGATAGGCTTCATCCTTTAGGGCTTCATCGAGCGTGATAAAAGAATACCCTCGGTTTTTTAGCTCACCAAGCAGTTTACCCAGAAAATCGGCATTGATGGAATTGGCATGAATGAGTAAGACTTGAGCCATCGGCCGATTAAATAAGGCCATACTTTGCGCTTCATAATACGCCACACAATTGAGCATATAAGAAACGTAGCTTTGGCCTACCTGAGCCAGCAGGGTTGCATCGTGTACCTTTAGAGCATTGTCGTAAGCGCGGGCATATACCCAGTCAGAATTGTCAATTGTAACGGGCGCTTCACGGTATCCCCATTGGCGAAGAAAATGCTCCAGTGAATCTTTTTTGGCCATTGTATCGCCTTTGCGTAGGTAAGGATGGCGGAAATAGTGAAAGGGCTTTCCCTGTTTCTTAACAAAGTTTTTTACAATCGACTCGCCCTGTATCACATCCGCCTTTGACTCGCTGAACGGAATCAGGTTGTAATCCTTATGCGCAAAGGTATGATTGCCTAGCTCCAGACCGGCATCCAGCCACTGTTGAAGAAGCGCAAGCTGGGCCGTATCGGGTCGGTTGGCCGATTGTAGTAAACCGCTAATGACAAACCCAATAGCCGGTGCGTGGGCGTATGTAACGTGAGCGAGCAGTTTTTGCGTCAGTTGCTGTTTCTCCAGTGGGGTCTTATAGAAGGTCGATACCGTTGGCAGATCATCGATGGTGATAACCATACGCTTCTGAGCCTTCACCGTTAGGGTCAGTAATAGCAGGGAGCCGATAAGCAGTCGCATGGAATCAGGCGGTATAGTGATGGAGCCATTCGTCCTCTTTCTTCCGCATCTGAATCTCTTCTTCAGCGCCTTTGTCAGCATAACCACAGAGGTGTAGTAACCCATGCGCCAATACACGGAGCATTTCCTGCTCGGCCGGAATGCCCAACTGTGCCGCATTATCAGCCACCCGATCGACGCTAATGTAAATGTCCCCCTCTAGTTTCTCTTCTTCTTCACTCTGATCGAAGGTGATAATGTCGGTATAGTAGTCGTGCTGGAGGTAATCCCGATTGACTTGGAGTACGTACTCATCCGAGCAGAATATGTAGTTCAGATCGCCAATAGTATAGCCTTCCTGTTGGGCCTGTTGTTTCAGCCATTGGCGAATTCCTTGTTTGTGAGGAAGTTTATAAGGAACATCCTCATTGAAAAATCGAATCATAGTAAATTGGTTAGATCGGCCCACACATACCGAAAGCAATCGGAATAATTTCCGTCCGGATTAGGCAGAGAAGCCTGTTCGGCGTTGACTCCACCCATACGGTTGTAAAATTTTTGCGCATTGATGTTACCGGCCAGCACCCATAAATACAGCCCCGATTCGGGGGCATACTGTTGCACCCAGTGAGCCGTAGTTTTCATAAGGGCAGCGCCTATGCCTTTACCCTGCCAGTCGGGATGAACATGCAGGTTATCCAGCAACGTTCCCCAAACAGGGTCGTTATTGGCATACGCACAGGCGAGGCCGCAAATTTTTGCCTTATCTTCGGCAACGATAACGTATTGATCGGGTGATGTCTGCCTTAAGCGGCTTTGCCAAACAGACCGACGATTATCCAGAACGGGACCGTTCAGGTAACTATCTGTAAAAATACCTCTGTAGTTTTGCTGCCAACTGAGGCTATGTAATTGTGCAATGGACTCGGCATCGTCAGCAGTCGCCACTCGATAGGTTAGCATACACGGTTGTCATAGATAGTCATTGGTCGTTCGCTGTTATCAGGTCTAGGCAATGAACGACTGCTAATGGCAACGAATGACCCCTCAATGACTAGTTCTGTCAGGCAAAAGTAAACGGTCAATTATTGTATCACAACTTCATGTCAAATAAGCCAATGAAAGCCATTCTTCTTGCCGAAACGCATCAGCCCGTTCAGTTAATAGATGTTCCGGTTCCGGTTGCAGGGCCAGGACAGGTTCTGATAAAGCTCAAAGCAGCTGCCTTAAACCATCGCGATGTATTTATTCAGCAAGCTTTGTATCCGGGTATAAAATTGCCCGTAATTCTGGGATCTGATGGTGCCGGTGTGGTGGAAGAAGTGGGTGAAGGTGTCGACCGGGTTTGGCGAGGCCAGTCGGTTGTTATCAATCCTGCTATGCATTGGGGCGACAACCCCCGATTTTATGGGGATGACTTTCGGATACTGGGTATGCCGGAAAATGGAACCTTTGCTGAATACATTACTGTCGATATCCGATACATCCACCATAAGCCCGACCATCTTTCGTTTGAGCAAGCGGCTGCACTGCCACTGACTGGCCTGACCGCCTGGCGGGCACTTATGACCCGCGCAGGTTTGCATACGAACACGGCCAGTATTCCCGAAAAAGTTCTGGTAACGGGCATTGGGGGAGGGGCTGCGTTGATGGCCATGCAGTTTGCTGTGGCGGCTGGTGCTGAAGTGTGGGTAACCTCAGGTTCCGACGAAAAACTGGCCAGGGTACAAAATTCAGGTATCGCTGGTGGCATAAACTACCGACAACCTGATTGGCATAAAACGCTTATGGCCCAAACGGGTGGTGGCCGACGCGGTTACTTCGACGTTATTATCGACAGTGCTGGTGGCCCCAGCTTTGCCAAACTGATCGATATAGCCGCTCCGGGTGGACGGATTGCCTTTTTTGGCGGAACTACAGGTAACATTACCGATATAGTACCGCCAAAAGTATTCTTTAAACAATTGTCGATTTTCGGGACAACGATGGGTACAGAACCCGAATTCGCCCATATGATCGCTCTGGTCAATGATAAACAGATTGTACCTTTTATTGACCAGATCGTGCCCTTGGCTGAGGCTCAGCTGGCTATGAATAAGATGGATAGCGGGAAGCAGTTTGGTAAACTGGTCTTATCGATTGCGCATTGAGGACGTTAGGTCATGGACCTTTGTGGATAAGTTTTGCCGCCAGTTTGCTCAAATCATCATTTTTTCAATTTATTGATATAGTTATCCACATAGTAGTTGTGGATAACTATTGTGTTACTCACATTTTTAGCGGGAAAGAATAGATCGTGACGATCCTTTCCGAAGGTCGTTTTACCTTTGCGGCTATGCTCACGTTGACCCACTCAATTGCCCAGACATTAGCCGATCGACTCGCGACGTATCAGCAAAGTGGTTTACTGCGCCAGCTCAAAACGGCGGATGGACTTGTTGACTTTTGCTCGAACGATTACTTGGGATTCGCCCGTTCTTCCGAACTTAAAAAGGCCATTCAACAAGCGGATTTGACCCATACCGAGGCCATGACTGGGGCTACGGGCTCCCGGCTGCTGGCTGGACAAACGGTTTTGGCCGATCAATTAGAGCATAACCTGGCTACATTTTATCGAACAGAAGCCGCGCTGATTTTTAACTCGGGCTACGATGCGAACCTGGGTTTGCTGGCCTGTCTGCCTAAAGCAGGTGATACGCTGCTGACCGACGAGTTAATCCATGCCAGTATGATCGATGGCGCACGGCTTAGTTACGCTACCCGCCATCGATTCCGCCATAATGATCTGGCCGATCTGGAAGAAAAGCTAAAACAGGCTAGCCTGAACAGACAAGCCGGACAAAGTTTCGTTGCTGTCGAGTCGATTTATTCGATGGATGGTGATGCTGCGCCGTTGGAGAAACTAGCTGACCTATGTGCTGCCTACGGTGCTGCGTTATTGGTTGACGAAGCGCATGCTACGGGTGTATACGGCCCGAATGGGGAAGGGCTGGTGGTGGCCCTGGGCTTACAGGATCGGGTTCTGGCTCGTGTGCATACCTTCGGGAAGGCCCTGGGTGTGCATGGGGCTGCTATTGTTGGTCCGACCATTCTGCGTGACTATCTGATCAACTTTGCCCGTTCCTTTGTCTATACAACGGCTCTACCTCCCCATAGCCTGCTGGCTATTCAATGTGCCCATGAGCAACTACAAACGGATACTCAGGCACAGGATCAACTCTATGCACGGCTTGATTATTTTCGTCAGCAATTTAGTGAACGCTTGCCAGGCAGTAATTGGACAGAAAGCCAGTCACCCATTCAGTGTCTGTTGGTTCCAGGTAACGATCAGGCCCGGAAGGTAGCTAGCGACGCACAGCAGGCGGGGTTGGATGTGCGGGCCATACTTAGTCCGACGGTTCCGGTGGGGCAGGAGCGGTTGCGTTTATGCCTGCATGCGTTCAACACAACGGACGAAATAGACCTACTTATTACCAGTTTACAGCGCGCGTTAGCGCTTACAAATTCAAATTAGTCTATGCCTTTTCAATGCATTGTGGCCGGTATTGGCACCGAAATTGGTAAGACGGTCGCTTCGGCCGTACTGGTCGAAGCTTTACAGGCTGATTATTGGAAACCTATACAATCAGGTGCTTTGGAGGATTCGGATACAAATACGGTCCGTCGATTGATTTCGAATCCCCAATCCGTTTTTCATCCAGAAGCCTATCGACTTACGCAGCCGTTATCTCCGCACGCAGCCGCCGAACTGGATGGCGTAACCATTGACCTGGAGCACATCCAGTTACCTCAAACTGCCAACAATCTGATTGTGGAACTGGCGGGTGGTCTGATGGTTCCGCTGAATGACCGGGTGCTGAATATCAATCTGATTGAAGAATTGGGTCTGCCAGTGTTACTCGTGTCCCGGAATTACCTGGGTAGTATCAATCATACACTTCTATCGGTCGAAGCCTGCCAGCGCCGAGGTATCCACCTGTTGGGTATTCTGTTCAATGGTCCTACGGTTCTGGCTACGGAAACGTTTATTTTAAATTACACAGGTTTAGCGTGCCTGGGTCGGATTGGCGAAGAGCCAGCGATGACTAAGGCCCTTATCAGCCAATACGCAAACTCACTGTTACCAACTCTTAATCAGATCGTTGAATCGCTCTAGCAGGAATTTGGATTTGGGGCCAACGTAGCCATCGCCAATGGTTAACTCACCGATTTGTACAATGGGCAGCACCTTTTTGGTCGAACTGGTGGTAAAAGCTTCGTCGGCATCGTAGAGTTCAGAAAGGAGTAGTGCCCGCTCTTCAACCCGAAAATCGGTCTGGGCGAGTTGGATAATGGTTCGGCGGGTAATGCCGTGTAGAATATGCTGGTTGGGTGTGATGAGCCGGTCGCCTTTGACCAGAAAGAAATTGCTCCGGCTGAGTTCGCTAATCTGGCCGCCTTTCTGATAGAGCAAATCCGACGCACCCGCCGATTTTATGGCTTGTGCCATCAGGATCACCCGTTTGTAATCAGTGCTTTTTACTTCGGCCATTTCCCGGACATACTCATCCAGAATCACTTTGATGCCCTGCTCGTACTGGATAGGCGGCACAGGATGAATGGGCTCGGTCAGAATTAGCAGGTTAGGTTTATCGATGGTGATGCTATCGGGCGAATAGCCCCCGGTCATCACAAAGCGAAACGCGACATCCTGTCCGCCAGCTCGCTCGATCAGCTTCATCAGAATGCTGTAGGTTTCTTCTTTACCCAACGGCAACGGCAGATGCATCCGGGAGGCTGAGTTCTGAAAGCGCTCCCAGTACCAATCCCATTGAAACGGACGGCCGTTATACGTCAGGAAATAATCGAACAGGCCATAGCCACGTAACAAACTCAGATCAGTAACGCCGACGGCAAGCTGGTCGGTTGGTGCAATAGTGCCGTTGAAATAGCCGAAATACATAAGCAGACGATGTTTCCCTGATGTCAAAGATAACAACCACAAGGATTATATAGGTTGTTTAAGCCTGAAAGCTGCCAATATCAAAGCTGATAATCAATCTCCAGAAAGTTATCAACCTCTTTGAGCCAACGATTCCCGACAAAAGCTACATGGTCGGGATGGTTGTTATAGTGGTCGTATACCGCCTGCGAAGCAAACTCCATCGATATGCCCCAATCATACGGATTCTTAGGGCTGATCTGTTTCAGTAGCTCAAAGTTTTCCACACCCGATATGGATGCGAGCGACTGGGCGCTGGTTAAGAAATCATGTTCTTCCGAAGAACCGCCGGGGTGTTTTAGTTTGAACACAACCGTATGGCGGATTCGCTTTGATTTGACCATAGAAAAGAAAGATGTTTTTTCCCGGAAAGATATACGTATGCTACTAGCCCCGCTGTAAGCTACTCAATAGTTCATCACTTGCATTAGGCTGAACGTTGCCCTTATCCCAAATCTCGAACCACCAATTGCGCTGTATAACGGCTTTTCTGCTCCAGAAGCAATTTTTTATTGAGCAAGACCCGGTCTATTGTGCGCTGGTCGTAATACCGGATGGTGATCAACTCAAGGCCATCGTTGTAATTAACCCGAAAATCCTGTTTTAACTGGTCTAGCAGAGCTGGTACCCGATCTGGGTTGTTGTCGACAACAACCGAAAAACTAATGGCTGTATTCTGCATCAGATTGATCTTAACCCCGGCCAGCGCAAATCGGCCAAAGATCCGGCTCAGATTATCCTCAGCAATGAATGAGAAGTCGTTCGGGTGCAACGAAATCAGAACCTGATTTACTTTAAAGATGAACGAAGGGGTAGAGAGTGATTGTTTGAAGTTGCCAATCACCGTACCGGCTGCTGATGGGTCCAGAAACGAGCGTACATACAAGGGAATCCCCTTGTTTTGCAGGGGCTTGATCGTTTTCGGATGAATGACCGTGGCACCATAATAGGCCAGCTCGATAGCATCCTGGTAGGTTAATTTTTCCAGCAGGATTGTTTCGTCGAACCAGCGCGGGTCGGCATTCAATACCCCCGGTACATCTTTCCAGATGGTTACACTTTCGGCATTCAGGCAATAGGCAAAAATGGCAGCTGAGTAGTCAGAACCATCGCGGCCGAGCGTTGTGGTATGCCCATCGGCCGATTGGCCAACAAACCCCTGCGTTATGTTGATGCCTTTATGACCAATAGCCTGTTCGATCAACTGTCCGGTTTTCGCCCAGTCGACCCGGCCTTCTCTGTAGGTATTATCGGTTCGTACAAGCTGGCGGGCGTCGAACCAGCGGGCCGTATGAATACGCTGCTGTACATACGCAGCTACGATTTGGGTCGATATGATTTCACCAAGCGAAACGATCTGGTCATAAACTTCGTCGTACGAGCCTGTTGCCGGCTGGGTGACCATCGCTTTCAAACCGTTCAGAGTTTGATTGGCTGCCGGAAAGTCGCCCCCAAGTTCATCCATGATGTGTTGATGGTACTCGGAAACCGTTTTAAGAGTCGCTTGCAGGGTTTGCGTATCGTGTCGAACATACGCCTGGACAATCGTTTCAAGGGCATTGGTGGTTTTGCCCATCGCCGATACCACAACGAGTGCGTCTTCTGCCTGTGCTTTAACGATGTCAGCCAGGTTTCGAACGCCGGCAGCATCTTTAACCGACGCTCCTCCGAATTTGAAAATTCTCATATTGGATACATAGAAAGAGCGAAAGAGTGAATGCGTGAAAGAATGACTTGCCTTCCGGTCGATTATTCCTGCCGGACAGGTTCGCTCTTTCACGCATTCACTCTTTCGCTCTTTTAAAACTAGACCGCTATGGTACGGCCGGTAAAGAGTAATTCGCGAACAGCATTGGCAATACCTTGTGGGTCAAAGCCGCACTCTCGGTGAAGTTCAATTTGTTCGCCGTGTTCGATCACCTCATCCGGAATACCCAACCGTTTTACACGAGCCGAATAATCATTGTTGGCCATAAATTCGAGCACTGCGCTTCCAAAACCACCCATCAGGCATCCATCCTCTACCGTCAGTACCCGGTCGAAACGGCTAAAAATCTGATGGAGCAAGGCTTCGTCAAGTGGTTTGACGTAGCGCATATCGAAGAGGGCAGGTCGAATACCCTCTTTGGCCAATAGCTCGGATGCCTGTACGGCGTAGTTGCCAATGTGACCGATGGTCAGAATAGCTACCTCTTCGCCATCGGCAATCAGGCGACCTTTTCCGATCTCTTGTTTTTCGAGCGGGGTTCGCCAGTTGGGCATAACCCCTTCGCCCCGAGGGTAACGAATGGTAAAAGCACGTTTGCCTTGCTGGACTTCATCCGATTGGGCCGTAAACATCATATTCCGCAACTCCTGTTCATTCATCGGAGCCGCTACAATCATGTTTGGTACGCAACGCATATAGGCCAGATCGTAGGCGCCATGATGCGTAGGACCATCGGCCCCGGCAAAACCAGCCCGGTCCAGACAGAAAACAACGGGTAGCTCCTGAATACAGACGTCGTGAATGACCTGATCGTAGGCCCGTTGCATGAAGGTTGAGTAAATGTTGCAGAACACAACTTCACCCTGCGTAGCCATCCCGGCTGAGAAGGTCACGGCATGCTGTTCGGCAATCCCCACATCAAAGGCACGCTTGGGCATTGCCTTCATCATGATGTTCATGGAGGAGCCTGATGGCATGGCCGGGGTAACCCCTACAATACGCGGGTTTTGCTCGGCCAGTTCAACCAGTGTGTGGCCGAAAACATCCTGATATTTTGGAGGCTGTGGTGTATCGTAAACTTTCTTCTGAATAACTCCCGTTACTTTATCGAACAGGCCGGGGGCATGCCATTTTGTCTGATCTTTTTCGGCTGGTCCGTAGCCTTTGCCTTTTACCGTCAGGATGTGCAGCAACTTAGGCCCTGGAATTTGTTTTAAATCGCTTAAAACGCTAACCAGATGATCAATGTCGTGGCCATCTATAGGCCCAAAATAGCGCAGGTGTAACGACTCGAAAAGGTTGCTCTGCTCCAACAGTGAACTTTTAATTCCCGACTGGACCTGCGAAACCAGTTCCTGTGCCGTTTTGCCAAGCTTGTCCATTTTGCCCAACAAATTCCAGATCTCATCTTTTACCTTGTTGTAGGTTTGTGAGGTGGTAATGTCGGTCAGGTATTCGCGCAGAGCGCCCACGTTGGGGTCTATACTCATGCAATTGTCGTTCAGCACGATCAGCAGATTACTGTCGGTTGCCCCGGCATGGTTCATACCTTCAAAGGCTTCACCGGCGGTCATGGCCCCATCACCAATTACCGCAATATGGTTTCGTTGTGTATAGCCCTGAAGCTGTGAAGCCACGGCCATGCCCAAAGCTGCCGAGATCGATGTTGAGGAATGGCCTACACCAAATGAGTCGTAAGGGCTTTCTTTCCGTTTAGGGAACCCGGAAATGCCTTTGTAGAACCGATTGGTATGAAATACATCCCGCCGACCAGTCAGAATTTTGTGTCCATATGCCTGGTGGCCCACATCCCACACCAGTTGATCGTCGGGCGTATTGAACACATAGTGGAGCGCTACGGTCAGTTCCACTACGCCGAGGCTGGCTCCAAAATGGCCGCCGTATACGGAAACATCATCAATTATAAACTGGCGGAGTTCGTCGGCAACCTGAGGTAAGCGAGATTTATCGAGTTTACGAAGATCGTCGGGAGTATTGATAGTGGCCAGAAGACTGCCAGGGGTAATCAACATGATAATAGCAGATAAACGTCTGTCTTACACAACACTTATACAGAAAAGAATGTTCTGTGGGTGGATTGCTAACTGTATTCTGCAACGAAGCTAATACATTTTTTAACAACTATAAAAAATCTAAGCCTCTGTATCTCTGTGGATGTATACGGAGAAAGCAGGCGCTTAGATTTTAGAAAGAAAGGATAGGAAGTAAATGAGCTGGCAAAATAAGGTGGATAAAAACTAGTTCCGCTGACTGGCCCGGAAGAGTTTTTGCTTCTCTTCGCGCGTTAAACTTTCATAACCTGACCGTGAAATTTTATCCAGAATCATATCGACTTCATCCTGATCGGGAACCGACATCGTGGAGGAAGTACTCCCCGACGACATGTATGAACTCGTTTGAGCGCTGGCGCTGCTACGTTGCCGATACGATACTTTTACGGCTGGTTTAGGTTTAAACAGATTGCTCCAGCCATCGGCAACCCAATAGATAGGGCGGCCTAAATCCGTGCCATTCTGTAACAGTTTAACGTATGCGAAACCCATTAAGGCACCGCCCAAATGGGCCAGGTTGCCACCCGCATTATCACCGGCCGACTGGGCTATGGATAGTACAATGAAGAAGAAAACGATGTATTTGATACGAACAGGTCCAAAAAACAGCAGGTGAAAGGTGTAGTTCGGTAGCAACGTAGCCGCGCCAACTGCCACTGAAAAAGCAGCCGCTGATGCCCCCAGCAGTGGTAAGCCCGCCCTGGCCTGAAAATAAGGAACCAGGTTGAACATCGCCAGAAAGAGTAACCCACCGGCCAGACCACCCATAATGTATAAACCGATCAACCGTCGATTGCCCAGATACTCATCAATCAACCGGCCAAACCAGTATAAAAAGAGCATGTTGTACAGAACATGGAAAATATCCTCATGCGTAAAAAAGTAGGTGAAAAGTGTCCAGGGCTTATGCAGAAACGCGTTGACCTGGCCCGGCATTGTGAGTTGATCACGAATGAGATCATAGACATCGCCATGTTCGGCCACCTGTAAACCTACTCTGGCCAACAGGAGTACCAGAAACACTACCGTGTTAATTAAGATCAATTGCACCAACGTATTGTTGGGCTTATTGAATTCGCTTCGAAAGTCGTCGAATAACCCGCTCATCACTAATAAAACGTTTTGCGCTGGGAGCCCCAGTATTTTACCAGAATAAATGCAAACAGCATACCGCCAATGTGAGCGAAGTGAGCAACGTTGTCGGCCTGCGCCCGATAAATACCCGAGTAAAGTTCAAAGGCTCCGTAAAAGATAACGAGATACTTTGCTTTAATCGGTATAGGTGGAAACAATAAAAAAAGCTGAGTGTTCGGAAACAATAGTCCAAAACCCATTATTACTCCAAAAATTGCACCTGACGCCCCAACCATTGGCTCGTCGACCTGACGTGTAAAGATCTGATTGACGTAAGAAACGCTCATCTGAAGCAGTTTACTATCGTTAGGAAAGCTTTTAAATTTATCAATAAATGGCTCTAGCTGATCGTAGTATGACATGGCGTGCTGATCAACAAAAGCCGAAAAATTATCAAAACCAGGAGCTGCCCGATATGCCTCAACCGACATATATACGTCGTGCATCTCAAAATAGTTTACTCCAGAAAATAGCAACGCCGAACCCAGCCCGCAAAAAAAGTAAAAGAACGTAAACCGGCGTGGGCCCCAAAAATTTTCCAGCATCGGCCCGAAAACAATTAATCCGATCATATTGCTGAAAATATGATTAAAGCCCCCATGCAAAAACATATGGGTCAGTAACTGAATCGGATTGAATCGGTCCGACAGAAACGAATGAAGACCAAACTGCTCAATAATAGCATCATTCGTCACCAGAAAGACCAATACGTTTAGTATTAACAGCGTACGAACTACTGGAGTAAGATTAAACATTTTATATCAACTAATTTATACTGATTAACTTAATAATCAGCGCAAGAGGCCAGCAATTTTATCCAACGTAAGCACAACCGTAATCGGTTCGCCCGTGGGGGTATAACTTGGGTTTGTTGATGCGAATAATTGGTTTACTAAAGCACGGCATTCGGTTGCACTTAGGCGCGTGGCGCGGTGCATCGCTGACCGTCGGGCCAATGATCGTGCCATAGATTCTATTTTATCTAATTTCAACCGGCCCGTATCGGCCCGAAGTTGCGCTAGTAAATTAGCAAACAATTCTTCTTCGTTCTCGCCCATGGTCAGGGCTGGTATTCCCCGAATGACAAACGTATTGGCACCTAATTCGTCAAATTCGAAACCAAGGTTTGTCAGGTCCTGCTTCAGATCGAGAGCCAGTTGAAAATCAACGGGGGTCAGCGTAATGGTCTTTGGAAATAATAACTGCTGAGAGGACCCATTTTGTTTGGTCAGTGCCGTGTGAAATTGGTCGTACAGAATTCGTTCATAGGCTCTACGTTGGTCAATGAGCATTACTCCTGACTTGATAGGTGCTAAAAGGTAACGATTCTGGAGTTGAACAATGCTCTCATCTTCAACCAGTACCGGGCTGTCTTTTTCCGATGCGGATAAACCTACCTGTAATTGGTTGGCCCGGCTGCCAAGGGTTATGGGTTCATTTTCAGGAATGGATTGGCCTATTGGCGGATTCGTAGAACGTACTGGGCCTAACCAGTCTCCAGGTGTGGTTGAAGGACTCTCCGTTTTTTCCGGGTCGGCTACCCCGTCGTACAGGGTTTGCCAGTTGTTGACCGATGGACGGGCTATAGGCTTTGAGGGCAGATTAAAACTACTACCGGCGGCTGAGTCCAGCGAGTCATCTCGTCGTGAGCTTCGCTCTTTAACGGGCTGGCTCGTTCCCGTTGCCCAGGAAGGGCTAATGGGACGGGGCGCTATTGACTCGGATGTAGAGGCTTTCGAAACGGGGACAGACGTTTCCAGGTCACCTTTAGCAGACGGTTTCGATTGATTGGCGGAAACGCCAGTCAGAAAGTTGACATCGGAATCAAAGTCGAGAGAAGGGGCCAGATTATATAAGCCCACCGCTTTTCGAACCGCAGCCATCATAATGGCATATACCGATCGCTCGTCATCGAATTTAATCTCTGTTTTGGTTGGGTGGATATTGATGTCGATATGGGATGGATCAATCTCGATAAACAACACGTAGAACGGATGGCTGCCTTCAGGCAGTGTACCTTCGTAAGCACCTATAACCGCATGATGTAAATAGTTGTGCTTGATGTATCGATTATTGACAAAGAAGAACTGCTCATTCCGCGCCTTTTTAGCCGATTCTGGCTTGCCAATGTAGCCGTGGACGGTTACGTAAGGGGTTTTTTCCTCGCAGGAGTTCAACTGTTCGCGGTAGCTCTTGCCAAACATATCCACAATTCGGCGGCTTAGTTTCCCGGCAGGCAAGTTGTAAATCTCCTGATCGTTATGAAACAGGGAAAAGGCTACTTCGGGGTTGGCCAGCGCCACATGCTGAAACTCGTCGATAATATGACGCATTTCCACTGAATTCGACTTCAGGAAATTACGCCGGGCGGGTACGTTAAAAAATAAATTTTTAATAAGGAGGTTGGTTCCTGGCAGGCAGGTGATCGGCTCCTGGGCTTTTATATCCGAGCCTTCAATCCGAATGAGAGTGCCTAATTCGTCCTCTGCCCGGCGGGTCCGCATTTCGACCTGAGCAACCGCAGCAATCGAAGCAAGAGCTTCACCCCGAAAGCCCATGGTCCGAATACGGAACAGATCGTCGGATGAACGAATTTTAGACGTAGCATGCCGTTCGAAACTCATTCGGGCATCGGTTTCGGTCATGCCTACACCATCATCTACAATCTGGATCAGATTACGGCCTGCTTCACGGATAATCACTTGTACTGATTTCGCTTTGGCATCGACCGAGTTTTCAAGCAACTCTTTTACCACCGAAGCGGGCCGCTGCACAACTTCGCCAGCCGCAATTTGGTTGGCAATCGAGTCGGGCAGTAGCTGTATCACGTTTACCATAACGAATGGAATATTCCTGTTCTGTTGTTCACTGTATTCCTACAAGATACAAAAATAACAGGCAGATGAGTCTTATAATTCGGATAAAGGGTAGATCGTGGTGAAGTTTCTTGCGTATGGTTTTCTGTCGGCAACACTAGTCACTAGTCGGCTGGTAGTGGATGCGTTAACGAATAAAAAATGCCGCTCCTTCTGAACAAAATTCGTTCGAAGAAGCGGCACAAAGCCTTTTACTGAAATTCGTTAGACTTTGATTTCTACGTCAACACCACTAGGAAGTTCAAGCTTCATCAGCGCGTCAACCGTTTTAGCACTGCTGCTATAGATATCAACTAACCGCTTATAGGTGCAAAGCTGGAATTGCTCACGCGCCTTTTTGTTCACGTGGGGCGACCGAAGCACCGTATAGATTTCTTTGTTGGTTGGCAGGGGGATGGGACCGCTGACAACAGCGCCCGTCGATTTAACCGCTTTCACGATTTTTTCTGCCGACTTGTCAACCAGCATGTGGTCGAACGACTTCAGCTTAATGCGAATTTTTTGGCTCATTGTGTTGTGGTTCATTAAGTGAAACGTGTACGCCGAAAGAACCATTTACTCCGACGACACAAAAAATGGGCAACAAGCCAGGTGGCTCATTGCCCAATATCTAGTAAGGCTTACGCCTTCACGGTACCTTTTTCTTTAGCTACTACAGCATCCGAAATGTTCTGTGGAACGACTTCGTAGTGCGAGAAGGTCAGGTTAGCCGTAGCACGACCTGACGACATCGTACGCAAATCGGTTACATAACCGAACAATTCCGACAGAGGAACATCGGCTTTGATCACCTGCGATCCGGCTTTCGTATCCATACCTTTCATCACACCCCGACGACGGTTGAGGTCACCTGTGATTGGTCCCGTATATTCTTCGGGAGTCAGTACTTCAACGGCCATGATGGGCTCAAGCAGTTTCGGACCTGCCTGACGAGCTGCTTCACGGAAACCTAAACGAGCCGCCATTTCGAACGACAGCGAATCGGAGTCAACGTCGTGGTACGAACCATGGAACAACCGGACTTTCATGCTTTCGAGCGGGAAGCCAGCCAGCGGGCCATTCTTCAGTGATTCTTCGAAACCTTTGGCAACTGGCTGAATGAATTCGCGAGGAATTACACCACCAACGATACCATTCTCGAATTGCAAACCTGGCTTAACCGAACCATCTTCTTCTGGATCGCGAGGCCCTAGTTCGAACACGATGTCGGCAAACTTACCACGACCACCCGTCTGCTTCTTATACACTTCACGGTGCTCAACGTTTTTGGTCAGCTTCTCTTTGTAAGCCACCTGAGGAGCACCCTGGTTTACTTCTACCTTGAACTCACGACGCATCCGGTCGATGATGATTTCGAGGTGAAGTTCACCCATACCCCGGATAATGGTCTGGCCGGTTTCTTCGTTCGACTCCACTTTCAGGGTTGGGTCTTCTTCGATCAACTTGCCAATTGCTTTCGAGAAGTTGTCCTGATCGGCCGTTTTCTTCGGCTCGATAGCGTAACCAATAACTGGATCGGGGAACACCATCGATTCCAGAACGATTGGGTTCTTCTCATCCGACAGGGTATCGCCTGTTTTGATGTCTTTAAATCCAACGACAGCACCGATGTCGCCTGCTTCCAGACGTTCGATCTGGTTCTGCTTGTTGGCGTGCATCTGGAAAATCCGCGAGATCCGCTCTTTGCTGCCCGAACGGTTGTTCAGGACATAAGAACCAGATTCCAGTATACCCGAATAGGAACGTACGAAACACAGACGGCCTACATACGGGTCGGTTGCAATCTTGAACGCCAGTGCAGAGAAAGGCTCCGAGGTTGAAGGCTTCCGCGAAATCTCTTCGCCTGTGTTCGGATTGGTACCTTTAATGCTCTCCTTGTCCAACGGCGAAGGCAGCAAAGCCATCACGTAGTCGAGCATGGTTTGTACCCCTTTATTTTTGAAAGACGAGCCACAAAGCATCGGAACGATCTTCATAGCGATGGTTGCCTTCCGAAGAGCAGCCAGCATCTCCGCTTCGGTGATCGAATCGGGATCCTCAAAGTATTTCTCCATGAGGTGATCGTCGAATTCGGCTACGGCTTCGAGCAGTTTTTCACGCCATTCGGTTGCCTCCTCGAGCATATCATCCGGGATGGGAACAACCTGGAAGGTCATGCCTTTATCCGCTTCATTCCAGACGATACCCCGGAAGTTAACCAGGTCAACTACGCCTTTGAAGTTGTCTTCTTCTCCGATTGGTAATTGAAGAGGAACAGCATAGCTGCCCAGCATTTCTTTCACCTGCTTGCAGACATTCAGGAAGTCAGCTCCCGAACGGTCCATTTTGTTCACGAAGCCCAGACGAGCTACATGATAATTGTTAGCCAGACGCCAGTTGGTTTCTGACTGTGGTTCTACGCCATCAACGGCGCTGAAGAGGAACACCAGCCCATCGAGTACACGCAACGATCGGTTTACTTCAACCGTGAAGTCAACGTGACCTGGCGTATCGATGATGTTGATATGGTACTTCTGGTCGCGGTAGGTCCAATCGACAGTGGTAGCAGCCGACGTGATGGTGATACCCCGCTCCTGTTCCTGCTCCATCCAGTCCATGGTAGCAGCACCATCGTGTACCTCACCAATTTTGTGGCTTACCCCGGCGTAATACAGAATCCGCTCGGTGGTGGTTGTCTTACCCGCATCGATGTGGGCAGCGATACCGATGTTTCTCGTGAAATTTAAATCGCGAGCCATTAGCTTGTTATACTGAAAGTTATGTTTTTCTAAACTCGAAGGAAGAGCTTTCACTGACTAACGCAGGTAGCCCTTTTACAAATCAGGACGCAAAATTACTGAATTTCAATTAGAAATCAAAGTGTAAGCCTCGTCTTATAGCTTATATTTAGAGAAAACAGCCTCCTGAGATGAAGAGGCCAAAAAATGATCGTAATTTAATGAACAGCGTGTGTCGTAAACGGATGTGCGGCTGACCAGACTAGTGGTCGTTTGTTGAAGTCTTGGTGTCGTGAGGAGCCTGCTTTACAAACAGAATGTTCAATCGGCGAAGCTCATTCCTGACGCGCTGCCACAGCACATTACCAAAACCGCCATCTTTAGTCAGGCTCCGTGTCTTTGTCCATACACGAGCTTTAGCCGATCTGACCTGCTTCACCTGGCCATACTGCATTAGGTCGAAACACATACGCCCATCTTCGCCCCGAATTTTGTGCATGACATACCCGACCGATAACGCCTGTTCACGCAAATAGCCGGTACTAATCCCATAGGCATTCAGATGAGGGCGTTTGATGTGCCGCACTTCGGCAAGAATGTCTTTCATGGTTTCCAGCAGCGAAAGTTTTAACCGCGAAAAGCCTGGAGATGGAAGGTAGGCGTATCGGCCATAAATACAGGCAATTCCTGGTTGTTGCAGAACGGCCATCATTTCATCTACCCAGCTGGGTGGGTAGAGCCCGTCGGAGTCGGCTGTGAGTATGTATTTGCCACGGGCCTGCTCAAGGCCTGCCTGTCGGGCCGGACCCCAACCTGGAATGGGTTGAAAGACTTTTCTTACCTGGAGTTTGTCCAGTGTTTTTTGCGTTTGATCGGTCGAGTTGTTGTTCACGACCAGAATCTCAAGCGGATGGCTGGTTTTTTGTTTAGCCAGCGATGCTATGCAACTCAAAATGGTTACCTCCTCGTTCCAGGCTGGAACAACAATGCTGACAAGTGGATTGGGCGACAGAAGCTTGGTTAGGTCCTTGTTGATACGGTCAAAAACAGAATCTGGAATACGATCAAACGAGCCATACGAAAATAGAAATTCGTTGGTCCAGGCAGGAGCTTTGCGTAAATTCACCGATGTTGGAGTACATTAAAAGTTACCGGAATGATAAATAATTTATTTTTCAGGTAATGGATACAAACAAGTAGACGGATACGATGTACTTAGGTCAGATGTTGGCTGACCAAGGCGGCATATATCTATTAATCGGTAGGTGATGTGACTAAAAGGTTGCTGTAAATAAATTTGCGTTGGTCCGTCATAAATCAGTGTATGCAAAATCCCTATATCGCCTTACTACGCACCGCCTGGACGTATGCCCGGCACGAAAAGCGGCAGTATGTGCTGGTGTATTGTCTGTTCATACTGGCCAATGCCGTAGCGGCTCTGCGGCCTTTGTTATTTGGTTGGTTTATCGGTGAGCTTCAGCAGCAAGGCACATCTATTCTTAGACTGGGCTGGTTGTATGCGGGAGGGTATATAGGCCTGGAGGTGCTGGAATGGGTTTTTCATGGCCCCGCACGCGTTATGGAGCGACGGCTGGCGTTTAACCTGAGTCGAAATTTTCTGGATGAGTTGTTCCACAAAACCCTGCATTTACCTGTTGGATGGCATAAGGATCACCACAGCGGAGCAACCATCAATCGAATCCGTAAGGCTTATGATGCGCTGAAGACGTTTTTTCAGGATGGGTTTATGTATTTGCAGGCTCTGGCCAAATTTGTCTTTTCGTTTGGGGCTATGCTCTATTTTTCGCCCGCCTTTGGCCTGATTGGTGTAGGTCTGGGCGTATTGACAATTTGGGTTATTCTCCGTTTCGACCGACCCTTCATCATTGCCCTGGACGAGACCAATGAGCGGGAGCACGTTGTTTCATCGACGTTATTCGACAGTCTGTCCAACATTATTACGGTCATTACCCTTCGGCTGGAACAACGGATTCAGGATAGTTTACTGCATAAAATAGCGGCTGTTTTCCCCCCATTTATCCGGCAGGTGAAAATCAATGAGTGGAAATGGTTTGTGGCCTCGATGCTGGTTGGGCTTATCTATGTCGTATTGGCCACAGGTTATGTATATCAGCATTATGTACCGGGCAAGGTGTTTCTGGTAGGAGGATTGGTAACTCTGCTGGGTTATGTGAACCAATTTACCAGCGTGTTCAACGACATTGCCTGGCAGTATACGCAAATTGTCCAGTACAATACCGATGTGCAGACGGTACGGTCTATTACGGAAGCGTATACGCGTTACGAACGGCCTGAAAATGAAAACCTGCCCGAGGGCTGGAATAACATCGACATGGCTGGGCTCAGTTTCTCGCACAGCCGTCCGGCAGGAAGCACTCAAAAAATCGTTCATCTGAATGAACTGGCCATTCGTTTGGGGCGAGGTAGGCGGATTGCCTTCATTGGCGAAAGCGGCTCAGGCAAAAGCACCTTATTGACTCTATTACGTGGCTTATACCAACCCGAGCCGGGGGTGTCGGTTCGGGTTGATGGGGTAGTTTACGCTGATTTGAATGCCGTTGCGAATACGGTGACCCTCTTTCCGCAAGAACCCGAGATTTTTGAGAACACAATTGCCTATAACATTACTCTTGGTTTACCTTTTGAAGAGGAAGATATACGAGAGGTTTGCCGGGTGGCTCGTTTTGATGAAGTGATACGTCGGCTACCCAATGGACTGGAAACGAATATTCAGGAAAAAGGCGTGAACTTATCGGGTGGGCAACGGCAGCGACTGGCATTGGCACGTGGTGTATTAGCCGCCCGGACTAGTGGTATTGTATTGCTGGATGAACCGACGAGCAGCGTAGATCCCAAAACGGAACTCCAGATTTATCGGGAGCTTCTGCGGGTGTTTTCAGATAAGGCGGTCGTATCGACTCTGCATCGGCTTCATTTACTGCCCCTGTTCGATTATATCTACATCATGCAGGATGGCCGTATTGTGGGCGAAGGTACGTTCTCAGAACTTCAGCAGAACAGTATTATTTTCCAGGACATGTGGGCGCACCAGAAGGATGTTGATAAAGTGGTCAGGTAATGGTCAGGGTGGTCAGGTAATGGTCAGGGTGGTCAAGTAGGGTCAGACATCGAAAATCAATTGTCTGACCCTACTTGACCACCCTGACTTATTTCTGATTTTTTATTCAACAGGAGCTTCTACGATTGAGACGATTTTCCAGATGCCCCGAATATCCTGTAAGGGAACCGTCACGTTACCCCCGTTGGGGTTGTCGGAATGGAGCGTGAGGTATTTACGAGTCAGGAGTTCGTTGTCCCGAATGCGTTTAACGACGAAATAATCTCGGTACATCACTGCATAGACGCCCCCCGACTGGTACTCCCAGTTGCTGTCACTGACCGGAACGGCCAGAACTTTGGCTCCATGGATTAGTTGCGGGCTCATACTATTGCCCGAAATTTCGAGCACTACAGCCTGCTTCTGGTTTTTCATAACCGCTTTCCGAACCCGGAATGTTTCCATATCCGTCCCGTTGATTCCATCGGCATAGCTTTCTACAAAGCTGGCGTAAAACTTTACGGGAATGAAGGGTACTTCAAGGGTATCGTCGTCGGATGTAAATAACCGAACATTAGTTTCGGGAACATTCAATACCGGCAATTTTCCCCGAATCAGAAAGTCAGAGCTGATTTGCGGATAGCAGGTCAGCAAACTCATAATCGTATCGTACGACGGTTTTGCACGACCGTTCAGAATATTATAAAATTTAGAAGGGTTTTCACCTAACTCCTTAGAAATCTGATAGATTGTTATACCTAAGGCGTCGAAAACCTGTTTTAGTCTGTCCTGAATTGTCACGATACTGCTAATTTTTTTGAACAATTTTTTGGGTATAGTAGTCTGGATCGTTGATTTTTATAATATAACTAAAATATATTGCACTTGTATTATAAAAATCATACTACAAATATAGACGTATGCTATTACTAAAAGCCACTTTTCGACCCAAAAATTAATGAAACGGAACCGATTGGGCACACACACGCTGCCAACAGTGCTTTTTGTTGACATGAACAGCTTTTTTGCCTCCTGCGAGCAACAGGTAAATTACTGGTTGCGTGGTCGGCCGGTAGGTGTGTGCGTATACACAGGGCGGCATGGTTGTGTAATTGCTCCATCGATTGAGGCCAAATTACGTGGAGTGAAAACCGGAATGCGGCTGGACGAAGCCATCGTACTTTGCCCGGATTTAGTACCCATCGAAACGCATCCCAATCGATACCGTGAATTTCATGTCAAGATTATCGACGTGCTTCGGCAGTTTTCAGACGATGTGGTGCCCAAAAGTATCGACGAGGCCGTGGTGGATTTGACAAACTACCAACTGGTGTATAAAGATGTACGGCAAACGGCTTTAGCGATCAAGCAGGCCATACGCGAAAAAGTAGGGGATTGGCTTCGCTGCTCCATTGGTATCGCCCCCAATGTGTTTCTGGCAAAACTCGCTTCTGATATTCAAAAACCTGATGGTATGACCCTTATTACGCCCGAAACCATCGACGATGTACTGCGTTCGCTTACCTTAACCGACTTGCCGGGAATCGGACAACGGATGGCGGCTCGCTTGCAGGCAGGTGGTGTTCATACGCCAATCGATTTACGCTATGCCAAACCAGAACACCTGCGGGCTGTATGTCGGAGTATTGTGGGGTGGCACTGGCACTTACGGCTTAATTTTGGCGGAGAGGTTGATTTTGATACGGCCCAGGAAAATAAAAGTATGTCGGCCATGCGCACGATCTCGGCCGATCAACGATGCTCGCCCGAACGACTGGATGAACTTCTGCAATCGCTTTGCTTAACGCTCGAACGGCGGATGGTTCACAAAGAGTTATTCTGTCAGGATTTATCATTCTCCTGTCGGTATCATTCGGGCAAGACCTACAATTACGAAGTGCATTTTCCGGAACCCAAGCAGGATGGCCCCGAACTCTATCGGATTATACGCGAACGGTTGGATACATTTCAGGCTACCCATCGGTGCGAACCCGTTCTGAACGAACATTTGCGGAGTATGTGCGTGGCTGTTTTTCGGTTCATTCCCGCCGAAGTTGTACCGCTTAGCTTATTCGAGAACGATACGCGCAAAGCTACCCTGCGCAAAACACTGTATGAACTGAAAACAAAATTCGGTGCCGATAAACTAATGCGGGCTACAGAACTGCGCGACAATCCCGTATATCGGGATGTGATTGGTTTCGGGAATATTAAGGATTTATAGAATAGAAGTCGGAAATGGTCAGGGGGGCAAGTATAGTCAAGCGATTGTTCAATCCCTGCTAATCCTCGGCAACTCCTGACCATTTCTGATGACCCTTGCCTGTTTTTATCGATACCTGGCCTACTGCAACACACCCATGCGTCCGGCCTGAAAGTCTTCAAACGCTTCCAGAATTTCTTCACGCGTGTTCATCACAAAGGGTCCATATACGGCCAAGGGCTCCCGGATGGGCTCTCCGGCCAGGATCAGCAGTTTTGTGTCCTCTTCCGCCGAAAGAGAAATACGGTCGCCATCCTGATTTAGCAGGGCAATCTGCCCTCGCTCCATGGCCGTTGTATTGAGGGTAGCAGAACCACTCAATACGTACACCATCAAGGCATACGACTGTGGAATCGTTATTGTTTCGGTTTGGCCCTTATTCAGCCGCAGATCAGCTACAACGATAGGGCTAAATGTGCTGGCCGGGCCTTGTAAACCTGCTAGGTCGCCCGCAATCACTCGCAATTGACCTCCACCAGGCAATGTGACCACTGGAATTTTTGTGGCGGCAATATCCTGGTACCTGGGCGGATTCATTTTGTATTGCGCTGGTAAGTTGACCCATAACTGCACAAAATCCAGTTGGCCGCCTTGCCGGGAAAAGGCACGCTCGTGTTTTTCTTCGTGAATAATACCAGCGGCAGCCGTCATCCATTGGACATCACCCGCAAAAAGTTTTCCGTGGTTTCCGGCCGAGTCACGGTGTTCTAAAGCCCCTTCATAAACAATAGTGACGGTTTCAAAACCCCGATGCGGATGTTGATCGACTCCCTTTGGACGTTCGGAAGGCTTTACCTGCATAGGGCCATGATGATCCAGAAGCAGAAATGGACTGTAGGGCCGTGATCCTTGTGGGTGAAATGCATTCAACCCAATAAAGCCATCACCAACATTGTTGGGAGTAGCCGTGCGTATATCGGAAATTGATCGTTGTGTTGTCATTTTAAATGTATATACATTTAATACGATAACATGTTTCTGTTCCCGCTAGTTCACTGAATGAATTGCTCACGAGGGCAGAAGAAAGTGGTACGTCCGCCAACGACCGAGCGCTCAATTCGCGTATGACAGCGCGGGCAGAATTTATGGGCTTCCACATCATCGTAGGGCGAATTGTCCCACTCACGGACGTGAATCAGAAAGTCGATCGGAAAGTCCCGATAGGCGGCTTCGTAGCGAATGGCTGTTTCGAGAACAAGGCGGATGGCATCATGTAGCTGATGGATCTGGATTTCGCTGAGGGTATCGGCGCGTTGTTCGGGATGAATCCTTGCCTGAAACAATACTTCATCGACGATCCAGTTGCCTAGCCCAGCCACCACCTGTTGATCGAGCAAAACGGGTTTTATAAAGGCTTTTTTGCGCTGAACCTGACGGGCTAATGCCTCAACAGTAACGGCCGGGCCGTCTGGGCCAATTTTTTTCCGGAGCAGGAACTCGTCGATGCTATCAATCAAGCCCACTCGCTCAAATTTTCGGGGGCATAAGAACCCCAGGTTGAAGCCATTGGTAAATTCAAATACAATTCGGGCAAATCGCGGTCTATCGAGCGATGAATGATAGTATTCCAGATCGCCTGTCATACCAAAGTGCATATGCACGAAGATATTAGGCTGATCAGTACGTACGAAGAGGTTTTTTCCTACTCGCTCCGTGCCAACAAACTGGCGGCCAATCAGCCACTCCTGAAGCGTGTGATAGTCTGTAGTGAGCAATTTTTTATCTTCCACCTCAATGTGGCTGATAGGCTGGTAAAGCGATGATGTTTCGAGGTACTGGCGTCTGATCTCGACTTCTGGAAGTTCTGGCATTCGGATTCAATTTTGACCTTAAACCTACTGTACATCAGGGTTGTTTTATATCAGATGATTTAGCCTACTAAGAGCATATGCTTACTATAGAGAAAATTAATTATTTATCGAACGGTCTATCTATCTGATAATCATTATATAAATTTGCGGTGTTTTATGGGTACTATTTAAACCTTTTTTTAATTCTGTGAGTTGTTCACTACAATAGGTTGCCGTAAGCGGGCGTTCCGGTAGTGTCGCTCGTGAATCGACTTACTATTTTTCATTCAGACAAAAAGCTTGGATGTAACAACCTCTACACAACCGCGAAAGCGGCTTTTTTAAGTTTGTGCATGTTTAATCGTTAAACTGAAAATTTGCAATGGAAAATAATGCGCCCAAGTCAAAAACAAATGGTGCTCTTCTGGCTGCTCTGATCATTATGACGGGTTTGGCCGGAGTATCGAGTTATCTGTACTTTGATCAAAAGAAGGTTTCTGAAAACCAGGAAGTAACCATATCGGAACGCGTTGAAGAATTATCGACAACTCGCGTTAAGCTGGATTCGATCTCAACAGCGTTGGATGCTAAAATTGCTGAAGTACAGAAACTGGGTGGCGACGTTTCGGAACTCGAAAAGGTAAAAGCGCAACTGGAGCAGGATAAAGCTGCTTTGAAGCGTGGCAACCGGGTTTCGATTTCAAAATACGAAGCCAAAATCAAGCAGTATGAAGCCTTCCTGGCGGAAAAAGATACGCTCATTGCTGGTCTGCAACGTGAAAACGTTACGCTGGCTACGAACGTAAAAACGCTGGACGAAGAGAACACAGGGTTGAAAACGAACCGTCAACAGCTACGGGATTCAGTAAACACCTTCGTTGCACAGAACACGGAGTTGACCAGCAAAGTAACCCGGGCTGCTGCCCTGAAAGCGCAGAACGTAAAAGTATTTGCGGTTAACTCGAAAGGCAAAGTGAAAGAAGACGATGCCTACAAAGCGAAGAAGCTGGACAAGATCAAAGTCGTGTACACGCTGCTGGATAACCCGCTGACGAAAGAGGAAGCGAAGGATGTATATGTCCGGGTACTTGATCCCGATGGGGCTGTTGTATCGGACATGGCTAACGGTTCAGGTACCTTCAACGTTGATGGCAATGAAACCATCTATACTACGAAGCAAACGGTAAATTACACCAACAACAACCAGAATGTTGAGTTGCTGTACAGCCGTGGTATTCCTTACAAGCCTGGTAAATACACCGTAGAACTGTATTCGGAAGGTTTCCGCATCGGTTCGGGTGAGTTTGCTATTCGTTAATCCGTTAAGCTCACTTCATGAAAAAACGCGCTACCCAACGGTGGCGCGTTTTTTTTATGAAGTATTTCGAGGTTCTACTTGCCGGGCATTTCCCAAATCAGGTTTGTGTAATAAAATCCCCCAACGGCTGGGCCTCCAATAAAGGTATAGTAGGGTTGATTCAGTAAGTTGGTACCACCAAATTTGATCAGTAATCCTGGTTTGCGGAGTAAATAACTGAGTTGGGCATCGATCGTATTGATGGCAGGCACTGTGCCTGTAGCCAGTTCCGATTGCCATAGAAAGCTGCTCTGGTATTTATAATTGACCGAAATGCCCATACCATTCCAAAAGTTTCCATTCGTAACCGTCAGGTTGGTAATCCATTTTGGGGTATTAAAAGCACTTTCGAGCCCATCCCCGTTTTCGGCCCGGTCGAGCCTGGCAAATGACGCATTTCCTCCCAACGACCAGTTAGTAGTGAGGCTGTAGCGGAGTGCGGCACTCGCGCCATAGTTGTAAACGCGTGTCTGAGAATTTGTCCAGAGTCGATACCGATCCTGTGTGGTTGAACTCGAAAAATAATAAGCCAGCGAATCCGGATTTGCTCCTTTCGGCAGGTTGGCATTGACCTGAGCAATAAAATTCCGATACGAACTGTAATAAAAATCGACATCTACGTACAGGCGCTGGGCTAACCAAAGCCCTTTGTAGCCAATCTCTACACTGTTAACTTGTTCGGGTTTGATGTAGGTATAGGGGCTGGCTTTCAAAAGTCCTTTGTTTTTCTGGATAGCCTGACTGGTCGATAGACCGTTGGCATTCACATCGGCGGTAATAGCTGCCTGAAAAGCATTGATGGACGTGACCAGATAAGTATTTTCATAAATTCCTCTCGACATGATCGGAAGCCCACCTACTCGTTTGACACCGCCCGAATTGACATTCGAAAAAGCCTCGAAAAGAGACGGGAACCGATACCCATTCTGATAAGACAATCGAAGGGTATGGTATTCGGTAGGCGAGTAAACCAGCGCTAGTCTGGGGTTTAGCCGGGGATCAAAGTATGTGTTCTTGTCGAGCCGTATCGATGCCGTTGCTTTCAGTCGATCGTTCAGAAAGTTTCGACTGGCCTGCACAAAACCGCCTTCCTTCCCATATACTAAATTGTGCCCTGGGTTAGTCGAGTTAATGAAATAATTGCCATCAGGGAAAACCACATACCGTCGGAAATCAAAACCTACCAATAGATCGATGCCCGTTTGCTGCCGAAAATTCTTCCACAGCACTTTGGTCGGTTCCCACTGTCCTTCGGCATGATACAGCCAGGATTTGACTTGTAAAGCGGCTCCAACATCCCAGTTGTTAATTGAGCGGAGACGGCTAATCAGCGTATTGAACGCCCCGGAACCCGGTGCTGGACGATCGCGGTCGGCAACTGATCGGGCATCCCGGAGGGCATCGGGCACGGGCATATCGGCTTTGGTATCAGCATTAAACTGACTGGTAAAGTCGGCAAACCATTGGTTATCCGATTTAAACGATTTGTCGATGTTCTCAGCCATTGACCGGATGTTATAGGAGTCGCCTGTATTTTCCCGCGATCGATAGGCCCGGATTTGTACAGATGGCGACGTAAACGTCAGGCTGTGTTGATCCAGCACATAGTTTTCGAGCCGAAAGCGATTGGTACGTTGATACACATTGTTGAGGGTGGCACCCTGATACGTGTATATCAGTTCGGTGGTGGGGGTAAAGCGATAATGTACCGAGAGGTCGCCCCGCAGATTTAGCAGCCGGTAATCGGTAACCTCCGATTCATAATAACCCGTACGGGCGATGCTATAGCGTTTGCCACCCAGGGTCAAGGTTCGCCGGTTTGCCGATTCGTTGCCGTAACTATTGACGGGGTCATATGCCGGATTATCGGCTCCCAATAGGCCTAAAGAGCTATTTCCTGTTGGGTTCAGATCCATCGAATTGGCGGCAATCCAGTCGTACCCCCGCTGATAGACCAGATTGACTTTAAAGGCAAAGCGGTTGCCGATCCGCTGAGCGTAGCGCAGGCTGGTTTCGGAATACAACTGAGCCGAAACAGCCGCATCCGCTACATGGTTGACCCCTGTTTTCTGCCCAATGCTCAGGCCGGGCGAATCGAAGGGATTTCGGGTGATCATGTTGACCAGACCATTCAGCGCATTCATCCCGTATAAAGCTGACGCAACCCCCGGTACCACTTCTACCCGCTGAATATCTAAATCGGAAGGGGCCAGGGCGCTGGCAATGGGAGCGCCAATATGGGGAGCCTGATTGTCGCGTCCGTCGACAAGCTGCACAAACCGGACATTGGTAGTATTGGCAAAGCCACGTGTGTTATACACCTTAAAGCCCAGGCTGGAGGTAAGCACCTGAACCCCCTTTAGGTTCTCAATCGCATCGAAATAAGAGGGTTGGGCCGATAGACGAATCCGCCGGGCATCCAGCACTTCGATGCTTACCGGAGACCGTAGAATCGATTCGGGTACTCGCGAAGCCGAAACAACCACTTCGGCCAATTCTCGTGAACGTACTGTGTCTGGCTGCGGTATCGTATCGCCTGTAAAATGCGTAGAAACAAAACCTAACCAGAAAATAGTAGAGTTGAGCATACGGTTGATCGAAAGGCTGGCAAATCAATCGTTATATTTTTGCGAATATAACGATTACCCCAATAGGTTGACTGGTCAATCAGGTTCGTTTAGTATAAAAACAGACAAAGTCGACAAAACTTCGTCTGGGTGGGTACTGGGTTACCTGGCCGTTCTGGCTTTTCGATTCGGAAGGCAGTTCGTTGACATTTAGGTATGCCGAATGCATCTGACGCTTTTAAACAAACTGTAATGACCCGTAAAGCATCGACTGCCTGAGTTTGTTTGTACCTTGACTTTGTTCGTAACTTAATCAAATAGGGTTTTGTACGAAAAATGCATTCAGAAATGAAGCCATCTCAAACGGATTACTGAATTCAATTACATTTGTCGGGCTGCGGCAAACAGTTGGTCGTTCGGCCAGGAATCTCAGTGTTTCTAAAGAAATAGTATCGATAACCAGAAGAAATTAACGTTAATTAATCATGATAAAACGAATGATTGTCCCCATCAGTAGCCTAGGTTTAGTACTGATGGGTCTTACTCTGGACGCCTGTGGTCAGCAATCGGCTGGAAGTGGTCTTGCCTCTGTTGAAACCAAAGAGCCTAACTCTCCGAACTATAAACCTGCTTTTGCGGGTCAAACGCGGATCGCTGGTACCAAAACCACTACACCCTATGAGGGTAAAGTGCTGACCGAAGCCCTCACCAGCCCGTGGGGAATAACCAGCTTACCGGATGGTCGATTGCTGGTCACACAACGGGAAGGTTCCATGCGGATTGTGACAACGGCCGGCAAAGTGAGCGAACCGATTACGGGTTTACCCGCCGTAAACTCGTCGGGGCAGGGCGGGCTTCTGGGCGTTCGCGTCGATCCTGACTTCGCTACTAACCGAATGGTTTACTGGGTATTTTCTGAACCCCGGCCCGACGGTAATCTGACGGCGGTTGGTAAAGGGAAATTATCGGCCGATGAGAAGAAAATAGAGAATGCAAAGGTTATTTATGAGGCTACGCCAGCCTATAAAGGCAACCTGCATTATGGGGGTCGAATTCTGATCGATAAGCAGGGAAATCTGGTGATCAGTACTGGCGAACGGTCGGACCTGGTGACCCGCCCACAGGCTCAATCGCTCAATTCTGGCTTAGGCAAAGTGATTCGAATCACGAAAGAGGGTAAACCTGCTTCCGGTAACCCATTTGTAGGCCAGGCCGATGCCCGACCTGAATTATACTCTTATGGCCACCGAAACGTCCAGAGCCTGGCTTTTCATCCGGTTACGGGCGATCTGTGGGAAGGCGAATTTGGACCACGGGGTGGGGATGAAATCAACCGGATTCAGCCGGGTAAAAACTACGGTTGGCCCACCATTACCTACGGTATCGAATACAGTGGCCAGAAAGTAGGAGAGGGTATTCAGCAAAAAGAAGGGCTTGAACAACCCGTTTACTACTGGGACCCCAGCGTTTCGCCTAGTGGCATGACGTTCTATAGTGCTAACAACGTACCTGAATGGAAAAACAATCTGTTCATCGGCACACTGAGTGGAATGCACGTTCTGCGGCTGGTTATCGAAAACAATAAGGTCGTTGGTGAAGAGCGGTTATTATCCGACCAACTTCAGCGTTTCCGGGACATTACCCAGGGTAAAGATGGCGCCCTATATGCCATTACCGATCAGGGTAGATTATACCGCATCGATAAAAAATAGACCAGGATAATTGGCCAGTTGTTTTTCACTGGCCCCAAAAAAACGAACAACCGACGCTGCATTAGCAGGTCGGTTGTTCGTTTTTTAAGTATAGGCCGTTCTCTATTGTTTGACGCCAATAAATTCGCTGACCGAACTATCCTGAGCCGTTAACCGTAACAGTTGCCCCTGCTTTTCCATACCGTTGCTCGTAAACACGCGGTCGGTTTGCAGCGTGCCTACACGGGTGTTGGCAATCCGAAGCTCAACTCCATTGGCTTTACGTTGCAGAAGCACATGAGGAATAACCTGCGTTTCGGAAGCAGGGTACTGTCTGGTCAGCAATAAGGTTACATTACTGTCCGACTCCTGTTTTAGCTCAACGTACGGCATCTGGCTCTGTGAAAGGGTAGCGTAGGATGGGTCGAGGTAAAAATTAGTGCGGTAGGTTCCAACTGCTTCACCTGCCAGAGAGCTAGTATTCGGCTGAATATCAGACTCATGCTGACAAGCCGTAAGGGCACCGATCAGAGAGCAGAAAAGCAGTGGTTTTTTCATGGCATATTGGTCGTCGGTTGATTAGACCCAACGGAGGCCGAAAGGGTTGGGGCTTCGTCAACTTTTTTTTCTGATTCGTGGCTTTCTGGCTGAGCCATGTCAACCCAGACCTTCATGTCATTGAGTTTCATCGGTCCAAATTGCGTTGTAAACGCTACATCAGCTGCATCACGCCCATAGGCTACGGTTATTCGGTTGCCACGCGGTTCGCTCTGCGTAGCATCAAACGTAAACCAGCGTCCATCTATATACGCTTCGAACCAGGCGTGTAAATCCATTGGATCGAGCTTATATAAATAGCCAACGACCATGCGGGCCGGAATATTTAAAGATCGGCAAAGCGAAATGCCCAAATGGGTGAAATCACGGCAAACGCCTACCCGTTTGTTGGCCGTATCCATAGCCGATGTGCTGGCATCACTGGTGCCATACTCATACCGGACATTCTCATGAATCCACTTTCGGATGGCTTCGGCCTGATCGTATCCGGGTTCGGCATGGGCGGTAATGTCGGCGGCCAGATCGCCCAACTGATCGGACTGGCAATAGCGGCTTGGCAAAGTGTAATGAAGCACATCGTCGGGCAAATCTTCGACGGGGGTATAAGGAGCGCCCGGCGCTACATCAATTAGATCGGCGGTTTGAACCGTAGCCGAAAAGTGAATGGAAAACGGTCCTGCCGGTGCCACAACCCGTTGGCAAAGATTCCCGTACATATCGGTAAACTCCGTTACGTTGACAGTCGGGGTGATTTGATACTCTTCCCGAATAATCCATTGCCCTGCACCTGAGCGCGGGCGCAGCATTAAGATGAGAGGAGTTGGCGTTTCAGCGTCAAAATAAAGTTCGCAGCCTGCATTCAGTTGCATAGTGATTAGGGAAAACCTGTTAGCGTATTGTTCTGTAAGGTTAACTCAAACAGGCGTTTATGGTTGCGGTTTTCGAGCGTTTATCTGCTCAAAACCAGCTATTATCGTCACTTTATTTCTTGATAATGACAAACTCAACCCGACGGTTTTGCTGACGACCGGCTTCGGTATCGTTTGTGGCAATTGGCTTGGTTTCGCCGAAGCCCTTGCTGCCAACCCGATCGGGTTCAATGCCTTTGCTGATGAAATACTCCCGAACAGCGTCGGCTCTGTCCTGAGAAAGCTTGTTGTTGATCTCGTTAGAGCCGGTGTTGTCTGTATGACCGCGTACTTCAATGGTCATTTTAGGATTCTCGTTCAGCGTGGTCACTAACCGATCCAGCTCAGGACCCGATTCCGGGCGGAGTTCTGACTTTCCGGTATCGAAGAAGATGTTATTCAGCCGAACAACCGATCCTTCCTTAATGGGAGCCATTTTAACGGGATCGCTCTTAATTTCCTGAAACCCTTTGGTTTGTGTCAGATCAATATTTATACTTTCGGAAATGAAGTCCTTGGCAATGGCCCTGACAGAAAATTTCTGGCCGTAGGGAAGTACAATTTTGTATTCACCTGTAACGGGGTCAGAAGTGGCTTCACCAACTTCGGCACCATCGGGTAATGTATGATAAACGATGCGGGCTTCAATGGGCTTACCCGTAATCTGGTCAACAACCTTACCGCTGATCAGGGCAACGGGATCGGGTCGGGTGGCATCGGTTTGGCCAGCCACTTCATCACCACCACCCAGCCGCCCAGGCTGATTCGTAGGTCGATCTTCAGTAAGCTTAACCCGAACAATATCGCCTTTACCAACGGTGTTCTTAAAGGTGGTCAGGTACGCATAATCCCCTGATGCCGAGAGGGTATAATAGGCGTCGTAGCCATCTGTATTCACCTTCGGCCCCAGGTTTACCGGCTTGGTCCAGTGTTTCCAGGTCTTGTCGACTCGCTTGGTGACATAAATATCGTTGCTACCTAACCCACCTTCCCGATTGCTGGAGAAATAGAGCGTAGCACCATCGGGGGCCAGAAAGGGCGTGGTTTCCGTAAATTTGGTATTTACCTCCGAACCCAGATCCATTGGTTTGGTCCAGGAGCCATCTTTCTGGCGGAAGGATACGTAAATGTCGTCTTCTTTACTGTTCTTCTTTTCACTGAACGCCATGACCAGCGTTTTGCCATCGGCCGACATAAACCCGCAATCGAACTGCCCTTTGCTCATGCCCACGTAGCCAGGAATCTCAATCTTTTGTGGGGGCGACCAGCCAGTAGCCGTTTTCTTACTGATTGAAAAGCCGCGTGTTTCGTAGTTTCCGTTGTTGTACTGCCCTTTTATGAGCATGGTGTTGCCGTCGGGCGTAATGCTATAGGCGCAATTGTATTCGTCTTTGTTCAGGGGGAAACCCATGCGCCGGGCAGGGCCCCATTTACCACTGGCTGCGTCCAGGTCAGAATACCAGATGTCCTGGCTACCTTTGGTGCCGTGGGTATTGTTGGGGTGGCTGATCCGGGCGAAATACAACGTTTTGCCATCCGGCGAAATAACGGGATTAATCTCGTTGTATTCGGAATTGACCTGATTTCCGAGGTTTTCAACAGCGGGGTTGGCTGATCCTGTCGAATCTTTCTTCACCTGTCCGTAAGTTTCGAGGGCAATGGACAGCAAAGCTGCGACAATAAGACCGTAGGCATTCATGCGACGTATAGGCAATGGGAGTAGAATACTTTGAAGAGAACGATATGATGTGAAGGTTTTGTATGAAATAGGCTCGTCAGCAATCAAACTATGGAACGATTGCTAACAAGCAGGACAGAGAATACATCTTACTTACACCACAACTCGCAGCTTGGCGAAACTCAATAGTAGGGTCTTTTCTCCCACAACATCGAACAAGATCGTAGCTTTACGCTCGGTTCCATTCACATCTACTTTTTTCACGGTTCCAAAGCCAAACTTGGCATGTTCAACACGCTGACCCGATGCCAGATCAGCCGTACTGCTTGGCGTGAAATCGGGCGAAGGCGTATGCGTAGCCGCTGTTTGTGGGGTTTGTGTGCGAGCTGTTTTCTGCGCCAGCGACCGTACAAATGCCATCGAGCCCGTTGAGGTGCTTTCACTGCGTTCGCGTTCGGGTCGGTCGAAGTCCATGCGGCTGGGTGCCGAGCGGAGTTTCGACATCTTCAGATACCGCTGGTCGATCTCCATCAGGAATCGGCTGGGTTCACACATTTTCAATCGTCCATAATGATAGCGGGTTTCGGCGTACGACATCGTCAACCGCTTTTCGGCACGCGTTATGGCCACATAAAATAGTCGCCGTTCTTCTTCCAGGTCGTTTCGGCTTTCGAGCATCATCTGGCTGGGGAACAGGTCTTCTTCCATACCGACAATATGCACGTTTTTGAATTCCAGCCCTTTGGCCGCGTGAATCGTCATCAGCGTTACTTTATCATTATCACCATCGTCCTCTTTTTCGTCAGCAGAGGTTAGTAGCGAGACAGATTGCAAAAACGCGGCCAGACTTTTCTCTTCATTATCCGGGTTATCGACAAACTCCTTGATGGCGTTCAACAATTCCTGCACGTTTTCGTAGCGGGCCAGCCCTTCCACCGTTTTGTCTTCATACAGTTCTTTTAACAGACCCGATGCTTTGGCAATGTGCGAGGCTACTTCGTAGGCATCTTTCTGGTCGAGGAGGAGCTTGAAACTCTTGATCAGATCGGAAAAGCCTTCAATGGCAATAGCAGACCTACCGGCTACATGTTTGGTGATTTCAGAGACAATTTCCCAGATTGAATCCTGCTTTTCGGCGGCTATCACACTGATTTTAGCCACAGTAGTATCGCCAATGCCGCGTTTGGGCAGGTTAATAATTCGCTTGAAAGCCTCTTCGTCCTGCTGATTGACCGTAAAGCGCAAATACGCAATCAGGTCTTTGATTTCCTTTCGCTGATAGAACGACAGACCACCAATAATGCGGTACTTGATGCTCATCTTGCGCAGGGCTTCTTCAAACGCCCGCGACTGGGCGTTGGTCCGATACAAAATGGCGAAGTCGTTGTTGGTCAGCGATTCGTTCATTTTGGTTTCAAAAATAGATGAGGCTACCAGACGACCTTCTTCGTTGTCCGACGAGGCTTTTATTACGTCGATCAGTGGCCCTTCTTCATTATCCGTGAAGACGTGCTTTTCCAGTTGCTGCTTATTCCGGGCAATGATCGAATTGGCCGCTTCCACAATCGTCTTGGTCGAGCGGTAATTCTGTTCCAGCTTAACGATCTTGACATTCTCTTTGCCATAATCGCGCTGAAAATTCAGGATGTTTTCAATGTTGGCTCCCCGGAAGGCATAGATGCTCTGCGCATCATCGCCCACGACGCAGATGTTCTGATGCACAGCCGCCAGCTTACGGGTAATCAGGTACTGCGAAATGTTGGTGTCCTGAAACTCGTCGACCATCACCTGCTGGAACTTATGCTGGTATTTGTTCAGAATATCCAGATGATCGCGGAAGAGTACGTTGGTATTGAACAGCAGGTCGTCGAAATCCATAGCATTGGCGGCAAAACAACGAACGCTATACTGCTTATAAATTCGACCAATGTGCGGCATCCTTGCCGATTCATCGTCGGCCTGGATTACGGCATTGTTGAGGTAATCATCCGGACCAATGAGCCGGTTTTTAGCCCCCGAAATTCGGGAAAATACGCTGTTGACCCGGTACACCTTGTCGTCGAGCCCCATTTCCTTAATGATGCTGCGCAACAGGGATTTTGAGTCGTCGGTATCATAAATGGAGAAGTTGCTGGTATAGCCAATGGCCCGGGCTTCGATCCGAAGAATCTTGGCAAATACAGAGTGGAAGGTGCCCATCCAGATGTTGCGGGCTTCCGTCCCAACTACCTTTTCGATCCGGTGCCGCATCTCACCAGCGGCTTTGTTGGTAAAGGTAAGGGCCAGAATCCGGAAAGGGTCAATACCGTTTTCGATCAGGTAAGCGATCCGGTAGGTTAGTACGCGGGTTTTTCCCGAACCGGCACCGGCTATAATCATAAGCGGACCATCGCCGTGCATAACGGCCTGCCGCTGTGGGTCATTTAATCCAGAAATATAATCAACCATTCAGCTCGTCTCTATCCTTCTATAACAATCAAAACTACGAAATAATTTGGTAGCGGACGGATAGAAACGAGAGTTTGGCAGGTGTCAAATTGAATAAACCCTCTGACTGAACCTATAGCCAGATTTGTTGTTTTAGTGTCAGAGGAAAGCCCCCATATCGATGCTCATTACTTCCGACACGGATGAATTTGTAGCAACGCCACCATCGCCTTTTCGGTAACGCAGCCACTCCCGAGTTTTGTAGTTATATACGAAGCCTTCAAGGATGCCGTAGTCGTTATCTTCGATAAGATAAATGATTTTTCGTAGGTCATTACGTTGCCCATTGTTCTGACATACTTCTATGATAATCTTTGTTTCTTCAGCGGTTTTATCGTACAGGATTACGTCGGGTACGGCATGCCCAGGCCCTTCATCCAATGGCGTTTCAGGGAGAGGTTCCAGAATAATTCTCTTTTGCTGGTAATATAATAGACCTAATTCAAACGTTAGTTTACTGATAACGCGCTGATGGTCAAATGGAGAATTTGGGCCATCTTCATGGACCATAAACGGCTGGCCTTCCTGAGTTTTATACATAGTGATCAATGCTTTTATAGAGCCAATCTACAGAAAAACAGCCTTTAAACGATGTGAGGGTAGAAACGCTGACTTTTTCTGAATTATTGTGCAACATTCTCAAATTCCGTGCATCTTTCTATCGATAATAACTTAAACGTTGGGAAATACTGAAGCTGTTGGAACCTAAACCGTACCCCGACCGCCATGCTGACCTGGTCAAACGCTGCCAACAGGGCGAGCGACGGGCTCAGTATGAACTCTATCAGCATTACGTAAAGGCTATGTATAACGTTTGCCTGCGGATTCTGAACCATGAAGCCGAAGCTGAAGATGTATTGCAGGAAGCCTTTATGGATGCATTTAGCCATATAGGCTCGTTTCGGGGGCAAAGTACGTTCGGGGCCTGGTTGAAGCAGATTGTGGTAAACCGGGCTATCAATCATCTCCGCGCCCGTCGATTGGAGCTGGTGGATATGGAATCGAATCGGTTTGGTGAAGATGACGGGCCCGATTTTGCCGATCCCGAACCATATGACGAAGACGGAGTTCAGTTGGAAGTAGACCGGGTCCGAAGGGCTATGCAACTGCTTCCAGAAGGGTACCGGGTCGTGCTATCGCTTTATTTGTTTGAGGGATACGACCATGAAGAAATAGGGAATGTATTAAACATCAGTGAAACAACATCCAGAACGCAGTATTTACGAGGAAAAAAACGTTTACTTGAATTATTAAACTAGTTGAGAAAGAGTTAGTAAGGGCTGACGGGAGCAAACCCTGTAGATGGTATTTGCTCGTTCGCTCGTTCACTCTTTCGCTTACTGACCTATGAAAAAGGATAACCTTGAACGTTTTGTGCGCGATAACCGCGAGGACTTTGACGACAAAGAGCCGTCGGTTGATCTGTGGAAAAAGATTGAGGCTGGCCTTGACAAAGCTAGTCTGGATAATCCGCCGATTGTCCAGAACAATGGTTCGCCGTTTGTAGCAGTCCATAAAAACCGTCCGGCTTCGGGGGGACGGCAAATTGGCTGGCCCACGCTCGATTGGCGAGTGGCTGCGTCCATTGCCGTATTGCTGCTGGCTGGCTGCTTTCTGTACATGAACAAGCAATATGGGGTAACCCGCCAGCCTGAACTCGTGGCAGCTAATCCGACTTATGCCAAAGAGGTAGTGCAATACACGCAACTCATTGACAATAAACGTGCTGAATTAAAACAACTGACCGAGGATAATCCCGCTCTATATCAAGAATTTGCGATTGACCTGGACCGGCTCGAGAACTCCTACCGGGCACTCAAGGCCGATCTGCCTAAGAACCCGAATCAGGAAGTGTTGATCCAGGCCATGATTCAGAATTTACAGCTTCAGATCAACTTACTTAACGAACAATTGCGTGTTATTGAGCGCATTAAAGACCAGTCCCATGAAACGAGTCCTGTATAGTGTTTTACTATGCCTTAGCCCATTAATTATGCGGGCCGAGGTGCCGGTTCTGCCCGGTATGGTTGAAACCACCGTTGAAAAGAAGAAGACCATCATCAAACTATTTGATGTCGATAGTAAAGATAATCTGGTCGTCGATAATCAGTTTGGTCAGGTTACAATAGGCTTATGGGATAAACCGGAAATAAAAATTCAGATTACCATTGTTGCTAATTCGGATTCGGACGAGCGTACCCAAAAGTATCTGGATGCGGTAACGATTGAAGAAAAGCGCAATGGCAACCAGATTACCGTTCGGACAAATTTCAGCCAGAGTGCAGTTTCGAACTGGAGTTTTGGCAAATGGAAAGATGATGGCGAACGGAATTTTGTGCGGATCAACTACGATGTGATGATGCCCAAACAAAATGCGCTGACGCTGAAAAATAAGTTTGGCAATACCACCATCCACTCCTTTCAGGCTCCCCTCACTGTATATAGCCGCTATGGTAATTTCATGGCCGAAGAACTAGCCAGCCGCCAGAATGATATCGATGTGGCCTATGGTAAAGCCAATATTCGTTACATCGATGCCGGAAAACTGGATATGGCCTATGGAAGCCTGGAATTAGTAAAGGCCAATGAGCTGACGCTCACCAATAAGGCGGGTAAAATGACCATTGGTGATGTCGGAAAACTGAATGCCGACATCAATTATTCGGGGGCTAAAATTGGTAACCTGCGTGAATCGGGTAAAATTAAGCTCAGCTTCTCGGGTGGCTTCCGAATCGATCAGTTGCCTAAAACCGTCGAAAATGTTGATATTCAGGCTTCTTACTCATCCGTAGCGTTGCCTGTCGACCGAAATAACGACTGCGATTTTGATGTAACGGTTAGCTACGGCAATTTCAATTACCCATCCAATTCAACCTGGCATTTTACCGCCCAGCCCGACGACGACAACCGACGAGGCCCAAAACTGGTCAAGCAGTATGTCGGTAAAGTGGGCAGTGGCTCAGGTACTAAAGTCCGCGTAGTATCCAAGTTTGGGAATGTAAATTTCCAGTAATCAGAACCGGGATTTAGCAGATTGAGGGATTAAAACAGATTTTGTTTTTGCTTCTTCGAAGCTCTATAATTTAACAAAATCTGTTTTAATCCCTCAATCCGTTAAATCCCGGTTCAGTTTCTCAATAATCTCCTTATGCTGGGGAAATTCCTCCAATAGCTGGTTCCGGTCGGCCATTTCGAAATCCGCAAAATCGAAACCGGGCGCAACCGTACAGCCAACCAGCGAGAATTCGGTACCTACAGCCGGTTTTGAACCAAACCAGCATCCAGCCGGTACTACATCCTGAAACACCTCACCCCGCTCCGGGTTATTGCCGAGTCGTATAATTCTGAGCGAACCATCGGGGTTTATAATAAATACCTCCAATGGGCCACCCGCATAAAAATGCCATACTTCATCGGACTGAATCCGGTGAAATGCCGAGAAATGGTGTTGCTCCAGAAGAAAGTAAATAGCCGTACAGAATGAGCGATTTCCCCCGAATCGCTGCGGCAAGGCTTCCTGAGCAATGCTTTCGGATGATCGATACGTTTCGGCAAAATACCCCCCTTCCGGGTGAGGAGTCATGTTGAAAGCCCGGACGTAATAAGCGGCTGTCATAATTTAATTTTGAATGATCGAGTGATTGAATGATTGAATAGGTTCTTGGTTTAGCTATTCAATCACTCGATCATTCACTCATTAAGTTTATTGTGCTGCTTTTACAACCGTAAGAAAGTCAGGGGCTTTAAGGGAAGCACCACCGATAAGGCCACCGTCTACATCGACTTGGGCGAACAGCTCGGCTGCATTTTGGGCATTGGCACTACCACCGTATAAAATGCTGATGTCCTGGGCCACAGAATCGCCATATTGGCTGGCAATGTGCTGACGAAGCTCAAAGTGCATATCCTGCGCCTGCGCAGCCGATGCTGTCAGGCCGGTACCAATGGCCCAGATCGGTTCGTAAGCAATAACGACCTTCGCAAACGAATCGGCCGATAAGTGGAACAGGCTCTCGGTAAGCTGGTTTTTTACGAAGCCGACGTAGTCACCGTTTTCGCGCAGATCACGGGATTCCCCACAACAAAAAATAGGAGTCAGGCCATTTTCCAGGGCAATGTTTACTTTAGCGGCCAGTTGAGCGTTGGTTTCGCCAAAATATTCCCGGCGTTCGCTATGGCCAAGAATGACGTATTCAACGCCGATAGACTGCAACATAGGAGCCGAAATCTCACCGGTGTAGGCACCAGAAGCTTTCTCATGACAATTCTGAGCACCGAGCGAAATAGAACCACCGGATGGTATGGCTTGCCGGGCTGAGGTCAAATAAACAGCAGGTGGACACAGAACAACCGTGACATCACCCGTCACTTCAGCATTCACCTTGTCGATAATTTCCGATACAAGAGCAGTAGCCTCGTCGGCTGTTTTATTCATTTTCCAGTTGCCAGCAACTATTTTTTTACGCATAACCGATTAATAATGAGAGTCGAAAACGATGTTCTGGGCTTCTAAATGGCCCTATATTGCTTGAAATTTTTGACGAAATTAGGGTTTTGAACGGAATGCACCATCTTAAAGAGTGCGAAAGTTGCCCGGATACTAAATAAGTGGAAATAACTATGTGACAGTCAATAAACTTACTGTCTAATTTTTGTGTTATTCGGATAAAAAATGCGTAATTTCAATGTAATAAATCTACGATAAATGAAAACGCTGATACTGGTATTCGGGCTGTTACTGTCCGGTTGGGCAGCTCGGGGCGATGATAACCGACGTGTGCCTGATAAGGACCATTACGGCTTTTTTATTTCCGGGAATCGGACCTGGACCCGTATCCCGTTTCAGCTTCATTCGAACCTGATTGTTGTTCCGGTACGGATCAATGATTCAGACACCCTGAATTTTATTCTGGATACGGGAGTTGCCAATACAATTATTACTGATCCGGCTGCTTTTTCGAAACAGAAGCTCCAACTAACGCGGAAAGTTAAGATTAGCGGTGCTGGCGAAGGGGGGAGCCTGACCGCTTCCATTGCCATCGATAATACCCTGACGATGGGCGGCTTACGCGCATCGCATCATAATCTGGTTATTCTGGACGAGGATATTCTCAAACTGTCAGAATATGTAGGAGCCCCCGTTCATGGCATTTTTGGCTACGAGGTCTTTTCAAACTTCGTTGTTAATGTTGATTTTCAGCGCCATGAGCTGATGATCATGAAGCCAGGCAAGTACAAATACAATAAACACAAAGGTGACCGTTACCCAATCACGATTCAGGATACCAAAGCCTATACCGATGCCTTATCGGTATTCGATGGCGAAAAAACCCTGCCCTTGCGGGTTGTGCTGGATACAGGTGCAGGTCACGCCCTTCTGCTCGATCGGTCGCGTAGTACGGCCGCCATGCCGATTCCAGAAAAAAGTATTCGGGCGCAATTGGGTCGCGGGCTAAATGGTGTCATAAATGGGAGCGTAGGTCGGATTCAAAAAATCCGGTTTGGGCGTTACGAAATGGATAATATTCTGGCATCATTTCCCGATAGTATAGCTTTTGGGATGAAGCTTATCAACATGCCCGAACGGCAGGGAAATGTAGGTTGCGAATTGTTGCGCCGATTCAATGTGACCTTTAACTATCCCGATCAATACATTGTGATGAAGCCTGTTAAGCGACTGATGCGCGAGAGCTTCGAACATGATATGAGTGGTATGGAGCTTCGGGCAAGAGGGGAGAGCTTCCGTACCTATTATGTCGACAAAATTCTTGATGGATCTCCGGCCGCTAAGGCTGGTCTGGAAGAAGGGGATGAACTCCTGTTTATCAATAATACATCGGCCAGAGATATGACCATCAGCGAAATATACAAGATACTACAGAAAGGCGAAGGGAGAGAGATATCGCTGGTAGCCCGGCGAAACGGGCAGCTCATCATTGCCCATTTTGCCCTTAAGCGATTGATTTAGCAGAAGGCTACACCTCCATTTTTTCGAGCTTAAATCGGAAAGTGGTGCCTTTGTCGACCTTACTCATTACGGTAATTTTCGATTTGTGCGCGTTCAGGATGTGCTTCACAATGGCCAGGCCGAGGCCAGTGCCCCCCCGTTCTTTCGAGCGGCTTTTTTCGACCCGATAAAATCGCTCAAATATCCGGCTTAAGTGTTCGGGGGGGATGCCGGGGCCATTGTCGCGGACCGATACGATAATGTGTTTTTTATCTTCTTCGAGGTGAACGATCACTTTGCCGTTGTCATTTCCATACTTCACCGCATTTTCTATCAAATTAGTCATGACCTGCATAATGCGCTGAACGTCGGCTTTTACCCAGGCCGGGCCGGGTTGTGAGGTCTTGAGTGAGAGCGATGTGTTTTTGGCTTTAGCGATGGTTTCGAGCTGCTCAAAAATTTCCTGAATAAGCTGTGAAAAGTTGACCCGCTCAAAGCTCATTTTTACTTCGCCGGTTTCCAGTTGCGACAGCGCCACCAGGTCTTTTACCAGTGCATCCAGCCCGTCGAGGCTTTTGGCGGCTTTCGACAGGAATTTATCCCGAACGTGTTCGTCATCGACGGCACCATCGATCAGCGTATGAATAAAGCCCTGGGCGGCAAAAATGGGTGTTTTTAACTCATGCGATACATCGGCCAGAAACTCCCGGCGAAACTGTTCCAGCCGTTTTAGCTCGTCAATCTCCTTCTGCTTCTTGGCGACGTAAACAAAAATTTCGTCGTTGAGCTTCTTAAACGGATTGCTGTTCTTGATGATGGATTTTCGGGAAATGCTAAAGTCGCGGATTTTGAGCTGGTGGATGGTTTTATACATCTTGTTGACTTCCCGGAAGACCAGTAACTCAATCGCATAAAGTACCAGAAAGAACGAGATGACAAACGACGAAATCCCGACCACAAACAACATACTGCTCGTAACGCCTTCTACGAATGTGAGAAAAGCGAGCGTCAATGCCGAAATCAGGCAAGCCAGTAAAAGAGCAATAATGCGGGGACTGAGAGACATTGTGTAAAGATAAAAAGAGCGAAAGAGTGAATGCGTGAAAGAGCGAAAAACCTGCCGGGTGCTTCGCTCTTTCACGCATTCACTCTTTCGCTCTTTACTCGGGCTGGTCGGTAAACATATAGCCTACACCCTTTAGCGTTCGGATATGGGTATCACCGATCTTTTCGCGGAGTTTCCGAATATGAACATCTACTGTACGTTCGAGCACATAAATATCGGCCCCCCAGATTTTCTGAAGCAACTCCTCCCGGCTGCATACCTTATTGGGGTGCTGGGCTAAAAAGAACAGGAGTTCGAATTCTTTCTTGGGGAGTATAACCGTTTTATCGTTCTGCGTAACTGAATAGTTTTTGCGGTTGATCAACAGATCGGCAATCATAATTTGCTCACCTGGATCGGCCTTTTGAGCTTCGCGCCGGAAGAGCGCATTGATCCGACTCATGAGCGCACGGGGCTTGATGGGCTTGGTGATGTAATCATCGGCGCCTACGTCGAAAGCGGCTACTTCGGAGTACTCTTCCGAGCGGGCTGTCAGATACAAAATGTAGGTCTGACGTAATTCGGCGATCTCTCGGAGCTGGCGGCCTGTTTCTATACCATCTAACTGAGGCATCATAATATCCAGTAAAACCAGTTCGGGGAGATAGCCTTTAGCGACTTCAATAGCTTTCCGGCCATCGAACGCTGTGCGAACTTCGTAGCCTTCTTTAAGAAGGTTGTATTCGAGCATCTCTACGATGTCGGCGTCGTCGTCTACGACTAAAACGCGATGAAGGGGTTGAGCAGCTTTTGCAGCACTCATGCGAAGTTAAATTGTTGAGAATGACCTACTTCACTCGTGGCGTTTAGTAGTTGCCTTCTGTTTGGCAGCCCGAAGTTACATGACTTATCCACAACGTTACCAATTCCAAATGCATCCTTAACAAAAACTTAACAGCCTGAACAGCAATCAATAGCTGTTAATCCTGCCTGATACTAAGATAATTAGAAGAAGCTTAAAGTGTATAATTACTCAAACTAAAGTGGGTAGTTGGTGGTTGGGGAAATAGTTCGTCCTGTAACTGATAGGCAGCTTGCGGGATTGCTTTGCTTTACATTCACTACTATGGACACACGGTCTCCAGAAATTCAGTTGCCTTTCTACGCTAAAGTTACTTGTATACTCTTATCATTGGTAGTCATCGTATATGGGCTACATGTTCTGGAAAGCCTGCTCATCCCTTTAGTGTTTGCCATCCTGTTTGCTGTATTACTCTTTCCGCTGGTCAATCGGCTCGAAAATTGGAAAGTCCCCCGAATACTAGCCATTATCCTTTGTCTGTTATTGGCACTAACCATTCTGACAGGTTTATTTTATGGCATTTCCGTTCAGCTCAGTAACTTCAGCGAAGTAGTTCCCCAGTTTGTGAAGCGTGGAAATGAATACATCAACAGCATACAAAAGTTTGCCGACGAGCACCTGAATATCGATAAGCAGCGGCAGGTCGATGAAATACGGAAATACCTGAATCAGGCCCTCTCCGAAGCAGGAGTCATTGTGACCACTACTCTGCTGACCACAACCAACATTATCAGTACACTGTTCCTGGTTCTGCTGTTCGCTTTTTTCTTACTGCTTTACCGCGATTTTTTCCGGACGTTCTTTTATAAAATCTTCAGCGATGCCCGTCGCTCAAAGGTCGATGGGGTGATGAGTGGCATTTATGAGGTCGTCAAAGATTACATGGCGGGGTTATTCCTGGTCATTATTATTATTGGTACGTTGATGACGGTAGGTCTGCTGATTCTAGGTGTCGATTATGCCGTGTTCTTTGGTTTCTTTGGGGCTTGCCTGGTTTTGATTCCCTACTTTGGTATTTCGCTGGGTTCATTGATACCAGCCGCCTACACACTGGTTACACAGGACAATCCGTTCAAAGCCCTGGGAGTTATTGGTGTGTTTCTGTTCGTACAGGCGCTGGAAGGGAATTTTATTACGCCTTATATCGTCGGATCGAAAGTGAGTATCAATCCATTGGCGGCTATTATTGCCCTTATTCTCTGGGAAAATGTGTGGGGGTTGCCAGGGCTGGTACTGGCTCTGCCCATGACCGCCATACTGAAAGTGATTTTTGATGCTGTGGATTCACTAAAACCGTATGGATTCCTGATCGGTGAAGCCGAAAAGCCCCGCCCACCCATAAAGAACCTTCAGGAACTAGCCGAGCAACTGCCCAAACGAACCAAAAAAGTTGGGAAAGTGGAGGAGAAAAATGAGTGAATGAGTGATTGAGCGAATAGCTACCAAAAGCTTTTTTATTCGCTCAATCACTCATTCACTCAATCGGTCATTAAAAATTGAGCGGATCGAGGTTTTTGAAATGGCCGTTCATGCGGATGCGTTGCTTGGTGCGCTCCATGTCCGATACAACGGGTAAGACTGTATTAAGATGCTGGATCAGAAAAAGCTGCCGTTCTGCTTCGCTCTCCAGTGTCAGCAACTCATATTCCTGTTCGATTGATAAGCCTACTTTGTGCGCTACCTTATAGGATAGGTTTTCGGACCTCGGGTTATAATCGGTTTCTATCTGGAGGAGCTTATATAAGCGTTCCAGTCGTTCGGTCAGGGCCGATGCGTGGGCGCTAAAATTATCGCCAGCTTCAACCATTTCTACTTCGCCACCTGCATACAGTTTGCCCGGAATCGGGTTTTCGAAATTAACCAGCCGGAAAATGCGTAAGCCCTTGGTCTTTATATCCATCCGGCCATCAGGGTAGCGTTTGTGAAGGGTCGTAACGTGCATCTCGGTCCCATAACCCGGAAGCTTATTGTTAATGAAGGCGGGGATACCAAACGTACGTTCTTCTTCCAGACACTCATTAATGAGCTGTCGATAGCGCGGTTCGAAAATATGCAGGTTCAAATCCTCGCCAGGATACACAACCAGATTGAGCGGAAACAGTGAAAGCGCCTTTTGCATAGGTCCGAAAAGTACGGCTTTTTACGTAAAAACCGCATCAGATTCCATAAAACGGACAGAACGGGCTTTTGCTTCGGCATAGATCGGGTCGGCAAGATGGCCTAACCCTGCCACATCTGACATACAGTCGGTTACGACAACTAGCTTCGAAACCAGTTCAGGAGCGAAGTTCAGTATCTGTTTCAGACTGTTGGCTACGCAGTGCGATTTAGCTTCTCCCATCAGGTAAACGGTATCAAACCGAGCCAGATCGACAATCAGGGACGTATTCAGTTGCGTTTCGGCAACGGCAGGGTCAGGAACCTGCGCCCGGAAAATGCCAAAATGTTCGGAGAGCGGGTATAGTCCTTTTTGTATGGCTACGTAATCCTGATTGCGCAGGTGCGACCAGCTTTTCAGCGCATTCAGTAATGTGTCGTGAAGGGCGGCCCCCCGCGAGCCAATCAAACAATGCTCAGGCCAGATAAAATGGTCGAACTGCCCATCGGCTTCGAGGTCATGGACATATTTTTTCGCTTTTTCAACCGAAAAACGGGGTGTCCACCGGCCTGCGTCCACATCATCGCCCGTGATACGCGTGAAGGGCGCCGGATGCGTTCCGCTGGCATCCTGCCAAAAGCCCGGATGGGCAATGTCTAAAATATGATGCGTATCCAGCGTAACAACGATATGGTCGATCTGATTGCCGTGCTGCCGGATCAGATTCGCCATGCGGTCAACGTCCTGCTCAGCTCCGGGCACAAACAAAGCACCATCGGGATGGCAGAAGTCGAACTGAGCATCTATTATCAGAAACGCATTTTTCATGGGGTCGAGTCCCGTCGCTGAATTCGCTGGTAACGGTGCTCAAAGGTAATAAAACTCACAGACCGAGACCGAACGAAAATCGTACCATCGCCTGTATAGGATGGCGAAGTCCTGCATCTCGTCCGTTTAAATAGGAGGCTCCTGCAACCAGATTATAGAAATAAAAGCGCGTTCGTATGCTATGAATACCTATCCCCAATAAAGTAGCCTGCCGAAATGGATTAACGGTAATGGTTTGGTTCGATCCACCTCCTTCTACAGCTAGTTTGTCATGAAAAGGCAGGAGGCCCCGTGTTGTGACGTAAAATTGACGGTAGAAATTATTGGCCGACTGACCTTTCCGTATCGCTTTAGTAATCATTGGATAGTAATTTATTCCAACCTGCCCGAGCCAGCTACTTCCTGATATAGGGTTCTTCGGTGTGCCGGGAGAAAATTGCCAGCCTACACCACCCAGAATTGCCCAGGAAGGTGTAATCTTGTGCTCAATACCAGCCCACAAGCTAAACAGGCTCGTTTGTTCAATTACTGGCCGAGGGTCATTAAAGAGAACAATGCCTGCCTTATACGGGTATTCGACCCCAATCTCAATCAAGGTAATTTCCTGACGACTTCGCCGAAAAAGCTCTTTCATCAACTTCTTCTCTTTGTCGGTTCGTTCAGGATTGATTTGTTGGGTCGAATCGACCGATAATTTTTCCTGCGAAATTTCGACACGTGTGGAGTCAGACTGGCCGTAGCTATTTAACGTTAGACAGCTAATTGCCCAGCAAACAACAGAATATGTATAAAACGGCTTCATATCGTATGAAATGGTGAGAAGGGTGGATGGAAACAATTACAAGCCAAAGCCTACCAGAATAGAGGCTCGAATGCCAACGGGCATGGGATTAAGGCTACGGATCGTATAACCTGGGCCAATGTTTGCATCCAGATAGCCAAATCGGCTTAACCGCCGTTGTGTACCCAGCCCAAAACCTACCCATGAATGGGTTAAGCCGCTGGCTGGAGGCTCAAGGGAGTTGCTTGCCCAAAGCGATTTGATCAGTTGCATGGTTACGTATTGGCCCGAAAAGTTATTGGCGCTTTTGCCCTGCCGTATTCGGCGGTTCATAACAAAATACCAGCGTCCAGCTACTTCGCCCGAAATGCTCGCTTCATCAAAAGTTTTTGCCAGACGGCTATAGGAAGAGTGAGCCGAAATAAGAAGCGAAAAAGCAGATGTAAGTTTTTGTTCAACAGCGATTTCATTTCGAAAGCCCCATATGGGATCGGGGGTTGCTCCAAAACCAGTCGGCATCACGCCCAGCTTGATCAATGTTTTTTCTTCGATCTGGGCCCGTATAAACCGATTATAGAGCATCTTGAACCGTTTTGTGCCGTGCTGTGGCTGCTGGCTTGCCGCTTCCTCGCTGTATACAAGGCGTGTCGAGTCGGCTGACTGCGAAACGCTTTTGCTGGCAATCAGGCTAAGTATAGCTATAGAAAAGAGTAAAAGTCGGTTCATACGATTTGTGGCTTAACGACGGTCAACGAGTGGTTTTTCTCCCTGGATAATAATCGGACTATAGCGATTCTGAATAACGATTTCGGGCTTGTTGGCCAAAGGCTGGTACTTGAAAACCTGTTTGCTTTTGGTCTTTATCAGTTGATCGGCCACATTTTCGGGTACGCGTATGTCTGCAAACGAGTTGGTCAGTTCAAACCCAAAATCAGTCATGCGTTTTGTCGCGATGAGAATTTCGGTACGAGTCGCATCTACATTCAAGGCATCAAGGGTAGGGTTGGGCAGGAGGGTGAGTTTTCCGAAGCTGGCCTGGATCGTTACGTTTCCGCTTACATCCTGTAGGGTAATCTCGGCTTTTTCGGCCTTAATGGCCAGCGTAGCGTCAAGGTTGCGTCCGTCAATATCGCCATAGTCGGATTTTGTTGTGAGTTTGCCCGTGATATCATCCAGCCTTAGCCTGCCAAAATCGAAGGTCACCGTGGTATTGCCATCCAGATTGCTCAGATTCATATCGCCAAAAGAATTGGTTATACTGAGAAGGGCCTTAGCCGGAAGACTGATCTCATAAATGGCTTTCAACTGGCTTTTCAGCTTCCCAACCGATTGAGGAATGACGAAGCGATTCGACAGGTCAATCTGGTTATTGATCGCCCGTAAGGAGTACTGATGATACCCTAATTCCTGTTCGGCCACAGCTCGATCCGGATGTTTGGCAATGAGCCGCAAACGCACCGAAATCATTGAGCGATTCCAGCCTTTAATCGTTACATCGGCCTTTTGGGCAGTCAAGACAATAGGCTGACCTTCGGTGTAGGGTAGCTCTTTCTCGATGATCTTTGTGATGACCTGTACCGACTGCGCATAGCTGCTTAAGCCCCCGTAGATGCAAATGATCAGCCCGATAACGCATCTGATTAGCCGAACGAGACAATTGGGCAGCCGCGCCAGCCTAAAAAGACCCATGTTCATGATTCCAGAAGGGTTATCAATTCTTTCGTCACTTCGGCCCGCTGGGTTTCCAGTTTAGTCTGGGCGCGTAGTAAGGTTGGGTCGTCGCCGAAAACGGCCCGTTCCTGTTCAATACGTTGCTGCTTGATCGTCAGCGCCGTCAGTTGTTTCCGTAGTTCGTGAACTTCGGGACGCTGGCAGACGGCTTTCTGCTGGGCACATCGCTTCGCAATAAATTCTTCGGTTCGCGTAGTCGAAGCGGGCCAATGGATTGACTTTGGTTGTTTGGACGAAGCGGGCTTTGGTATCTCAGTGGCATATTCGATGCGCACTTTTTCTGGGATTTCGGAAGGCCATAACGACCATACCCCTACCATAAATAACGCAACCGAAGCGGCCAGACCTACCCATGGGAGGGATAAGTTGCGCCAGAGCGGACGGGTTATAGTTCGTTCGCTAGCAGATAGCCTGCTGTCAATTGAATTCCATAGATCAGCCTGGGGTTCGTAAGCGGGTAATTCACGAATCAGCCGATTAAGTTGCTCATCGGCCTGCAAATGAGCTTCGATCCGATCCCACAGCTTATCGGCTGGGTCGTATTCGGGTAGTTGCGGCAGTGAGTCGTTCATACTAGTCGTTGTCTTAATAGCTTCTTTGCATAACTCGTCTGCGATTTCGAAGTACCTTCCGAAATACCGAGCAGGTCCGCAACTTCTTTATGGGTATACCCTTCTACTTCAATGAGTAGGAACACCGTGCGGGCACCGTCGGGAAGCTGACGAATAGCCGCATCTAATTCAAGGCCCGTCAGGTTATCGCGAAATGCAATCGGGCTGTCATGCGTGCGTTCGTCCAGGGTCAGAAACCGACCTTCAAGCTGCTGTTTTCGGAGAGCCTGACGAACGACAATGATTTTTATCCAGGCACCCAATGTCGAACGAAAGGCGAACTGCTCCAGATTTCGAAAGACCTCCACAAAAGCGTCCTGTAGCACATCGTTGGCATGATCGTAGTCGTTTATGATCCGAAAAGCGGTCGAAAACATAGCCCGCTTGTATCGTTCGAACAGAAGCCGCTGGGCAACCCGGTCATTGGCCCGACAGCGGTCGATCAGGTCGCGTTCAGATATGTCGGTCGATGTGGCCAAGCGGAACATGGTTTTAACGGTGCGTCGGACTAAAGGGACACACTATAGAGAAAAGGTTGGAAAGTAAGGCAAAAAATGCAGAGAAGCAGGTCGATACAGAGAAGTAAAGCAAACCGTTTCGCTCTTTTTCGTTATTTTGACGTATGAATTATATTGAACTTCAACTGCATCTGTCGCCCGATTATACCGACATACTTACCGCCGAACTGGCCGAACTGGGATTTGAATCTTTTGTGGAAACCGACGAAGGACTGAATGCCTATATAGTTGATTCGGATTTCGATGAACAGCTCATACAGGAATTGATTGAGAAATACGCGGCTCAGACTGCAATAGCCTATGAAGTTAGTTCGTTAGAGAAACGAAACTGGAACGCCGAGTGGGAGCGCGATTATGAGCCGATCGAAGTGGCGGGCCAGGTCCGGGTCCGGGCGTCCTTCCATCCGTTGGACGCCCGATTTCGTTACGACATTGTCATTAATCCGAAAATGTCGTTTGGAACGGGCCACCACGAAACCACGGCGATGATGCTGGAGCAACAGCTTGGCCTCAATTTTGCCGGAAAAACGGTGCTCGATGTGGGGAGTGGAACGGGAATTCTGGCGATTCTGGCCGCTAAAATGGGGGCAAATGCGGTACTGGCCTTCGATATTGAAGAATGGGCAGTTGAAAATGCCCGCGAAAACGCCGAACTTAACGACTGCGCGCAGGTTACCGTATTCCAGGGAACGATTGCCGATGTAAAGGCTGTCGAGCCATACGACATCATCCTGGCGAATATCAACCGGAACGTGCTGCTGGCCGAAATTCCTACCTACACTACACTGTTAATCCAGAACGGATACCTGGTTGTCAGCGGCTTCTATGACAACGACGCGCCAGATATTCAGCAAAAAGCAGAAGAATCAGGATTAACGCTGGTAAAGCAGCTAACCAAAAATCAGTGGACTTCTTTGTCGTTTATTAAACGCTGATAGGGAAATACCCCTGGTCAGCCTTCGGATATGAATCGTATCTATTACAGCCTGGTTTTACCATCTTACCTGGGTTTGTGTCGTCATAGACCTTTTTGTGGGCAGTCGTCGGAAAAATTAGTGAGTACACAGACTCCGGTGAAAACCCAGATTCTGGTGGGACTTTTCTTCATGTTGACTCTGTCAAGCGCCATGGGTCAGGCGGTTCGGATTTCTGATAAGCCCGATCAGTTTGTAGCCGATGTGCAGAAACTAATGGCCACAGGTGGGCCTGCGGGCGTTCGGGCAGGAACCAACTTACAGGCCGTCTGGTCCGAAAACCGCCTTTCGGCCCAACAGCAGGAGCGGGTCATGTCCCTGAGCCGGAAGATGAACCAGAAGCGATTACCGGCAGCTACCATCTTTACGCCATTTTATGAAGCGTTGTATCTGGCCACGCAGCAGCAGCCTGCTACGAACGTCGATGGATTGCTGACTATTTCGGAAAAGCTGTTCGAAACAACGGATGCCAAGGTGTTTGCCCGAAGTCTGGAAACGGTTCGGCGGTTTATGGATCGTCGGGAATTGTATGCCAGTAACTACAACAAGTTATACGCCCATGGGGGCACGTTTGACTTTCGGTTTGTTGAAGGGCTGAAATCGTTGAAACCGACCGACATCAAAACGGTAGAGGACTCCGTTGCCGCAGCAAAGGCGGCAGCCGAACGGTCTCGATTCGATGGGTGGGATACACCCGCTTCGTCCGATTCCACCCAGCCCCGTTCCGTAGGGCCCCAGTATATTCCCCAGCGTCGGCCGTTACCTTCTGTGTCGGGTGTGTTGATTACGCTGAAAGATGTATCGCTGGCTATCGTGGCCAATGGCGACTCGGCTATTCTGGCGAATACCAGTGGCGATATGATGCTCAAAGACGGTGTATTGGTTGGGCAGGGTGGCAAGTTTACCTGGGCTACCGCCGGGCGACCGGATATTTTTGTGACGTTGAGCGACTATGCGCTCACGACCATGAATCCGCGCCTTCAGGCGGATGATGTAACGCTGACCTATGAGAAAACCCCACCCATCAAAGGAGTATTCGAGTATGTCAGTAAGAAAAAGGGTGGCCCCATTACCTATCCTCGGTTTATGTCGTGGCAAAATGACGTCAAACTGCCCGATTTAGGTCCTGATGTTGAGTATAAAGGCGGATTAGCGTTGTCGGGCACACAAATGGTTGGTGCGTCGGCCAGTGGGTTTCCGGCTCAGCTCACCGTAAAATACAACGGTAAGCCCGCTATGAAAGCTACCAGCCGTCGGTTCGATTTTGCCGTCAATGATATGCCGCCTGCCGATTCGACTCAGGCGGGGCTGGCGGCATCCGGCTTCAATACAACAGAGCCTGTAAAAACAACGACTGCTCGTACGGCTCAGGCAAGACCCATGATTTCGGCCAATTCGGCTGCGTTTGTGGGCTATGTCGATACCGACTCGATTACGCATCCATCCGTAAAGTTCCGGTACGACAAAGCCCAGCGCATAGCCTGGCTCGACCGCGAGCAACGCACCGATTTTGCCCGTGTGCCCTATGCCGACTCGTACCACAAATTTTTTATCATGCCCGAAGTGGTGCGCTGGGATTTGCCCCGCCGGAAAGTGGATTTCTATCAGATTGGCGCCAAACGCGAAGTGCCCGTCCGCTTCGAATCGTTCGATTATTTCCACCCTCAGCGCTATTCCGATCTGACGGTCGATTATGGATTTCACCCATTACAGATTGTCGCTAACTTCGTTTCTACCAAAAAGCAGCAGACATTCCTGGACGACGACATTACCCAGTTTGCCAAAAACGTAAATGCAAGTGCCTTGCGTGGTGCGCTGAACCGGATGGTGCTGGAAGGCTACATCGACCGTGACCCCAAAACCAGTATGATGCGCCTGAGTCGTAAGGGCGTACTGTATGTACTGGCCTATGCACACAAGCAGGATTACGATAACTTCCAGGTACAGTCGCTGTTTGTCTCGAACGATAGTATCAAAAACGCGACCATCGACCTCAACGACAAGATTCTGACCATTCGGGGCGTCCGTCAGTTTACCATGTCCGATTCGTTGAAAATTTTCGGCTTCCCCTCCGATAAGATACTCCGGGTAGGGAAAGGCCGCGATTTTACGCTGAACGGACAGCTCAAAGCAGGAACGTTACGATACGCTGGTCGGGATCTGAAATTCAACTATGATAAGTTCGCGATGAGCCTTAACAAGATCGACTCCATTACTTTTCAGTCGCAGAAACTGGCGGCACAGGGGAAAGAGGGCGAAATCGGGGGCGATATTAAGTACGAGAATCCAGGAACGGTTTATCTGGCGGGCTCTGACAACAAATCGGGGCAGATGGCGGGTAAGAAAACCACCCAGCGTCTGGTAATGCCCGAAGGGATGACCGTTTATTTTAACCAGCCCAACCGGGGTAACCTTACCTATAATCAGAAAGTCTACTTCAAAATCCCGGCTATCGACAACGACAGCCTGGGTAAGGGCGACATTGCGTTTATGGGAACGTTCTATTCGGATGGAATTTTTCCGCCATTCAAAGCGCAGCTAGTTACCATGCCCGACAACACCCTGGGTTTTGTGCATAAGGCACCTGCCACGGGCTACCCGGTCTATGCTGGCAAGAAGGGAACAGTGCCATCGACCGTCAAGTTTACGGGCGATCTGGTCATGGATAAAAGCGGCCTCCGGGCCGAAGGCGTACTCAATCACCTGACTACTACGCTTACGACGAAAGGAATCCTGTTTATGACGGATTCGCTGCTGGCATCGGGCGATAAAGGAGAAATAAAAGAAGGGCTCGTTGGGAAAGGCTATTTTCCGCAGGTTCAACTCAACAATTTTAGCATGAAATGGTGGCCTAAAACCGATAGCATGGTCATCACCACACAGAAAAATAACTTCAATTTTTATAGCGCCACTACCAATCTGGAGGGTGGATTGCTGGTACGTTCGTCAGGGTTGTTTGGCCATGGAACCCTGCGCCGGAAAGACTCAGAGACGATTTCGAACAGCATCAAATTCAATAAGGATGGTTTCCTGGCCAGTGGGGCACAGTTTAAAATCGTTTCGGATAAAGAAGCACCGGGAACGCCCGCTGGTAAACCCATTCTGTTAGGAAATGACGTCGATGTCGACTTCAATCAGACGAAAGGATTGGTTGGGCTGGCGATCAATAAAAAAGAAAGCATAGGCGATACCGTTTCGCCAAGTATAGAATTTCCCTTTGCTGCGTACAAGACCAGTATCAACCGGGCGCAGTGGAACGTAAATGCCAAAACCATTGCCATGAAAGGCGATGTGAAAACATCCCTGTTTACGGCAACAGCCGAGGAGCAGGAAGGGCTGGCGTTCAACGGTTCAGCGGCTTTGTATGACGTGGAGAAACGGACGCTGAACATTAGTGGAGTGCCGTATATTACCTCCGCCGATGCCCGTATCTACCCCGACAAAGGCCTGGTGTCGATCCGGCGAAATGGCGAAATGATGGCATTGAAAAATGCCCGACTGGAGCTGGATACCATCAACCTGTTTCACCGATTGAAGAACGGCAATATTCAGGTGCTGTCGCGGACTCGGTTTGCCGGTGATGCTACCTATCAGTTTGCTACGGCCAAAGGCGATACCGCCAGCATCAAAATGGGTAGTTTCGAGTTGAAAGAAGCCCCTGCCACGTTTGCTGCTAATGCTGAAGCGGCTTCTTTAACGGCCGATGCCAAGAAAGCGAGTCGTAGTGCCGCTCGTACTAAGGGTGGAGCCGACAAGCCCATGACAACCTATTTTACGGTGGCTCGTGCGGAGGTCGATGAAGCGGATAATCTGCAACTGGCTCCTAAAATGCTCTTCCGGGGGGGCATTGTGATGGAAGCGCCCAAGCAGGACCTGTCCATGGATGGCTTTATTAAGCCGGCTCTGAAAAAACGCAAAGACCTGATTAGCGACTGGATTCCATTCAAGGAAAAGGTGGCTGAACGGCTGGAGATAAAAGTCGATAAGAATCTTAAAAACGACGGTGGCCAGCAACTGGTAGCTGGTATTCATTTCCGGGCAGGTGGCGCTGGCGTGTACCCCACGTTCCTGTCGCCCAAAGAAGACTCCCGCGACGATGATCTTTTTAGTGCTACCGGGATCATGCGCTACGATGAAAAAGACAAAGTATATCGGATTGCCTCAAAAGGGGGCGATGCGGTGGCAGTGGTCGATTCGGTAGCCAAAGCGGATAGTTCGGAAGATGCCGATGTTGAGAATGCCTATACCTTCAACGATGCGCGTGGGCTGATGACCTACAAAGGCAAAATGAACTTCATGAACACGGCCCCGCAGGAATATTTGCTGTCATCGGGGTCGGCGCGGATCAACATCGACAGTAGCCTCTATCGGTTCAATACATTGATGGTGTTTGCCTTGCCCGTACCGGATCTGGTGAATACGAGCATTGCCGATAAGATCGTCAAAACGAACCTGGAAGAAAAGAATGACGAAGCGGCCGACGACGATCTGAACCGCCTTTCGGATAAGCTCATACCGCTGATTGGGCAGCAGGCCGTAGATGCGTATCGGGTTAAAGCGCAGAACCAGCACGTACCACTCAATCAGGCATCACCCAAACTAAATGCTATGCTGGTTATGGCCAATGCCAATTTACGCTGGTCGCCCAAATACAATGCGTTTTACAGTACAGGCCAGCTAGGAGTGTCGAACATCATGGCTACCGACATTAATGCGCAGATGGATGGTTTTGTCGAAATTCGTAAGACGGGCAATGGCGATGAGTTCAGCATCTACCTCGAATCGTCGCCGGATGTCTGGGTGTATTATGATTACAAAGGGGGTAATGGGCCAGGCGCTATCGGTCAGTTAGCTATTATCACCTCGGAGCAGGAAATCAATGACCGACTTCTGGCTGGCTCGAAAAACTCGTCTAAAGCGGCTCTGGAGGTAGTCCCGGCAACGGTCGATGAAAAAACGCTTTTTGTTGATCGCTACCTCGATCAGTATAAAACGAAGGCTAAGCCTGCCCCGAAGCCGAAATTACAACCCGGGCAGAAAGTGGTGAAGGAAGAGAAGAAGAAAGACGAGAAGAAAAAAGACAAAGAAGCCGAGAAAGAAGGGTTTTAACCTCGTTTTTTACCATTTCAACAAAGTAGAAATCGGAGAATGAGTCTATCGGTTTCTACTTTGTTGAAAAAGACATTATGAAAGCCCTTTGGCAAGACCTTCGTACTCATTTTCGCATCGACTTCCGGCCTGGCCTGTACGCGGCTACTGCGCTTTGGCTTACCGTACTTCTTACGATCAACTTCACGCTCGATCTCGAAGATGCCTACATCGATTCGTTTCAGGGAAAACCCATTTGGCCAGTTCTTTACTTTTGTCTGTACGCAACGGCCTATTATGTCAGTGTCTGGCTCTGGACATACGTTCATCGACGACCAGACATCTGGAGAAATCGACAATTCTGGCTGCGAAGTGGGGTAGCACTCGTTTGTTACTCCATCTACGCGGGGTTTTATGCACATAGTCAATGGAGTCAGCAGCTTTTTGGAGGACAGATTTATGTTTTTGCGTATTACTGCCTGCACAACCTTCAGTCGCTACTGACCATTGTATTGCCGTTGGTACTGTTCTATATATTCCTCGACCCATATCCCAGTAGCTTTTACGGTATGGCCCCCAAGCGGAAAGGCTTAGCGCTGTATGCCCTGCTGCTGGCGTTAATGATTCCGTTAATTACCTGGGCCTCGTTTCAGGCCGATTTCCTGGAATCGTACCCGACCTACCGGGATACCAATGCCAACGAATTTTTCGGTGTGCCCGAATGGGTGACTGCCCTCGTTTATGAACTCTGCTACGGCTGGGACTTCGTACCTACCGAACTGCTTTTTCGAGGGTTTCTGGTCATCGGTATGAGCCGGGTACTGGGGCATGGGGCTGTGTTGCCCATGGTCGTCTGGTACTGCTCCATTCACTTCGGGCGACCCCTAGGCGAAGCCGTTTCCTCCATATTTGGCGGCTATTTACTGGGGGTTCTGGCTCTCAGCACCCGTAGTATCTGGGGTGGATTGCTCATTCACATCGGTATCGCCTGGGGTATGGAAATTGCCGCCTTTTTGCAAGGGAGAGGCCACTAGCATTGAATAGGCTATGTTTTAAACGAGCCGATGCACTTCAAGAGAAGCAGACAAAGGGATCAATCAAAAAAGCAGATTGCCAACCGATTCCTTTAGCTTCTGGAGCAATGCCAAAGAAAACAGACGCAGAAATGGCGGGGTTTCTGTATCCGTAAACGATACCCTGCCCTAGTGTTTTATGCGCTCCCGATGCTGTTTACCCCATTTGATCATCTCTAGGATAATGTCGCCGAAGGAATGGCAGTAGTCTGTCGATGTGTATTCCACCACAACTGGCGTGGAGGGAATTACCGTTCGCTGAATTAATTGATTGGCTTCCATCTCTTTTAGCTCCCGAGATAACATACGGGTCGTTATGCCGGGTATGCTTCGCTCAATTTCGCGGAACCGTTTATTGCCATTACAAATCGAATTGATAATGGGCAACCGCCATTTGCCGCCAATCACATAAATCGTATCCTGTAAAGCCTGTACTTCCTGACGCTGATTTCGGGGATTATCCAGAACTGTACTGGCCAATTCATGGCGCTTGTCTTCCTGCATAGTTGGTATACTTGATTATACTGGTAACAAAGTTATACCAAATTCGCTTTACTTTTGCTCCATCCTATCAAAGTTTATAAATCATGGATACGCTAACAGGAAAAATAGCTCTGGTTACGGGCGGAAATAGTGGTATTGGCTATGCAACCGCTAAAGAATTAAAGCGGCAGGGCGCTCAGGTAATCATAACAGGACGACGAAAAACGGCCGTCGATCAGGCGGCTGCTGAATTAGGCGTTACAGGTATAGTGGCCGATCAAGGGCAACTCGCTGCCGTGGAAAAGCTGGCTGCTGCTGTGCAGGAGCTATACCAGACCATTGATATTTTGTTTATCAACGCTGGTATTCTGGAAGGAGCCAGTATTGAGCAAGCTACCGAAGACGTGTTTGATCGGGTAATGAACGTCAATTTTAAGGGCGCTTATTTTACCTTAAGCCGGTTTATTCCTTTACTGAATGACGGCGGATCGGTCGTTTTTCTGTCATCGAATACGGCTAGCATGGATGGCGCTAATTCCTCGATCTACTCGTCCAGTAAGGCGGCTCTAAATGCCGTCATGCGGATTGCGGCTGTAGAACTGGCTTCCCGTCAGATCCGTGTAAACAGCGTAAGCCCAGGCCCCACTCAAACCGAGATTCTGACCAAGGCGGGGTATAGCTCGGAGCAATTAAAGCAACTCGATCAGTGGATGCTTGATCGCATTCCACTCAAACAAATCGGTAAAGCCGAAGATGTTGGTAAAATGGTGGCTTATTTTAGTAGTGATGCCGCTCGTTTCATTACGGGGGCTGAACTAATCATGGATGGTGGTATGAGCCTAAAGTAAAATAGGTCTACTAATATGCCGAATCAAACCCGTCAAAAAACACTGTCGAGCCATCCGGCCGACGGAATCGGCAGTAGTCAACCGAACCCGTTCCGGTAAATTCATACGTAACACCAACTAAGTCAACTGGCGAAGAGGGAATAGTTGTTTGATAGGCCAGCCGCCCGTTTATCCAAATATGCGCTCGGTTCTGGATAACCTCGCACCGCAGCTCGACCCAGTTGGAAAAGTCAACACCAAAAGCTGATAGATTCGTATTGCGTCCGTCTACCTGATGGCCCGCAAGGCCTAGAAATAAATCCGAAATGCACCCTTTCGCCGATAAAGGAATAAAAAACATTTCCCCCTTTCCATGGATCATCAGTTGGGTCTGCTGACAAGCAGCAGACCCGGTTCGGTAAGTATGGCGGAGCCGGGTTTCAAGTACAAAGTTATTAGATTGTAGGCCTTTTAGCTCTCCAATGTAGCGATAACGGGTAAGCGGTGGCTGAGGTTGCATAGTTACGTGATGGGCTTCAATGAGTGACGGGGGCAGATCAAGTTTTCCGTGCTGGATCACATCGCCAGCCTTGAAATAAACCGGAACCGGCTCCTGCATTACGGCGATGTTCCAGCCCTGCGAGCGGATGAGTAGGTCGTGCTCCCGAACGACCTGTTTTCCCACCACCAGCTTAGCCCGGAAGTAGCCCGGATAATAGTAGATCGATGTATGCTGATGACCCGTGCGGGCAACAAGCTGACGCCGGGTCGGGTCCCAGGACTGTTGAATAAATACTGAATCCGTAGGAGAAGCAGTCGCGTCGTAATCGAACACCACTGAGTTCGGAATACCCTGCGTGATTGGTCGACTACGAAATGAGAAATCCTGGGGCGAAAGAGTCGGTTGTTGATCCGATAACAGCAGGAAAACGAGTAGTCCACTCAAGGCCATTCCCAAACCATACAGAACAACCCGGCTCAGTCGCCAACGTAAGTCAGGTTGGATGGCGGGCGAATCAGTAGTGGGTGAACCGGGAAGTGCCGTGATCGGATGCCGTTGATCAGCCTGGCTTTCAAAATCATGCCAGTTTGGATAGTCTAAGTACTGGACCAGTACGTTTAATGTGGTAGTCGTGGGCGAGGAATCATAGCGGACTTTACCCCATACGCGCTTCAGGGTGGTTATACTCAGGCAAGTGCCGGTTTTTTGCAGAATAGCCTCACTCAATCGATCAAAATCAGCGGTAGTCCATCCTTCAGCACTCCCCAAACCGCTGATCTGCTCAATTTGCTGGCGACACCTGGCCAAACTGGAATGATCTTTTTTTGCTGTCATGTGGCTGTCAGTAAGGCGATTATCGATTTGGTACAATTTGAATCATACTTGAACGCGATTGATCGAATAGTTTGAACGCTGATGAGTAGGTTTACAGCCGTTCCTGCCAAAGGCTCGTTCGCATTAACTCATGATGTACGCAATGAAACAAATCCATATCGCATCAATCCTACTGTACTGGCTGTTGAGCTTGCTTCTGAATGGCGTTGGCCTGGCACAATCGGCCGATGTTTTACGGCCTGATCTGACAATCCTGACCAGAAATTCCCAGACGGTCGTCAATCGTACCGCCACCGCTCTGATAGAGGGTACTTATAAAGGCATCCGCCTGGATGAAAAAACAGACGAAGGAGTAGCCTGGATACCTGACCTTCGCCTGGATAAGGGCACACTTGAATTCGACGTACGAGGTAAAAACGTACTCCAGCAGAGCTTCGTAGGGATTGCCTTTCATGGACAGGACAACAAAACCTATGAAGCCATTTATTTCCGACCCTTCAACTTTTTTAGTACTGATTCCCTCCGTCGGGTTCATGCCGTACAGTACATTGCTCACCCTATGTTTACCTGGCAAAAGCTCCGTACCAACTTTCCGGGAAAGTACGAATCCGCATTAAGTTCTCCGCCCGATCCCAACGGCTGGTTCCATGTACGCGTAGAAATTCAATCACACGCCGTGCGGGTCTTTGTCAATCAAAACACGACGCCGGCACTAGTGGTCGAACGACTTGTTCAGACAGCGAATGGTCGGGTAGGTCTGTGGGTGGGCAATGGCTCTGGAGGTGATTTCGCCAATCTTACTGTACGGCCAGTCCAATTTTGATTCAAGCTTGCCTTTACTGGATGCTGCGGCCTTTTCGACCCTGGCTTACAAATACTCTTCTGTATTCGTTCGCGTATTGATCACCCGAAGGCCTTTGAGCAGGGTGCTTCGCTCGACCCCATCCAGAAAAGACATTTGCCCGTCGGGATTTCGGCTTTCGCGAAAACGAGAATACACATAGCCCTCGTCGACGGTCAGAGCAGCTAAACCATTTAATTTCTCCTGCTTCACAAAGTAAGCATTATTGCCTGCCTGATTACAGCCCACAAAAGCATATCCCTTTTCAAGGGCCAGATCATACAAAGCAGGCAGCGAAGCACCGAAATATAAGTAGGAATAATGAGCCTGCTCACGATCAAAATCAGCTCTGTACGGAACACTGATCGATCGTTCGGCCCCAAACAGACTGTTGTATTCGATAACGACAATATCGGCCTCAACTACGGAGATTGCCTGCCAGACCCAGTAATCATTGCCATCGATATCAATACTGAGCAACCCAATCTGCCCGGTGAATCCATGATCAACCAATAGTTGATTGATGTTTTCAACAGTAACAAAACTCGCAATCGCTTTTAGGCTGTAGCGCCAGTAAAAGGAACTTGCCTTGATGAAATCAATGAAAGAGGACGAACCATCGATAATCAGCCCTTTCCAATTATCATTCATTAATAAAAACCGGGTGTTGGCTTCCTCATAATCTTCAACACCAAATTCAATAAAGGTATCTACCTGGGGCTTGATACGACTGATTAGGTACTGAAGAATACCATCATCACCAAACTGGGAAAATACTTTAAATTCGGCTTCCTTAAGGGAGGTCGCCTGTCTGGCTAGTTTCGCCAGTGCTGCTCCCATCACCAGTTTAGTGGCTATATTGTCTTCTTTTGCCTGTCTAAGCTGGGCTTGCACTTCGCGAATCTGGGCTTCCAGGGGTTCGTTCAGAAATCGCCTTATTTTCCTTCTCATATAGCATGCATGGGCTGTTCGATTAGCGGAAATATAGGGCAGAATAAGGTTAGATAGCCAATGGACTCCCATTAACTTAGCATACAGGCTGGTAAAGGCAAATTGGCAAAGGAATTAGTGAGCCCACCCGGTTTTGATTTGTGGCAACAAAGATTTCAAAAGACCAAGGTTTCGTAAGACGGCTGTTCAAAGCGTGTTTTGCTTCCTTTACTTTTGCTTGGCTAATGTTGCCAATATGTAGTGCAGGATCGATTTAGGCTGGGATTTGCTCTACCAGCACTGGATGGCCGGCTTTGTCGAAATAGGTGCAGGTCATGGCTTCAAGATCGACAACCCATTTTTCGATGCCCGTAGCGGCACAGGCTGTACAAAACGTAAAATAGTCAGTCTGGCCTTGCTGATGGATATGCAGGGCGTGAGCAAATGTTTCTTTATCGACAGTATCGGCGATGGACAGTTGGGCATACATCGGCTGCGACGACGTTTGGTATTGGCTGTCGCCGACGTAATCGGTATGGCTGTCGATCACCCAGGTTTCAAACGCTTTGACGCCTAATTTTTTGATTTCCTGAATGTAGTTCGGGAAGTCGGCTCCTGATTTAACATTAGCATGAGCGGCTTTGATTTGGGCTACTGTAAACATGGCTCGTTGTTGGTAAGCGATTGGCTGAATAAGAATATCACCACAAAGGTCCAACAATGAGAGTGGCTGGTATTGTAAAAAATCGTTTAGCTAATTGGTCCGTTTAAGGCGTTCGGGTGTTTCGCCCGTGTATTGCCTGACGTCTTTGATGAAGTGGGCCTGATCGAAAAAATTATGCTCGTAGCAGATTTCGGTCAGCGACTTGGTGCTGGTTGTCAGGTCGTTGAGAACAGTATTGAAGCGAACGATGGACGCAAATTTCTTAGGTGTTGTACCCACCAGCTTTCTGAAGCGCTTTTCTAAAGGGCTTTGACTGATCGCCAATGTTTGATTGAGTTCCGAAATTCTGATCGTTCCTTTTGACTGATAAATAAGCCTGACCGCTTCCATAACCAGTTTGTCGCGTTGAATCACCTTAAGTTGAGACAGCAAAAAGCGTTCAATAACCCGTATGCGCTCACTGTCTGTCTGGGCCATGGCTAATTTCTCCTCAGTCTCATCGATTGTCTGCTTGCTGAAAATGATATCAAGCGAAATACTTTGGTTAAATAGCTCATTGGCCGGGCAGGAAGTAAAAAAAGCGAGACCGATTTCCGTGAAAAAAACGAGGATGGTCCCTATATCAGCCGAGTTTTTAAATAGCTTGACCTGATCAGTAAGCCCCGTAATACCTGCTGTCGATAGCTGGTTTATGTGATCCTTTGCTATACTGGCTAATTGGCCCTGGTATTGAAACCCAATGACTAAACTGGTGGATGGAAAGATTTTATACGTAGTCTCCAGCGTGCTTTCTGAAATAACAAAATGCTTTATATAGGGCTTCAGTGGATCAGTAGGGAGGACTTTGTCAAATCTCATCCGGCTGTGCGTTTGCAACGATTTATTTCTGTAAAGATACCAATCGTTTACGGCTTTGTAGCCGATGTAATAACGGATTCTCTATTTGTTTTCTGTGTTAATTCTTTGGTAATCAGAGGGTGAGTTTGTTTTTGCCACGGGCTTATGCCTAGATGTAAAAAGGGCAACATGAATCATCCGAACTTATACGTTATATACTATAGAGTTTGCTGGTTTATCTGGTTCAAATGCGATCTTTGTGTAAAATTTTGTTGCTTATCTAATTCCTAATTGTATTATTTATGAGTTCCTTTCATCAGCAGCCGCCTACTCCATCTGGTAAAAAATTCGATGCAATCGTTGTTGGGTCAGGTATTAGCGGAGGCTGGTCGGCCAAGGAACTTGCCGAGAAAGGATTAAATGTATTGCTGCTCGAACGAGGCCGTATGATCGAGCACGTAACGGATTATCATACGGCTACCAAAGCCCCCTGGGAGTTTCCGCATCATAACCTATCTGTACCGCTGGAAACGCTCAAACAATACCCCATTCAAAACCGGACGGGTTTTACGATTACCGAAGCAACCCACCAGCATTTCGTCAATGACCTCGACAATCCGTATGTCGAAGAAAAACCGTTCGACTGGATTCGGGGCTATCATGTGGGTGGGCGTTCGCTTATGTGGGGACGCTACTCGTTTCGATTTTCGGATCTCGATTTTGAAGCCAACGCCAAAGAGGGTATCGGAACGGATTGGCCCATTCGCTACAAAGACATTGCCCCTTGGTACGATTACGTCGAAAAATTTGCTGGTATTGCCGGAAATCGCGACGGCCTACCGCATTTACCCGACGGTCAGTTTCAACCCGCCATGCCCGATAATTGCGTTGAGCAACATTTCCGAAAGTCGGTCAACAGCCAGTTTGGGGATCGAAAAGTGATCTCGGCGCGGGCCGCTCATCTGACGGCCCCTACGCCAGAGCAAACGGCCCTTGGTCGGGCAAAATGCCAATATCGAAACCTGTGTATGCGGGGCTGCCCATACGGTGCCTATTTCAGTACGCAGTCGGCAACTCTACCCGCAGCCCGGCGTACCAGGCGACTCACCGTTCGGCCACATTCCATTGTCAATTCTATTATTTACGACGATAAAACCGGGCAGGCAACGGGCGTGCGGGTGATCGACGAGCAAACGCACCAATGGCATGAGTTCAGGGCGAGCATCATTTTTCTGAATGCATCGGCATTAGGTTCAACGTATATCCTGATGAACTCAAAATCGAATCGATTTCCGAATGGAATGGACGATAGTGGTCAGTTGGGCCGTAATCTGATGGATCACCATTTTCACGTAGGAGCCCACGCCGATTACGACCACGACCTGGATAAATACTATTATGGTCGGCATCCGGCCGGGCTTTACATTCCCCGCTTTCGCAACTTACCGGGGCAGGATAAGCAGTCTTTCAAGCGTGGATATGGGTTTGAGGTCTATACAGGTCGCGAAAACTGGGATCATGCCTTTCACCTGGAAGGCTTCGGTGCCGATTTTAAGGAAAAAGCTACGCAGTTTGGTCAATGGAAAATCACGCTGGATGCCTTCGGGGAGTGTATGCCCTACGAAGATAATCGGGTTTCCCTAACCGATGAAATCAAGGACAAGTGGGGGCAGCCCGTTCTGAAAATGGATGTCCATTACCGCGAAAACGAAGCTCTAATGCGGAAAGATGCCCGCGATCAGGCCGTATTGATGCTCGAAAAAGCGGGTTTTTCCAATATTGATGGTTTCGATAGTCAGGCGCATCCAGGCTTGAGCATCCACGAAATGGGAACGGCCCGTATGGGTACATCGCCTAAAAATTCGGTCTTCAATAAGTTCAATCAGCATCATGCCGTCAAAAATGTGTTCTGTACCGATGGAGCCTGCATGACGTCTTCACCCTGTCAGAATCCGTCGCTAACGTATATGGCTCTTTCGGCCCGGGCGGCCGATTATGCGGTGAAAGCACTGAAACGGGGTGATATTCCGCGCTAAATCAGGTTTTTTAAGGTCTTCTATCGGGCGAAGGAGTAAGAGTTTGCAAAAGCCATCTTTGGGTTTTGCTACCCTATATAATCCGTTCGCTGTCAGAAGACCCATGCGTATCCAAAATCTATTGATCTGTTATCTGGCAGGACTTGTGGGCGTTATGGCGCAACCCAATCCTGCCCGGCCCGACTTGTGCCAGGGAGCCTATTTCACGGAAGCAGAAGGAGCCAAAGCGTTACAGACGTTTGCCAGTACCTATCATGACCGGGCCAGTTGGGAAGCTCGTGCCGCTCTGATTCGGAAAGGCATTCGCGAGGGAATGAAATTACCTGATAAGCCAAAGTTTGCCCCGCTTCAACCCATTCGGCATAGTTTGCGACAAATGGACGGCTATACGGTCGAAAATGTCGCGTTTGAGAGTTTACCGGGTCTTTTTGTAACGGGCAACCTGTATCGGCCCTTGAACGTCAAAGGCCGAGTGCCGGGTATTCTTTGTCCACACGGACATGGAGGTAGCCAGAACAACCGCCTGATGGAATACACCCAGCAACGTTGCGCTACCCTGGCACGAATGGGAGCCGTCGTGTTTGCGTATGATATGCTGGGCTATGGCGACTCGAAGCAGACCGACCATAAGATTGCCGAAGCGTTAACCTTACAGACACTGAACGGAATGCGGTCGCTGGATTTTCTGAGTGGATTACCCAACGTCGATACCGACCGTATTGCCATGTCGGGCGAATCGGGAGGAGGAACACAAACCTTTCTGCTGACGGCGCTCGACCCAAGAATCAAAGTTTCGGTGCCCGTCGTGATGGTGTCGGCTCATTTCTTCGGCGGCTGTGTTTGCGAAAGTGGTATGCCGATTCATAAACGGCCTACTCACCAAACGAGCAATGTTGAGATTGCGGCACTAGCGGCACCCCGACCCATGCTGCTGGTATCGGATGGGAAAGACTGGACGAAGAATACACCATCTGTAGAATACCCGTACATTCAGAACATCTACGGCTTTTATGGGGCAAAAGATCGGGTCGACAATGTCCACCTGCTCACCGAAGGGCACGATTACGGTCCGAACAAACGGTTAGCCGCCTATCAATTTCTGGCAAAACACCTCAAACTCGATCTGTCTCGTGTGCAGAAAAATGGACAGATCGACGAATCGCCCAATACAATACTCGAACCAACGGCTTTACAAGTCTTTACCGCCGAACATCCACGGCCCGCCCGCGCTGTTGTAGGCGACGATGCGGTGATGGCGCTTCTCAAATAAACCCCTCACATAAAACCCGGCTCTAGCTGCCTAAATCCTCAACTTGCATGGATAATTTTAATATCAACCGTCGTCAATTTATACAAGGTTCTACCGCTTCTTTGGCACTATCGACTTTTGGTGCCCGAGGACTGGATTTGATTAACCCTCCAAAGGCATACCGCGTTGCTTTGATTGGTACCGGCTGGTACGGTAAAAGTGATTTGTTCCGGTTGATCCAGGTAGCTCCCGTCGAGGTTGTTGCCTTGTGTGATGTCGACAAACATATGCTTGATTACGCGGCTAAAATGGTTAGTCAGCGGCAAAAGTCCGGCAAAACGCCTAAGCTTTACGGCGATTATCGGAAAATGCTGGCCGAGAACCAGTTGGATATTGTTCTGATCGGTACGCCCGACCACTGGCATGCCCTGCAAATGATCGATTGCGTAAAAGCGGGTGCGCACGTCTATGTGCAAAAGCCGATTAGTGTGGACGTAATGGAAGGCGAAGCCATGGTAGCAGCCGCCCGTAAATACAACAAAGTCGTACAGGTAGGAACGCAGCGCAAAAGTACCCCGCACCTGATCGAAGCCAAGAAGCGAATTGTCGATGCCGGGTTGCTCGGAAAAATATCACACGTCGAAATGGCTTGCGATCTGCACATGCGTAACAACGGAAATCCACCCGTGCAGGCTGTTCCCGACTTCCTGGACTATAATATGTGGACTGGCCCGGCTCCGCTCCGCCCTTACGATGGTTTACCTCACGTGCGCTGGTGGCGGACATTTATGGAGTACGGTAATGGCATCACGGGTGATATGTGTGTGCATATGCTCGATACCGTCCGTTGGATGCTGAACCTTAAGTGGCCGAAGCGGATTACCTCGCACGGCGGTATTTATGTTCAAAAGGAAGGGAAGTCGAATATCTCCGATACGCAATCGGCCCTGTTTGAGTACGACGAACTGAACTGCGTATGGCATCACAAAACCTGGGGTACCGCCAATAATCCGGATTACCCATGGTCGTTCACCTTATATGGCGAGAAAGGGACTTTGTGGGGGAGTACGATGCAGTGTGACTTCATCCCGGATGGAAAGGGAGAAAAAATCCACCTCGACGTAGTATACGAGAAAGAGAAATATCCGGAAGATGTTACGGAAGATACCAACCCTAAAATTGAGTTGAACGCGGCTCCAGCAACTCGCTTGCATATGCTCAACTTCCTGGATGCTATCGAACGAAATGGCCGACCAGTTGCCGATATTGAAGAAGGTCATATTTCGACGGCAAGCTGCATTCTGGCCAATATGTCGATGAAAACGGGCCGCCCAATGGTATACGATCCAGTTAAACACGAAGTCGTTGGCGATAAGGAAGCGACCAAAATGCTGGCTCGCGAGTACCGTTCGCCCTGGGTTCACCCCGATCCGAAGAAAGTATAAAGCTATACGAAACTCTAAAAGCTATAAATTCCGTGGGTGTATTCAACGAATTAACGTTAATTCGTTGAATACACCCACGGAATTTATAGCTTTTTTTAACCTAGAGCTACTAACTCTTTCAGTTCGGCATCGCTTAGATCGCCGAGCCAGGTTTCGCCAGTTTTAACGCTGAGATCGGCCAGTTCTTTTTTGTTACGGATCATGGCGTCGATTTTCTCTTCCATCGTTCCCTGGTTGATCAGTCGATACACGAGCACGTTTTTGGTTTGACCAATGCGGAATGCCCGGTCAGTGGCCTGAGCCTCGACGGCTGGATTCCACCAAAGGTCGTAGTGGATAACGTGGTTGGCTTGTGTGAGATTAAGTCCCGTACCACCCGCCTTGAGCGACAGAATGAAGGTGTGATCGCTCCGATTTTTCTGAAACTGCTCAACCATCCGGTCACGTTCATCGCGCGAGGTGCCACCATGCAGAAACAGAGGGGGTGTACCGAAAGCCTGCTGAATAAATTGCGCCAGCAACTCGCCCATCTCCTTATACTGGGTGAAAATGAGTACTTTTTCGTGGCTTGCATAGATGTTTTCCAGCAGGTTTAGCAGCAGGGTTGTTTTGCCGGATAATGCCGGAGCCTCGGCGCCTTGTTTCAAATATTGACGAGGGTGATTGCCAATCTGCTTGAGGGCGGTCATTAGTTTCAGAACCAGACCCCGGCGGGCAATACCATCTTTTTGCTGGATGGCTCGTAAGCTCTCCTGAACGACGCTTTCGTAAAGAGCGGCCTGCTCGGTAGTGAGGGTACAGAACTGATTATTCTCAATTTTGTCGGGCAAATCGCTGATGATACTCCGGTCGGTTTTTACCCGGCGGAGCAGGAATGGGCTCGTGATCCGTCTGAACTGATCCAGTTTCTGGTGGTCGCGTTCCTGCTGGATCGGCTTGCCAAATTCCTCGTTGAACTTACCCATCCCACCCAGATAGCCTTTGTTTACGAAATCCATAATGCTCCAGAACTCCGATAATCGGTTTTCGACAGGAGTACCGCTGAGCGCAATGCGGATCGGGGCTTTTAGGGCTTTAACGGCTTTGGTTTGTTCGGTATCGGAGTTTTTGATGTTCTGCGCTTCGTCGATAATAACTATGGCCCAGGTTGTTTTCTTGAGCTTGTCGAGATCGGAACGGATTACGCCATACGTAGTTAGCAGCAGGTCGTACTCGGTGGCTTTATCGTCAGGAAGTTTACGGTTAGAGCCATGGTAGATCAATGGGCGAAGATCGGAGGCAAAGCGGGCAATTTCTTTTTGCCAGTTGGTCAGCAGGGTTGTTGGCAACACCACCAGCCCTTTTTGTTTTTTGAACCGACCCTCCTGTTTGAATTTAAGCAGCAAGGCAATGATCTGAAGTGTTTTCCCCAGGCCCATGTCGTCGGCCAGCAGACTTCCCATGCCCAGGGATGTGTTTTTCATCAGCCAGTCGTAGCCGCGCTGTTGGTAAGGGCGTAACGTAGCGTTAAGAGCGTCGGGAAGCGGCTGCGAGGCACTCTCGGTAAACTGTTTGACGAGGGTTCTGACTTCGGCCGATAACCCCAGTCGTCCACCCTTGTATTCTTCAGCCAGAGCCGCCTTGAGCAAGTCGGAGCCCGTCAGTTCGGGCGGGTTTTCGAGCTGTTTGTAAAGTTTGGTCAGCTCGTTCGGGTCGATCAATACGTACTGATCTTTGATCTTGACCAACCCCGTTGTTCGGCCCACCAGCTTCTGAAATTCATTCACACTGATCATTTCCTCCCCAAGTGCCACCTGCCAATCGAAGGTCAGCATATCGTCCAGCCGCATAAAGGCATTATCGGCAGTAACTTTTGCTTTAAGTCGCCCACCTGCCTGCGGACGAACCCAGTGCTGTAGCGATTTGGGCAGCCAGAGCGAAATACCCAGCAGTTGCATACGGGGCAAGGTTTCGAGCAAAACGTCGACAAACAGACTGGGTGAGTAAGTCAGATAGGCCGGACCCCCCATTTTAGTCAATCGGGCTAAATCCGGGAAGTGTCTTGATAGTACCAGCAAATCCTGCAATACAGCCATCCGAATGCCCTGGTGTTTCTTTTTGGTCAGCAGATCGGGCAGTGGAATGGGTGGTTCAAGAGTGCCTTTGGCGGTTTTCGATTCACGGTCGCGAATGAGCAGGCTTAAGTGAAATTCATCGCCGAATTCGTTGTCTTCTACGGCTACAATGGGCACAAATCGTTTGTGGGTCAGAAAGAAGTCGTTGAGCCAGAGCTGTATAGCCAGAGGCATTTCTTTTCGGCCAAAGCCTTCGAACCGTAACGTTTCGATGCCAAAAAACAGTCGGTCAGCATCCTCCAGCGGCCAGCGCTCCCAAAGCTCGATGGTCGTTGGTTTGATGACCCGTCGTAAAAACAGTGAACAAAGTGTTAATACCAACTGCTCACCGGGTAGGGCCAGCCATTCTTTCTGCCAACGGACCGTTAGCAAGGTGGGTGGGATTTGAGAAGACAGAAACTCGGTTTGCTGTTTTACAAATTCGTTGAGCATGGCCGGAATCCAGCGAACCCGGTACTGATCTTCACCGGGAGTTACCCGGAGCAATTGCGGCACTACGGCTCCCCGACGTAACAGTGCGGCCGAAAATTGGTGGGTAAGGTATAAGGCTCGGACTGAATCGCTCATTTCGGGCCAGTCGGCTTCGGTGAGGGTGCCGATCCAGCCTACCAGGTCACTCATTTTAAACCCGCTGAGTGAACGAGGTTCGCCATGCTCACTGAAAATATTGATCTTTTTCACCGACATCACTTCATCCAGTTGTAGCTCGATGCTATCACTGAAGCCAGGGTGTTCGTCGAGTGATGTCGATTTGTCGTCGGTTGGCGGCTTGCTGAAAAGTTTGTAGGCCCGGGTTAACGACTTGTGAAAATCGCCTTTGGTAAATGTAACGTCTGGGGCGAGTAAGCCTAACAATTGCTCCGATAAGGCTGGTATCGTAGCGTAATCCAGGCGGGTTCGGGTGGCTTCGGAGGGTTGCCAGTCTTCATCGTCGGGCAGTTCGTCGGTACAGATATCTTTGAACGACAGAACCTGGCTCATACTGCCGCCCATTACATCGACCTGATCTTTTTGCAATTCCTCTAGTATGTCCAGCCCCTTTAGCTGAAAAACCAGAAATGGATTTCGGTCGATCTCATTGGCAATGATGTAAATAACAGCAGCAACATGCTTGCACGGAACGGCAAAATCAGGGCAGGAGCAACCCATCGATAAATCCCGGAACGACGCTGGAAACAGTTGGATGCCCCGGCGATTAACGAATTCGGTCAGTTCAGGGGGTAATTGCCGATTCAGGAGTTGCGCTAGCGTGGCCGGATTTTCACGAATTTCTGCCAAAAGCCATGTTCGTTCCTGCTCGGTAAACAGCGGCACCGATAACTTGATTTTATAGGGTCGGGGTGCCGTTCCTTTTACGGAAGCACTAATCTGATTGGTCGAAATAAGCAGACCCATAACGGCCCCCTTGTTGGCGTAGCTTTTTCCGCGTGGCAGGCGGTTTGCCATATCAATGCTTGCCAGAGCATTAAGCCATTTCTGGCCCCACCACGTTTTGCCGTAAGCGATCCGTTCTGCCATTTATGCCGAAAAACAATTAATTCGGGTACAAAAGTAGGTGATTCAGGACTTTACAAAGAGCCGTGCCGGTGTCGTTTCTGACCATACGCGGCTTTTTGTGTAACGATTGAACAATCAAAATCGCGTAGTGGCTTATACAAAAGCAAAATTTCTTTAGAAACGCTTCCTGCCGAAGTGCCACGGAACGGTGAAGAATAAATCCTTCTTCTCATAGCGAGGGCGCTTGAGGAATGACAAAGCGATTGCGCCTTTGAAAAACGTAAGCGGATAGGAGTCCATAAACCGAAATAAAGTGACTGGTTTATCTGCAAGTTATCGTAAAAATTTATAACTAGCAGATAGTCAGTTAGAAAGTAGGTGACTTGAGCCGTTTTTGGATCGTATTCGGATTTATCATGAATGAGTAAAGAATGAAACGGCAATACGCTCACTTTCCGAGGCTATTGTCATCGGTTCGTGTTCTTTTTGTTTACTTTTACCTAGGTACGTTCGTCAGTCAAACCCGTATTTTATATGGTTCTGAATACTCCTGCTACTGATACGCCACTGGGCCGAGGGATTAAACACATTGGCATTGGAAAATACGGAAGTAAGCCGCTACCGCCCGATTTACTGTCTGAGTGTCGTACCGCACTAACCGACCCGATGAGCCACCCTTTGCAGCGGGGCGCCTTTTGGGGCGCCTTGGTAGCGAAAGGGCCAACACAGGAAGAGCGAACCCTGGAGGAGTTAATTGGTAAAGGCGCTTTTTCGCACCCTACATTTTTTATCAATAAAATTTGTCCTGGCTTACCCGACCGTTTATTGCCTGTTGCTACCAAACTGGTGCGAGGGGGGCATTTACAGGTGACGGAAGCCGAACAACTGGGCGATTATTTGTTCGGTCAGAACGACTGTGAGGTGTTTCGGGCGTTGGCAGCCAGCATCCTGCGTGTTCGACACGAAACCAACGACGAGTATCTGGGGCTTATGCGGGCGGCCGAACGTACATTTTCGCCTGGATTTGGGTCCATGAGTTGTGCCGATCGCCCGTTGATTCAACTTGCCGAACCGTTCGATGGGGTTGAGAATAGTTACCTGATAACTCCGCTATTGGCCCAGTTCTTTCAGAAGCGGGGTTATGGAGCCGTGTCGCTGGTTGGCCGGTCAGGTGGGCCAAAGTTTACCCTCAATGCATTGGATTTGTACATGAATCTGGGGTGTCAGTTTCTGCAAAGTAACCATGAGCTTGATACACCGTTGGCAAATTATGGCTGGGTGCTCGACCAGAAAGCGCTGTCACCTGCGTTGAATCGGTGGGTTGAGCGCCGGCAGGTTATTATCAAACGCCCGTTTCTGGCAACCCTCGAAAAAGTATTGAACCCCTGCCATGCCCAAATTTTGGTTACGTCTGTTTTCCATATTACGTACCAGATGAAAATGGCTGAACTGGCGCTTTTGGCGGGTTTTGATGGTGTTCTGGTTCTTAAGCGGGGGCTGGAGGGAAGTTTGGCCCCATCGACCAGCCGGGCTTGTGGGGTATTGTGCGCGGTCAGAACGCCCCGTGGCCATTTATTTTTTCAACATTTCGAAGGCGACTCGCCTGCCTTTGCTGCGTTCCGTACCCAGACCGAAACCGAACATGAGCAACCTCAGGCTCTGGAAAATGCTCGTTTGGTACGGCAGTTTATGAAAGAAGGTCGTACGGCAGATGCTGACTTCGATAATCGGGTTCACTTTGCCCATGCGCTCTATCAACGTGGCCTCGACTGGATTGAGGGGCAACTGCGTTAATGCTGCCGTTCGTCGTTTAAATTATCCATTCATCCAAAATAGCCCAGGAAACACTCCAGAAGGGCATCTTTGGATAAAATACAACCTAAATATTCCCGTTTTAGGTGTACGATATTGGAACAGTAAACGACAGCTAAAGGATGAAGGGCGCAACGAAAATCTCGTTGCGCCCATTTTTTTGCCGTTCCGCCGTACCTTTGTTAATTATGACAGACGTAGTAATCATTGGCGGTGGAATCGTTGGACTGGCTACCGCTTTACAATTAAAGCAACAGCGCCCGCAACTCTCGATCATCCTGCTTGAAAAGGAGCCGTTTGTGGCACGTCATCAAACCGGACACAACAGTGGAGTGATTCACTCCGGGTTATATTATAAACCGGGTAGTCTGAAAGCGACCAATTGTATTCGGGGCTATCAGATGCTGATCGATTTCTGTGATACCGAAGGCATCCCCTACGAATTGTGTGGCAAAATCGTGGTAGCGACCAGGCCAGAAGAAGTCCCTCAATTGGAAACCCTGTATCAACGCGGCCAGCAAAATGGATTAGGTGGTCTAAAAAAACTATCGCTGGCTGAAATGCGGGAGATTGAGCCGCACGTCAATGGTGTAGCCGGGATGTTCGTACCGCAAACGGGTATTATCGATTATAAGCAGGTAGCTGAAAAATACGCGTCTAAATTTCAGGCTTTGGGTGGAGAAATCCGATTCAACGAGCGTGTGGAGCAGGTTACACCCGGCAATAGCCTGAGCATTGTAGTGACCGACAAAGGTCGTTACGAAACCAGGCTTGTGGTAAACTGTGCCGGGCTTTATTCCGATAAAATTGCGCAGCTTACCCAACGCGAATCGGTCAACGTCAGGATTGTACCGTTTCGGGGGGAATATTATCAGATCAAACCGCAGAAAGAGTACCTGGTCAAAAACCTGATTTATCCCGTTCCTGATCCTAACTTTCCATTTTTGGGGGTTCACTTCACCCGTATGATTCACGGTGGCGTAGAGGCAGGTCCGAATGCCGTACTGGCCTTTCAGCGCGAAGGCTATAAAAAGTCGGATATCAACCTGAAAGAGCTATTTGAAACGCTCTCATGGCCGGGTTTTCAGAAAGTAGCGGCTAAATACTGGGAAACGGGCTTAGGTGAAATGTACCGTTCGTTCTCGAAAGCGGCTTTCACCAAAGCGTTACAGGCATTGATTCCTGAAGTTCAGGAAGCTGATCTGGAGCCGGGTGGGGCAGGTGTTCGTGCCCAGGCTTGTGACCGTACAGGCGGCTTGCTGGACGATTTTGCCATACTGGAAACCGATAAAGCCATCAATGTCGTGAATGCGCCTTCGCCAGCGGCAACTTCGTCGTTATCCATTGGCAAAACCGTATCGGAGAAGGTTCTGGCTCGTTTTTAAATGGACGCACTTGATCCGTTCGTTCGGCATATTCAGGCACGAGTTGCGTTGACTGACGAAGAGCTGCAGGAACTGCTTGCGGTCTTTAAACTGAAAAAGGTTAAGAAGAAACAGTTTATCATTCAGCCAGATTTTGTGGCTACCCATAGAAGCTATGTGTTGCAGGGGGCCTTACGATCGTATGTGGTTGATCAAAATGGTGCTGAGCACACAGTACAGTTTGCCTTGGAGGACTGGTGGATATCTGACTATAACAGCTATTTGTACCAAAAGCCAGCTACTCTATTTGTTGTGGCGATGGAAGACAGCACCTTAGTTCAAATAGACTACATGACCGAACAGCGTCTTAAAGCTGCGAATCATAAATTCGAAACATTTTTCAGAATAGGTGCCGAACGAACGGCGGCTTATCACCAACGGCGGATTATTTCAGCTCTAACCCGCACAGCCGAAGAGCGGTATAATGACTTTCTGGAAGCGTATCCTACGGCAGCGCAGCGGTTGCCTCAATATGCCATTGCTTCCTATTTGGGGATGACTACTGAGTTTCTTTCTAAAATCAGGCATGATAAGGTTAAGCGAAAAAGTTGAACTGGTTCAAGCGTTTTTCCTAAGCTAGTTCATTTTAAAGCCCTGCCGCTGCGGTCAATTTTGTGGCGTTAAAACACACGAAAATGTCACAGAAATTAGCAGGGAAAGTAGCCGTAATTACGGGAGGTAATAGCGGTATTGGGTTTGCAACCGCCAAATTATTCGCCAAAGAAGGCGCTAACGTTACGATCACAGGCCGAAATGAGGCCACCATCAAGAGTGCTACGGCCGAAATTGGGCAGGGAGCTATTGGCTTCGTTAGCGATGTATCCGATATCAGTAGCATTGAGCCGGTCTATAAAAAAGTTGAAAGCACATTCGGTAAAATAGATGTATTAATCGTGAATGCGGGTATTGTGATGATTTCTCCACTAGAAAATTTTACCGAGGAGATGTTTGATACAATAAGCGATATCAATTACAAAGGCGTCTTTTTCACTGTACAGAAAGCACTACCTTACTTAAATGAGGGTGCTTCAATCGTGGTTACCTCCTCTACTGTGGCCAATAAAGGTATAGCGGGTGGAGCGGCCTATTTGTCGTCAAAAGCAGCGGAACGAGCGTTGGTAAGGGCTTTTGCTGCTGAATTAGTTAGCAAAAACATCCGGGTAAATGCCTTATCGCCCGGTTCGATTGATACGCCTATCTTTGAAAAGGCAGGCTGGGGAGCTGCACAGATTGATGAGATAAACAGCTTTTTTGCGACCGTAACACCCATGAAACGCGCGGGCACAGTTGAGGAAATGGCGAAAGGCTTTTTGTTTCTGGCTTCTGGCGATTCGTCCTATATGACCGGGGGGGATTTACTACTGGATGGCGGCTTCAGTAATCTGTAGCCTGTTGGCAAAAGAGATATTGTATAAAAGGGCGACCGTCTATTCTGATGATAAATTAGGGAAACGATCGCTCTTTTACAGGACAAAGGTCATTATTACAACGGCTGAATATAGGTTTTGAACCACTCCAGTACACTCTCGAGAGAATGGAAACCTGATGCTTCGTCAAGCGTAAATTGGGTTAATAAATCGTCATCAACCAGTTCTGCAAACCTATATTCATTAAGAAGAAGGAAAATTAGTGCTGCCTGCAAACCTGTACGTTTATTACCATCCTGAAAAATGTGGTTGCAGATGATATTGTACATATACAAACCCGCTTTCTGATAAATTTCTGGATAAAGAGACTAGCCAAACATATCCGCTTGTACCGCTTCCAATAAGTAGTCTAAATTTTCTTCATGGAGAAAATTGCTGGGTGGAACGAAATTGCCACCCACATGCTGAATGGTTAAGAAGTTAATATACAGTATATCTTCCTTCTCCAGATACTCCATTACGCCAAGGCCTTAAATACGTTTTCGTAGCGTTTAAAATCCCGTTTGATAATCGCGTCAATTTTTGCCTTTCGGTCAGATCGGCTAGTGTCTTCTTCAATAATTTCGCGGATAATGTCTTTGAAAAAATCTTTGTTTTCGTGCATCATTTCGCGGATGATCCCCTTAACCTCCTCTTTCTCCGTTGCTGTCATGGATGTAGCATTTTTACAAAGATAGTAACAGTGGATTAGGTTGGGAGGTTCTGCTCATTTGAGCGAACAATGCGGGGTAAACGTAGTTTTCCTTAAAACAGATGTTTGTTTAAAACCACATAGCATTCATGAAAGCTATCAATCAAATTGAAGAGCTGGATACACCGTCCGATCTAAAAGAAAAAGGACGCGAAAAAGTGGCTGAAGCCTTGAATCGTCTGGTTGCCGACGCCTTTGCCCTCTACATCAAAACCAAAAATTATCACTGGCACGTATCCGGTCGCCATTTCCGCGATTACCACCTGCTACTCGATGAGCAGGCTGATCAGATTTTTGCGACCATCGATCCATTGGCCGAACGGGTTCGGAAAATAGGCGCTAATACCATCCGCTCGGTGGCGCATATTGCGCAGTTGCAGCGGGTGAAGGATAATGACGAGGACTTTGTGAAGCCAATCGATATGCTGAAAGACCTCGAAGAAGAGAATCGGAAAATGGCAAAAAATATGCGCGACGCCCACCAAATTGCCGATGATGCCGAAGACGTAGCCACAGCCAGCTTACTTGAAAATTTCATCGACGAAACCGAGCGACGTACCTGGTTCCTGTTCGAGACCAGCCGGGATTTAAGTTAATAGTTAAAAAGTGGTCAAATAGTGTCAAGAGTGGTCAAGAGTGGTCAAGAGTTGCTACATTATCTGACCACTTTTGACACTATTTGACCAGTCTTGACCTCATTTACGGTCGTCTTTGCCAGTGATAAATTGGGAAAGACGACCGCTTTGTTTAAGTTGGCAGCATGAAAGTTCGTCCATGTGCCCTAATCTGGCAGCAAACAGCCAGCAATGTTGAAGTATTATTCATGCGTTATTCTTACGGTGGGCATGATGTATTTGCGTTGCCAGGTGGTAGCCCCGACCGGAATGAAACCTTACCCGAAACGATTGTTCGGGAAGTTCAGGAAGAGCTAGGAGTTTCGGTCGACGTTGGCGAAATGATTCTGGCGGGTGAAATGCTCCTTTCGCAACGGAACGACGATGTATTGCACGTGGTCTTTGCCGGGCGGAATCTTCAGGGCATTCCCGTATTAAACCCGATCGAAACTACGGCGCTTGAATTGGTTTGGAAACCAGTTTCTGAACTACATGGCCTCAATTTATACCCAAACGTAGGGAAGCAGCTTCAGGCATGGTTTGAGAGCGCTGTAGATTTAGGCTACGTAGGCCGTATAGAGCAACAGTATTTTGGTTGATATAATAAGTTTAAATGATGCTTCTGGAAGTTCTGAATACGCTGTTTCAGCGTGATCTTGCTAAACTAAGGCAGGAAATCAGTCTATATAAAGACGAGCGAAACCTTTGGCTTGTGGAGGAACATATTGCCAATTCGGCAGGTAATCTGTGCCTGCACCTGATCGGTAATCTGAATACCTACATTGGAGCCGAATTCGGTAAAACGGGATACGTTCGTCACCGGGATCTCGAATTTTCACTCAAAGATATCCCCCGGACTGAACTGCTGGCGAAAATTGATGAGACGATGGCTGTTGTTGAAAAGGGACTTTCGAATGTGACGGAAGCACAACTTGCCGAAGAATACCCGATGCTGGTTTTCGAGAGGCCCACTTCAACGGAATACTTTCTGGTTCATTTAACGACGCACCTTACATACCATCTCGGCCAGATCAATTACCATCGCCGTTTGCTTGATTCGTAATCGGGGGTGTTGCACTCAATAAACTGCCAGCAACCATGCCGAGGGTGCTGGCCAGCAATCCCCAAAGCAGGGGTGGATGTTCGCTTTGTTGCCACAGACAGAGTAGCCAGACCACAAAGCCAATCGCCATGGAGCAAAGACAGCCGATCAGGGTGGCCCGTTTCCAGTAAATTCCGGCCGCTAAGGGCACAAATAGCGATACCAGACTGAAAGCTGAAGATTCGCCAACTAAGTCGAAAATATTGGTATCGCGGGTTGTGCTCATCAGTACGCAAATCACAGTAATTACAACTACTGCCCAACGGATGGTTTTCAACAGATTGGCATCGCTGATATCAGGCCGGAAGAATTTGACAACGTTCTCGCCAAAAACGGTTGATGGGGCCAGAATGGCCCCGCTCGATACACTCAGAATGGCTGAGGTAACAGCGCCAAAAAACAGGATCTGTAGAGGTAAACTCCCATGCCGCATCACCATATTTGGAATAATGAGCTGATTATCTTTGGGCAAATCGGGATGAAGGATCTTGGCACTCAAGGCAATAAAAAGCGGCAGCATGGCAATGGTTAGATACATGCCCGAAGCCAGGTAGGATGCCCGCACTGAAATCGTTTCCGATTTGGCCGACATAACCCGCTGAAATACGTCCTGCTGTGGGATAGAACCCAGACCGATAGTTATCCAGGCAGCTAGGTACGCTAACCAATCCTTGCCAGTATTGTCGGGTACTAAGCGAAAGAATCCAGCCGAAGTGCGCTGTCGAATGGTTTCCCAACCACCTACTTCGTTCCAGAGTAATACTGCCAGAACTGCCAGAGCCAGAATGATAATTAAATTATGAAAGAAATCTGTCACGGAAATCGACCACATACCGCCCAATAGCGTATAAATCATGACGATAGCCGCACTGGCCATGATGCAGTATTCGCGCGGTATGTCGGTCACAACGCTCAGGACAATGCCGATAGCAATCAACTGGGCGGCAATCCAGCTAAAATAGGATGGAATCACCATAACGGCTGATAGCAGCTCGGCAGCGCGCCCATACCGAATGCGGAAATAATCGCAGAAAGTCGTAATGTTGAGCCGATACAAAGGTCGAGCGAAAAAAGCACCCACCAAAAACAGGCATAGTGCCGAACCAAAAGGTTCTTCGATGACAGCCAGAAAACCACCTTCAACAAACATGGCTGGTGCGCCCATGATGGTTTCTGAACCAAACCAAGTCGCAAATGTTACGGACGCTGCTAAAAATAAGGGTAATCCCCGACCAGCCAGAATGAAATCCTGCGAAGTAGTGACGCGCCGGGCCGCCCAGGCACCAACTGCCACATTAGAGAGAAGATAGAGCGCTATGAAAAAGAGGAGCATATCAGAACAGTAGCAATCGCCAAAACTACATAATCAGCAAATAAAAATTCCGTAAGCAGTCGAAAGGAATCAACGGCTTACGGAACGGTAATGCTACTATGTACCAATCGATTACAGCTTCAACGTGGATGGCAAATACTTCGCAATCAGGTCTTCGTAGTAAGGCTTCAGCTCACTCACAACGGGTGGCTTGGGACTTTTCGAATACAAGTCATACGGATTGAACTTCCGAACCCATTTGAACATCTCATGATCATGCTCGTCCATCAGGTGGTTGTACGATTCCTCCCGGTGCTGAGAGTAAAATGAGTGATACCGCATCATGTACAGTGCCGGTTCGGGCATGTAGTTTTTCATCATCTGATACAGATACTCGTCGTGCCCCCACGACATATGCACGTTGCGAAGCCCACAATTTGGCTCGTAAACACCGTACTTGGTATTGTACCGATCATCCTGACTGTCGGGGTTATTAGCGAAAAACTCAGGATAAACAATTTTGTCCGAATGCTTGCAGCCAACGGGGAATGTATCGCCAACCACTGCCCATTGCGGTTCGCCAAACAGGCAAAGTACTTTGCCCATATCGTGCAGGAAACCCGTCAGCACGAACCAATCTGGATGGCCATCGGCCCGGATGGCTTCGGATGTTTGTAGCAGGTGCTGAAGCTGATCCAGGTCGGTATCGGGGTCCGAATCATCGACCAATGTGTTCAGGAATTCTGCAACGCCCCAAACAGGTAATTCTTTTTTATCGAATTTCAGGAATTCCCGCTCTTTTTCCAGCACGAAATCATAGGTCTGGTAGGTATGATTCAGTCGATAGAACTCCCGAACGGTATCACGCTCGGGCGTGTCGTAGTTGCGATAGTCGTCTTTCGATTTGTGTTCGGGCTGGGGGTAACGACTCAGTACGTCGTCTTCCCATACATCCAGGCTGGCAAGGGGGGCTGTTTCGCTAATCATGATCGATAAAAAATTTAACTAACAAATCTCGAAAATTTATTCCTGTAAACCAATACGATAGAGCAAAGGTTGAGCCAGAACGTATTATTGAGTTAGCTCATCCAATGCCAGAATATTGGCCAGCTCAGTGGGGTATGCACGGGCTAGAATCTTTAGTACGGCAGACGCGTTCGCTTTATTGTCGGCCTTGTTGGAAAAGTAAGCCATCAGGAAGTTTTTATCCGGGATAGATACTACAAAATTATTGAAGCCGCAGGTACTGCCTGAGTGGAATAATACCAGGCTGTTGGGCTGTTGGAAAAACCAGCCTGCGCCATAATAGCTACCTGGATTAGAGCGAATGGCCTGGCCCGTACGGATCAGCGTAGCCTGGAGGTTGATAAGCGTATGATTGCGTAAGGCATCGATCCATTTTTTGTAATCGGTTAGCGACGTATACACTCCGCCGTCTCCTTTCGTAGCACTGGTTACACTCTGATCCGAAAACAGGTAGTTTGTTCCTTTTTTGCGGTAACCCATCGCTCGATTGGCAATCGGTTTTCTTGCTTCGTAAATGACCGATTGTGTCATGTGCAGTGGTTTAAAAATGCGTTCCCGAATAAAGGTCGAAAACGGTTGCCCCGATACGCGCTCAACGATCAGAGCGAGCAGGCAATAGCCTGAGTTGCTGTACCGAAACGCACTTCCTGGTTCGAAATACAGTGAATCTCGGTCTTTAAGCAGCGTAAGTACGTCGGCATCCAGGAGTTGCTCGTGCTGGTTTGGGTTCATCACAGCTTCGTAATCCAGTAGGCCCGATGAGTGGGTTAGAAGATTTCGAACTTGTACTTTCCGGCCAACCTGACCGTTGAACTCTGGAAAAAATCGAACAATCGGGTCAGCCAATGAAAGTTTACCGTCTTTCTCCAGTAGTAGAATGCCCATAGCGGTAAACTGCTTGGAAACAGATGCCATTCGGAAGTTCGTTTCGGCCGTAATCGGTGTTTTGAGAGCTACGTTGGCTGAACCTTTACCTGACTGATAAATGCCTTTCCCGTCGATTTCGACCAATAGTGCAGCACCTGGCTGGCCTGATTGAATGGTTGACCGCATCAGCGAGTCGAGCCGTTTGGGCAGTTGTGCCAAAGCCGCTGTGGACAATAGCAGAAGACCCGTCGTCAGGAATTTTAGCATGTATTTCTACCAGAAGACCGTATACAATACAGCCAAAATACCAAAAATTCCGACCGAGCCAATCACGAACGAAGGCGTTACCCGGAACATACTGCGATCAACGATGATTTCATCGCCTGTTCGATGACTGGCTGGGTCGGTGAGGGATACAAGCACCATCAAGACAATATCGATGCAGAAAACCCAGGTAGTGCGGTGCAAAAACGGAATCGATTCGGCCTGAACCCCAAAGAGATTCATGAATTCGGACCAGAATTTTAGTAGTGTAGAGAAAGGTAGCGTCAGGATGGCAACCGTCAGGGCGGCCCGGTTGGTGGCTCGTTTCCAGAAAAAACCCAGTAGAAAAATCGCGAAGATGCCCGGTGTAATGAAGTTGGTATATTCCTGAATGTACTGATACACCTGATCGAGCGAGCGGAGCATGGGGGCCAGCGCAATGGCAATGATGAATGAGACAATAACCGCCCAGCGGCCTACATTGACCAGTTTTTGCTCCGACGCGTTTTTATCCACGTACTTTTTGTAGAGGTCGAGGGTAAAAATGGTTGAAATGGAGTTGCATTTGCCTGCCAGTGACGCCACAATAGCCGCTGTTAGTGCCGCAAAAGCCAGCCCTTTCATGCCGATTGGCAACAAATTCATGAGTACGGGGTAAGCATGATCGGGCTTTAGAACCCCCGACGCATCGGTCATCGCTTCACGGAAAGAGCCCGTCTGAAAGAGAACAAAAGCCGCGATCCCCGGAATAACCACAATGAGTGGAATCATTAGTTTTAGCAAAGCCGCAAATAGAATCCCACTTCGTGCCGTTTTGAGGTCGGCTCCCAGGGCGCGCTGAACAATGTACTGATTACATCCCCAATAGTAGAGATTGTTCAGCCACATGCCCCCCGTCACCAGGGCCATACCGGGCAGTGCGTCGTAATAGGGGTGACCTTTGGGAAGAAACATGTGAAAATGACTGTCGGCCTGCGTCCGAAGCGAGACCAAGCTACCCCAGATTGATGTTGTTCCGGTTTCTTTTCCCACTAGTTCGAGAGCCAGGTACGTGATTACTAAGCCACCGAAAATCAGGACAATGACCTGGATAACGTCGGTATAGCCAATCACTTTCATCCCTCCCAGGGTGATAAAAATGGCAAACACGGCTAACCCGATCGTACAGGCCGTAAAGGAAATACCAACCAGCGATTCGATGGCAATGGCACCCAGATACAGGATTGATGTGAGGTTGACCAGTACATAAACCACCAACCAGAATATGGCTAGAATGGTACTTACAGTGTCGCTATACCGCTGCGCCAGAAACTGAGGCATCGTATAGATATGATTGCGCAGGTAGATCGGGATGAAAAAAACGGCAACGATGATCAGTACGGCAGCAGCAAACCACTCGTAAGAAGAAATGGCCAGCCCCATGGCAAAGCCCGAACCGGCCATGCCGATGAAGTGTTCGGCCGAAATATTTGATGCAATCAGCGAAGCCCCAATAGCCCACCAGGTTAGCGATCCTTCGGCCAGAAAAAAATCGGTAGTATTCATTTGGGCCGATCGTTTCCGCTGGTAAACCCAGTAGCCGTATCCGACAACAACAATAAAATAAACAAGAAAAACGATGTAATCGGCCGTAGCGAGGTGATTCATGTAGTGCAGTGGGTATTAAAAAACCGAGGTGTCTTGCACTAAAGCAAGACACCTCGGTTTTTTAATGTTACGCAGGTAGAAACCCGCGATAGTGTTTCCTCATTCTTTACTGTGTCGTTGCGGATAGCCAGCCGCATAACGTTACAGCTTACTGAAATCAAATGTTTCGAGGAAAGCCGTCGTGAATTTACCCGACTGGAATCCGGGGTCGTCCATCAGCTTGATATGGAACGGAATCGTTGTTTTGATACCTTCGATCACAAACTCCTGCAAGGCCCGTTTCATCCGGGTAATCACTTCTTCCCGCGACTGGCCTGAAACGATCAGTTTTGCAATCATCGAGTCGTAGTTGGGCGGAATGGTGTAGCCACTGTACACGTGGCTGTCGATTCGGACACCGTGCCCACCTGGGAAATGCAGGTTCGTGATCTTACCAGGCGAAGGGCGGAAACCATTGGCAGGGTCTTCCGCATTGATACGGCATTCCATCGCATACAGCTTCGGCGTATAGTTCCGGCCTGAAATTTCAGTACCGGCAGCCACCTTGATCTGCTCTTTGATCAGGTCGAAGTCGGTTACCTCTTCCGTAATTGGGTGTTCCACCTGAATTCGGGTGTTCATTTCCATGAAATAAAACTTCCCGTGTTTATCGACCAGAAACTCGATGGTTCCAGCTCCTTCGTAGCCAATGGCCTGTGCACCCTTAATGGCGGCTTCACCCATTTGTTGCCGGAGTTCGTCGGAAACGATAGGGGAGGGGGTTTCTTCGACCAGCTTTTGGTGACGACGCTGAATGGAGCAATCGCGTTCCGAAAGATGACAGACTTTTCCGTATTGATCGCCCACAATCTGAATTTCGATGTGGCGCGGCTCTTCAACGAATTTTTCCAGATACAGACCGTCATTACCAAAAGCGGCTCCCGCTTCAGTACGGGCATCATGCCAGGCTTTTTCAAAATCGGCTTCTGATCGGATAATTCGCATACCACGACCACCGCCACCAGCCGTAGCTTTGACAATAACCGGATAACCCATTTCGGCCGACAGTTTTTTGCCTTGTTCGATGGAGTCGAGCAGACCTTCTGAACCGGGAATCACCGGAACACCAGCCGCTCTCATGGTCGCTTTGGCCGTGGCTTTATCGCCCATGCTGTTGATCTGATCAGCAGTGGCACCGATAAACTTAATGCCATAATCGGCGCAGATTTGTGAGAATTCGGCGTTTTCCGACAAAAAGCCGTAGCCTGGATGGATGGCATCGGCCCCAGTTACTTCGGCTGCTGAAATAATATTAGGAATGCTGAGATACGACTGTTTGCTTACTGGCGGACCAATACAGACAGCCTCATCGGCAAAACGTACGTGTAAACTATCGCGGTCGGCCGTTGAAAAGACGGCCACCGTTTTAATGCCCATTTCGCGGCAGGTACGGATAATTCGCAGAGCGATTTCCCCCCGGTTGGCGATAAGAATTTTCTTGAACATAATGTAAAGAGCGAAAGAGTGAAAGAGCGAAAGAGTGACAATTGGGCGCCGAATAAACGCTCATTCACTCTTTCGCTCTTTCACTCTTTGTTTTAGATGGGTTCTACCAGGAACAGCGGCTGGTCGTACTCGACAGGGGTCGCATTTTCAACAAGCACTTTAACAATACGGCCCGACACTTCTGATTCAATTTCGTTGAAGAGCTTCATGGCCTCGATAATGCACACCACTTTACCTGCGGTTACGCTGTCGCCTACCTCAACAAATGAAGGTGTTTCGGGATTAGATGACCGATAGAACGTACCGATCATTGGCGATTTGATGGTAACATAGTTTGAGGTGTCGGCCTTAGGCGTAGCTACTGGCGCAGGAGTCGATATGGCGGTTGGGGCTACTGCCTGAGGAGGTGCTACAGGAGCCTGCACTGCGGCAGGAGCTATGGCTGGTGCCGCTGCTACGGGTGCAACTGCCGGAGCGCCCGAACCATATCGCTTGACACTGATTTTGAGATCGTTTGTTTCGATGTTGACTTCGTCCAGACCCGATTGAGAAATGAAGTCAATAAGTTGCTGTATGTCTTTGGTTGTCATAGTTTGGTAGTCACACAGTTGAATGAGTGATTGGTAGTTTAGGAAAGAAATTTACTTTCTAACTGGATTAAAGACTAACTGTTTAATGATAGCTATTTCACTCGTTCAACGTACTCGCGAGTACGGGTATCGACACGGATTTTTTCGCCGGAATCGATAAAAAGCGGTACCATAATTTTAGCACCCGATTCCACTTCAACCCGCTTTTTGGGGCTGTTGGCCGTGTCGCCTTTGATCCCTGGCTCTGCGTAGGTCACTTCCAGTTCCACAAACGGAGGGAGTTCGCACGAAAGTGGGGTTTCGTTTTCGGCATTGATCAGCATTTCCACCTCCTGGCCTTCTTTCATCAGATCGGCGCTATCAACTATTTTCTCGTCGAGGTTAATCTGGTCGAACGTTTCCTGATCCATGAAGTTGTAACCGGCTTCGTCCTTATACAGGAATTGGAATTTCCGGCGCTCAACCCGTACAGGATAGATCGTAACTCCTGAGTTGAAGGTGTTGTCAATCACGCGGCCTGTAGTCAGGCTTTTCAGCTTCGTACGAACAAATGCAGCGCCTTTTCCTGGCTTTACATGTTGAAATTCAGTAATTTGAAAAAGGTCGTTGTTGAAGTTTAAGACCAGTCCGTTGCGGATGTCTGCGGTCGTTGCCATCGTTTTTTTAATGTATGATATAAGGTGTATGATGTATGATATAAAAGAATGTTCAAAAGCGTACATTCTATATCACATACCATATATGAAAAATTAATAGGCCCACTTTACGTAGGCGGCTCCCCAGGTAAAGCCACCACCAAAAGCGGCTAGTACCAGATTATCGCCTTTTTTCAACTGCGATTCATAATCGAATAAGCAGAGTGGGATAGTTGCAGCAGTTGTATTGCCGTATCTGTAAATGTTCATCATGACCTTATCGGATTGGATACCCATCCGATGGGCTGTTGCGTCGATGATGCGTTTGTTAGCCTGGTGTGGAACCAGCCAGGCAACATCAGCGCCTGTCAGGTGATTCCGCTCCATAATTTCGGCAGATACATCGGCCATATTTTTGACGGCAAACTTAAATACCGAAGGGCCATCCTGATAAACGTAATGCCAGCGTTTTTCGACGGTTTCGTGAGTAGGTGGATAGCGGCTTCCCCCTGCTTTCTGAAACAGGTGATTTTGTCCGACCCCATCCGATTTTATAATCGAATCCAGAACCCCATTGCCTTCGTCATTAGGTTCAAGGAGTACGGCGCCAGCTCCATCCCCGAAAAGCACACAAGTGGTACGGTCCGTGTAATCAACGATTGCCGACATTTTGTCTGCCCCTACAATAACGACTTTTTTGTATTTGCCGGTCTCGATAAATTGAGAGCCTACTGTAAGGGCATACACAAAACCGGAGCAGGCAGCCTGAATATCGAAGCTTCCGACGTTACGGATGCCAACCATGTCGCAGATGAGATTGGCGGTGCATGGAAACACATAGTCGGGGGTTGTTGTCGCACAAATAAGTAAATCGACTTCTTCGGGTCTGGTATTGGTCTTTTCCAGCAGGCCGGTTACGGCTTTAGCTCCCATGTGCGACGACCCCATACCTTCACCCTTGAGAATGTGCCGTTCCTTAATGCCTGTACGGCTTGTAATCCATTCATCATTTGTATCCACCATACGCTCCAATTCAGCATTGGTCAGCACATAGTCGGGAACGTAGCCGTGGACTCCTGTTATGGCAGCTTTACTCATAAGTGGTATTTACAACGTTTTCTGTTTGTCGCTTCCTTTGACCAGTCCATGAAAATGAGCATGCCAGTCAAGGAAAGCGGCAAACAGAAAACTAACTCAATGCTTGTGCAATTTTTATATAGGCGTTGGACTCAACCTGTCGAATGGCCAGGCCAATCATGTTTTTAATCGCTAAAGGGGATGAGATACCATGCGCAATAATGACATTGCCATTGACACCCAATATCGGACTACCGCCTACAGACTCGTAGTTCGTTTTATCCAGAAACTCATCACGAATACCCCGTCGGCTGGCGATATCATAAAAAGATTCGCCGAGTTTAAACATGGCATTTCCGGTGAAGCCATCGGTTATGATGACGTCCGCTTTGCCATCGAAGAAGTCTCCCCCTTCAATATTACCGACAAAATTAATCCGACGATTGTCTTTAAGAAGTTGGTGGGCGGCCTGAGCAATCAATGATCCCTTCTGTTCTTCAGAACCAATGTTCATCAGGGCCACGCGAGGCTGGTCTATGGCAAACGTATATTGCGCATAAATCGAGCCTATTTCGCCAAACTGGGCCAGCATTTCGGGCTTACAATCGGCGTTGGCGCCAATGTCGAGCATTACGGCATGCCCTCCCGTAACCTGTGGCACAAAGCCAGCAATACAGGGTCGTATAATGCCTTCGATCGCTTTTATGCTAAACAGGGCCCCGACGTGCATGGCACCTGTATTGCCAGCACTACAAAAGGCATCAACCTGTTTGTCTTTCAAAAGCTTAAACCCAATTCCGATGCTGGAATTGGGCTTTTGGGAGAGCGCCTTGGTAGGGTGCTCACTCATGTCAATTACATCGTCGGCATTTACCAACTCAATACTGGTAAGTGCGCGGGCGTTGTGTTTTTCAAGCAGTGACTCTACAATGGTCTGCTTCCCGATCAACACAATAGCCACATCCTCCGGCAATTCAGCAGCGGCCTGAATTACTCCTTCCACAATTGCTTCGGGGGCAAAATCGCCACCCATTGCGTCCACTGCAATTTTCATTGACTCGGTTTGTTCAATACTTCCCTGTTCGTCGGGGTTGTAAATTAAGGGCCTGTCAGTAGGCAATTATAGCCTATAATCAATTGATAGTAAACGACTAGCGCTTCCTGGCAATGCCTGACACAAATTGCCTGCCTACTTATCTATGCGTAAAAATAGGCAGGTGACAGGCAATAAAAAAGTATTTCGCGTTCATCTTCGGAAAGACGTCGGCGAAATACTCTTCATAAATGGTCAAGATTTAAGCCGTTTTGGCGTAATTCTCGACAATCATTTGTCCTTTATAGAACAGATTGCCTTCAAAAACGTGAGCGTGGTGGCGCTGATGCACTTCGCCAGTTTGAGCGTCGGTCGAGAGCGCTACTGGCGTGGCAACGTAGTGTGTTCTGCGCTTATCGCGTCGGGTGCTTGAGTGGCGTCGTTTGGGGTGTGCCATTGTCTTGTTTTACAGTTTGAAGTTCGCAGTTTGAGGCTCGTAGTTCAGAGGATACCTTAAAAACTACTCACCTGGTACCAGTTTAGTTATCGTTTAATTTTCGTAGAGCTGCCCAGCGAGGGTCAATATCCTGCTGTTGTTCATCTACGTCGTCAGCTTCGGCATCCGTGCGGTAAATTACTTTACCATTCTGATCGTCATCGTCTGAATCCTCTTCGGTCCGGAAACGCGGATGCAGGCGTTTCATAGGAAGAGACAGGCTAATGAACTCAAAGATGTAACGGGCTACGTTAATTGTGGCCGTATGTCGCTCAATAAGTTCAATCTCGTCGGTCAGCTCTTCGTTATGATCACCAAATTTCAGCAGCATGGTATGCCGTATGTCCACTGGCTCATCATAGTCGTCGAGGCAGCGGTCGCAGACTTGCCCGACGGTGCCTTTGATCTGAAAATCGAGCCGAATCATGGTTTCCGATTTGTCCAGCAGCAAATGCGTATGTACATTTCCTTTCTCGATCAAATCCTGATCCAGCGCAGCAAAAAACGCATCGTCCGACGTGAAGTCGTATTCGTGTCGTTTGTTGTCCAGACCGACAATATGAATGTCGTATGCGCGTAATGCGTTCACCTTTCGTGTCTCCTCTCCAAAAATAGGAGCGCAAAGGTACGAAATATTTGTGAATCAGGAAAGTGAATAGCGAAAAAAAGCTGTGAGACAATCGACTTGCGGGTGGGTTCGTAACAGAATGCGCTACAGCAAGGAAGCGAAAAGACGAATGGCTACGATGATCTGTGTTTCGTTTGTGTTAATGAACTCGGCTGCTACTCATGGTTACGATTACTTCTCTGGCCGTTCTGGTGCGTATACTTGCCAATCCACTTTCGAACGTGTTTCAAAAGCAGTTGACACAACGTGCCACCGACCCTTTGTTCGTTATCTCGGCTACGTATGGCTTCCTGTCGTTAGTTTGCCTGTGTTTCTGGTCTCAGCTACGCTTTCAGGGTCTATCTTCTGAGTTTTGGTTGAATATGTTGTTCACCAGCGTATTGGCTGTGTTTGGCAATGTGTTTCTGGTAAAGGCCCTGCAAATTGGCGACTTGTCTGTTCTGGGGCCGATCAATGCCTATAAATCGGTGGTTGGGTTGATAGCAGGCGTATTTTTATTGCAGGAAATTCCAGGTTGGTGGGGATTGGCAGGCATCGTACTCATCATTACCGGGAGTTATATCGTACTGGCTGACAAACAGGAGCGTAGAGGGTTTTCGTGGCAGATGTTTCAACGTCCTGAAGTGAAATTACGACTCGCGGCACTGGTTTTTTCCGCTATCGATGGCGTATTTTTAAAGAGAGCTATTTTAGTATCAACGCCTACCATCGCGTTTTTTTACTGGTGCCTGTTAGGCTTTGGCTGTACGTTGGTCTGGATTGTGCTAACCATGCGAAAGCAGTGGCAGGAGCAGGTGAAGCTGCTGGCGAATCAACGGTTTATTTTTATGGCGCTATGCCTTTCGGTTGGGCTTACCCAGGTTGCGAGTAATATAGCGCTGGCTAGCATGCCTGTGGGCTATGCATTAGCCCTGTTTCAAACGTCGGCCCTGTTAAGCGTGTTGTTCGGCTACCAGTTTTTTCGCGAGCAGGGGATTGCTCGTAAACTGATCGGAGCCGGAGTTATGGTAACAGGGGCTATATTGATTACCATTCTAGGATAATACTTGATTGGTCATGGTATTGGACTGCGACAGCCCAGGAGCGGTTAAACATCCTACCTTAAACCAGGTTAACGTTACTAAACTGTATGAACTACCTATGGCACACTACCAACTTGTTGAAAAACACGCTATCGAGCATCACAACGAATACTATGAGGTTCGTCCGACCCAAACCGATAATGAGCCTAAAAGCTTGTTCTTTACCACAAACGAAGAAAATCTGGAAGAAGTAGCAGCAGCTATTGTCAGCGAACATATGCCAGGTGTGAAGCACTGGGCAGTAATCCCTCACCGAAAGGATAGTTAATAAATTAGTAACTAAATCGATGAATTATGCTGTTTAAAGGGGCATAGGCAAAATTTTAAAGAAGTTTTAAACAAATTTCATTGATTCTAGTTACGTCTGATCGTATCTTCACTTAACGAATGATACGGTCAGAAGTAGGCCGTCGTCTACCGTAACTTGGATCGATGAGGATTGGCCGAATTCTGCTTGCAGCGAGCATTTTACTCCACTTTTGTAATCACGTAGCCACCGCTCAGGAGCTTACCCCTGCTCAGGCCCGGGCTGATATTTCGTATTTAAAACATAAACTCGACGGCCTGCATCCGGGAATGGGGTTTTACACATCGCAGACCCGGATGGAGCAACTCTACGACTCGTTGTACAATAGGCTGACGGCCCCGATGAGTTATCTGTCGTTTTATCATCACGTAAGCCCGTTAGTCGCTGCTCTGAAAGATGGGCATACCAATCTGAATCACCGTCGGAACTACATTGGTAAGCAAACCCGCTATTTACCATTTTACATTCGGCCCGTCGATAATCGGTATTTTATCAGTCATAATGTCTCCTCGGATACGTCGCTTCAGCGGGGAACCGAATTGCTGATGATCAATGGACGGGCAGTGGCTGATCTGCATCATGAACTGATGGAGGCCGATCGCTCGGGCTCTGATGGCGATAATCTGACGGGACGCCGATTCTGGAGCACAGTGCAGTTTGCCGATTACTATGCAGCCTGGTTTGGCTCGGCCGATTCGGTTCGGATTACCTATCGGCTGGCTACGGATACGTTGACTCGAGAGGAGCGAATCGCCTGTTTGTCGCTGCAGGATTTTCGGCGGACGATCCAGCGCCGGTATGGTGTCGATATTGATCGACGCCCGAATCTTTCCGTCAACGTTGTGGATACCCTCACCCGTACGGCTGTATTGCGCGTTTCCTCATTCATGGGGTTAAAGAAGAAAGATCCGTTTCAATTGGCATTCAAGCGACGACTGAAGCGAGCTTTCAAACAGATTAAGGAAGAGAATATCAAAAACCTGGTTGTGGATATGCAGGGCAACGGTGGCGGCATCGTACTTAACTCAGCCCGATTGCTACGCTACTGGATGCCTAAATCGTTCCGAATGATGGAACACGAGGATATGAAACGGGCTGTCAGAGCCGAACTGGTAACCCCCTGGAACCCTTTTTCGGCCCTTAATTTCAGTTTACAATACAGATCAGAAAAAGGGGGGGGATTTACGAGTCGCTCGTTCCGGCATAAATACCGCCCACGGCATAAAGATGCGTTTACGGGGAATTTGTATTTTCTGTTGAACGGGGCCTCTTTTTCCGCCACAACTACTGTACTGGCCAAAACGCTCGATGCGGGTATGGGTACGTTTGTTGGCGAACCCAGCGGGAGCGCGTACTGGGGCGATTTTGCCGGGCATTTTAAAACGATTGTACTGCCCAATTCACGGATTCAGGTTCGTATTCCACTCAAAAAGCTAACCCATGCTGTGAATGCCGACCGATCAAACGGGTTTACGGTAGAGCCCGACTTCACGGTTTCGCGCAGTTACAACGATTTAATGAACAACCGGGATTATATTCTGGACTATACCCTCCAACTGATTCGACAGGGCGTAGTGGCGCGTAGACCCGTTCAAACGCAGCCGCTCCAAGTGTCAGCATTGCAGGAATAATGGATTTCACGAAGTCAATGGCGAACTGATTATTGGCTATTCGCTGTTGACGGGGTAACTGATAACGAATGTTCTGTGTATTGTATCGTCGACGTTGAAACAACTGGGGGTATAAATGGCCCTACTCGTCTTACTGAAATTGCCATCTTTCGTCACGACGGCCAGCAGGTTGTTGATTCGTTTCATTCACTTCTGAATCCGGGTTGCCCCATTCCGCCATTTATTCAGTATCTGACGGGTATTTCAGATGAAATGGTTCAGGAGGCCCCAACGTTTGCCGATATTGCTGAGTCGGTATTGCGAATTACCGAGGACGCCATTTTTGTGGCTCACAACGTTAGTTTCGACTTTAACTTCGTCAAAAAAGAGTTAAACTGGCTGGGGTACGATTACTATCGGCGTACACTCTGTACGGTCCGTACCAGTCGGAAAGTGATTCCCGGCTATCCTTCCTATAGTCTCGGAAAGCTCTGTAAGTCGCTGGGTATTCCGTTGCATGGACGGCACCGGGCACAAGGCGATGCCGCGGCTACCGTTCTTTTATTCGAGATGCTGCTTCAGTATGATTCGCGTGGAGTGATTCCCCGTGTAGCACCCCCTATGGAGTTTCCTAACTAATTGGCATGGGGCTGTTTCATCAGCACTTTGTAAATAGGCTGATGGCCGAACGGGTCGGTCGGAATTTCGATAGTAACTTTTACACCAAAACCTGGCTTGCTTTCCCAGGTAATGCGTCCTCCAAGTAAAGCCACCCGCGATTCGATATTTCCCATGCCCAGGCCAGATGCTTTGCCGCGTATCTGATCGTAGTTAAAGCCCAAGCCGTCGTCCTGATAAACCAGGTTTAGCTGATCTTGTTGAGGTTCTAGGTGTAAACCGATGCGTCGGGGACTAGCATGCTTAAGCGAATTGCTAACCAGTTCCTGCGTGATTCGGTAAAGCATTACTTCGGTTTCGGCAGGGAGCCGATTATTGTTTTCCAGGGTTTCGCCCCCATCGAATTGAGCAATGATACCGCCACTGGCACCAATTCGGGAGAACAACTCATCGACAGCCGCCACGTAGCCATGTCGTTCCAGTGTCTGTGGGTTCAACTTTCGGAGCAGATTCCGTACATCACTGATCGTATCGTTAATTAACTGGTTCACCGTCGATTTGAGGGAAACTATTTTTGGGGTTTCACCGGCCTGCTGGGTAAGTTGATTGGTATACAGTTTGATGGTTGCCAGGCGTGTGCCGATCTCATCGTGTAAGTCACGGGCAATGTCTTTTTTAACCTGCTCCTGAATATCGTAGGCTAGCCGCAGTCGATCAATCTGCTGTTGGCGGATACTGTTCTCCCGACGGCGTATCCAGAACCAAACCACAACCACCAATAATAAAACGACACTTAGTACAAATGGGATTGTTTTCCAGAAGGGGGGCTCGATGTAGATAACTAATTTCCGAATCCGATGGCTCCAGTGTCCATCCTGATTGGCTGCCTTAACCTGAAAGGTATAATTGCCAGGGGGTAAGTTGGCATAACGTACGTAGTTCCGCTCTCCGGCCATAACCCAGTGATCGTCGTAGCCTGTAAGTTGGTACTGGTACGTATTATGACCGTTGCTAAAAAAGTCAAGAGCCGCAAATTCAAGGGCTAATGTATTCTGGGAGTGATCCAGATGGATTTCTTTCGTTTCGCCAACATAGGTCTCGGACCGATACGGTTGTTCGTTGATACTAAGCGAGTAGATATATACGAATGGATTGAAGGTACTGCTTCGAAAAGCATCGGGCCGGAAACGGTTGAACCCATTGACACCCCCAAAATAAAGCTCACCATTGGCCGCCCGCATAAAAGCATTGCCATTGAACTCATATCCCTGGAGCCCATCTTTCGGGGTAAAGTTTTTGATAACCTGCGTTTCGGGGGCCAGCCTTGAAATGCCTCGGTTCGTGCTCATCCAGAGGTTGTGCTGAACATCGCTAATTGTGCCATAGACAAATGAGTTGGCCAAGCCCTGTTGTTCGGTATAAAGTCGAAATAGACTGGTATTAGCCTTCAGGGCTACTAACCCCCGGTCGCACGAAAGCCAGATTGTTTGCAGGCTGGCATCGGGTCGAATATGTAGAACCATAAACCCTTTCAGACCAGAGCGAAGGAAGTGCCAGTTGAGGGGTTTGTGGCCCGCTGGCTGATCGAGTTGATAGCAGTAATAGCCGTTTAGATAGGTACCGACCCAGAGTTGATGCGCTTGGGTATCGTACCAGATACTGAATATATTCTGGCCATCCAGTACGGGGGCTTTTGACCAGTTGTGTGTTATGGTGTTCAGCAAATAGAGGCCATCTTCTGTACCTGCCAGTAGCAAGCTATCGCTGATACTGACCATATTGCGCACATAATTACTGCCAACAAGGTGGGTCGAGTTCGAAAAAGGAATTGATGTAAACGTTCTGGCTTTCGAGTCAAATGCCAGTACGCCACCAACATGCCCTACCCAGATACGGCGTTGTGGATCACGGTATAAACTTTTAGGGACAATCGGAGGGCGCCCATCCTGGGCTGACGGTGACGTAAAATAGCGTTCGGTTATTTGGTTGGTACGTGGGTCGAGTACGTTGATGCCTGCCTGGGTGAGTACCCATAGCCGATCGAAACGTTCCTCCAGAAAGCCCCGAATGGTATAATTGGTCAGTTTCTGACTGGCAGGCAACCCATCATTGGCCGGGCTCTTCACAAAACCGCCAAACAAAAAAGCGTCGGGCACAATGCGGGCCACACCGTCGGGGTCTGTATTGGCCCAAACGATCCCCGTGTTATCTACGTATACCTTGCTGATTCTAAACTCGCTCAACTGACGGGTTGCTTTCAGAAAATCGGTTACCTGTCCAAACAAGCGGGAACGCTTATCAAAATACAAAACACCATCCTGCTGTGTGCCGAGCCAAAGGCGGCCACGGTCGTCGGCGGCCAGACTATGGATTGAACTAATCGGATGATTGCCGACCACATCATACGTTTGAAAAGTGCCTTTCCGGTAATTGAACCGAATCAGGCCTTTTGGGGTACCAAGCCAGGCGATGCTATCTTCAATAAAAAAGGACGAAACCGCCTGGGCTGATCCTGCCAGATTGTGGGGATGGTTGCTAAAATAACGGGATAGTTTATGCGTTTGGGGATCATAGCGTTGAATGCCCGTAGAGCCATGCAGCCAGATGTCGCCCGCAGGCGTCTTAACCGCAGAGCTTTGCAGATCGTACTCGTGGGTCGGGTGCAGATTGGCCGCTAATATGGTTTTGCGCAACGTCCGGTAATTAAACTGTACCAGTCCTTCTGCATCGCTCAGATAAATTAGATTGGTCTGGTCAATAGCAAAAGGCATGGTGCGGCTTGTGAGTCGAGAACGCCCTGGCTTTGAGCCGTTTACAAAAAAGCAATCGAAACGGTCATGCCGGCGGTCGTAGCGGTTCAGCCCTACTTCTGTACCTATCCATAGGTTCCCATCGGTATCTTCTACAATGCCAAATATGTTAATTCCCCGAATGGTGCCCGGCTGTACGATACCATCTTTTGTCAGGGCAGGCCGATAGGTTTGAAAATGATGGCCATCGTAGCGGTTCAACCCATCCTGGGTGCCGAACCACAGAAAGCCGCGGCTGTCTTTGTGCAGGTAATAAACTGAACCCTGGGTAAGTCCGTCACTAACGCCAATATGATCGACCCGAAAAACAGGTGTACCTGTCAATTGCGCCCAAGCAGGCCGAAACCACACGCTCCAGAAAAGCACAACTATGTACAGATAGCCAGAGCGTATCATCGAGACAAAGAATGGTGGTTGAGGAAGCCTTTGTAAATGAGCTATTTATTTGGTAAATATCCAAGTTTATGAGCTAATAAATACAGTTGAGGTGCACTAATGTTGACATAAGCTATAAATAGGAAACCTTTTGTAAAACAGAGTAAATACCAAACAATTGGTGTTTCTGCGATTTCAAGTCGAAATTCGTAGCCTATTACGATTCTTACCACTTATCATCAGCCAAACCATGCGTTATTTGGGGGTTATTCATGTATGTTTTATGCTAAGTTCACTGGGAGTACAGGGGCAGGCCACGCAGCCGCTTACCTATCCGCACGCCCGTAAGACCGATCAGGTCGATTCGTATCATGGTACACAGGTAGCCGATCCGTACCGTTGGCTCGAAGACGACCGCTCGGCTGAAACGGCCGAATGGGTCAAAGCCGAAAATAAGGTTACATTCGATTATCTGGCGCAGATACCCTATCGCAAACAGCTCCAGAATCGGCTGGAACAGGTCTATAATTACCCGAAGTATTCGGCACCGAGCCGGAAAGGTGAGTGGTTCTATTTCTCGAAAAATGATGGACTGCAAAACCAGGCGGTTCTGTATCGTCAAAAAGGGCTCGATGGTAAACCCGAACTGGTCCTGGACCCGAACAAACTGTCGACCGATGGGACTACCCGGCTGGGCGCTTTCTCGTTATCAAAAGATGGTAAGTACGCCGTAGTCGGCCTGTCGAAAGGCGGTTCCGACTGGCAGGAGTACCAGATTATGGACCTCGCTACAAAGCAATACTTACCCGAAAAAATTGAATGGGTGAAGGTATCAGGAGCGGCCTGGCAGGGTGACGGGTTTTACTATAGTCGATACCCTAAACCCGAAGGGAGCGCGTTGGCTGCTAAAAACGAAAACCATCAGGTATTTTATCATAAACTCAATACCCCACAGTCGGCCGACAAGCTGGTATATGAAGATGCCAAAAATCCGCAACGGTTCCACATTCTGCGGACTACGGATGATGAACGATTTGCCCTATTATCGGTAAGCGACCGGGGCAAAGGGAAAGACGGGAATGCGCTCTTTTTTCTGGATGCTAAAGCCGGGAGTAAGACTTTCGCACCTGTAGTGGCCGATATTACCGATTTTAGTTATGATGTGGTGGATAATGATGGCGATCGGTTGTTGATCCTGACCAACGATAAAGCCCCAAACAGCAAAGTCGTTGCCTTCGATACCAGGAAAAAAACGCTTGCTGACCTTATCCCCGAAAAGCCCGAACCGATTGCCGAAGGAAGTGTACAGGCCGCTGGTGGCAAACTGTTTGTAGAATACAGTAAAGACGTTGTCTCAAAAATTGACGTATACGATTATGCTGGCAAATGGGAAAGCGAAGTAAAGTTACCGGCTTTAGGGTCGGCAGGTGGATTTGGGGGTGAGAAAGACGACAAATTCGTATTCTACACCTTCACCTCGTTCACATTCCCACCTACCATTTATCGGTACGACATTGCCACACGGAAAAGTACCGTTTTCAGAGCGCCCGAAGTTGATTTTAAACCCGATGCTTACGAAACAAAACAGGTGTTTTACACCAGTAAAGATGGTACCAAAGTGCCCATGTTCCTTACCTATCGGAAGGGGCTGAAACTGGACGGCACAAACCCAACCCTGCTTTACGGATATGGCGGGTTTAATGTCAGCTTACCACCTTCCTTCAGTCCATTTCGGATTCCCTTTCTCGAACAGGGTGGAGTATATGCTCAGGCCAACCTGCGTGGGGGCAGCGAATATGGCGAAAAATGGCATGAGCAGGGAATGAAGCTGAAAAAGCAGAATGTGTTCGACGATTTTATTGCTGCAGCCGAATACCTCATTGCCCAGAAATACACCAGCCCGGCTAAGCTGGCTATTCAGGGTGGTTCGAATGGGGGCTTGCTGGTGGGGGCCGTTATGAATCAACGTCCCGAACTGTTTCGGGTTGCCATTCCGCAGGTAGGGGTGATGGACATGCTACGGTTCCATAAATTCACCATCGGCTGGAACTGGATTGCCGACTATGGCAGCAGCGATAATCCCGACGAGTTTAAGGCTTTGTATGCCTATTCGCCCATTCAGAACATCAAGCCCGGCCTGAATTATCCCGCCACGCTGATCACAACAGCCGATCACGACGACCGGGTTGTACCCGCGCATTCGTTCAAGTATGCGGCTACGCTTCAGGAGGTGTATAAAGGAAACAATCCTGTTTTGATTCGGATCGACACGAACTCAGGTCACGGAGCGAGTAATACGAAAAAGAACATCGAAATGACGGCTGATATCTACTCGTTTATTTTCTGGAATATGGGGATCGCCAGCCTGAAAGAAGTTGCTGGTAAGTAGGTTTTATATAGCCTTTTGTAGAAAATGAGATATTTTTGATGATTTTTTTATCAAAAATATCTCATTTTTGTTTCAAAATATATCAAATACGTATGTATAGGCGAGCTATTTATGATGAGCTGGAAGAGCATCTTACACGCAAACAGGTGACGGTTATTACGGGCATGCGCCGGGTTGGTAAATCAACGGCGGCCAAGTATCTGATGGCGCAGGTGAATCATGAAAACAAAGTATATCTCGACTTTGAGAAGGCAAACAATCGATTCATTTTTAATCAGTCGTCATATACGGATATTGAAATCAACCTTCAGGTAGAAGGCATTGACTTTACAAAACCTTCGGTTATTGTTTTAGATGAGATTCAGTTAGTGCCTAATAGCACCAGTGTTATAAAATATCTATATGATACGTATGCTGTTAAATTTATTGTAACGGGTTCCAGCTCGTTTTATCTACGAAATCATTTTACGGAGAGCCTGGCGGGGCGAAAGACTATTTTTGAAATGGCTCCATTGTCATTTGCTGAATTTCTTCAATTCCATGAAATCGATTCGAGCCGAGTCAGTCCGTTCGCACGTAAGCTTTATCAACCCGCATTTTACGACAGATACCATGCCCTATACGAGCAATACATTCGGTATGGTGGGTTTCCGGAAGTAGTATTGACGGATACTGAAAAAGAGAAGCAGCGATACCTTGACGATATCGTTAATGCGCATATCGAATTGGATATTCGGTTGCTATCAGACTTTTCAGTGAGCGATGACCTGTTCAAATTGATGAGGCTACTGGCAAATCGTGTAGGGAGTAAGCTTGATTACAGTAAGATCAGCTCCCTACTCGGGATAAGTCGGTTTAAGGTAAAAGATTATATCTCGCTGTTACAATACACCTATTTTGTTCGTATTGTTGAATCATACACGAGCAATCCAGATCGTGCTATTGCTCATCAGCCTAAATTATATATCAGTGACAGTGGTTTACTGAATCGACTGGCCCAGGTAAGTAGCGGTACACTCTTCGAAAACACAATAGCCGTGCAGTTAGGTCAATTGGGCTCCCTACAATATTACCAGACCGGTCGGTCAGGTTCTGAAATAGATTTTATTCTAAATGGGAATCAGGCTTTGGAAGTAAAGGAGACACCAACAGAACAGGATTTGCTAGCATTACAATACCGGGCTCAACTGGCAAACGTACCGACAACTTCGCTGATTGGCCGATATATACCTGCGTCAGGTTTTAGAGAGTTTATATGGGGAGGAAACCTATATTAGCTCAGGTTACGGAGCGAGTAATACGAAAAAGAACATCGAAATGACGGCCGACATTTATTCCTTTATTCTCTGGAATATGGGTATTGCCAGCCTCAAAGAAGTGGCTGGTAAATAGTATTTGAAAACAGAAAGGCACAAAAAAAGGCAACCGTATTCGGTTGCCTTTTTTTGTGAAAAATTGGTTTACAGGCCGAAGGTGATACCCAGCATAAGCGGGGCAATACCTGTTCCTAATTCACCGAATGCACCTACTTTCTCGCTGAAGAAGTAACGGCCACCCAGGTGAATTGGCAGATAAATACCACTACCAAATGTGTTAAAGCCGCTACCGAAACTTGAGCTATAAGTTACGCTCTCATAACCTAAACCGATACCTGCATACAGATCAGCTTTGTCTGTACTTAAGTTCAGCAATTCGTTGAAGTGATACGAGCCCCGAGCTGCAAAATATAGGTAGTTGATTTTATCGTTGTAACCGAGGTAACCATAGTTAAAGCTACGATAAGCTACTTGGCCACCAACCGTGATGTTTGGCGCAACACCGAAGTCGGCAGAGGCACCAAAAGCGATACCACCTACGCTAGCATAGCCACCTACACCAATGCCAAGGTTAATCAATTTGGTTCCTTTGTCAATTTTATATTGAGCAAATGATTGGGTGCCGACTAACAGACCAAGAACCAGTAAAATAGAAAAGTGGATTTTTTTCATTTGACGAAACTGATTTGTGTTAAAATTTTAGACAAAGTAAAAGCGAATCTGTGGGCCTCACAAACGCCAAAACAGACCACTTATTATTCGGTCAATATTGACTTTGTGACAAACATAGCAAACAAGGATTTATAACCTATAGCGATTTGTGAAATAAATTGTTTAAATACCTAGCCTTCAATAGGTTGCTCTTAAGTAAGTCTAAGTCTAGTACGCTGAATAAATAAAAAGCTCCTCAAATTGAGGAGCTTAACTAATAAAATTTTAATGGTGCCTACTACGAATGATTTAAATCAGGTTTTAATTTTTCTTTAAAAACTTTCCTGAATTTATCTACTTTCGGAGCTACCACAAAAGCGCAGTAACCCTGATTTGGATTATTGGCAAAATAGCTTTGGTGATACGCTTCGGCTTCATAAAAGGTGCTGACCGGGCTGATTTCCGTAACAATGGGACTATCATAGGCTCCCGACTTATCCAGCTCGGCTTTGGCCGTTTCGGCGAGTTGTTTCTGTTCATCGTTGTGGTAGAAAATGACCGATCGGTATTGCGTACCGATGTCATTACCCTGTCGATTCAGCGATGTTGGGTCGTGGCTCCGGAAAAAGGCTTCCAGCAATTCCTGATACGTAATTTGTGTAGGGTCATACGTCACCTCTACACATTCAGCATGACCAGTTGTACCCGTACAAACCTCTTTATAGGTCGGGTTCTCCTTGTGGCCACCTTCGTAACCCGATACAGCCGAAATAACTCCTCTAAGTGATTCGTAAACGGCTTCGGTACACCAGAAACAGCCCGTGCCAAAGGTCGCTTTTGCCAAAGCGCCTGATTCATTTGTTGCCATATAATTTGTTTCGACAAACCTGTTGAGTTCCTGAAACCTTATAGGTTTTATTCGGTTAATTTGCCTAATGACTTAACAGAACTTCGCAACGTAAAGTTTACCCTTCATTACCGTGACTGATTTCAACACTGACCGCTTCCGTTACGACGGAGAGAAGTCCTTAAAAATTAAAAAAGCACCTACCAAAGTTGATGATCTTTATGAAGATGATGCCCATTACGAAGCTATACTTCGGCAGCAGGCGGCAGAAATCGACAAGTGGCAGGAGCGGATGTTTGCGCATAACCGATACGGGTTGCTGACGGTGTTTCAGGCATTGGATGCCGCCGGAAAAGACGGTACCATTCAACATGTATTTACCGGAACCAATCCGGCAGGGGTACGGGTGTACTCTTTCAAACGCCCGACGGACCAGGAATTGGATCATGATTTTCTGTGGCGAAGCTGGCGCGAACTCCCCGAACGGGGTACGATCGGTATATTTAATCGTTCATACTACGAAGAGGTCTTGGTCGTGAAAGTCCATCCAGAGATTCTTACCCAAAGCCAGCGCCTTCCCGAAAAAACAACAGAAGATCTGGATAAGCTATTTAAACATCGTTATGAAGCCATTCGGGATATGGAAACATTCCTGCACCGTAATGGTTTTCCGACTGTTAAATTCTACCTGCACGTTTCTAAGCAGGAGCAGGCCGATCGGTTGATTGCCCGGATTGAGGATGTCGAAAAAAACTGGAAATTCGAGGAGGGCGATGTAAAAGAAAGGGATTTCTGGGACGACTATCAGGAGGCCTACGAAACCTGTATCAACGAAACGGCTACCGACAAAGCGCCCTGGTACGTGATTCCGGCCGATGACAAGAAAAATATGAGGCTACTGGTCGGCCGAATTATTATCGACGAGTTGAAAAAGTTGCCCATTGAAAACCCTGAACCTGACGAAAAGCGATTTAAGGAATTACAGAAGCTGATTTCTGTGATTAAGGCTCAGTAACTGCCGGGGGCCAGTTGGCAGATTGGCCCCCGAGCAGTTGGCTCCATTCTGGTTTTTCCGGTTACTGTATGGCTGTTTATTGGTTTTGTCCTGTGTGGAAGGCCGTTCAGCCTCGTTTTTAGCAGGTTTATCTAATTTTAGCTGAGCTCTAGGTTAGGAGCGATACCTTTGCGTTCTGATTCGAACAACCTGACGTATCCATCCCATCGGATACCCATTATCGATAACGCAATGAAACACAGCTTACCCGTTTGGCTATGCTGCCTTCTTCTCTGGTTGCTTCCCGAGCAATTCAGTAAGGCCCAGGCCCCATCCACAATAAATAATCTTGGAAATGCCTCCGAAAAGCCAGCTCGAACGGCAGGCTTAACCATCAGTGGGTATATAAAAGATGCTGCCAATGGCGAAGGTCTTATTGGGGTATCCGTGTATGTGAAAGAAACCAGTACGGGGGCCGTAACGAACAGTTATGGCTTCTATGCCATTACTCTGCCACCTGGTGGTTATAATTTGGTGATCAGCTACATTGGATACGCCAAGCAGACCCGAACGGTTGAGCTTACGGATAAAAACGTACGGCTCGACCTCGAACTAAAACAGGAAGGCAAAGACCTTCAGGAAGTGGTCGTTTCGGCCAATCGGGAAGATGACAACGTCAAAAACATCGAGATGAGTGTCAACCGGATCGATGTGAAAACCTTGCAGCGTATTCCCGCACTACTTGGTGAGGTCGATGTGATTCGGAGCATTCAATTGCTACCAGGGGTGACAACCGTTGGCGAAGGCGCAACGGGCTTCAACGTTCGGGGGGGGAGTATCGACCAGAATCTGGTACTGCTCGACGAAGCACCCGTTTATAACTCCTCTCACCTGTTTGGCTTCTTTTCGGTATTCAATCCCGATGCCGTCAAGGATGTAAAGCTCATCAAAGGCGGTATTCCTTCCAACTACGGCGGGCGGATCGCGTCGATTCTGGATGTTCGATTAAAAGAAGGTAATGCCAAAAAGCCTGAACTGAATGGGGGCATTGGGCTGATATTCAGTCGCCTGTCGTACGAGCGGCCTTTATTTAAAGGCAAAGGATCGTTCATTGTGGCGGCTCGTCGTTCGTATGCCGATATTCTGGCTCAGCCCTTCCTAAACAGTGATCTGAAAGGAGCCAAGTTCTACTTTTACGATCTGACGGCGAAAGGGAATTATCGGATCAACGACAAAAATACCGTATTCCTGTCGGGCTATTTAGGACGGGATGTGTTTGGGTCGGATTTTGGGTTCAACTGGGGGAATGCCACGGTATCGGCCCGCTGGAACCATATTTTTAGTGAACGGTTATTCCTGAATACGACAGCCTATTATAGCAATTACGATTATTCGCTGAATACCGACTTAAAGCAGAAGAATCCCAATGATTTCTTCCGTACCGATTCGCGCATTGTCGATTATAGCATTAAACCCGATTTTTCGCTGGCGCTGGGCAAAAATCTGATTACGTTTGGTGGGCAAGCCATTGTGCATGATTTTCAGCCGGGTACGGCTACGGCTGCCAGCGCCGGGGCTGTCCGCTCGTTCGGTATAGAGAATAAACATGCGCTCGAAACGGCAGTATATATTGGGAACGAGCAACAGGTTACTCCTCAGCTTCAGTTACAGTATGGTCTTCGTTACTCCCTATTCAACTATACCGGGCCGGGTGAAGCGTATACATTCCAGACCGACGTGCCGCTGGGTACCCGACGGGAAGTGCTCACAACCGTAGCCTATAAAGGGGGGAGTACGATTCAAACCTATGGCAACTGGGAACCCCGTTTGGCAGCTAAGTATGAACTGTCGGGCAATAGCTCTCTCAAACTTAGTTACAATCGGCTGGCGCAGTATATTCACCTGATTTCGAACACAACAGCTTCTACTCCGCTCGACATCTGGACACCATCGACCAATAACATAAAACCGCAGATTGCCGATCAGGTTGCAGCGGGCTATTTCAAGAATTTCGGTCGTAGTGGCCGGGAGTTCGAAGCATCGGTAGAGGTGTATTACAAATGGTTGCAGAATCAGATCGATTATATCGACGGAGCCAGCCTGATTTTGAACAAGTACCTCGAAGGCGATTTGCTCAATGGAAAAGGGCGGGCATATGGAGCCGAATTTTTCGTAAAACGAAACACGGGGGTGGTGAATGGCTGGATCAGTTATACACTGGCTAAAACTGAACGGCAGGTAGCTGGCATTAACAACGGCGATTGGTACCCAACCCGTTTCGATAAACGCCATACACTGACGTCGGTACTGCTTTTCGATCCGCCACAAGCCAAGCGTTGGAATTTCTCAGCTACGTTTACGCTGGCTAGTGGTACACCCGGTACCTTTCCAACAAATCGCTTCGAATATGAAGGGTTCGTAGCGCCGATCATCAATGGGCGCAATAATTACCGGATTCCGGCCTATCATCGGCTTGATCTGGCTGCTACCCTACAGGGACGTAAACGGCCGGGTAAACGCAAGGAAGACAACTGGGTGTTCTCTGTATACAACGTATATGCCCGTAAAAATCCGTTTTCGGTGTACTTCCAGCCCAACGCCGATAATCCGCGTGTGACCGAAGCCATTAAGTATTCGGTTTTTGCGACCATTATCCCATCGGTAACCTACAATTTCAAGTTCTAAAACAACAAAGCTGTAGCCAAACGCCATCTCAAAAGGGCCATTACTACAATGAAACGACTTTCAATTTTATTCGCTTTACTGGGTACTGTTGTGCTGCTTGACAGTTGCACAACGGTCATTGATGCTAAACTGGATACGGGGCCAACGCAGCTTTCGGTCGATGCTGTACTGACCGATCAGCCAGGGGCTCAAACCATTCGACTTACGCAGACAGCCGCGTATTTTAATAACAGTACACCACCAGCCGCGACCAGTGCTACCGTTACGGTTACGGACAATGCCGGAAAGAGTTATACGTTTTTGGACCCTGATAATGACGGCTACTATGTTTGGCAGCCGACAGGCAATGATACCCTGGGGCATATTGGACGAACCTATCAGCTTAGCATTGGATTTCAGGGTGAAACCTATCGGGCTGTGTCAAAGATGAACCGGGTGCCACCCATTGATTCACTCATTTTTGTGAAACGAAAACTAAATCCTTTTTCGAAAAATGAAGGGTATCGGGCCGAATTTTACGCCGTGGATATTCCTAACCAGACGGATTACTATCGGGTACGTTTTTTCCGAAATGGCGAGTTGCAGAACAAGCCCAACAACATTGTTACGTCGCAGGATGGAGGATTTCGTAGTGGTACTTCCGTCACCGACGGACTGATGTTTATTGTGCCCATCCGGCGGTCCATCAATGTCGATAGTTTGTATGCGATGAACGATGTGGTGAAAGTGGAGTTGCAATCGCTTACATCGGAGGCTTTCGACTTCTGGCAGCAATTTCGAACACAGATTACCAATGGGGGCTTGTTTGCGACGCCACCAGCCAATATTCCTACCAACATCAGCAACACCAACCCATCGGGACGAGGAGCTGTGGGGTTTTTTATCACATCGGCCGTTCGGAGCCGGACAGCTACAGTAAATCAAACCAATATCCGGGTTCGGGAGGATTGATTCCAGGTCACTCTGACGGCAACGGCCGACCGTCTCAATCCCGCTCCTCAATGGGGCGGGGTTTTTCGTATCTGATGCTTTCTCTCCGTGAACTATTCCGCCATAAGATAAGCTGCTTACGCTTTCTTTGGGGGAAATGGGGCGGCAAACACAAAAGTGGCCTGTGAAGTCACAGGCCACGGAGAAGCTATTTTTTTGTCTCTACTTTTTTTCGATCTGTTCGCCGGGGAGTAGCCAGACCCCCCGAGCCGATTGCCCATAGAAAGTAGTGCCGAATGGAATTTCCTGCCGGCGCGTTTTGCCATTTTTCAGCCGAAGCGATACCGCTGTGGTTTTGGCATCGACGGGCGTAAATGTTTGGGGCTGCTGAATGGAAAATAGCCGTAATGGCCCCCGATTCTCTGTAATGGCAATCCGGCAATGTCCCTGTGCATCAGGTAGGTTCACCAACGCTCTGGCATTGCCCGGAACGTAGAAGCCGCTTTGAGCAATAGTGACCGGTTGGAAACCGCCCTTTCCATCACCTTTCAGGACAAGCCCATTAAAAGCGTCCATCCGACCAGCTACCAGATCGCTACCGTGTTCATTCCCGACCAATACGGCATCCAGATTGCCATCACCATCGACATCCTGAGCCAGCATACCGAAAACAGGAGCTGCCTGAGCCATAACGGGTAAGGGCCTAACCTCAAACTTTCCGTTGCCTTTATTTTCGATATAGCTGGTTGACAGGTAGTTTGCCGAAAGCTTTAAGGCCTGATTGCGTTCTTCGTCGGTCAGAATCTGATTAATGGTTGCTTCGCCAAAGGGGGCGTATTTGATGTAGCGTTTTTTGATACCGATCATCTGCTTCACCATATCGTCCCAGCCAAAATAGGGGTATTCTTCATACTGACCTTTGGCATTTTTGAAGTACACGGTTGGAAAAGCGTCGTAAAAACCATTGTTATCGAAGTCGCCCGCATAAATCCGAGTAGGTCGATCGGGTGTGGCGCGGAGCAGGTTGTTCAACCCCAGGTTCCCGGCCAGATAATCGATGTCGCCATCGTTGTCGAAATCGCCAGGCGTTAACGAGTTCCAGAAGCCTGACTTATCGCTTAACCCGCTGTTGTCTAGGGGCTTAAGCATCCCTTTTTCATTGTGCAGCATGGTAAGGGGAGCCCACTCACTGGCCAACAGCAAATCGACATAGCCATCCTTGTCATAATCGGTCCAGAGCGCATCGCAGGTCAGGCTTTGCTTCGTGAGTACCGGGGCAATCTGGGCTGTCGCATCCGTAAAATGCGGTTTGTCTTTTGTACTGCCATCGTTTCGGAGTAGGTAACTACGTACGCCCATTGGGTATTTGTAAGGCTCCACACGGCCCCCTACAAACAGATCGAGGTCGCCATCGCGGTCAAAATCAGCGGCTTTAACGCACGAACTGTTCAGCCAGAAATTAGGTAATGCATTGGCATCCAACGTGAAATTGCCTTTGCCATCATTAACATAGAGGTGATGGTGAAGCGCTTCTTCCAACTGATTTTGACCAACCTCCGGGCTTCCACTGGCTGCGTACAGATCGAGGTCACCATCTGCATCCGCGTCGAAGAGGAGTATACCGGCATCCTCCGATAATTTGGTTGGAAACGATTTGCGTGTGAAATGACCATTGGCCTGCTGAAGCAGTAAGTCGGTCGAAAATTTGGAGCTGCCGCCCACTACCATATCCATAAACCCGTCGCCATTTACATCGCCAACGGCCAACGCCGGGCCATACTCGGTCAGTTTATGCAGCAGGGTTTTCTGGAGGTTGAAGTCGATAATGTCGGTTTCTTCATGCCGATAGGTAATGCCGAGTGAAGACGTTACATCGGTCATCAATGGGTTTACCACAGACTTTGGCTCCGTAACTGAGGGGCCAGGTTGGGCGTTAGCTGCTTTCAGGACCAATGTCTGGTCAGCATTTACGGATGGGATAATCTGCACTCGGCCACCCGGCCAGGTCACTTTCAGGTTTTTGATGGTTTTCTCCTTCCCCAAACCAAAATGAGCAATCGGATCTACACTCGACAGGAAACCGCGATACAGCGTATGCTCATAAAACTCTTTTCGACCATCGGGAAGGTCGTACTCGACCAGAGCACCCAAGCCCATACGATTGGCACCATCGCCCTCAAACTGAATGCGGAGATAATGGGCATTTTCGGGCTTACGGTCGTTCAGGTTATTGCGATAAACAAAAGCTTCGTCGTTGATATTATTGATTACGTAATCGAGGTCGCCATCGCCGTCGAAATCGGCATAAGCTGCTCCGTTCGAGAAACTGGGTTCGGCCATGCCCCAGAGGTTGGTCACGTTCTCGAAAGCGGGCGTTCCTGAGCTGCCCCGATTGCGAAACGCATAGTTGCTCACCTTTACCTGGGGAATTTTATCGGTTAATTCTTTCCGTAATGCATCACTCAGGTAGGTATTGACGGAGCTATAATAAACGGTAAAGTCGCGGTCGGTAACGTCGCGGGGAAATCCGTTGGTAACGAGCAGATCACGGTAGCCGTCGTGGTCCAGATCGACCAGTAGGGGCGACCAGCTCCACTCGGTTTCGGCCACCCCCGCCAGCATACTGATCTCGCTGAAAACCGGCATGTTGGCATGAGTTTTTGAAGTATCTGTAGGCCGAACGCCCTGATTGAGCTGAAGCGTATTACGAGCGTATTGGTGCTCATACCCCAGGCGGTCCCACTCCTGATAAGCAAAATAACTGCTGGGACCCATCAGGCTCTTTTTGCGAAGGTTATCTTCGGGTAGCATATCCATGCATATAATGTCGGCCAGACCGTCGCCATTGATGTCGGCCACATCATTGCCCATTGCTGATGAACTGGTATGCTTAAACGAGTCGTGGGAGCGATTCGTAAACGTACCATCATGGTTGTTGATGTAGAGGACATCGTTGCTCGCGAAGTCGTTGGTAACGTAAATATCTTTCCAGCCATCGCGGTTAATATCACATATATTTAGCCCCAGACCAAAGCCTTCAGCGACAACGCCCGCTTGTTTGGTAACGTCGGTAAAGTAGGCATGGCCCCGCTTCGCGTCGAAATCATTGCGGTACAGTCGGTCCGTATTGGGCGAGGTTCCGTCGTCGATGCGGACTTTCAGATAACCCGGATTTTTGGGGTCGGCAATCTGATCGACCAGTACAAACAGGTCTAAATCGCCATCGTTGTCATAATCGAAAAAGGCCGAGTGAGTTGAGTAGGTCGTATCAGCAATCCCATAATCAACGGCCATTTCCCGAAATTTTGGGTTGCCATCGGTGTCGTTCCCCTGATTGACATACAGCAGATTGGCCCGTTGAGCGCCTTTCTTATGGAGTGTATTGGATACGTATACGTCGAGTTTACCATCGGCGTTTATATCGACTACCGACACCCCCGAGCACCAGCGGCCGCCACCACTTACTCCTGCCGATTCCGTTGCGTCTTTGAAATGAAGGTTACCGCCACCCGTTTCGGTTTCGTTGATATACAGTCGGTTGGATACCTGATTCCCGGCGAAGAAAACATCAGGCTTCTGGTCGCCGTTGAAATCACCGACCCCTACGCCCCCGCCATTGTAGATATATTGATAATTGAGGATGTTGAGTGTATCGCTATCGGTAATCGTGTTGGCAAATGAGATGCCGGTATCGGATGAGTCGAGCCGCTCAAACAAGGGTTTTTCACGGCAGGAACAAAGAGCGAACAGACAGATTACGGGCAGTAACCAGGCCCCACGGAAAAAACAGAATTTCATGGATAAGTACACGCCGTTTTGGGTGGCAGAGGAAACAAATTATCTTCAAATTTACCTATAAAAGCACCGATTAGTACACTATAGGGATTTTTACTGAAAATTTAACGACTTACTAAAACTTTAGAATTTAGTTGGAATGACAAAAAGGCTCCATTTATACTTCTTTATAGAATCTTGGACAATTTTTAAAACCTATTTTCTGCCATTTGGGTCAGAGTTGCTCTTCTCCTGGAAATACCTGTTCAGATTCGCTGGGTAATTTGGGTGTCTTAGGCGTTTGCTTTCTAATACGGGCCAGTACCGGTTGAAAGGTATCGCGCTCAATCACCGCAATTACTCCTAAAAACAGCCCAAACAGTCCAATATGGACAGGCACCGATACCCATAAATTAGCAATTGGAAATTGCCAGGACAGGTAAATCAATAGACCGGCCCCCACTATATAGCCCAACGCAGAGCCTACCTGATAGGGAACAGGGTAATACTTCTCGCCCAGCAAGTAGCAGATCGCCATCATGACGAAGCTGGAAACCAGAAAGGCTACCGCACAACCCATATACCCCATCACGGGAATTAGAAGAATATTGCCCAGGATTGTTATGGCAGCGCCCGTAATAGTAATAATGGTACCAAACTTTGTTTTATCGCTGAGCTTAAACCAGAAAGATATATTATAATAGACACCCATAAATAAATAGGCGAGTAATAATATAGGCACAATATCCAGACCGACGCGATATCGCTTGGAAACTAATAACCCTAGTAGATCAAGATTTAGACTTACACCTACCCAGATCAAAACACATACAATTAGAAACCATTTGGTTGCTATAGCTAACAGATCAGGTGCATTTTTATCTTCTGCTTTTGAAAAGAAAAATGGGTCGGCTGCGAACTTAAACGAATTTATAGCCAGCGCCATAAATACAGATAGTTTATAACAATTACCGTATATCCCTAGCACATCAGCAGAGCTTAGGCTGGTATAGAACCCTTCTGGTAAAAAATGTCGTAGAAAAATTCGGTCGGTTGTGTTATTGATCAAACCTGCCAAATTGGTGAGCATTAATGGAAATGCATACACCAACAAGGCTTTAATCTCCTGTTGGTTAATTCGAAATTGAAAGTCTCTGAACGTATTTCGAATAAGTACAAAATAAGAAGCATTAGCTAGCAAATTTGCTAGAAAGATATAACCAGGGCCAATGGCTGGATTGTAAATGAGTCTAACGGCTGGTTGTAGAAACTGGGCATATTTACCAGCCGAAATGTCTCTGCAAACAATCAAAAAGAAAACATTAAGGAGAACGACAAGCCCTATGTTGATAAGTTTGGCTAGTACAAAGTGACGAGCTTTGTTCTCTACCCGTAGCCGGGCAAATGGGATAGCGACTATAGCATCAATAGCAATCAGTAAGGCTACCCATATGATAGATGACTGTTGGCCTGGATAATTCAGCCAAACGACCAATTGAGGAGTTAAACCTATAATTAATGCAGATGCAAGCGTGCTAATAATGACAACAATGCTAAGGGTGTCATTAAAAATTCGCTGGCGTTCTGCTTGATTATCTTTAGCACGGGCAGCAAAACGAAAAAAAGCAGTTTCTAGGCCTAATGTGTATAAGGTAAGTAGGACGGCTACATAGCTGTACAATTCGACGTTAGATGATAATTCACCTGGCTTCTTGAATACATAGGTGTGTAAAGGAACTAAAGCAAAATAGATTAGTCGCCCTAGAATAGTACTAACACCATAAAGTGCCGTATCGCTCGCTAATTTTTTAAATGTGCTCATGTATCGAAAGAACGCTGGAATGTGTGGACTTAGTCGCCAACCTACTCCAGAGTTTGCCTTGCCGACTGCAAAGTTAAGAGCTTTGGTTATCTTTGTGGCTCAGGCCGAAACAGGCTCCCGGCTGTTTCGGATTACTTGCCATTTAGCTACTGAAACAGCCGGAGCCTGTTTCGGCCATATTCATGTCTCTGAAAATCTCCTCTGCTTTAATCTCCGTTTATTATAAAGACGGTTTAGAGCCTTTAGTTCGGTTATTGCACCAGCAAAACGTCAAACTGTATTCGACGGGTGGTACACAGGCATTCATTGAACAACTGGGAATTCCGGTTACGGCCGTTGAAGACCTTACAGGTTATCCATCTATTTTTGGCGGTCGGGTAAAAACATTGCATCCTGCCGTAATGGGAGGCATTCTGTACCGGCGCGACGTGCCCGAAGATCTGGCCCAGGCCGAACGGCACCGGATTCCGCCGATTGATCTGGTTGTCGTAGACCTGTATCCGTTTGAAGAAACCGTGGCTTCGGGAGCATCGGATGAAGACATCATCGAGAAAATAGATATTGGTGGTATCTCGCTGATTCGGGCGGCCGCTAAAAATTACAACGATGTACTGATCGTGTCGTCGCGGAGCCAGTATGCCGGAGTGGTTGAACTGCTGACCGAAAAATCGGGAACTACTGCGTTAACAGATCGGCGTCGGTATGCGGGCGAAGCCTTTGCCGTTACGTCGCATTATGATACGGCCATCCAGGCGTATTTTGCCGGTGAACAGCCGCAGGGAACGGGTTACGAAGGGGCTATTTATGACTTCAAGGCATTGCCTGCCAATCACCTTCGCTATGGCGAAAACCCGCATCAGCAGGCCAGTTTCTATGGTGATCTGGACGCTATGTTCGATAAGCTGCATGGTAAGGAATTGTCGTACAACAACCTGGTCGATGTAGATGCCTGCGTTGGCCTGATCGACGAATTTCCGGCGACCGACAGTTCAGCGGCTTTTGCCATTATCAAGCATACCAACGCCTGTGGGATTGCTACGGCACCTACAGCTAAAGAAGCGTATCTGAACGCGCTGGCTTGTGACCCGGTATCGGCCTTCGGGGGTGTTGTGATTACAAACGTTCCCGTCGATCTGGCTACGGCCGAGGAGTTGAATAAGCTCTTCATGGAGATTTTGATCGCGCCCGACTATGCACCCGAAGCCTTACAACTGTTGAAATCGAAGAAGAACCGTATTCTGCTGAAGCGGAATGCAGTTGAACTGCCGCCGGTGATGTTCAAAACCATTCTGAACGGGGTGCTGGAACAGGATAAAGATAATGTAGCTGAAACCGCCAGCCAGTTTAAGACCGTTACGGAAAAGGCTCCTACCGAAAGCGAAGTTCGTGCGCTGGAGTTTGCCCTGAAAGTGTGTAAACATACCAAGTCGAACACAATTGTGCTGGCGAAGGAAGGCCAATTGCTGGCAAGTGGTGTAGGGCAAACCTCGCGGGTAGACGCGCTTCGGCAAGCTATTGAAAAAGCACATTCGTTTGGCTTCGACCTGAACGGGTCTGTAATGGCTTCGGATGCCTTTTTCCCATTCCCCGACTGCGTAGAAATTGCCAGCAAGGCTGGAGTGACTGCCGTTGTACAGCCCGGAGGTTCTATTCGGGATCAGGATTCAATCGATTATTGTAATCAGCACGGTCTGGCGATGGTCACGACGGGTGTGCGCCATTTTAAACACTAAATCAGAACCGGGATTTATTTGATTTAACTGACCGACTTCTATTAGGCTTTCAAAGAAAGCTGGCAATTGCAAATCAAAGTCAGTCAGTTAAATCAAATAAATCCCGGTTCAGAAACTATGCGACTACTTTACACAATCTGGTGCGCTATTTGGTTCGTGGCATTGTACCTCGTACTGTTTCCGTTTCAGTTTGTGTTTCTGCAACGGGAAAACTGGAAGCCACTTGCTCATAAAGTCAATTATGTCTGGGGCATGTTGTTTTTCATCGGGGCTGGTATGCCTGTGCGTGTCGAAAGGCGGTTTCGGCCCGACCCTAAAAAGGTCTATGTGTTTTGTGCGAACCATTTTTCGTACCTCGACATTGCGGCAATGGGCGTGATTGTCAGAAACTACTACGCCTTTGTAGGTAAAAGCGAGGTGAAACATATTCCGTTGCTGGGCTATATGTTTGCCAAACTGCACGTACAAGTCGATCGCAGTCAGCCGAATAGCCGGGCCTACTCGCTGGCAAAGTCGATACGAACGCTGGCGTCAGGGCGAAGTATTATGATTTTTCCGGAAGGGGGGATCAAGGCCACTGAGCCACCGCAAATGGTGCCCTTTCGGGATGGTGCGTTTACAATGGCGATTCAGCAGCAGGTGCCTATTGTGCCGGTGACCCTGTTGAATAATGATCAGATTTTGCCCGATAGAAGCCCAATTCGCTTTCATTGGCATCCCTTACGGGCTGTCATCCATCCGCCCATCGAAACAAAAGGCATGACTCAGGACGACCTGGAGCGGCTCAAAGAAGAAACGTATAAAATTATTGACGCAGAATTAAATAAAGAGCGAAAGAGCGAAAGAGTGAAAGAGTGAGAACTGACCAGCCTGACTCACTCTTTCGCTCTTTCGCTCTTTCGCTCTTTCACTCGTTCACTCTTTGATTATGAAAGTAGATCAGGAAACACTCTACAAAATAGCTCATCTGGCGCGTCTGGAAGTTCGGCCAGAGGAGGAAGCGGAGTTATTGAACAGCCTGAATGGCGTATTGACCTGGATGGAGCAACTGAATGAAGTTGACACGACGGGTGTGGAACCCCTAACGCATATTTCGGATGAAACCAATGTTCTCCGCGACGACGTAGTGGGTAATCACCTCCCCCGCGAACAGGCTCTCGCCAACGCCCCTCAGCACGACGAGCAATTCTTCGAAGTACCGAAAGTGCTCTGAACCGGGATTTTTATGATTTGATTGACCGACTATGATTTTATTCACGCGTTTCGAAGAAACGAAATGCAAAATCAAAGTCAGTCAGTTAAATCATAAAAATCCTGGTTCAGAATCAGGCTAGTACTGGTTTAATTACTTTCCCGGCTACATCGGTCAGGCGGAAGGGGCGGCCCTGAAACTGATAGGTTAATTTGGTGTGATCGAAACCAAGCAGGTGTAGGATCGTAGCCTGAAGGTCGTGAATGTGAGTTTTATCTTTCACGCCATAATAGCCAATGTCGTCAGTTTCGCCGTACGAAAATCCTTGTTTTACGCCACCCCCGGCCATCCAGACCGTAAACGCTTCGAGGTGATGGTCGCGGCCCATAAACGGTAGCGTTTGTCCATCCCGGTTTTCCTGCATGGGTGTTCGGCCAAATTCTCCGCCCCAAACCACCAGGGTATCGTCTAACAGCCCACGCTGTTTAAGGTCTTTCAGAAGGGCAGCTACTGCCTGGTCCGATTCCTTGCATTTGTTTCGAAGTCCGATTTCGATGGCTCCGTCGGCACTGGTGCCATGCGTATCCCAGCCCCAGTCGAATAACTGAATAAACCGTACCCCTCGTTCGGCAAGCCGACGGGCCAGCAGGCAGTTGCGGGCAAATGAACCTTTGGCTGGATCGACGCCGTAGCTGTCCAGAATGTACTGGGGCTCGCTTTTAATATCCATCGCATCGGGAACCGACATCTGCATACGGAAAGCGAGTTCGTACTGCGCAATGCGAGTCAGGATTTCAGGGTCTTTTACGTCATTATACTGTTGCTGATTGATCTGGCTGATGGCGTCGATGGTTTGCTTGCGGATGTTCCGATCCATGCCATTGGGGTTCGACGCATAGAGTACCGGGTCGCCATCGGTTCGGCACTGAACACCCTGATAAACCGTTGGCAGGAAGCCGCTCCCCCAGACCGATTTACCCGCGTCGGGTTGTTTGCCACCAGATGCCAGTACGATATATCCCGGTAGATTATCATTCTCCGTACCTAATCCGTAGGTCACCCACGAACCCAGGCTCGGACGACCCAGCCGGGCACTGCCTGTATGCATGAGCAGTTGGGCAGGAGCATGGTTGAACTGATCGGTATACATGGCTTTCAGAAACGAAACCTCATCGACAACCCCCTGCAAATGGGGTAGATAATCCGATAGCCACGCTCCCGACTGACCATATTGCGCAAATTTTCCCTGTGGCCCTAGCATTTTCGGTGTTCCCCGGATAAAGGCAAATTTCTTGCCTTCGAGTAATGCCTGAGGACAGTCCTTCCCATTGTATTTGGCAAGTTCTGGCTTGTAGTCGAATAGCTCCAGTTGGCTCGGTGAACCCGCCATGTGGATATAAATGACCCGTTGGGCCTTAGGCAAATACTGAGAGGGATGCGGTGCGGTTGGTTCCGAACTTAGCGAGGCTGCGCCAACGTCGTTATTCTTCGACGACTCTTTACTGAAAAAGCCGCAACTACCCAAAATGGAACTTAGGGCCATCGCACCAAGCCCTGTAGAGCAGGTATGTAAAAAGTGCCGTCGGGTTTCACTTTCGGCAGCTGCCTGTTGGAGTTCGTTTCGTAGCTTGTTCATATCGGTTGACCCCACCCCTGGCCCCTCCCCTGATTTCAGGGGAGGGGGATTGGAAGAGTACTTCAGTTGCTAAAATAAGACTTGATTTTAATGAGTACAGATTCTACATCTGTCTCAATTTCTTCGTTGCTAATCCGAAGAGTTGTGATTCGTAAATGAGCTAACGTGCGATCTCGTTCCTGATCATTAATTATGTTTTCAGGAGTGTTATGAATACTTCCATCGACTTCAATTGCTAATCGCTCAGCAGGACAATAGAAATCGAGTATATACGCACCTATGCTATGCTGACGACGAAATTTTCGTCCTTCTAATTGACTCCCGCGTAGCCTTTCCCAGAGTAATGTTTCGGATGATGTAGGACTTTTGCGCAGCTCGCGCCGAAATTCCTCCATCACTTTTCGATTATGAATGAATTGGCTCATTATAAACACCAGTAGAAATTAGCCCCTCCCCTGAAATCAGGGGAGGGGTTGGGGTGGGGTTTATGCTATTCTTTTGTAATCACCTCATCCAGATTCAGTAAGGTATTGGCCGTAACCGTCAAGGCCGCCAATTGCGGTGAGACGGTCGAGCAGTCCAGGCCGGGACGATCCAGTAAGTTTTCGGCCTGACCGGGCTGTTTTTGGTAATAGTGTTCTGTGGTTGTATACAGATTGACCAGAACCGCCAGTTTTTTAGGCGACAAATCACGGAGCATAACCCGCCGGAAACCCGCCTGAATCTGCTGGCTCGGCGACGAGCCGTGCTGACGCATATAATCGGCTAAGTGCTGGGCAGCCTCTATATAAACCGGGTCGTTCAGGGTTACCAAAGCCTGTAGGGGCGTGTTGGTGCGAAGGCGACGAAGCTGGCAGAATTCGCGGCTGGGGCTGTCGAACGTGACCATCGATGGATACGGCGCTGTTCGTTTCCAATAGGTATACAAGGCCCGGCGGTGCAGGTCTTCGCCCGTACTTTGTTTCCAGGTATCGCCGTCGTAAGGTGATTGCCAGATGCCATCGGGTTGAACGGGCATCACGCTGGGACCATATAATTTGTGACTAAGTAAGCCACTAACCGCTAAGGCTTGATCGTGTACCGCTTCCGCAGAAAGCCTGACCCGTGGCCCGCGAGCCAGAAGTTTATTGTATGGATCTTTTGCCAGCAGTTCGGGTGAGGCTGTAGATTGTTGCCGATACGTAGCGGACATTACCATTTTTTTGAGCAACTTCTTGACGCTCCAATGGTCGGTATCCATGAACTCGGCTGCCAGATAATCGAGCAGTTCGCGGTGCGTAGGCGGAATGCCCTGCGTACCCATATCCTCAACGGTTTCTACGATTCCCGTACCGAATAGTTGTTCCCAAAACCGATTGACGGCGACTCGGGCCGTCAGTGGCTGCTCACGACTAACCATCCAGCGAGCTAGTCCCAGCCGATTTTTGGGCAGGCTATCGGCCATATTGGGCAACGATTTCGGAACGTCGGGTGTTACCAGCTTTCCTTTCACCAGCCAGTTTCCCCGTTCAAATACATGCGTTTCGCGGAACAGGTCACCAGAGCCGTCGAGCATAATTGGTGTCTGTTCAGCATCCGCATTTAGCAGGTCGGTCAGGAGTTTATCCTGGTCACCCGTTGCATTTTGAGGCTGACCGGGCAGAACAGGCGCAAAGGCAACCCATTTTATCTGTACCCACTCCTTCGGCTTTTTGGTGCTGTTTAATGACAGGTACAAGTTGTGGCGTCCCTGAATAGCGGGGAGCGGAATCATCTGCACCGTGTCTTTACCCGGTTTCGGGGTTGGAATCGTTGCCAGAACGGGGCCATCCAGTCGGTCCTGATGAACAGTAACCGTCGCATTTTCGGCCTTCGTACCCCAGCGAATCAGCATTCGTGGTCGGCCGGTGAGCGTAACATTTTTGATGCGGCAGGAGCCTTTATCCTGAAATCCAAAATACTTGGCATCCAATAAGGACGCATTGACGTATTGGTCGAAATCGTGTGAATTGATTTTCGGTTCAATGGTCCGAATCAGATGCGTGACCTGCTCGACTGTAGCCTGCGCCTGACGTGGATTGGCTACCGAGCGCCGAATGAATTGCTGGAGTGTGACAAGTTTGGTCGAATCGGCGGGTTTAAGAAAGCGAAGCGTAGGCGTGTCGCTGGTTACGTCTTCGTCGCGGGTATTGTTGAAGAAAGCCAGGTATTTGTAGTACTCCTCATTCGTAAATGGGTCGTAAGGGTGGCTATGGCATTGTACGCAGCCAAAGGTGGTTCCCTGAAATACATCCCAGGTGGTGTTGACCCGGTCAATGACCGCGGCCGTCCGAAATTCCTCATCCTGCGTGCCCCCCTCGTCGTTGGTCATCGTATTCCGATGGAAACCAGTGGCTACAAATTTATCGTCGTTGGCAGGATCGCCGTTGCGATTCGGCAGTAAATCGCCCGCGAGTTGTTCAACCGTGAACTGGTCGAAGGGCTTATCGGCATTAAATGCTTTGATGAGCCAGTCCCGGTATCGCCAGATTTTTCGACCGGGGTCACGCTCATACCCTTTTGTATCGGCATAACGGGCCAGATCGAGCCACATACCCGTCCAGCGTTCGCCATAGGCAGGTGATTTCAGCAGTCGGTCTACCACTTTTTCAAACGCATTGGACGATGGGTCATTCACAAAGTCCGCTACTTCTTTCTCGGTTGGTGGTAAACCCGTCAGGTCAAGTGATACCCGCCGGATAAGCGTAGGTCGGTCGGCTTCAGGAGAGGGCTTTAGCTCGTTCTCATTTAGTTTGGCGAGAACAAAGTGGTCAATTTCGTTTTTGGCCCAATCGGTTTCATCGTTGGCGGTAATACCCAGTCGACTCAGGAAGGTGCCAATTTGGGGTACGTCGGGTTTCTGAACAGGCTGATAGGCCCAGTGGTCGCCCCATTCGGCACCCTGATCGATCCAGTTACGAAGCAATTCGATTTCATCAGGTTTCAGAGCGGGATGGTCGAGCGGCATTCGCTCATCGGGATCGGTTAGGGTAAGCCGCCGAATCATTTCACTGGCATCGGCATCGCCCGGAATAATAGCGGGTTTGCCCGATTTGGCCGGGGCCAGCGCTTCCTGCTTGAACAGAAGAGAAAAGCCCGACGCTTTTTTGACACCACCGTGGCAGGCAATGCAGTTTTTATTGAGCAAGGGTTTAACCTGCGTGTTATAGTCGACCCGTTTCTCAAAAATGCCCAGAAATGACGATAGCGTGAAGGCTAATCCAGTTCCTACCAAGCTAACAAGTATCCATTGCGTTTTCATAAATCGATACGGACAAACATCACTTCATCCTAAAAGCAAGTGATTCGCTATTTGTACTATGAAAATCGCTGATTGCTATAATTTTAACGTAGAAGAGTGATAGAAAAGTTTTCGGCAGGCTTCACCAGACGAACATGACTGCTACGAATACAGCCTATTTGTCTTGTAAAGCCTGCCGAACATTACCGGACTCGTATATCGACTTGCGCTGTATCGTCTTCGCCGTTGGCTGTGCCATTGTTGGAGGTTGAGTCGGGATCGGCAACGCTGGATGCGGTCAGTTGAGCTTTGCAAGTGCCGATTCCTGAAGCGGTGGCTCGTGACCGGAAGATAAGCGTAACACTACTGCCAGCCGCCAGACTGCTTACACCACTAACCAGATTACCACCCGACGCGCCAAAGTCATCGCCTGAAATAAACGCCTGACCGGTTGGCAGCGTAGCCGCTACACTTAGGCCTGTAGCCGATAAGCCACCTGCATTGGAAATAGTCAGTGAATAACTGATAATATCATTGATAGAGGGGGTTCGGGTATTGGTGACTAGTCGAATACTAATATCGGCTTTATTGGGATCGGGCGCGGGCTGGTTACTAACAACGGGTGGTAGTGGAACCTGGTTTGGATTGGGTGAGGTAAAAAAGCCTGCCCCTGATTGAGCCGTTCGGAAATCTACCAGAGCCGCGTCGTCCTGTCCATCGCCCGTGCCCGAGTTGGGCTGACTGTCTGGGTCAGAGCTGGTTGCCTGAGCGATCTCGGCTGCATTCTGGTAGCTTCCCAGGGCGGTTGGCTGTGCAACAAAACGCATGGTCTGGGTTGACCCCGTTGCCAGATTAATGGCTGAACTGGTCAGGATGCCACTACTAACAGAAAAATCGGCAGACGAAACAAATGCCAGATTGGTAGGAAGCCGGTTCCTGACCACAATATTGGTAGCCTGCCCCGGTCCATCATTACGAACCGTCAGGCTGAAGGTGACAGGGCTGCTAAGTGCCGGGGTTCGGGAGCTAAGGGCCATACTCAGACTGACATCAGCCTGCGTTTGGGTTGTAATTTGAAAAACATTGGAAGGCACTGCCGGGATGCCAGGTGAGGTGGCCACTACCCGAATCCGGTAATAACCGCTTGTCAGTGAACTGGGTAAGGTGACCTGTATTGGACTGGTGGTTCCGCTGCCCAGGGCGCTTTTATACTGCCCCAGCGAATCAAGAAGTTGTACCTGCCATTGATTGCCATTATTAAAAGTACCTAATGTGGCAAACGATACACTGATACTCGCGCCCGGTAACACGGTGCTGGCCAGATTACCCGTTGCGGCAAACTGAGTAGGGGTAATGGGCTGTGCATTCTGGAAAAAAGAATTGCTCAGACTATTATTCCAGTTCCGCGCCAGGTGCGACAGACCCATGTTGGTCGGGATCGATCCCGTATTCAGGTAGTACTGAGGATTGGGAGAGGGGCGCTGGATATTCCGAAAATGGCCGCCATTTTCCCCGGCATTTCGTAGCGGAATGGTATCGGTAAGTGGGCCCTGAAATATATTCAGGCCGGGGGTATTGATGACCTGTAGTTGTTTGTCGATAACCGGCTGACGAACGGGGTTGACGGGATCACCATCGAACGAAACCCGGGCTACCATCCAGGCAATATTACGATTGGCGAAATCCTGTCGTGATTTCTGAATCAGGTTGGTCAGGTTGGTAGCATAAGCTGGAATACTACCCGTGTTGGCATCACCGTATTCGGCTTCGCCCTGATGCCAGAGGATGGCCCGTACACCCGCCATCGACAGGTAATAGTTCATCACGTTCTTCAGATTGGTGTACGGTTGCAGATTGGGCCAGTTTTCGACGCACCAGTACCGATTACAGGCCGGAATGCCATTGGCACTATTGATCCAGTTTTCGACGGTGGAGCTATCCCAGCCCGTTATGTAGAAGGCTACTGGCACGTTGTATCGATTCACGATGTAGTCGCCCAGTTCGCCCCAGCACCACGAACTTTCGGCCATTGGAAAGATGCGCCTTCCGGCCGTGAGTGGTTTGTAGACAGGTACGGGAAGGGGATCGCCCGACGAATACAGCGCCTGCGCACCCGGCGGATAGTAATGGTTGATGGAATCGATGGTGCTTACCCGGTCGGTAAACGAGCCTAGATCATTATCGCCGATGCCTAGTCCGCGCGAATTAGACTGCCCTGCCGAAACAAAAATCTCACCGATGCCTACAGGTTGTATACTGGTTTGATTGATAACCGCATTATTCACAATAGTGCGGACGGTTAGGTTGTACCAACCGCCCGCACCTGTGATGTAGCCTAAGAAAATATTATTGGTTGGGCTGGTTTGTATCGTTTGCCAGCCTGTTGCGGTTCCCTGTCCAGTCACCACGGGGGTGAGCTGGGCCTCCACCCGATCAACTGTGCCTGTAAATCGACCCGCTATATACAGTCGCCCATTGCCATCCAGCCCTCGTTGTACTACAAATCGCGCCATAGGATGCGAAATCTGGAGTTGGGCAAGAGCCAGCAATGGACAAAACGCGAGGAAAAGAAACCATTTTATAAATGATAACATGAACGATTGATCCGATAATCTGGCAAAGATACAGACAAGTCGGCTTATCGTTAGTTATTCATACCGCTATAATCAGTAATTCACCGCTGTCGAATACGCCGTTATACTTTTCCCCGCAAATACTCTGCCGTATAATTACCGTCCGTGAGCTTTACCATCTCTTCGGGAGTTCCGGTAAAAGTCACATAGCCGCCCGTTTCGCCCCCTTCGGGCCCTAAATCAATGATATGGTCGGCATTTTTGATGACTTCCATGTTATGCTCGATGATAATAACCGAATCACCCTGATCGACCAGTGCATTGATCGCCGAAAGTAATTTGCGAATATCATGAAAATGCAGCCCTGTAGTCGGCTCATCGAAGATGAAAAGGGTGCCGCCTTTGTTCGGATTTCCCTTCCCCAAAAACGATGCCAGTTTCACCCGTTGAGCTTCGCCACCCGACAGGGTATTGGCCGACTGTCCAAGCCCAATGTAGCCCAGGCCCACATCCTGCAACGGCTGCAATTTATCGGCCATTTTGGGGTCAACCTCCCGGAAGAACGCAACGGCTTCGTCGACAGTCATATCCAGAATGTCCGATACGTTTTTGTCGCGCAGCGTCACTTCCAATACTTCCTGCTTGAACCGCTTACCACCACAGCCTTCGCATTTGAGATAAATATCGGCCATGAACTGCATCTCGATTTTTACCTCTCCTTCGCCCTGACAAACTTCGCAGCGCCCGCCATCGACGTTGAAAGAGAAGTGGCTGGGCTTGTAACCCCGCGATTTTGATACGGGCTGATCGGCCATTACGGTCCGCAGGTAATCGTAGGCTTTGATGTACGTGACGGGGTTAGATCGACTCGACTTACCGATTGGATTCTGGTCGATCATTTCAATGGATGTAATCCGGTTCAATGAGCCTGTCAGCGATTCGTATTTGCCCGCTTCTTCGGCGGCTTCGCCTTTTTCACGCATCAGGGCCGGGTAAAGCACTTTTCGGATCAGTGTACTCTTGCCAGAACCCGATACCCCCGTTACCACCGTCAGTGTATTTAGCGGAAAACGCACATCCACATTTTTAAGATTGTTTTCGCGGGCACCTTTCAGTTCAATAAAGTTGGTGGCTTTCCGGCGAAAGGGAGGCACGGGCACAGTTTCCAGCCCGGTCAGAAAGTCGATCGTGTGGGAGGGCATAGGGGATGAGGCATAGGGGTTAGGAGGTGTTGGTTCACTAGCCCCATGCCCTTTGCCCTCGGCTCCATGCTCCTTAATTTCATCCCAGGTTCCCTGAAATACCAGATGCCCACCCAGCGAACCAGCATCGGGGCCAATGTCGATAAGTTGGTCGGCGGCTCGCATGACTTCTTCTTCGTGCTCTACCACGATTACTGTATTCCCCATATCCCGCAGCGACTCCAGCACACTAACCAGTCGTTTGGTATCGCGGGGGTGAAGCCCGATACTGGGTTCGTCCAGAATATACATCGACCCGACCAGGGCTGATCCGAGCGATGTAGCCAGTTTAATGCGCTGATATTCACCGCCCGACAGTGTATTCGTCAGGCGATTCAGGGTTAGATACCCCAGGCCGACCCGCTCCATGTAGTCCAGTCGGTTTCGAATCTCGATCAGAATCCGGTTGGCCACCTGTTGCTGTTGAGCCGGTAGCTCAAGGTTGTGGAAAAATTCGGTAACCTGTGTAATCGACATCAGGACAAGATCGGTGATCGACTTGCCGCCTACTTTTACATAGCTTGCATCTTTCCGTAACCGCGATCCCCGACATTCAGGACAGTTTGTTTTACCCCGATAACGCGACAGCATGACCCGATACTGCACTTTGAAGGTCTGGCTTTCGACATAATTGAAAAAGGCATTCAACCCATCGAAGTAGTTGTTGCCCGTCCAGAGAAGTTCCTGTTCGGCAGGTGTCAGGTCTTTATACGGGCGGTGGATCGGAAAGTCGAAGCGAATACCATTTTTGAGGAGGGGTCGCAAAAACTCCTCGCTCATTTTTTCGCTCCGCCAGGGGGCAATGGCGCCTTCAAAGACAGACAGGTTTTTATCCGGAATAACCAGGTCAGGGTCGATGCCTAGTACTTTCCCGAATCCATCGCACCGTCGGCAGGCGCCGTAAGGGTTATTGAAGGTGAACAGGTTGACACTAGGCTCCTCGAACGCAAGGCCATCCAGCTCAAATTTATCGGAAAAGGTACGCGATTCCTGCCCGACAATATCCACCCGACAGGTGCCTTCCCCTTCATTAAAAGCCGTTTGTACCGAATCGGAGAAACGATACAGGTTATCTTCGTCGGGTTTGCCATCCGCATCGTACAGCACCGTACCCCGGTCAACGAGAATTTCCAAACCCGTATCAGGAGTGAGTAGTGAGGAGGAAGTCGTATGGTCGCTGCGAACGCTAACCTGGCTGGCTCCTTGCTCAGCACTATTCTCCAAAACATCTTCAATCTGCAACACCTGGCCGTCGGCAACGATCCGGGTATAGCCTTTCTGAAGCAGGATATTCAGTTCATAGGCTAGCGTGCGCCCTTCGCGTATGCGTAGGGGAGCCATGATCATGATGCGCTGTCCTTCTTCGAAGCTATGGATGTAGTTAACGACATCCGTAACGGTATCTTTCCGTACTTCATGGCCCGATACGGGCGAATACGTAATACCCGCCCGGGCAAACAGTAGTTTGAGATAATCGTATATTTCGGTGGAGGTGCCTACCGTAGAACGGGGGTTACGGGTCGATACTTTTTGCTCGATGGCAATAGCTGGCGATACACCCTTGATGTATTCGACCTCGGGTTTTTCCATCCGACCCAGAAATTGCCGGGCATAGCTGCTCAGGCTTTCGACATACATTCGCTGCCCTTCGGCAAAGAGGGTATCGAATGCCAGCGATGATTTGCCCGAACCCGACAGGCCCGTTAGCACCACTAGTTTGTTGCGCGGTATGGCAACGTCAATTCCTTTTAGATTATGTACTTTCGCCCCTTTAATGATAATAAACTGTTTGGGGTCGAGCTGGTCAACGGAGCGTAAGCGTCCGGTTTCCGGAGTTTGAGTCATCCTAAGCTTATGAGGTAGAACATGGGCTGGTGTCCGTCCGATCAAATCGCGTTCGGGTCCTGGCTAAATTCTGTGAAACGCTATCTATTTTTAACGGTTTATTTGAAAATATGGTTTCTCAGAATTGCCTTTCCTGGCAGTTTAATCCGAGAGGTTTCCTAAACAATTTGATTGACGAATAAAACGAATGAACTTTGCAGAAGAAGATCTGATTCGACTGGGCGTTGCCCTGATTGTCGGCGGCTTAATCGGTATTGAACGGGAGTATCACGGGAAGGCTGCTGGATTACGAACGATGATTATGATTTGCGTTGGATCAACGTTGTTCACGATTATTTCGGCCCGCATTGGCAATACCGGCGACCGCATTGCGGCTAATATTGTGAATGGCATTGGCTTTTTGGGGGCAGGTATAATTTTCAGAGAAGAGAATCGGATAAAAGGGCTTACAACGGCTGCAACGGTTTGGGCCGTTTCTGCGTTAGGAATGTCGATAGGGGCCGGGCATTACGATATTGCCCTGGTGGGGTTTGTGTTCATTTTGAGTTCGTTACTGTTGCTGGTTGGTTTTGCAGAGCGGGTTCAGCGCATGAATCAGTTCCGGGATTACAAGATCGTAACGGCTTTTCACAATAAAACCTTAAACCAATACGAACGCTTCTTCGAAGAATGTGGTCTATCACCTAAACGGGGGCAACAACAACGGATTGGTACTGAAATTATTGGTCACTGGCGTGTGTATGGCTCTGAAAGTAACCATGAAAAATGTATAAATCGGTTGTTGAATGACCCGGAAGTAAAAGAATTTACCTTCTAATTTCGTTGTTAGTATAATTTTCTTTCTTGTACAAAATACTATGAATCATATTAGAAAGCTACTGTTTATCACAGCTTTACTGAGTAGCAGTCTGGCCTTCGGACAGCTTACCGAGGATCCTGAAGATCGGCGTGACCAGGGCCGTGACCCATTGCGGACCCAAACGCCTGAGGGACGCCCTTTGCCATTTGGCCAACGGCTTCGGTTTGGGGGAGGAATCAATGGGTTTCGTTTTGGGAATCCGTTTAGCCTGGGTGTTTCGCCCGTTGTTGCCTATCAGGCCACCGAGCGCATGCTGATCGGTATTGGTGGAAGCTATACCTACACACGCTACAAGGCTTATACAAACACGGGTCAAACGGTGCCTTATCTGACCTACAACCAATACGGGGGGCGGGGCTTTGTGATGTATGAGTTTATCCCGTCAATTTTACCGAATTTATACTTGCATGGAGAAATTGAAAGTACCACCATCCAGCAAACCGAAAACCAGACGGGGGCCAAATCAAGTGCAGCGCTGACCGCACCGCTGGTTGGGGTTACTTATTCGCAGCCCATTTCCCGTCGATTTGGGGTTAATCTGACGGCGTTGTATAATCTTAATTACAACGATAACTCATTAGCCCGGACCATTTACGGTAGTCCCTTTGTACTACGGCTCTCGTTCTTTTAAAGGGCAAACCAGAGGAAATCCTGAGATTTTGAACGCTGCTGATCGACAATACATCGTTGTATTGTCAATCAGCAGCGTTTTAGGTTTTGTCATGTAGCATTAAATCGGCTGCTTTTTCGGCAATCATAATCACGGGGGCATTGGTGTTGCCCGACACAATCGTTGGCATGATCGAGGCATCAACTACGCGCAGGCCTTCCAATCCGTGCACACGTAGGGTAGGATCGACAACAGCCAGCTCATCCGTTCCCATTTTGCAGGTACCAACCGGATGGTAAACCGTCTCCATAAACGTTTGAATGTGTGCCCATAGCGCATCGTCAGAGCTGAAATCCAGCGGAATGTTGATGCCCTTACTATAGGTGCCAAATGCATCAGCCTGCATTACATCAATCGCTTTTCGTATTCCGCTGATCAACACCAGCCGATCGGCTTCTTCGGTCATATAGTTGGGTTGAATGATCGGGGCAGCGAGAGGATTCTTCGATGACAGGCCGACATACCCACGACTTTTAGGCTTCAATAGGGTTGGCAGAACCGTATACCCATCTGTAAACGGGTAAGTACTCAAATCATAAAAGTCTGTAGTACCGTCGTTGCCAAAATGGACAGGAGCGAAATGCAATTGCAGGTCTACAGCATCAGGGGGTGACTGGGCAGACAGATATTCGGTTTTCAGAAAAGCCACCGCTTCGAGTGGGCTGCTGGTCATGGGTCCTTTGTGAGTAAGAAAAAACTGAGCCAGTGCTTTCAATTGATTCAAAGGCTTCAGGTGGAAATTGGCCGATGCCCCTCGCTGGCCGCATAAACTGCTAACCCCCGTAAATAAGTGATCCTGTAAATTTTGGCCAACGCCAGGAAGTTCTTTTTTTATCGAAATTCCTAGCGAACGCAGCGTATCGGCCTGACCGATACCCGACAACATCAGCAGTTGGGGTGATTGAAAAGCTCCTGCTGAGAGAATGACCTCTTTTCGGGCATTGGCCTGTTGTGTCTGAGCCTTTCCGGTCTTAAACTCGATACCGATGGCTCGGTCATTCCTTAAAAGAATCTGTTGGGTGTGAGCATGGGTAATTACGGTCAGATTAGGTCGGTTCAGGGCAGGCTTTAAAAAGGCCGTAGCCGTACTATGTCGTTGCCCATTCCTGATTGTAAACTGGAAGAAACCCGTTCCTGCCTGTTGAGACCCATTATAGTCTGAATTGCGTTTGATGCCAGTCTGCATGCAGGCTTCCACAAAGGCACTGGCCAGTGGTGTCTGGAATCGGGTAGCGTAGGTAACGTTTAGAGGACCGCTGTTGCCGTGATAAGTTGGATCGAGCTGGTCATACTGTTCATTGTGTTCTGAACGGATGAAGTAGGGCAGAATATCGTCGTAGCCCCACCCCTTATTACCCAGGGCTGCCCATTCGTCATAATCGAGCCGATTGCCGCGAACATACGCCATCGCATTGGTCGATGAACAACCACCGAGCGTTTTGCCACGGGGCTGATACATGCGCCGGTTATTCAAGGCTTTCTGAGGCTCGGTCCAGAATCCCCAGTCGACGGATGAGCCATGAAGTTTGGTATAGGCTGCCGGAATATGTATTTCTAGTTTGGTATCGGCCCCGCCCGCTTCCAGCAGTAGCACGGATACGGACGGATCGGCCGATAAGCGATTGGCTAGCACGCAACCTGCCGAACCAGCACCGATGATGATGTAATCGTATGTCATACCAGCTTGAAATAAAAAGAGATGGGTAAATTAATTCTAAAAATAATTAAAAAATTGTGGATAGATGGCGGATGAAAAGATGGCAATTTTCGACGCGCAGAATAAGCTTTGTAAACAAAAATTGCCCGACACGTATTCTACTGAGTGATCAGCATTCATACACTACTCAAGTGCCTTTGCGGCCTATATTTTGACTAAAATTCAGTGACTCAACGGTATGAAGTATGGATCAGATACGTGTATTAGCAGACGGCCTGCGTTTTCCGGAAGGACCTACTTTCGATGATGCGGGCAATCTGTGGTGTGTGGAGCAAAAAGGAGAGGGGCTATTTTGTCGGTACACGAATGGTGACACCAAACGGGTTAAAACGGGAGGACAACCGAATTCCCTGATTTGCAATCGGGGGGACCTTTGGTTCTGTGATTCAGGCCAAAATTCAATCAGGTGTTTGCGTACCGCTACCGGAGCGATCGAAACGGTGATCAAAGAACTAAGCGGGCAGCCGCTTAATATGCCTAACGACTTGATTTTTGATGATCAGAATAATCTGATTATTACCTGTCCGGGGCCGTCAGAACCAGGCCAGCAAGGCTATGTCGTGGTTTACTCATCAACGGGTTCGATCGACGTTATTGCAGAAGGATTGCTGTATCCGAATGGCCTGGTTTTCTACCCTGACAACCAGACGCTGTTGATTGCGGAAACGCACCAGCAGCGTATTTGGGGTGGGTATTGGGATATCGCTGACTTAAGTTGGGAGAACATCACCGTTTGGGCTACCGTTGTCGACGCTCCGCCCGGTGCTGCCATTCCCGGACCGGATGGGATGACAATAGGGGCCGATGGCAATTTGTATGTAGCCGTGTTTGGCGCGGGTATTATACGGGTGTTTTCGCCAGATGGAGCCTTCGTTCGTGATATTCAGCTACCAGGCCAAAATCCGTCCAACTGTGCTTACGACCCGTCGGGGGAATTAGGCCTGATCGTGACCGAAACAGAAAATGGGCAATTGTTGAGTATTAGATAGAGGGGCAGATACAGAAAATGGGTTGACGATGTAAGGGTATTGGTAGGTTAAACCAGCACGTTTACATCGCCAACCCATTTGGGTTATACGGAGCTATTTCAATTCAGCCAGCACCGTGACGCCCCCTCGGGTTACATCACCGATGGCTACTTTAATGTCTGCATCAAGTGGTAAAAAAACGTCGACACGGGAGCCAAATTTAATGAAGCCAAATTCTTCGCCCTGTTTAACGGGCTGGCCTTCTTTCACGTACCAGATAATTCGGCGGGCAACAGCACCGGCAATTTGCCGCAAAAGGACCTGAACACCGTTGGCGGTTTCGATCACAACGGTGGTGCGTTCGTTTTCCGTACTGGACTTCGGATGCCAGGCTACAAGGTATTTTCCCGGAAAATATTTGAAGTATCGTACAATGCCCGACACCGGGTTTCGGTTGACGTGAACGTTCAGGGGCGACATAAATATGGATACCTGACGTCGACGGTCGTTAAAATACTCACTTTCGGTTGTCTCCTCGATCACAACGACCTTGCCATCGGCTGGTGCAATGACTTGGGTATCGCCTACTGTCAATAACCGATTGGGGACCCGGAAAAACTGTACTACCAGGATAAACAGAACCAAACTAACCAGAGCTAGTAGGAGGATGGCCGTTGAGTTATCGGAGAAAAGGTAGAAATAAGCGAGTAGGTTCAGGGCTAGTAAGACCAACCCTGTAGTAATCATGATCGTTGTTCCTTCGCGGTGTAAGCGCATGAATTTGTTATACTATTAAGTTATATGATGTATGATATATAAACACCTGAATAGCAAAATTAGCCATCATATACCATACATCATACATACTTTTAATATCCGCCCCGGTATTTGTAGGTGCTGGCTACTTTGTCGATCGCTACCATGTAGGCAGCCAGACGCATAGGCACCTTGAACTTTTGCGAGGTTTCAAATACCCGATCGAAGGCGTCTTTCATGGCCCGGTCGGCCCGGCGATTGATACGATCGAGCGTCCATTTATACCCAATACGGTTTTGAACCCATTCAAAATACGAAACGGTTACGCCACCGGCGTTGGCCAGAATGTCCGGTACAACCAGAATGCCTTTGCTATTGATGATTTCATCGGCGCTGGCTGAGGTTGGACCGTTGGCGCCTTCCACAATCATTTTAGCCTGAATCGAACCGGCATTGTCATCCGTAATAACATCTTCTTTGGCGGCAGGAACCAGTACGTCGACGGCCAGCGAGAGCAACTCTTCATTCGTGATTTTTTCGGCTCCCGTAAACCCTTCGAGCGTGCCTTTGTTGGTATTTCGGTAATTGACTGCTGCTGTAATGTCGATGCCGTTTTTGTTATAGTACCCCCCCGAAATATCGCTGACCGCTACTACAGTAACACCCCGCTCGTGAAGAAGCTCAGCGGCAAAAGAGCCGACATTGCCAAATCCCTGTACGGCAGCCGTAGCCCGGTAGGGGTTCATCCGTAATTTATCCATCGCAGCCAGCGCAGCCACAGTTACCCCCCGGCCAGTGGCCTCGGTTCGGCCAAGTGAACCACCCAAAACGAGCGGCTTGCCTGTAACGACGCCGTTGACGGTCATTCCTTTTGCCTTAGAATATTCATCCACGATCCAGGCCATTTCGCGGGGGCCGGTGCCCATATCAGGCGCTGGAATGTCGCGGTCGGGGCCAATAACATCGAGCATGGCAACGGTGTATTGCCGGATTAAGCGTTCAATCTCGCCCGCCGACATTTCGCGGGGATTACAGGCAATTCCCCCCTTGGCACCACCGTAAGGAATATCGACAACGGCACACTTCCAGGTCATCCAGGCAGCCAGTGCACGAACTTCATCCAGATGAACGGCCGGATCGAGTCGGATACCGCCTTTGGCTGGGCCCAGAATGTTGGAATGGATGACCCGGTATCCTTCGAAAACTTTGATAGCGCCGTTATCCATGGTAACGGGTAAGCCAACAATGACCTGACGGGCGGGTACTTTCAGGATGTCATACATTTCGTCGGAGATGCCCACCAGTTTGGCGGCAGCGTCAAAACGCGACATCATCGACTCAAGCGGATTCTCTTTATCTTTTATTGGAGCTGGTTCAATGTAGGCCATGACTTTGTGTTTGCTTCCTTTTAAACAAATATGCTAATGAAGTGGTCCACAAACTTAATAAATCGTTAGTTATATTGTGAAAGGTCTATTTTTTCTAGAATTAATATAATATTAAAACTGCCGTAGAATTATTTACGTTCGCTGTTTTTGCCGAAACAGGCTACCAGCAAAGGGTATATTAACCGAATATTCATTTGTAAAAATGAGAATTCTCAATTTGATAAAATTCCACTAAAATTAGATTATGTTCGAAGAATCGTTGAAATACCGGATACAAACCATTAATTTTGTGGCTGAAAAAATGAGGCACACCATCTAACGAAAGTTTAACATTGAATTAGCTATGGTTCAGGAAGAAAAAAAGCGATACTCAGAAGAAGAACTTAAGGAGTTTGAAGAGCTGATCGGGCAAAAACTGGATGCGACGCGCAGCGAACTTAACTACATTAAAGAAACACTGAGTAAACGGAACGATAGCGGTACGGACAATACATCGGGGAATTCAAAACTGCTCGAAGATGGTGCCGATACTAGCGAACGTGAAAATTTAAGTCAACTGGCAGCTCGTCTGCAAAAGTTTATCCAGCAATTGGACGCGGCTATGGTCCGTATCAAAAATGGTACCTACGGTATTTGTAAAGATACAGGCAAACTGATTCCGAAAGAGCGGCTTCGGGCAGTTCCTCATACGCAGCAAACGATTGAGGCCAAATTGCGCCAATCGCGTTAATGCGATAAGCCGATAAAACCTCTAGTCTTACCTAAAAAATCGGGGTATTCTGCCCGCCTTTATGACTGAGCCTGTCGTCTGACCAGCGATCTGTACCCATGTACTACTGGCTCCAAGAGAATAGAGGGCAGGTCGCCGATGGCTCATCAACAACGATACATCATTTACAAACAGCTTCACATCCTGCATGTTGAAGCTGTTTTTTTATTTCCTCACTTTTTTAAAACAAATTGAGCCAATATTTGTAAATACCGCAGAAGGAAATCAATTATACAAACCATGCTGGAACATCTGGAAGAAATCCGGGAGAACATATTCCGTTATCTGGAAGCCCGTATTGAGCTGTTTACGCTGGAGAGTCGGGGCAAACTCGAAGAAGGAGTTGTGATCGGCATTCATGGCATCGTACTCGCTCTACTTAGTACCATGACCCTTCTTTTTTTGTTTATTCTGCTCGCTGCTTATTTAAATAAAGTAACCGATAGCCAATACCTCGGCTTTTTGATCGTGGCCGGTTTTTTTCTGGTGCTGACCTTACTCTGGTTATTTGCCAAAGATTTTTTTAAGACAAAAATTCGGGTGATGGCCTATAGCGCTATTAAAAAGAGCCAGGAGAAAAAAATAGAAGAGAAAACAGAAGCGGTTGAAGAACTGATGGCACAGACCCGTTCGGCAATGACCAACTCAGGTACGCCATTGAAGTAACGCATAACTATTTCAGAAACTCTGGTAAACAGTTACTTACTCGTTTTATCGTTTGCATGCAAACGCTTTTTCTACTACACAAAATGGAAGACCCTAAAGTACCATTTGCGGATACAACAGCTCGGCGGGCCGAACTGATGGCAGCTACTGAACGCCTGAAATCATCCATCTCAAACGGTGTTGAAACCATAAAAGAAGATGCTACGGAGCTTGGCAAAACAACCTTGTTTGTCGCGGGTGCTGCTTTAGCCGTATATTTGGTTGTAAATGCCGTTCTGCCCAAATCGGAGGAGTATCGCTATGCCGAAAAATATGGCGAGCCCGACGAGGAGGAGTATGATAGCGATTATGATGATGACGAATCGGACGATGTGTCGTCAAAGCATAGAGTTGTCAGAAGCCAGGCACCAACAGTAGAAAAAACGGCAGCCGTGAGTGGCTTAATCAGTGGTATTTTGACCACCGTATTAACAAACATCGCTCGCGAGCAGCTAACTGGATTTTTAGCCCGCATACGTTCAAATAATGCCATCAATCCAACTGCCGAACCAACAGACTATCACGAACAGGCATCAACCCAGCCTGTTGACTATACTCCGTAATAACCGGCTGTCTGGTCGGAAAGCTATTGCCGTCCTGCTCGATCCTGATAAACTCGAGCAGGACGGTCTGATTCACTTACTTAACCGTACGGTTGAGCATCCCATTGATTTTTTTCTGGTAGGAGGAAGTTTGGTGACCAATTATGTACATAAAGAGGTCATCGAAACCATCAGGCGTCATACGTCCATACCAATCATTCTTTTTCCAGGCAATCCCCTCCATATTGAGCCATCGGCCGACGCTATTTTATTTTTGTCGCTGATTTCGGGTCGCAATCCTGAGTTTTTAATAGGTCAACATGTTATTGCCGCTCCGCTACTGAAAAAGAGTGGCCTGGAAATTTTGCCCACGGGCTATATGCTGGTCGATAGTGGCACGCAAACCACTGTTTCCTACGTTAGTAACACAATGCCATTGCCCCATGATAAACCAGGAGTGGCAGCCTGTACGGCTATGGCTGGCGAAATGCTGGGTTTGCAGTTAATGTACCTGGATGCGGGTAGCGGTGCACGTCGGCCCGTATCGCCTGAAATGATCGCGGCTGTCCGGGCTGCTGTTGACCTGCCTGTGATCGTTGGTGGAGGAATCAATTCGGGAGAACGGGCGTATGAAGCTTTGAAAGCGGGCGCTGATCTGATTGTGATCGGAAATGGTATCGAACAGGACCCTGATCTGCTACCTCAATTGTCGACTGTCGTTCAGGAATTTAATCAATCTGTTGTTCGCGCTTAACTCATGAAACGGTTTTCTTTTTTGACTTTCTGCCTAACCGCATCCTTTTACCTGGGCTTATGCGCTGGAACAGACGTATTGGCGCAACCGCAGACCAAGATTGATAAAGTATATACAGTAGCTGAGCGGGAGCCAGAGTTTCCGGGCGGTACAGCAGCCTTGAGCCGCTACCTGGCTGAGAACATCGTGGTTCCTAATGCTTTGGTTCGGAAACGGTACGATACCGGACCAGTGGCGGCCAAATTCATCATCGATGAACTAGGCTATATTCATGATATTCGGGTGCAAACGAAGCCGCTCGACAAAAAAGGCCGTAAAGGAATGGAAGCATTTATGGCTAATATTATTGCCGCTGTCGAAAAAATGCCTCGCTGGACACCCGGCGAAGTAGGCGGTAGGCCTGTTCCGGTCTATTTCACGCTCCCTATCGAGATAACAATGCAATAAAAGGAAAAAGGAGGAAAGGGACGAAAGGAGAAAGGATTTGCCCACAGCATTTACCTTTCTCCTTTCGTCCCTTTCGCCTTGTTTATACATTCATCAGCGATTCCCGACGGCGCATTTTACCGGCTGGAATGCCAAACATCATCTTGAATCGGCGGCAGAAGTAAGCGGTATCTTTATAACCCACTTCCGATCCAATAGCGCGAATGCTCTTTTTACTGGTACGCAACAGCCCTACAGCCGCTTCCATGCGTTGGTATTCGATGTAATCCTGCGGGTTGATGCCCGTGAGCATTTTAAAGTACTGCCCGACATAATCTTCCGAAACATTAGCCACGTTGGCCAATACTTTGTTTGACAGATCACCACCCAGGTTTTCTTTGATGTAAGCAAAGATGTCGATCAGACGAGGGTCTTTGAAGTAGGTGCTATTGGTAACCAACTGTTCAACAAACAGGTGATTTTTCAGAATATACCGAACTACTTCAATAACGATTTCCTCCGTTTTTATCTTGATAATACGGCCTTTACCTGCCAGATCGGTCATTTCTTCGGCCAGAATCTGATCGATGGTATTGGCTAAGTGATCTTCGCGTTTGATAATGAAGGGCGGAACGTCCAGTGAGTTAAAGAAATTCACCGAATCGAACACTTTAGCTTCAAATGACACATAGCCGAATGAGTTGGGTAAATGACCGATCAGCTTCGGATCATGATTGCCCTCCCAATACGACTCCCGATGGGTCATGAACTCTTCATTCGAGACAACTTTGGGGTTTGTGGGGTCACCATACGTAACCGTAACGTGTTTACCGCCCGGTATGAACAACATATCGCCAACTTCCACCTTTATTTTTTCGTCGCCAATCGATACTTCACCGTTATATAAAATCAATAACGTGTTCTCAACATCATAGAAGTTCCTGATGGTGATAGGCTGCAGAATCCGAATGTTGCGGGCCTTGATAAACTTCACGCCCAGTGATTCGATTATTTTATTATAGTCTTCCATAGATGAAAGGTGCGTGTTGCCGAAGTTGTATTGCGCTCAAAGTTGCACAAAACTAATAATTTGTACAAAACTAATACAAGTATAAAAGTTTCCAAAAAATAAAAAAAATAATGCGTATTCAGGCAGAACACGCATTATCGAATGATAAAAATTCAATTTTAGATGTAATTACTTCATCGAATTAGCTCTCGGGCTATCACTAATTTTTGTATTTCGGATGTACCTTCATATATCTGAGTAATTTTAGCATCCCGCATCAGGCGCTCCACGTGGAATTCTTTTACATAGCCATATCCCCCATGGATCTGTACGGCTTCGGTGGTGGCCCACATCGCTATCTCAGAAGCAAATAATTTGGCCATAGCGGCTGCCTGAACGTAGTCTTTATGTTCGTCTTTCAGTCGGGCTGCCTTATAGACCAGGAGTCGCGCTGCTTCAATTTTTGTGGCCATTTCGGCCAGTTTGAACTGAATGGCCTGATGGTCAAAGATTTGCTTGCCAAACGAACGGCGTTCCTGACTATACTTTAACGCAAGTTCATAAGCTCCGGCAGCAATACCCAACGCCTGTGCCGCAATACCGATACGGCCTCCGTTTAAGGTCGACATGGCGAATTTAAACCCAAAGCCATCTTCCCCGATCCGATTTTCTTTAGGCACTTTTACATCCGTAAACAGCAACGAGTGGGTATCTGAGGCTCGAATTCCCATTTTGTCTTCTTTTTTACCGACCACAAATCCGGGAGTCCCCTTTTCAATGATGAGGCAATTGATGCCCCGGTGTTTCTTCTCACGGTCGGTTTGCGCAATTACCAGGCATACACCCGAAGAGTTGCCATTGGTAATCCAGTTTTTTGTCCCGTTCACTACATAATAATCCCCTTTATCCTCGGCGGTAGTGCTTTGTGAGGTAGCATCCGAACCCGCTTCAGGCTCCGACAGGCAGAAGGCACCCAGTATTTCGCCAGTTGCCAGCCGGGTGAGGTAGTTTTGCTTCTGCTCTTCGGTACCATACGCTTCCAGGCCGTAGCATACCAGCGAGTTATTGACCGACATAATGACGGAAGCGGATGCATCGATTTTCGAAATCTCTTCCATAGCCAGTACATACGAAACCGTATCCATACCTCCTCCACCATAGTCAGGCGATACCATCATGCCCAAAAAACCAAGTTCACCCATTCGCCTGACCTGTTCGGTAGGGAAACGAGCTTCGTTATCGCGTTCAACAATGCCGGGAAGCAGTTCATTCTGAGCGAAATCTCGGGCGGCTTCCTTCACCGCCAGGTGTTCTTCCGATAAATTAAAATTTAATCCCTGTAATTCCAGCGATTCTGTTGCCATCTGAATTGCGTGGTTTAGTTTGCGACTGTGTAATGAGAAAGGTAAAGATAAGCAATTGCCCTTTAAATTAGTATGCAAGCATACTAATCACTCAAATAGCAACGTGATCAATTCAGCGATACAGGCGGGTTTGGGCTGGTTCTCGATCTCAAAAATACATTCCATGCTAACGCGGTACCCAATAGCCTGCGGCTCCACGCTAATCAATCGGGTATTCATTCGTAGCTTGCTGCCAACCGGTACGGCATTGGTAAATCGGATTTTATTGGCTCCGTAATTTATGCCCATTCGTACCGACTCGACCCGATAAAGCTGGGCCATAAGTTGCGGAGCCAGCGAGAGGGTAAGAAAACCGTGGGCAATCGTCGTCTTATAAGGCGATTCATTGGCGGCTCGTTTGGGGTCGGTGTGTATCCATTGGTAATCGCCGGTGGCTTCGGCAAATCGGTCGACCATTTCCTGCGTGATCGGTATATAATCGGTAGTACCCAGCGATTGGCCAGCAAGGGTTGCCAGCTCAGTAAGATTTTTGACGGTTAACATAGGCATTCGGGTTTTTCGCAACTTTGTTGGTATGAGCGAAGCCAAGGTCCAAAAAATTGAGGTAGAAGGCAACCAGCTTGCCTACCAGACAATCGGAAATGGCCCGGCCATTCTACTGGCTTTTCACGGTTTTGGACAAAGCAGTCAGGTGTTCAGGGGGTTGGAGGGTACACTGGGAGGCCAATATACCCTTTTCGCGGTGGATTTATTTTTTCATGGTGAAAGTAAGTACCAAGGCAGCCATCTCTTGACGAAAGCGGTCTGGCAGGGGCTTATCGGTGCTTTTTTACAGGAAAAAAATATCGAACGATTTGGGTTGATGGGGTACAGTTTAGGAGGGCGTTTCGCATTGGCCACGGTCGAAGCGTTTGCCGACCGGATAGATCAGTTGATCTTAATAGCCCCCGATGGTATTACCCGCAGTAGTTGGTATCAACTGGCAACGGGCTCAAGCGCAGGTCGATGGTTGTTTCGGTATTTTCTATGGCATTTAACGGCTTTAAATCGGTTCGGGCATCTATTGACCCGACTGGGGTTACTTAATCGAACCGCCATGCGATTTGCCGAATTGTCGCTCGGTACGCCCGAACAGCGCAAACGGGTTTACCAAAGCTGGACGCAGTTTCGACTCATTTCGCCCGATCTGATTCGCATTGCCGCATGGTTAAATACCCATCCGGTCCGGGTGCGTTTTTTTACGGGGGCTTTCGACCGGATTGTTCCTGGTTCGTACGTCTTTCCGCTCACCAAACAACTTCGGCATTATGAGCTGACCGTTTTACGAACAGGGCATAATCGACTGATCGAACTGGTGGCCGACCAATTGCGAGAATAAGGTTAGGCTTTATTTTATGGGGATATAATGACCATAGCTTTTAGAGTAAAGTACTGCCTGTCAGGTGTATATTCATGCGTTATTTTTTGAGTGATTTTTGAATGGTGCGCCACAGACCAGCTATCGAAACAATGATCAGGGCAACGACGATGATCTGTGTCCAGGAGCCTTGATTGGGGTTGTCGAGCAGGGTTTTTATGGCATGAGCTTCGTGTCCCGACCAGACTGCCAGAATGGTTCGGGGCGTCATACCCAGAAACCCACCCAGCAGAATATTTTTTAGCCGGGCTCCCGATAGAGCAAACATTAGATTGGTCAATCCAAACGGGAGAATAGGGGAGAGCTTGGCGAAAAAGATAACTTCCAGCTCATTATTCAGAATACGATCCAGTACCGATTGGGCTTTCGGATTTCGTCGGATGAAGCCCAGAACCCGGTCGTGGTCGAGCCAGCGAACGATCAGATTGATGAACAAGATACCTCCAAAGTTGATGACAAACATCGGTAGAACGGCGTTCCAGCCCAGAAAATAACCGAAAATCAGCGCCAGCATCGTCGGGGGGGTAAGTCCCGCCGACGTTACAGCGCAGGTTAGGGTGATGCCTATCCATTGCCAGGTCGAAAAGCCAGCGATGACTGGTTCATAGACAATGGCATAGTAGGTCAGTACAGAAGTAAAGACAATTGGTGTTACCGAGAGGATAAGTCCGGCAATGGCGGGGCCAGTTATGTTTTTAGGAATAGTGGTTTTCACTTCGTATCAAACTACAAGACGGGCACTGTGGTTTTGGTAACCATTGAGGTTGTCCAATCACGTTACAAACTTCGTTACTTTTGAGTATGAAATTCGGAACCAAAGCCATCCATGCCGGTATTGAGCCGGACCCAACAACGGGGGCCATTATGACGCCCATTTACCAGACCTCAACTTACGTACAGGAATCGCCAGGCAAACATAAGGGGTATGAATATGCGCGTACGCAAAACCCTACCCGAACGGTGCTGCAAAACAACCTGGCCGCGCTTGAAAATGGCAAACATGGGATTTGTTTTTCGTCGGGGTTAGGGGCTACCGATGCCATTCTGAAACTATTCAAACCGGGCGACGAGATTATTGCCAGTAATGACCTCTATGGCGGTACCTATCGGATTATGGTTCGGGTGTTTCAGGAGTTTGGCCTGACGTTTAAGTTTGTCGGGCTAGACAATCCGGCCAATCTGGAAGCGGCCATTACACCCGCTACCAAAATGGTCTGGATCGAAACGCCAACCAATCCACTGCTACGCTTAGTGGATATTGCCGCTATTTCGGCCATTACCCAACAGCACAACATTCAATTGGTCGTCGACAACACGTTTGCCTCGCCCTATCTTCAAAATCCACTCGATCTGGGGGCCGATATAGTGATGCATTCCGTGACCAAATACCTTGGTGGACACTCCGACACGGTGATGGGGGCTATCATCCTGAACGACGACGAAACGGCTCAGCGGCTGGCCTTTATTCAGAATGCCTGCGGAGCCGTGCCGGGGCCACAGGACTGCTTTCTGGTACTGAGAGGAATCAAAACGCTGCATGTTCGGATGCAACGGCACTGCGAAAATGCCCTGAAGGTAGCCCGTTATTTACAACAGCACCCCAAAGTGAGTCAGGTGCATTATCCGGGGCTGGAGTCGCATGGTGGCCATGAACTGGCCAAAACGCAGATGCGTGATTTTGGGGGTATGTTGTCTTTTGAACTCAAAGGCGATTCGATGCCCGAAGCCGTGCGGGTCATGGAAAGTTTTGAGGTGTTTTCATTAGGCGAATCGCTGGGTGGTGTCGAGTCGCTCTGCACGCATCCGGCTAGTATGACCCATGCCAGTATTCCGAAAGAAGAGCGGGAGCGAAACGGTCTGAAAGACACGCTTATTCGACTCAGTGTAGGGATTGAGGATGTAGATGATCTGATTCAGGACCTGGAGCGGGCAATCGGCTGATCGTTAGATGTGACCATAAAATTAGAATTTAGTCATATTAATGTGGTCTCATGAACGAAATATGAGAAAACATTAACTTAACTGTCTATTTATATTGGTCTGATGCGATTCATTTATACGGTCTTACTGATTGGTTTGCTGAAATCGGCGTTTGCCCAACTGCCGAGTGGGTTTGTGGAGAAACAGGTTGCCCGTAATCTGAACCCGACAGGTCTTGCCTTTGCGCCCGATGGGCGGCTTTTTGTGATCGAAAAAGATGGGAAAATCCGGGAGGTTGTCAAGGATGTGCTTTCGCCCGATCCGTTCATGACGGTTACTAATATCGATGTTACCAATGAGCGGGGGCTGTCTGGCCTTTGTTTTCACCCGGATTTTCCGCGAACACCCTATTTCTACGTTTATTACACCGTAAACGGCCAGAATCATAACCGACTAAGCCGTTTTCGGGCGCCTAATGGTGTGGCTGATCCGGCTAGCGAAACTGTATTGATCGATTTTGACCCGCTATTAGCCACCGTTCATAATGCTGGGGTAATGCGGTTTGGCCCTGATCGAAAGCTATATATTGCCACCGGAGAAGGAACCAACGCGTCGGCGGCCCAAAATCTTAATAGCCTGCTCGGAAAAGTTTTGCGGCTAAATGACGATGGCAGTATTCCAGCCGATAACCCGTTTATCGGTCAGCTACAAGGTAAATACCAGGCTATTTACGCGCTGGGTTTACGGAATCCATTCAGTATGGATATTGACCCAGTATCCGGACGGATTCTGGTGGGCGATGTAGGCGATGCCAGTTTTGAAGAAATCAATGAGATTCGGGCTGGTAAAAACTACGGCTGGCCGCTTATTGAAGGGCGTCGTACCAACCAGGATGCCCCTGAGAATTATGCCGACCCGCTTCAGGTGTATGACCATAATACCGGCTGTGCCATAACCGGTATGGCCATGTATAACCCGCCTACGCTTCGCTTCCCCACCGAGTATAAAGGCAAAGCATTTTTTGCAGACTACTGCAATGGCACCATCTATACGCTTGATCCGGCCAATGGTCAGATCATTGGTTCATTTGTAACGAATGTTGACCGTCCTGTGGGGATAGCGACCAGTCCTGATGGGTACTTGTATTATCTGGCCCGATCTGGGCTTGGGGGCGGTACCCAGCAAGACAATACTTCAACCTGGAATGGCTCCCTGCATAAAGTATCATTTTTCGATTCGGGGCTGCCGTATATCAGTAGCCAGTCGCCTAATGCCTTTGTGCCCGTTGGGGAGTCAATTACATTTAGTGTCAATGCGGTTGGGCAGAAGCCACTGATGTACAAATGGTATCAGAATGGAAAGCTGATTGCTGGAGCCGATCAGAGCCAATACACCATCAGTAGTCCTACACTGGCCAACAATGGAACTACCGTTTACTGTATTGTGTCAAATGCCTTAGGGGCCGATACGTCAGACGTGATGTCGTTGCGGGTAGTGCAGGCACAGCGGCCCGTAGCGCGTATCCAGCAGCCCATAACTAACAAAACATACCGGGCGGGCGATGTGCTCACCTTCGCAGGCGATGCGGTGAGTGCCAATCAGCAACCTTTATCGAATGCTAAGCTGACCTGGTGGATCGATTTTCACCATGACGATCACGTTCATCCTGCCCTTGACCCTGTTTCGGGCATCACGACAGGTACGTTTAAAATTCCGCGTGTGGGCGAGACGTCTACCGAAGTCTGGTATCGTGTACATCTACTGGCAACCGATGTGTCGGGCTTAACCAACGAAACGTTCGTGGATATAAAACCTGAGCTTGCTACCGTCACGATTGCCAGTAGTGTTACGGGAGTGCGAGTGTATCTGGATGGAGAGCCTCGGCAACCCGATATGACGTTTCAATCGGTAGTAGGCATGCTGCGTAGTCTGGAAACAAAACCCTATACGGCTACATCGGATGGTTTCTATAAATTTATAGGCTGGGGTAATGGTCAGAATGCGCCGTTGGTCACCTATGAAGTGCAGCCCGGAAGCCCAACGCTGACAATGCAATATCAGGCTTTACCCCCTTCGTCGGGCAATGGCTTATTTGCTGAATACTACAGCAATACCGACCAGATTGCAGGAACGCCAGCCTATAGCCGAACGGACGAAACGATCAATTTTGACTGGGGTGAAGGAGAACCGGCGCCAAATGTAGGGGCCGATCATTTTGTGGTGCGCTGGACGGGAAAAATTCAGGTGCCTTTCAACGATACCTATACGTTTTACACCCAAACCGACGATGGCGTTCGCCTTTCGGTAAATAACAAACTACTGATCGATAAGTGGGAGGCTCAGCCGTCGCTCGAGTGGTTAGGAAAGCTTGATCTGGTAGCTGGTCAGTCCTACACCATTCAGATGGACTTTTTAGAAAGCCAGGGCTATGCAACGTCGAAACTGTTCTGGAGTTCGCCCCAGTTTGAGAAAGCAATCATCAGCAAGCCATACCTGTTCAGTAGTCAGGTTTTGACCGCTACAGAGCCCGAACTGGAAACCAAACTACGTGTATTTCCATCGCCTGCCCGAGAGCAAATCACCATTCGGTATGAAGCTACATTACCGGGTGCTGCCCAGCTTCGGGTTTCTGACCTGATGGGTCGCCCGATCTATGAGCGCTCGATCCGATACATAGCGGGCCCGAATACGTATGGCGTTTCGGTAGCAGACTGGCCAGCCGGGTTGTATCAGGTTACGATTTACCCAACTGGCCAGCCAGCTATACATCAGCGGCTATTGGTACACTAAAACCGTAACCGGACACCTGCCAGAAAATTCCGCCCTGCCTGTGGATAATAGGCATTATCAGCATACACTTTCCCTTCCGAAATATAGGCATACGTATACCCGTTCGATTCATAAAGTTCATTCAGCATGTTGTTGAAAAGTAACGTGAAGGCAATTTCCTGAGCGAACTTTGGTTTAAGGGTATAAATCAGCCGAACATCGTTGGTAAAGTAGGGGTTCAGCTTTCGACTTTCGTTCGACGTGTTGTCCAGATATTGCTTTCCGACATACTTTGATAAAAGACCCAACTCCAGCCCTTTGGCAGGTGTAAATAGTAGCTGTGAACCTGCAATTACATTGGGCGAAAATGAAATGTCGGTCTGGCTGTACTGACGGGCTTCCTGAAGTCCGTTGTCGTAATTGTCGAGGTATTCGGTAAAATTTTTGACCTTGTTCTGGCTGAAGGTGGCGTTCACATTCCAGCGGAGTTGTTTGGCCAGCCGGGCCCCAGCTTCCAGTTCCAGGCCAGCGCGATAACTAACGGGGATATTGACCCGGTTGTAAGCCCCTACATCGTTCAACTGGCCCGATAACACCAATTGATTTTTATAATCCATGTAATACACATTAGCCGTAAAGGCTAGCCCTTCCGTTTGAAGTTTATACCCAGCTTCGTAATCGATAAGCTGCTCGGATTTGGGTCGGCTGGCGGGCGTCGATTGGGTGTAATCATCGCGATTGGGCTCGCGGTGGCCTACACCTACCGAGCCATAAAACGTGCTCTGGTCGTTGAGTGTATAGGTCAGACCCGCTTTGGGATTGAAAAATGTCAGGTTGGCGTTTTGCTGTACATTCTGCAATTGGCTGTTGAACCCTAAGAACGAATACCCAACCGTTCGGACCTGCAAATCCAGAAACCCGTTGAGCCGATTACTGAACTGGTAAAAAGCTTTCGCATACACGTTGAAATCGGTTTTGATCGCATCGTCGTTGTAGTAACGCTCCCGTATGTTGGTATTGCCTGCTACACGGGCCCAGATGATTTCACCGTAGTGAGCACCCTGATACTGGTTCCAGCCCCCCCCAATGTTTGCCGTCAGTTTCCCGAAGCTGTTATAATCGAACGAGAATACAGTCCCATAAAAATCATTATCCAGCCATTTGCGTCGGATAATGTCGGTTTTGGTGATCACAGAATCGCCAATGGTTACGTTGGGTAATCCATATTTGCTGAAACTGTCATTGGGCTTGAACTCTTCGTAATAGCCTTTCCCCTTTGTATAGAAAAATGAAAGGTTAGCCCGCCAATTTTTGCTGAGTTCATACGAGCTGATAAGCTGGTAATTATCCTGCTGGTAGTTATCAGTCTGATTGTCGTATGTAAAGGCGTTATACGTCCGATTTGTCTTCAGAATATCTTCCGGTATACCATTCCAGGCCTGGTAGGTCTGCTCCTGACCCGAAAAAGCGTTCAGCCGGATAAAGCCCTTTTTCCCATAATAGCCCCCCGACAGATAAAAGGATTTGAGGTTCGAAAACGCCCGGTCAATAAATCCATCGGAGTGAATGGTCGATAAGCGGGCATCTACGGCAAAATGGCCGTTGAGCAGCCCTGTACCAGCCAGCACGTTCAGTTTACGAGTGCCAAATGAACCAGCCGACAGGTTGGTTTCAGCGTAGGGGTTTGTTTCCAGCTTGTTGGTCTGGATGTTCACCGATGCGCCAAAAGCGCCTGCCCCGTTGGTCGATGTTCCAACACCCCGCTGAATCTGGATACTACTTACCGAAGAGGCAAAGTCGGGCATATCGACAAAAAATGTTCCCTGCGACTCAGCATCGTTGTAAGGTATACCATTCAAGGTCACATTGACCCGCGTGGCATCCGATCCCCGAATGCGGATGCCTGTATAGCCCACGCCTGCACCCGCATCGGACGTGGTGACGATGGAAGGCGTAAAGTTGAGTAACTGCGGAATATCCTGCCCCAGATTTAGCTTGTCCAGGTCCCGACGGGAAACATTGCTATACGCAATGGCTGATTTCTGATTGGCCCGCGTGGCACTGACCACAACTTCATCGACGGCAACCGCTGTTTTGGTTAATTTAAAGTCGATGGTCGTATTCTGGGTCAGCGATATGGTTTGTGTTTGTGGTTCGTACCCTAACAATGAAATTTTTACGGATACGGAGCCCGGCTTCAAATTGGTAAGCTGGAAGTTTCCGGCAGCGTCGGTATAAGTACCTTTATAGGTGCCTTCCAGAACAACGGCGGCACCAGGTAGCGTACCGCCTTCAGCATCAGCTACTTTACCTGAAATGGAAACTTGCGCCCATACGGGCAGATTGATTAGCAGCAAGGCTACTAAGCGGACGAGATTGGTAAGATAGGTCGTACCTTTTTTCATGACTGAAAATGGTTACGATAGGCTAGGGGCCAAACCTACCTTGTTATTGGTATGATATTTGTAAAAACGCTTATAGACGTAGCCTATGAGCACATTTCCCTTCACAGCATTACCTGCGCAGGTTCAATGGGTATAATCTCAGCCCGTTAGTTAGGGCACCCCTGGAAGATTAGCACGGCAAAGTTATTTAATTATGAACAAAACAAGATGCAATGTCGAGCGTTTCTTTTTGTGAACCAGTATATGAGTCTATGAGTGAGTATGATTTGGTCGTACTTCAGGAAGAGATTGCAGAGGGACGCCTGAAGGCCGGGGATGTTGGAACAATTTTAACCGTTTACAATGGCGGTAAAGCCTACGAAGTTGAATTTGTGACCCTTACGGGCGAATCGGTGGCTGTAGAAACCTTATTGCCGCATCAGATTCGGGAAGTACGTTCGTCGGAGGTTATGTCTGTACGTGATATTGAATTACAAAACGGACTGGATTCGTAAAGTTTTGATATTTACCCTTTTTCATAATGGTAAATATTCCTAATTTTGCAGTCCAAATTGCAAAAGCATGAGCAAAAAGAACAGCGGACTGGAGTTTTTGGAAGATCCAGACGCACTGGCCGGTCAGTTAGAACGGGCCGAAGACTTTTTTGAACAGAACCGAAACATTGTTTTAGGTGTACTGGGTGGCATTTTGTTGCTGGTGGTTGGTTATTTCGGCTATCGCTACTATATCAGCGAGCAGGATGACACAGCCCAGGTCGAAATGTTTCCATCGGTTTATCAACTCGAAGCCGATTCAACCAAGAAAGCACTGAATGGTGATGGCAAAAGCCCTGGCTTGTTGGCCGTGGCAAGCAACTACGGGTCAACCCCCGCTGGTAATCTGGCCGAATTCTATGCCGGCATTGCTTTGTTGAAACAAGGTAAATACGATGACGCTATCGAGCATCTGAAAGCATTCAGCTCATCTGATCTGCTGGTACAGGCGCGGGCCTATGCCCTCACAGGTGATGCGTACATGGAGAAGAAAAGTTTCGATGAAGCCGCTGATTATTACCGGAAAGCTGCTGATTATAAGTCGAATAAATATTTTACGCCTGGTTATCTGATGAAGCTAGCTGTTGCTTACGAGCAGGCTAAACAGAACGATAAGGCCATCGATACGTATAACGAAATTATCGAGAAGTATGCTCAGTCGGCTGAGGCTGGTAGTGCCAAGAAGTACAAATCCGTACTGGAGGCTACCGTCGGCGAGTCGTAAGCGTACTTGATTGAATCAATACAGCAAAGGACAAAGCCGAAGCCGGTTTTGTCCTTTTTTTTGACCCGGATTTATATGATTTTACTGACCGACTTTGATTTGAATAAGTTAGTTTTTCTGAGCCTCATATAAATCATTGGTACAAATCAATCACAGTATATCAGTACAATCATAAAAATCCCGGTTCAGAATGGCCACTGCTGCAAAAAGCCTGAGTGTATTTTCAACCAACGACTTACCCGATGTTAGTGAACGTCGGTTTGCCATACTGGTATCAGAATGGAATAGTGAAGTTACCGAAGCCTTGTTTGAAGGGGCTTATCAGACTTTGCTGCAATACGGAGCCAGAGCCGAACATATTGTCAGGGGTAATGTACCGGGCAGTTATGAGCTAACGTTAGGGGCTCAGTGGTTTGCCCAGCGCGACGATATTGATGCGGTCATAGCCCTTGGTTGTGTGATTCAGGGTGAAACCAAACACAATGATTACATCAACCACGCCGTAGCTCAGGGTTTAACCAATGTCGGCCTGAAAACCGGAAAGCCCGTTATCTTCGGCGTTCTGACACCCAACGACCAACAGCAGGCACTCGACCGGGCAGGTGGTAAACACGGCAACAAAGGTGACGAAGCAGCCATAACTGCCATCAAAATGATCGGATTACAAGAACAGGTTTATAGCAAGTTTTAACGAGTGAAAGAGTGAATGAGTGAAAGAGCGATATTCTGCTCTCAACTTGTTCGCTCTTTCACTCATTCACTCTTTCATTAATTAAAAATGCACGTCTGGAAATTTGGCGGCACGTCGGTTGGGAAACCGGAGCGTATGCAGTCCATCCGCCATCTGATTACTGAAGATAGTACCCCCAAAATTGTGGTGTTGTCGGCTTTGTCGGGCACAACCAATGCGCTATTGGCTATCGGCGAATCGTTGAAAGCAAACAACGATACCGATGCGAACCTCAAAATTGACACGCTGAAGGCGCATTACGACAGCTTTATTGGCGAGCTGTACAAGACTGCAGACGGTAAGGCCGCCGGGCAGAAAATTGTTGATAACGAATTTGCTTTTATTCGGTCATTGACCCGGATTAAGCCTTTCACGCTGAAGCAGGAAAAAGAACTGGTTGCCGAAGGTGAGTTGCTTAGTACCCAAATGTTTCAGGCATATCTGGAAGAAGAGAAGGTTGCATCTACCTTGTTGCCTGCTCTCGAATTCATGCGGATTGACGCCGATAATGAGCCTGAGATTGGATTCACAGAGCAGGCTTTAGCCGAAATGTTGCCTCAGCATGCCGACAAACAGATCATCGTTACCCAGGGCTTTATCTGCCGTAACCCACGGGGCGAAGTCGATAACCTTAAGCGTGGAGGCTCGGATTATACGGCTTCGCTGATTGGTGGGGCTATCCGGGCCGAAGAAATCCAGATCTGGACCGACATCGACGGAATGCACAACAATGACCCACGCATTGTAAAAAACACGTTCCCCGTTCGGGAATTGACGTTCGACGAAGCGGCCGAGCTGGCGTATTTTGGGGCTAAGATATTGCACCCATCTACCATTACGCCCGCCCGGATGTTTGGTGTGCCTGTGCGCCTGAAAAATACGATGGACCCCAGCGCTCCCGGTACATTGATTGCCGACCGGACAAGCGATCAGGTATTTAAAGCCATAGCCGCCAAAGATGGAATTACAGCGTTGTACATCCACTCGACCCGTATGTTGAATGCCTATGGTTTTCTGCGCCGGATTTTCGAAATCTTCGAGAAGTACAAAACTCCGGTCGATATGATTGCTACATCGGAAGTATCGGTTTCCGTTACAATCGATAATACCGAGCGTATCGAAGAAATTAAAGCTGAGCTGGGCGCCTTCTGTACGCTGGAAGAACCCGACTACGATCAGACAATCATCTGTATTGTTGGTAATTTTAGTGCCGACAACCAAGGAGTAGCTGTTCGGGTATTCAACGCCCTGAAAAATATTCCTATTCGGATGATTTCGTATGGAGGCACGGAAAGCAACCTGTCGTTACTCATTCATGGACAGTACAAAGCCGATGCGCTGAATGCTCTAAACGATGGCTTGTTTTCAGCCTAGATTTGCTAGCGAAATCCTGAACAGTTCGTCGAATCGTTTAGGATTATTTCAAACAGAAGAATTCTTAGCTGTAATTAAACGTCTTATCCAGACAAATTAATGCTACAACTACCCTTCATCCGTGAGAATAAAGAAACCGTACTGACAGGTCTTCATAAACGACATTTTGCCAATGCCGAAGACACCATTGATCAGGTGTTAAACCTCGACCAGCAACGGCGGGATACCCAGCGCGAACTCGATGATGTACTGGCGCAGTCAAACGCTAAAGCAGGACAGATTGGGGCATTGATGAAAGCGGGTGATAAAGCAGCCGCTGATGCCGCTAAAGCCGAAACGGCTGAGTTGAAAACCCGCTCGAAAGATCTGGGAGAAACGCTCCGTCAGATCGAAATGGCTTTGCAGGCTGTTTTAGTAACGATCCCTAATATTCCGCACAGTAGCGTTCCTGAGGGACGTTCGGCCGACGATAACGAGGTGGTGCTGGAAAATGGTGAGAAACCTACCCTTCATGAAGGGGCTCAGCCACACTGGGAATTAATCAAGAAGTACGACATCATTGACTTTGAACTAGGGGTTAAAATTTCGGGCGCTGGGTTTCCGGTTTACAAAGGCAAGGGGGCACGTATTCAAAGGGCGATGATTAATTTTTTTCTCGACGAAGCCCTGAAAGCCGGGTATCTGGAGGTGCAGCCGCCTATCGTTGTCAATGAGGATTCGGGCTTTGGAACGGGACAGTTGCCCGATAAAGAAGGCCAGATGTATTACGTAACGGAAGATAAGCTTTACCTGATTCCGACGGCTGAAGTTCCCATTACGAATCTTTACCGCGACGTAATTCTACCCGAGGCTCAACTGCCTGTCAAAAATGTCGGTTATACGCCTTGTTTCCGACGGGAAGCCGGGTCGTGGGGAGCGCATGTGCGGGGGCTGAACCGCCTGCACCAGTTCGACAAAGTTGAAATAGTACGGATTGAGAAACCCGAAAATTCCTATGCCGCACTGGAAGAGATGAGTCAGCACGTGCAGGGGTTACTGCAAAAGCTGGAATTACCGTATCGGGTATTGCGGCTATGCGGGGGCGATATGGGCTTTACGTCTGCCCTAACCTACGACATGGAAGTGTGGTCGGCTGCTCAACAGCGCTGGCTGGAAGTTAGCTCGGTATCGAATTTTGAAACCTATCAGGCAAACCGTCTGAAGCTTCGTTCGAAACTGGATGGCAAAATGCAATTGATGCATACACTCAATGGCTCTGCACTAGCCCTGCCCCGCATTCTGGCGTCTATTCTGGAAAATAATCAGACGCCAGAAGGTATTCGGATACCTAACGTTCTCGTACCGTATTGTGGCTTTGATCGGATTGACTAACGGTTAACAATCGCACGAGTAATTGCCGTAGCCCGGAAAGCGGGGCGATAAATTACCTGAAACACTTACGACTCGGTCGAGCGGGATGGTTTCGCCAGTGGCCAGTTCAAGCCATTCTGCGCCATTCTCGTAGGCAAGTTGTTTGATAAGTACGTCGGCCTTTATAAATTCATTTAAGTCGGTCAGATACTCCAGCCGGACAAATTTGCCGGGAACAATGGTAGCCCGAAAGTCGGTGTCAGAAGTTAAAAAATCGGCGTTATTCGTGTTTGTTTCCATACCTCAATAACAATTTGCCCAAACGAAACGTGCCACGGTTCCAGAACCGTGGCACGTTTCGTTTTATCAGAGAAATGCCTATCAGTAGCCTACACTTTCCAATTGCTTCTGGAATTCGCGCAGGATGGTTTCTTTCATGGCAATTTTACGTTTCTGGGTGCCGATTTTATTCAGGATCATCTTGTCTTCAGCATTGTTGGGGTCGAGTCCCTCGGCATCCTGTAAAGCAAACTGAAGGTCGTTTTTCTCCCGTTTGATCAGGTATTCCATTTCCCGGATTTTGGTTCGCAACTGCTCTGCTTTACTTTTTAATTCAAAAGCAGGGTATTTCCGGGTCAATACCCGACCCAGATAGCTCAACTCAAAAATCTTATCACAAGCTGCCCGGAACCGCTCATTCAGCACTTTATCCTGTAGCTTGAACGGTACTTTTACTTCTTTCCAGCTATTCAGTAAAACTTTGGCCCGGTCGGCAGCCGCAAAAATATCGGACTGTTTCGAGAGTCGTTCGGCTTCATCGGCCATTTTCATTTGAGCCTCAATGCGCGGATCAATCTTTGGCTGGATAACAATGCCCTTCGCGTCGTTATACTTCGTGTAGAACATCGTCGTAGCTTTTTTAAACTGTTTGTACAGTTTGCCACTTTTTTTGATGGGCACTTCGCCAACCTGCTTCCAGGCGTTGTTGAGCCGCCGAACTTCCTGGAAGGCCGCATCCAGATCGCCCAGACGATTGGCCCGGAAAGCAAGCCGAATCAGCTCATCATATTTTTCCAGACGTTCCTGAATGACTTTGTTCTGTTCATTAAAGAACTCACGACGCCGTTGGAAGAACCCGTCCAGCAACTCCTGAAAACGGCCTTCAACCTCAGCCTCGACCGACTTATCAACCGGACCTGTCTTGATCCATTTCGTCTTGATTTCCTGCAGGGCATCGGCTGTGGGGCGCCAGTCGTTGCTGTCGACAATAGCTTCTGCTTCGGCAATCAAGGCTTTCTTGATGTCGTAGTTCTTGCGTTGATTGACCGTAATCAAGTCGGCCAACAGTTTCTCCTGTTCATCCAGCCGCTCAAGCAGGGGCGGGAAGTCACCTAGTGCATCAAAACCGAGGAGTTTCTTGCGGAGCTGAACCAGTTTGGTCAGATAAGAGCCTTTGTTCTGCGCTTCGGCAATATCGTTCTCTAACTGGCTGACTTTGTTCTCAGCAATGATGAAGCGATTTTTAAAATAATCGAGCGCTTCCTGCTCGGTCCGTTTTACTTCGCCAATCTGGCGATCTTCATAATTCAGGTAGCCTTTCAAAAATACCTTTCCGTCTTTGACGTAACCGTATTCATCTACCAGTGAAGCGTTTTCCATTACTGTGCTTGGTTAAGGCTGCGCTGTGGGTTAAATTTGAGGATTAATGCCAACTACAAATCTATTAGAAATTAATGAGTCAGGAAACCATAATTTTCTCTATGGCTGGCGTGAGTAAAAATATTCCGCCTAACCGACAAATCCTAAAGAACATTTACCTTTCCTTTTTTTATGGTGCAAAAATTGGTGTTTTAGGCTTAAATGGCTCTGGTAAGTCAACCCTGTTGCGCATAATTGCAGGTATAGACAAAAATTATACCGGAGAAGTAGTTTTCTCACCAGGTTATTCTGTGGGAATGCTCGAGCAGGAGCCAAAGTTTGAATCGGGCAAGACGGTTCGGGAAGTGGTTGAAGAAGGTGTTCAGGAAGTTGTCAACCTGCTAAAAGAGTTTGATGAGATTAATGAAGCCTTTGCTGACCCTGATGCCGACTTCGATAAATTGATCGCCCGGCAGGGGGAAGTTCAGGAAAAACTCGACCATTATAATGCCTGGGAGCTGGACCAGAAACTCGAACGAGCTATGGATGCCCTACGCTGCCCACCCGCCGATGTCTTGATTGACAATCTGTCGGGTGGCGAAAAACGTCGGGTTGCTTTATGCCGCCTGTTGTTGCAGCAGCCGGATGTTTTACTACTCGATGAGCCAACCAACCACCTTGATGCTGAGTCGGTTCTGTGGCTGGAAGAGCATCTTCGGCAATATGCAGGTACGGTGATTGCCGTTACGCACGATCGCTATTTTCTGGATAACGTAGCGGGCTGGATTCTCGAACTCGACCGGGGCGAAGGGATTCCCTGGAAAGGCAATTACTCATCCTGGCTGGAGCAAAAGCAGAATCGACTGGCTCGCGAAGAAAAATCCGAATCGAAACGGCAGAAGACTCTCCAGCGTGAGTTGGAATGGGTGCGGATGGCTCCAAAAGCTCGTCAGGCGAAGTCGAAGGCCCGCCTGGGTGCCTACGAAAAGCTGTTGAATGAAGATGCCAAACAACGCGACGAAAAGCTTGAAATCTTTATTCCGGCCGGCCCACGACTGGGCGCTAAAGTGATTGAAGCCGAAGATGTTTCGAAAGCATTTGGCGAGCGGCTTTTGTTCGAACATCTGGGTTTTCAGTTGCCACAAGGGGGAATTGTTGGCGTAATCGGGCCGAACGGTGCTGGTAAAACGACGCTGTTTAAGCTCATTACCGGGCGCGACAAGCCCGATAATGGCACCTTCGCCGTGGGCGAAACGGTAAAAGTGGCTTACGTCGATCAGGAGCATGACGGCCTTAACCCGAACAAAACGGTCTTTGAAACAATCTCGGGGGGCAGCGAGTGGATTATGCTTGGGGGTAAACAAACCAACGCTCGCGCGTATGTGGGCCGGTTCAACTTTACGGGTTCCGATCAGGAAAAGAAACTCGGTACACTCTCGGGTGGGGAGCGGAACCGGGTTCACCTGGCCATGACCCTCAAAGAGGGCGCTAATCTGCTGCTATTGGATGAGCCGACCAACGATCTGGATGTCAATACGCTGCGGGCTTTGGAAGAAGGGCTGGAAAATTTTGCCGGGTGTGCCGTTGTCATCAGTCACGACCGTTGGTTCCTGGACCGGATTGCCACGCACATTCTGGCTTTTGAAGGCAACTCACAGGTATATTGGTTTGAAGGGAATTTCTCGGAATACGAAGAAAATCGGCGCAAACGCCTGGGCACTGATGCTACCCCAACCCGGATAAAGTATAAGAAGCTGGGATAATTTTATTTGATCCTATACAATGGTTGCTTCATAAGAGGATTTATCTTCCTGCAATCATTGTATAGGGTTACTATGTAGGCCAAGAATCCTAGAGACCTCACATACGCCTACTTTTTTAGGGCCCTCTATAAAATATCCATGTGTACCGGCTTTAAGGCGTTGCTGATGAAGAGTGCGGAGACTACTGTTAAGTATTCCACATGGTAGCTATACCATACGGCGGAATTGGAATGCCAGAGGGAAATATCTCGTTTGTTTGTGGGTCCATTATCTCAGGATAGATCATAAAACCCTCACCAGGGAACTCTTCATAGAGAAAGTCCCATCGTATTCCTTGAAAAGGAGGTAGTTTTCGGCCTCCTTCTTCTGGAGAAAACAGTCGGTAGGTTACTTCGAAATCGGCTGAGTGACCAAATAGCTGTTGGTATGGGGTGTGCATTGATAGAAATAGGGTATACCATCGATTTCTTCATAGATCAGCGAGGAAGGAATTCTTGAGGATGGCAGCGAATTTCGTGACCTCGCCTGGGACGTTACGCTCATCGGCTGTTTCTTTGGATTTGAGTAAAGATACGAGTTTTAGCGAAGCGTACTCATGGGCACGATGTGCTTATCAGAACTTCGGACAGGGAAGTCTCTTATCCCGTTTTTTCACACCCGCCCGACGCCCTTCGGGCTTGTCGAAAATGTAGGAGATCGACAATTCGTGCGAGCCACCACTGTTTCCCAGTGTTGAAATGGTTACGTCATAGCTGTAGCCAATCGAAAATTTGTCCATCCGCCAGCCAACCAGAGCCGCTACAGCATCATGATTGTTGAGGGTTTGGTCGTATTTTTTGAAGGGAATACCCCGGTAATAAGCACCGATCGTTAACGGCGAATAGGTTAAGTAAGCCCCCAGGTCTAGTTGGTCATATTTGCCCTGATGTTTGTACATCACCACGGGTGAGATACTGATTTCCCGATCCAGTTCGTCAGCCAGCCCCGTAAAGCCCATCAGTGGGATACGAAGCCCGGCCTGAATGCTGGTTTTAACGGGGAGTCGTTCGCGCCCACCAATGAAAAATCCCTGATCGGGACGATTGATATGATGGGCCGATAGGCCAACCCAAAACCAGTCGGAATAAAAAAGACCACCCGTCGAAAAATCAACGTATTTTTGGGTCGGAAGTCCGCCCTGCAGGGCTGGATCATTGGAAACACTGCCCGTGATGAATCCACGGTCGGTAAACTGATCGCCTGTGGTAAGACCAAAATAATTGATGCTCCGATTGACGTAAGACCCCTGTAAGCCCAGGCGGACAAACGAGGCTTCACCTACCTGAAATTGGTATGCATATTGCAACCCTATATCGGTAGATTGAATCCTACCCTGACCCTGATTATCGTTTTGAATCAAAAGACCCACACCACTATTGTATTTTTCGAAAAAGTGGTCGACCGAAACCATTGTTGTTACATAGTTGGTAATTGCTGGCCATTGATTTCGATAGTTGGCGGTAATGCGCGGAGCCAGCGCTGACCCGGCAAAAGCTGGGTTCAGGTAGAGCGGAGCAGCATAAAACTGGGTAAACTGGGGGTCTTGAGCAAAGGCCGCCCGGCTTAGAGCCAGTGTCAAAATGGTCAGTATGTATTTCTTAATCATATGAGCAGAATCAGGCAAAGACTGGGCCAACTTTTTGGTTGCAACGTTATGAACGCAAATGGAGTACTAAATGATGCACACCCTATAAAATTAGTCGGATTTTAAGGGGAGTTGTGACGATCAGGCGATAAAATTTTAAGGAATCATTATCGTTTATACTAACGTAATGCCCCCGCTGTTGTTATGTTGTGGGACTGAAATTGGGAAGGCGGCTATATTCAGCGTTTGTTCATGTTAAGTTTTAGCAGTACTATTCGTGTTGTCGGACTCTGGGCTTTACTATTTCTAGTAGCAGGATTGACTACGTCCTGGGCGCAAGGGTTCAAAATTAGTGGAAAGGCCTGTATTCCTGACCAGGAGTGCGGAACCGATTCGCTTACATTTACGGATACGTCGGCTGTAAAGGCCACGACGCACGTATGGAATTTTGGAGATGGAACCACCCTTACTAAGCAACGGGACTCAGTAGCCAAGCACGTGTACAGGCAACCGGGTTTTTATACGATTACCCTAACCCGAACCGTCAATGGCGTAACACAAACCGCCGAGCGGAATATTAATGTCAGTACACCACCTCCTTCGTTTACAAACTGGCGCACAGATACAACGATCTGTAAAGGTGAAACCATTACGCTAGACCCTTATGCCGGTACTACTCAACAAGGGTTTCGCTACATCTGGTACCCTAAAGGCGATACCACCCAGAGTATTCAGGTCGACAGTTCGGGATGCTACTCAGTCGAAGCCATTAGCCCCAATGGGTGCTCCTACCAGAATCGTATCAATGTAGACGTTTGCGGTGAGAAGAAAGAATCGCAGGGCGTGAAATGGTATTTTGGGCAAAATGCAGGGCTGGACTTCAGCGGAGGAGGATCGCCAAAACCGATTACGGATGGTAGCTTAAGCACAATAGAAGGGTCGTCATCCATTGCGAACACGAAAGGGGTTTTACTTTTTTATACAGATGGCATCACCATCTACGGAAAAGACGGTAAACCATTGAAGTCACTCGTACCGGGCGACACCAATGCGGTTCAGATACCGCTCGATGGGAGTACTCGCTCAACGCAGTCGGCTCTGATCGTGCCAAAACCTACCTGTCGGGGTTGCGAATACCTGTACTATGTATATACCACTTCCGAAATCCGTGGCAAAAAAACACTGACGTATAGCGTAGTTGATATGCGTCAGAATGGTGGCAAAGGCGCTGTTGTTGAAAAAAATGTCCTGCTGTCGGATAAAGGGACTGAACAGGCGGCATCGGTTGAGAACAAACGGGACTCCACCTACTGGGTGATTACCCGAATCTACGGAACCAATAAGTTTGAGGTTCGTCACCTTACTCGTGGCGAAAGCGCCGATCCGGTGACCTACACAGGTGGGCAGGTTCTGGACTCGCTGACGAATGCCGAAGGGTATATCAAAATTGGACCGGCCGATACGACCAGTGGCAATGAAGGCAATCGGCCTATGGCGGTTGTGATTCCAGGACCTCCCAAAAACTCCGTCGAAATCTACACGTTCAACGACTCGACAGGCGTATTGAAATATGAGCGGACCATTGATCTGGGAACTGCACCCCCTAAAGCCTATGGTGCTGAGTTTTCGCCCGATGGAAAGAGTCTGTATGTAACCATGCTGGCGGATACCAATTCGGATGGTAGCCAGAAAGGGGCATCTTATATCCTGAAGTACGATCTTAGTCAGGCGGATTCGCTGGTCTCAAAATCGAAAACGGTTGTCGATAGTAGTACAACCAGGCAATATGGGTCCATACAAATCGGGCCCGACGGCCGTATTTATGTGGCTGTAAAAGGAAGCAACTCCTTAGCAACCATCGAAAACCCGAACGGCGGGTTGCTGGACAGCCTTATTTTTACCCCGAACGGACAATCGTTGGGAGGCAAAACCAGTCAATTAGGGTTACCGAACCTGGTGGCGAATTTTAATGATCCGTCGAGTGGGCCAGGGCTTACTCATGCTGATACCTGTGTCAATGCGCCGACGGTATTTACGATAGGCCCCAACTGCCCTAAACTAAAAGAAGCCTATACGCTGGATTTTGGGGATGGTAGCCGCCCGTATTCAACGACCTCAGCGCAGCCGGTTACGCACGGATACACTAAACCGGGTACTTATTACCCGACGCTTCAGATTGTTACCCGTACCAGCTCGGGCGGTATCTGTAAGGATACAGTCATCCATGACACCCTAACTATCTTAGAAACGCCACCCGATATAAACCTGGGCGCCGACACGGCTATTTGTAATAAGAAAGGGATTACGCTGGATATAAAAGTTCAGGCTAAGGTCTACGTCTGGCTGGTGAATGGGGCCGTAGCGAGCAGGCAAAAGACCATCACCCTCAATCGGCCCGGTTATTATATCGTAGTGGGCCTGGCAGCGAATGGCGAATGTTTTAAAAGTGATACCATTGAGGTTCAGATCAAACCTACTCCATCGCTCGATTTAGGACCCGATACGGTGTTCTGTTATCGATCCAGTGTATCCCTGCGAGTACCCCAGCAAACCTGGACTCAGTTTCAGTGGAGTAATGGCGAAACGACGCGCTCAATCAATGTGACCAAAGCAGGTACGTATACGGTTACGGCGCAATCGACTGTAAATGGAACCACCTGCGAAAACTCGGATACCATTCGCGTGGCTGAGTTGCCTAAATTGCGTATGGCGGCTAACCTGACTGGGCCAACTGCCTGTACATCGGCTGATGGCGCTATCCGAGTGACAACGACCCCAGCCGGAACGTATGAGTACAACTGGACGCGTGCCGATGGGAGTATTCTTACGGGTGTAGGAAGTCAGCAACTCAGTCTTACCGAAGGAGGGTATGCCGTGAGTGTATCCGATACCTTGCACGATTGTAAAGCCGATACCTCATTTACCCTAAAATCACCGCAGAATCAACTGGCTATTGTCCCATTGATCAAAGATGCGTTGTGTAGTATTCCGAACAGTGGAACTGTTAGCGTAACGGTTACGGGGGGAACAGCTGCCAGCTATAGCTGGTATGGACCAACGAATACGGTCATTGCTACAACCCCTGTTCTCGGTCAGGTGTCGCCTGGGCTTTATAAAGTACAGATCGTGGACGACAAGGGGTGTAAAGCCTTGAAAGATAGCATCAAGGTAGGGCTGGATAGCACAGGTTTTGCCCGATTAGGTCCCGATACGCTCAAGTGTAATGGTCTCGCCGTTGTACTGGCTCCGCTATCGGGCGATATTCCGGGCAATCTATATCAGTGGAGTACCGGAGCAACAAGTCCGAGCATAAGCGTAGCTCAGCCCGGTTCGTATAGCGTAACCGTTCGGAATACCCAGTCGGGTTGCGTAGGTCGAAGTAGCATTCGGGTGGGCAATCGGCCACCGCCACCCTTCTCACTCACCCAACAGGCTTCTCTTTGCGAAGGCGATCAGGGAAAAGCGACACTTACGGCCGGTGGCGCAGCAGGGTTGAAATTTTTATGGGTAAATCGAACAGATACGACCCGATCAATCCTGGTAGACCGTGCTGGCGATTATCAGGTTCAGGTGACTGACCCGTTGGGTTGTACGGCAATAGGTTCGGCACGGGTACTGAACTTGTGCGAACCTCGTGTGAATATTCCTGATGCGTTTACACCCAACAATGACGGCGTAAACGATGTACTGCAAATCTTTACGGCCTACGTTACCGATTATGAGTTCCGCATCTACAATCGATGGGGAGAAGTCATTTTTGCCAGCAACAATCCTGAGCAGAAATGGGATGGAACGTACCACGGTTCTACCTATCCATCCATGCTTTATCCGTATGTGGTGACCTATAAAAGTGAGTCATTTCCAGAGCGTGGACGAGTCACAAAAAGGGGGTCGGTATTGCTGATTCGATAGCGGTTTTCTGCAGTTTTTTTCGTATATTTGACATAAACGACCCGGTCATAATTTGCTGTTCAGGCGATAAAAAATGGCCGGGTCTGTACGTATCAAAACCATGCGAAACGACTTTTTGAAAGGTTCGGGCGATGGCATGACCGCTACCGACAAAGAAATTGAACGCGCACTCAGGCCGCTCTCATTCGAGGATTTTACGGGTCAGGAAAAAGTGCTTGAAAACCTTGAAGTGTTTGTCCGGGCTGCCATGCAACGGGGAGAAGCGCTCGACCATGTGCTGCTTCACGGCCCTCCAGGATTAGGCAAAACCACGCTGTCGCATATCATTGCCAACGAGCTTAATGCCAGCATCAAGATGACCTCCGGGCCTGTGTTGGATAAACCCAGTGATTTGGCAGGTTTGCTGACAAATCTTCAGCCCAACGACGTCCTGTTTATTGACGAGATTCACCGGCTCAATCCCATTGTTGAAGAGTATCTGTATTCGGCAATGGAAGATTACAAAATCGATATTATGCTCGATTCGGGCCCCAATGCCCGTAGTGTCCAGATCAAGCTAAATCCCTTCACGCTCATTGGCGCAACAACCCGCGCGGGTATGCTTACGTCACCGCTCCGGGCCCGGTTTGGTATTAGTTGCCGACTTGAATATTACGATGCCAAACTGTTGACCAGCATTGTTCAGCGGTCAGCGGCTATTCTGGGAACACCGATCGACGAATCAGGCGCTTTTGAGATTGCCCGTCGGAGCCGGGGTACACCACGGATTGCCAACAATCTGCTACGCCGTACCCGCGACTTTGCCCAGGTGAAAGGTAACGGGTATATAAACGTCGCTATTGCTGAAATTGCCCTGAGCGCATTGGATGTCGATCAGAATGGCCTGGACGATATGGACAATCGGATTCTGATGACGATTATCGATAAGTTTAAGGGGGGGCCGGTAGGCATCACCACCATTGCTACGGCTTGTGGCGAAGAAGCAGAAACGATCGAAGAGGTTTATGAGCCTTTTTTGATTCAGGAAGGTTTTCTGAAACGAACATCTCGCGGACGAGAGGCCACAGAAAAAGCCTACCGTCATCTTGGAATCATGCCAAACTTCCGAACGGGAGAACTGTTCGGATAGGTTACCATAGAAAACACCGTAAAACAGAATCTAATAACCCACTTATTAACGTTCTGTCTTACGGTGTTTTTCTGAAAATTCAGTTCATTAAATAAGCTTACTTTTGTAAATGCACTCGATAATTTCAGCGACCGCGTTATCTACCAGAAAATAGTAGATATTCTTACCACTACGCCGGATTTCGAGTATCCCCTTATCCCGCATATTGATCAGGTGGTGGGAAATCAGCGATTGTTCAGCATTGAGGTTTTTATAGATCGCCGATACATTCAATTCTTTATTTTCATTCAACATTTGAATGATTTTAATTCGGAGGGGGTGAGCCACAGCTTTGAGCACGTAGGCTGCCTTGTCGATCCGCTTTTCTTCATCTAAAACTTTTTCAGTTGCCATAGGAGTGATTTGTTAACAGTGGGTAATAGAGCGAAATATAGCCCGAAAATTGACATATGTAAAGAACTAACATCCTGAAAGTGAGTGTAACTTTATTTAATGGTTATTTTACCCAAACAAGTGTAACAAGAGTACACCTATAACACTTAGACTGGTAACCAATAAGTAAGTAACAAAGAAATAATAGGCACAATATTACACCAATTTTTTGCGGTAATTACTCAGGTGAATTTGCAGGAATTACTTTGTTTTTCTGTGCCGCCTGATAAATAATTTGTTAAAATTTAAAAGCAGGGGCCTCTGTGATCTGGATTGCCCTTTTTTTGACGAATGCTTCTTGACAAAAGGGAGTATTATAGGCGATTTTCGAAGTGTTACTAACAATTGCATATCTATACCTTCAACTATAAAATGCAGGGGCCCAGTAAGAAGTAGGACGGAATAGCCAATTTGGCCGTTGGCTTTTTTAAACCAGGGAAAGGGCTATCACTAAAAAGCTAACCCGCTGAATTACTACAGGATACGCTTAAGATAGATAGCAAAAATGAGGGGCAGGTATGTTGTGTCAACACCTGCCCCTGTATGATCCGGTCTATTTCTGTCGAAAAAATAAGGTGATCGGTACGCCCGTAAAATCAAAGTGATCACGGATCTTGTTTTCCAGGAATCGCTGATAAGACTCCTGAACATATTGAGGCAGATTGCAGAAGAAAACAAACGTGGGAGAAGGGGTCGGTACCTGAAGCATATATTTGATCTTGATATGCTTTGCTTTCACCGCTGGCGGAGGGTACCGTTCAATTTCCGGCTGCATAGCCTCGTTAAGTTTTGAGGTAGCGATCTTCTTATTTTTATTTTCGTACACCTCCATCGCTTTTTCCATAACCTGAAAAATGCGCTGCTTTTCGTGGACCGATGCAAAAATAATGGGCAGGTAATCAATAGGCATCATGCGCTGAATCATCTCTTTGCGCCAGACATCAGCGGTTTTGGAATCCTTCTCAATAGCATCCCATTTGTTGACCATGATAACCACACCTTTACGGGCCCGAACGGCTTGCCCGATAATGGTTAAATCCTGGGCTTCCAGACCGCGTGTGGCATCTAGCAGGATGATACAGACATCCGACTCTTCCATCGCTTTAATCGAACGCAGAGTCGAGTAAAATTCAATGTTGTCCTGGATACGGGCCTTACGTCGGATACCAGCCGTATCGGTCAAAATAAAATCTTTCCCGTAGGCCCGGTAACGTGTGTTGATGGCGTCGCGGGTGGTGCCGGCAATATCCGTGACAATACTTCGATCTTGCCCCGTCAGTACATTCAGAAACGAGGATTTTCCAACATTGGGTCGTCCCAGAATAGCCACGCGAGGGATACCCGCATCCGGGTTTTCTACCCCATCGGTCTGGAAATGCTTAACAACCTCATCCAGCAAATCGCCCGTGCCTGAACCCGTAACCGACGAAATGGGGTAAGGGTCGCCCAATCCCAGCCCGTAAAATTCAGCGGCTGCATGCGTACGTTCGATGGTTTCAGCTTTATTGGCTACCAGGTAAATTGGCTTTTTTGATCGGCGAAGCACATTGGCGAAATCTTCGTCAAGTCCGGTAATACCCGTTTGCGTATCGACAACGAACAGCAAAACCGTCGATTCCTGAATGGCGATCTCAACCTGTTCGCGGATCGACTCTTCAAAAACATCTTCGGAGCCAACAACATAGCCCCCGGTATCGATCACCGTAAAATATTTGTTGTTCCACTCTGCCGTACCATAATGCCGGTCGCGGGTAACCCCACTTTGGTTATCCATGATGGCCTGTCGCTGTTCGGTCAGGCGGTTAAACAGCGTGGATTTACCCACATTGGGGCGACCCACAATTGCAACAATGTTTGCCATTTTTAAAAGGAGGAAAGGGAGGAGAGGAGGAAAGGCAGGAAAGGGTACGGATCTGCAAAATCCTTTCTTCCCTTTTCTCCCTTTTCGCCACTTCCTCCTCTATTTATTCATCATATCCCAACCGCTTCAGCATCCGTTCTTTCTGGCGCCAGTCGGGTTCTACTTTGACGAATTGTTCTAGAAATACTTTTTTGCCGAAGAAGCGTTCGAGTTCTTCGCGGGCCATGATGCCCGTTTTTTTGATCATTTTGCCACCTTCGCCGAGTAAGATAGCGCGTTGAGTAGCGCGTTCGACCAGAATTTCAGCCTGTACGACAATTATATCTGGTTTCTCTTTAAAGCTGGTGATAATGACCTCACTGCTATAAGGCACCTCTTTTTTGTAATTCAGAAAAATCTTTTCCCGGATTATTTCCGAAGCAAAGAATCGCTCCGGCTTGTCGGTTAGCTCATCTTTCGGGAAATAAGGTGGGTGCACAGGGAGTCGATTAAAGATAGCGTCAAATACCGTATCGATATTGAATCCGTTCAAGGCCGAAATAGGAATGATTTCCTGAGCCTTGAAATGGGCTTCCCAATACGCTATTTTTTCGGTAACCTGATCATGGGTTGCCTGGTCAATCTTGTTGATAAGCAAGAGAATAGGCACTTCCGATTTCTGTAACCGATCAATAACATCATTTTCGTCATGCTGCTCAAAAATGTCTGTTACAAAAAGTACCACATCGGCATCTTCGATAGAACCGCGTACAAAGCTCATCATGGACTCGTGGAGCTTATATTGTGGCTTGATGATGCCTGGTGTATCGGAATAAACAAGCTGGAATTCCTGACCATTGTGGGTTCCATTCAGGATACCCATGATGCGGTGGCGAGTGGTCTGGGCTTTGGACGTGATGATCGACAGGCGCTCGCCAACGAGCTGATTCATTAGCGTTGACTTACCTACATTCGGCTTGCCGACGATACTGACAAAGCCGGCCTTATGATTGGCCGGAAAATTTTCGATGATTTCCGTGTTCATGCGAGGTGATCCCACCGGCTGATTACCAGTGGCTTTAGCAAACAACTCCCGATCCAGCAAAAACGTTTCAGATGGATCGTAAACTTTTTTTTACAAAGATAGTTGGTTTATAAGAAAGTTGCCGTATTTTTGCAGTCCAAACATCGCGGGATGGAGCAGTTGGTAGCTCGTTGGGCTCATAACCCAAAGGTCGCTGGTTCGAGTCCAGCTCCCGCTACTCTGAAGGTCAGGCCGTTACAGATAAATTCTGTAACGGCTTTTTCGTTTGGTATACTAATCATATCTTGTGAATGTCAAGACTTTGAACCCAGTCAGTTTGCTGCAAGACGAATTCAACAGGTTTGGTCAATGGAAAAACTATTCGCCTATTTGCTCCAGTTCGGACACGTCAATGCGCAACAGTTTGAGCTGATTAGGGCCAGGGCCAAACATAAAAAGATTGCCAAAGGAGCCTATTTTGCAGAGGCTGGAAAAGTTTCTGCTCAGATAGGCTATATAACCGACGGGATTTTCAGAGTCTGTTATTATGATAAGGCAGGCGATAGCTTCACCCGGTATTTTGTTTATGAAAACCGATTTGTTGTTGATGTCAATAGCTTTCGCGACGAAATTCCATCTGCCGAGTACATTGAAGCAATTACTGATTGTCAGCTTTTAGTGTTTTCGAAACAAGACTTCACGCAACTTTCCGCACTTATTCCCGGATGGGACGATCTATTTGTTAAAATCACGTCGTACGTGCTGGAAAATAAGCTGAAGGTGACCAGCAATATGTTGGTGCAGGATGCCCAAAAACGATACCTGAATTTTCTCGACCATTACCCTGGGCTGGCCAATCGGGTTCCGCTTCATATGCTGGCTTCTTATCTAGGCATTACCCCTTCTTCCCTCAGCCGGATACGGAAAAGTATTCACTAGTGTATTTCTTGCCATTTGGCAATTGAGCTTATCGGTTTACCCGTCAATTTTGCCCCGTCATTAATCATACATGGATGGAAGCGACAAATCTTTTCAGGCAGATTGAGTTCATAAAGGAAGTGGATAAGCTTAAGTATATCCTTCGTAAAACGAAGTTGTTCAACAGTGATCGAAACGAGAACGACGCCGAGCATAGTTGGCATCTGGCTCTTATGGCCATCGTTTTAGCCGAACAGGCGAATTTTCCGATTGATTTGCTCAAGGTTATTAAGATGTTGCTGATACACGATATTGTTGAAATAGACGCGGGTGATACCTTTATCTATGACACGCAAAAAAGCCATACCAATACGGATGAAGAACGGGAAGCGGCTAAGCGGATCTTTGGCATTTTGCCGAATGAGCAAGCTAATGAATTGATCGCCATCTGGGAAGAGTTTGAAGAACACCAGACAAACGAGGCCAAGTTTGCCCGAGCCATGGACCGTCTCGAACCGCTGCTACAAAATGCGTCGAATCAAGGGGGGACCTGGGCCGAGTTTGGTGTCGGTTACGAGCAGGTATACGCCAAAAAGAAAGTAATCGAACAAGGCTCCCTGCCAATTTGGCAATATGCCGAGCAACTGCTTAATGAGAGCGTTGAAAAAGGAATTCTAAAAAAATAAGGAATCGATGTTGCCAACCGTTACTAACGGCTGAATGGCCGTCGAGGGTTAGTACGATCACAAGGCTGATGAGAGTAGATGGCTTCTGACGGTAAAGGCGTCAAGTAGAGGAAGGCGGGAAACCACTTCTTAATGCGTCAACCCGTTTTGCTTCGACCAATGAACTATCTCTTAACCGCTGCATTCAGTCTGCTCCTACTAACCAGCAACGCCCAATCGCCCCTTCGACTTGCCATTGCGGGCCTAAGTCATGGTCATGTGGGCTGGGTATTTAACCGTCCTGACAAAAAAGACGTAGAACTTGTTGGTATTTACGAAACGGATCAGGCGCTGGTCGACCGATTTGTTACTCGCTACAAACTGGATAGAAAGCTGTTCTTTACGGACCTGGGTCAGATGCTCGATCAGGCGAAGCCGGAAGCGGTCTCGGCCTTTGGCGCTATTAGCGACCATATTGCTGTTGTCCGTGCCTGCGCCCCCCGAAAAGTCCATGTGATGGTCGAAAAGCCGCTCGCTACTACGTTTGCCGATGCCAAGGAAATTCAACAGCTCGCTCTGAAAAACAACATCAAGGTTTTGACCAATTTCGAAACCTCCTGGTACGCCAGCAATCAGTACATCCATGAACTCTACCAGGCCGGAAAATTAGGTGAGATCAAGAAGGTGATGATCAATGATGGCCACGAGGGACCTAAAGAGATTGGCGTCAGTAACGAGTTCTTCGCGATTTTGACCGACCCGGCTAAAAATGGGGGCGGTGCCTTGATCGACTTTGGTTGTTATGGGGCCAACCTGATGACCTGGCTCATGAAAGGGCAGAAGCCAATGACGGTAACGGCCGTTACCCATCAGAACAAGCCTGATATCTATCCCAAAGTAGATGATGAAGCCACCATTATCTTGCAATACCCATCGGCCCAGTGCATTATTCAGGGTTCCTGGAACTGGACATTTGCCCGTAAGGATATGGAAGTATACGGAACAAAGGGGTACGCTGTTGCGGTCGATGCGACTACCATTCGGGGGCGGCTACAGGCCAAAGAGCCCGAAGAACGAAAGAAAATAGCGCCCCGGCCCGCCCCTTTCACTGACCCGTTCTCGGTATTGGCCGATGTGGTACAGGGGCGCCTGACATTGGCGCAAAACGACTTATACGATCTTCCTGTCAATGTAACGGCGGTTGAGATACTGGAAGCGGCCAGACAATCGGCCAAGTCAGGAAAAACCGTTTCATTAAAGTAGCTCGTCTCATACGTTCCATGAATCGACGGGATTTTCTTGCTTTAACCACCGGGGCATCTGCAACCGTTGGGCTTAGCTCGTTAGGGTGGGGAGATGCTCGGCCAATCCCCATCATTGATACGCACATTCATTTGTTCGATACAAAGCGCCCACAAGGTGTACCCTGGCCAACACCCAAAGATGAGGTTCTTTATCAGCCAGCCCTTCCGGATCGCTACCGTAAAATTGCCCAGCCATTGGGCGTGGTAGGAGCCATTGTGGTAGAGGCCAGCCCCTGGGTCGAGGATAACCAATGGGTACTCGACCAGGCTGCTCAGGATACGGTCATTGTCGGCGTGGTGGGAAATCTTGAACCCGGAACTCCGAAATTTCGCCAGCAGCTCGAAAGGTTTCAACGGAATCCGTTGTTTCGGGGTATTCGGTACGGGAACCTTTGGAATCGGGATCTGGCGGGCCAATTGGCGAACCCCAGCTTTATAGCCGATCTTCGGGTATTGGCTCAGGCTGGCCTTGTGCTGGATACCGCAAATCCGAATCCTACCCTACTGGCGGCTATTGTGCAACTGACGGATCGGGTGCCAACGTTACGGGTCATTATCGACCATCTGCCTCAAATGCCTGTTTCCTCGGAAACTGCAGCCCGGAAAACCACCCAAGCCTACCTACAGACGTTGAGCCAGCGTCCCCAGGTCTATGTAAAGATTTCGGAAGTACTGCGCCGGGTAGAGGGTACGGTGCCGAGAGAATTAAGCTACTATCGAGCACGGCTGGATGAGTTGTTCGGGCTCTTTGGTGAAGATCGATTGCTGTATGGCAGCGATTGGCCCAATAGCGATCAGTGGTTGCCTTTCGATGTGGGATTACGACTGGTTCAGGAATACGTTATGGGCAAAGGCCGACCCGTGGCCGAAAAATACTTCTGGAAAAATTCCGTGAAAGCCTATCAGTGGGTTCGGCGTGATGCCACTCAACCAGCTTATGTTCGTTAAATGATGGCCGAATAGTGCCTGCGTTTGATCGAATCAGCCCGACTACCAAACGAAAATGAGGGTAGTGATCGTTTATGGGTGTAGTAAACACCTATACACCTTCACAAATGGCCGATCAGCCTAACTGGCTTCATAAATTAGGGAATCTACTGGTGCCCTCCAGCCAGAGCCAAAGCAACTCCGGCACTTCGGTAACTAACAAACGAATACTCGACGAACTGGTCAATTCGTTTCAGGACTCCATAGGTCGGGAATCGGTTGGGTCAAGTATGCTGTTCAATGCACACTTCCTCATTATCCTGCATCCCGACACGTACGAAGACCGCCAGAATGCGTTTCCGGTCATTGTCGATGAAGCAGTGAAGGCCTTCAAAGCGCTGATTGAATCGCAGAAAGGACAGTATGAACGTGTTGCCCCTGTAGCCTCAAGCTGGTTTTTTAAATTTGGGGGTGGTCGGGAATTTAGTGGAGAGACTGTTACGCCTACGGATGTGTATGTAGTGGGGGCGCTTACGGGAATTCTGCCCGGTAATGAACCGCGTCAATCTCCGGATAAGCTGCATGTGACTCGCCGAGTGAAGCAAACCAATCGTTACGAAAAAGTGGATGTGGACATCCATACGTTTCAGCATATCGACTTTCGGGAGCCGGGGGCTTTTGTGGTGAAGTTCAAATTTGAGCCAGCGCCCGCTCCTGGCGAACGGGCCCCCATGCCGGGGGCGGCTACGCGAAATGCACCTCATTTACCCCGTAGCCTTTCTGCCGGACTGGCCGAGATCACGTACTACATTGCCGAGTTGAACAAAGAGGATTTGTACCGAATGCGCGACCGGGAGGTTGTTATCGCCCGGAAAGAACCCGAAAATCAGCATTTCCCGAACTACCTGCTTCTCGAATCGGCCTACGTGTCGAATCCACACGCCCGCATCCGGTACGACGATGCAACCCAAACTTTTCAGATCGCGTCTTTCAGCCGAAATGAAACCCGTGTGAATGAGCAGCTTATTCCTCGCAGTGAACCCGCTAGTCCGCAGTGGTACACCTTACCCGACAAGGCCCAGATTCTGCTCAACAGTATGGTTACGCTAAACTTCCAACGGACTTCCTGAGATGATCGATTCGCTGATTGTTTTCGCTCTGCTTCTGTTTGTCGGCTTACTGGTCTGGAAACATTTTCAGGATTTACCTCGATAATATATCTGACAGGATTAACGGGATTGTCTTTGTTCCAGAAAATCCTGTCAATCCTGTTAAAGAAAAAAGATTTGCACCGCTGAATGAATTCATTCGTATTTACTGGACAGACCGATGTGGGCCGACGCCGAACCGACAATCAGGACGCCTTCATCTGCTCCACGATCTGGGCAGAAACCAGTGCCTTGCTGGCGGTTATTGATGGGGTTGGTGGGTATGCCGGGGGAGATAGAGCTGCGACCATTGCCAAAGAGTCCATTGAGCAATACATGGCTACTCCCAACGGTAACCCCTTGTCCATGCTACGCGAAGCGGTCGTTTTTGCCAACAACCAAATTTACCGGGAGCGGCAGCAGGAGCTTCGTCTGTCGAATATGTGTTGCGTGCTGACCTCGGCCATCGTCGATAGTCAGTCGGAAAAATTGTATTTCGTTCATGTGGGCGATACCCGCCTGTATCGGTTTCGTCAGGGCGTTCTTGAGAAACTTACCTACGATCATTCGCTGGTTGGCGTGCGGGAAGATGCCCATGAGCTAACGGAAGCCGAAGCGATGCAGCACCCGCGCCGAAACGAAATTTTGCGGGATGTCGGCTCCGCAGTGCATCGGGTCGATGACGCTGATTTTCTGGAGTCGGGCGAAACCGACTTTCGACCGGGCGATCAGCTGCTCCTTTGCAGTGATGGACTGACTGATTTAATCACAAAAGCGCAAATCAAGGCGGTTCTGGAACAAAAAATCGCCCTCGACGAGCAAATCGCCGAATTGATTCGGTTAGCGAATCAGCAGGGCGGCAATGATAACATTACGGTCGTTCTGGCGAAAAATGCTCAGATGGCCGACAAGCTTTCTGAACAAAAGCCCGCAATCCGGCTAGCACAGGCAACCTCGCTGCAACAGACTTCGGAGGTGGTTCCTAGTGTCGGCGACAAGGCCGTTTCCGCGAAACTGAAGCCGGTCAGGAAGCCCTCTAAGAGCTTGTTCATCCTGTTGGGTTTGATCGTTATGGGGTTGATTGGCGGGATCATATGGTATCAGAACCAGCCATCCGGCTCGTCTGATACGGCAAGGATTGATTCGCTGCAAAGTTCCGGCAGCCAATCGCATACAAATCTGGCATCGGTAATCGCTAAAACAGACGAACGGTTGGACTCGCTGCTCCAAATCGCATACCGGAGTAAAGATCATCGGCTGGTACTGTCTGCTGATACATTCCGACTTAGTAAGCCACTCCAGCTCACAGACTCTTTACAAAGCATACTGGGTAGTAACCGACCGACCGTTTTGATACCTGCTGATTCGGCACAGGCCCAGGTTGCTTTACAGATTACCCGCTCGGGCCCTGTTCAGGTAGAAAATATCATCATCAGCGGATTTAAGACAGGCATCGAAACAACCCACCAGGCAAAGCTGCAATTCGCCAATGTGTCCGTCAAAAACGCAGATATACCGATTCGGGTGGCTATCCGGCAGGATACTTTCCGCAAAGCGGTTATCTTTTTGTCAGTACAAAATCAGCCAGATTCAACCAAAATACGACACCATTAATGGCCACGATTCGATTTGATACGCGGTTTCCCGGTTACGAAGTGCTGAGCGAATTGGGCCGCAGCAATGCCCGTATCCTGAAGGCGCGGCACCTGGCAACCGGAGATTTGGTGGCAATTAAGCACTTTGCGCTCAATACCGATGCTGAAACGCTCCGTCGGTTTGAGCGGGAATCGGCCATCATGACCAGCCTGGCACACCCCAATATTGTTAAGGTACGGGAAGTTCGATTGGAAGCCGAATTGCCTTACCTGGTGATGGAACTGGTAGAAGGGGGCAGCGTTGATCAACTGATCAGCCGTCAGGGGGCGCTGGATGCACCGACCGTTTGCCGATTGGGCCTGCAAATAGCCAGCGCCTTTAAGGCCATTCATCCACAGGGTATTGTTCATCGTGATATTAAGCCGGAGAATATCCTGTACCGTTCTCTGCCCAGTGGGGAGCTGCATTTCCTGTTAACCGACTTTGGCGTGGCTCGTTTGCACGAACAATCGAATACACTGACTGGGCAGTCGCTGATGACCTATGAATATGCTTCTCCCGAACAGTTCAACGATCCACGAAGTGTGGGGGCTGCAACGGATTATTATTCGCTGGGGGTAGTCCTGTATGAGTGCCTGCATGGAAGCGTACCGTTTGCCCTAGATGACCATACGGGTATTGTGACGTTTATGAATAAAGTGCTGACGGAAGCGCCCCCTGCGCTAACCGTTCCGTCGAACGACCAGACGCTCAGTCCATTTGCCGACGTGTTGCGGGGTTTGTTGCAAAAGAAAGCGGCTGATCGGCTAAGCGACCCTGACGAATTGACGTGGCTGCTCAAACAGGCCGAACTCGCCTATTTGCAGGCTAATCGTACGTATCGGGACCGCCCTTCGGTAGTAGAACCCATGAAGCCCGCACTGGTCAGTGAGTCTGAAAAAAAGAAGGATACTGTATCAAACGCAGCCCCGCCGGAAGCCAGGCCCGTTCAGGGTTCCCGGTCGCGAAGGCCAATGTCGGGTAGTCTGAAATGGGCGGCTTTGGCAATCATCATTTTTCTGGGCATCGTTGGCCTGTATCTTACCGTTCTCAAACCCAAATCCGGTACGCGCACCATGATCGAGGATACACCAATCGCTCATGCGGACTCGGCCGAAGGACCTAAGCCGAGCGACGACACGGAGCGCCAGCAACGGGAAGCGGAGGAAGCAGTTCGACGAGAGCAACTTAAGCAGGAAGCTCAGGCTGCCGCAGATGGATTGACGGTGAAAGCGAATGATTACCGGGTGGGTTTTTTCGGCGGTATCAAAAATGTACAGCTTCAACTGAGCAACCCAAGCCCGATCACGTTCACATCGGTTGTCGTTAAGGTGAATTATTACAAGGATAACGGCGGGCTATATAAGTCAGAAAAGGTGTCGTTCAGGAATGTAGGGCCTAATTCATCGGCCATTCAGCGTGCACCGAACAGCGATCGGGGGACTAAACTTACCTGCAAAATTGTTGCCCATCAGTTTGCCCCTCCGCTGGACTCTTTAATGCAGACGGCTTCATCAGACTCGATCCAATAATTGACTCATGCCAACTGTAAGTGTCAATACACATTTTCCGGGTTACGAAATCATGGGCGAGCTGGGTCGGTCGAACGCCCGTGTGTTGAAAGCGCGTCATCTGGCAACGGGTGATTTGGTAGCAATCAAACACTTCACGGTCAATACCGATGCGGATACCCTTCGGCGGTTTCGGCTCGAATCGCGGTTGATGACCGACATCCAGCATCCAAATGTGGTGCGTGTGCGGGAGGTCCAGTTGGATATGCCCATGCCGTTTATCGTGATGGAATGGGTAGAGAGGGGCAACCTGCGTACGCTTCTTGGCGAACAGGGCTATCTGGACATACCCAATACCATTCAACTGGGGCTTCAACTGGCCGAAGCGTTCAAGGCGATTCATCCGCGCGGCATTATTCACCGCGACATAAAACCCGAGAATATTCTGTTCCGGCTGTTGCCGTCGGGTGAGATTCGCTTTCTGCTGACGGATTTTGGGGTGGCTCGCCTTCGGGAACAGTCACAAACCATGACGGGGCAATCGTTGATGACCTACGAGTATGCGTCGCCGGAGCAGTTCGATAATCCACGGGGTGTCGATGAGGCTACCGATTACTATTCGCTGGGTGTGGTGTTGTATGAATGCCTGTCGGGTAAGGTGCCCTTTTCGATGACAGACAGTACAGGAATTGCGCGGTTTATGAGCGATGTGCTGCGAACACCGCCCCCGGTATTGCGGCTGCCATCCGGGCAAAGCGTTCCGCCAAGTCTGGATACGATTCTGGAATGGATATTAGCCAAAAATCCATCCGCCCGATTACGGGATGTTAACGAACTTGTATTGCTGCTGGGCCAGGCCCAGATTGAACAGATACAAGGTAGCCGAAGCAACCGGGCGTCTGCCGCGTCCCGCACGATGGCCGCACCCGTACCAATGGCCCAGCCGATGATACCAGCCGAACCAATTGCGGATGTGGAACCCTACATCCGTTCGAACCGATGGCTTAAGGGACTGATCTTTTTTATGGTAACCCTGCTGATTGGATTGGCTGTGCTGTACAAAACCGATCTGGACGACACTAAAAACAGCCTCCGGGTCGTAGCCGATTCAACGCGTACAGTACCTGATACATCGGCTATGGAACCCATGGAAGACGATACGGCATCGACGGTGTCCGATAGCCCCATGGATACTACAACCGATTCGACGACCACAGAAAGTTCTTCGGAAACCGTACCTGAGTCACCAGCTACCGTACCCGATTCATCCAGTACGGCCGTTGACTCAACGAGTGCGTTTTAAATAATCGATGGTTTTATTCCTACATCTCCTGAAAGGGCTTGGCTTATTCTTAGAGAATAGTCACTTCAAGGAATTTAGGGGGTAATCGTTTACTCATACACCCACAATATGATTGTACCTTCTGGTCATTCCGGCCGTTTCTATCTGCTGGGCGCATCAATTATGCTGCTACTGCTATTTGGGCGGTTGTATAGAAACCTGCTTCCGGCGCTTGATCAGGCGAAGGACGCTCTTGCCAAAGGTCGGGCTTTACCACTCCACGCTGGGCTGAAATCAGCGTCTGTCCAGCGGCTTCTCAACACCGGAAATTATTACAGCGATCCGAACGATCGGGCGCTGGTTGCCGATTCGTTGGTGGCAAAACTCCGGCAAAGTGGTTCTCCCGAAAATCTGGGTGCTTTAAATAAACGGCAATTTTCGGTGCTGGCACCCATAGCGTGGCGGGGGCGAATGGGCGGAGCCGATTTTCAGAGCCGCTTGCAGGTGTCCCGTCAGCAGATGGGCTTCGATTCGGTTTTATACGTTCGCGAATTAAATAATCCCAGAACGTATACGGCTTCGGTCAGCGCGGGGAATGGAACAGCCTCGATAACGGGCCGGGTTACTCAGGCTGAACAGCCAATGGCCGATGTTTTGGTTCAGCTAAAGCGCCATCCGGCGACTGCTCAGCCCGATACACTTCCCGATCGGTTCGTTTATGCCCGAACCGATGCCGATGGTCGGTTTGCCTTTACAGGTTTGACGGAAGGTTCAGGTTACAGCGTTGTCCCACTAAAACCCGGTTTCGAGTTTGGAAGCCGGAGAGGGACGAGTCATGTGGCAGGTGATCAGGACTACACATTTACAGCGCGTCGGCACCAACTGCGTCTGATTGGTTCAACCGTTTACGGGCAGCTCAAGGCCGACCATGCCTTTACCGTTCGAAACCCAACGGCTTTTACGCTGCAATTCTGGTTGATTATTGGTCTGTTTATGCTGGTCTTTTGGCTCGTCCAGGGGTTCTGGGACATCCGACGCTTTCAGCCCGACCCTTTGTTGTTACCCATTCTGATGCTGCTGACGGGCATATCGGTACTCACCCTGCTGGCTATTCAGGACCCGTTGCAGGACACGCTATTTGCTTGGCAAACCCTGCAAGGGATTGCGGCTGGCCTACTGGGCATGACGATTTTATCTCAACTGCCCATTGGTCGTTTTTATGCAGACTGGCGCTACGACTGGCTGTTTGCGTTTCGGAGTCGGGCTGCCGTACGGCTCTCCGGCTGGACCTGGCTGGTGCTGGCTGTCGGTCTGGCTCTACTAACCTTACTGGTGGGCTCGGGGCCGGAGGGGAGCGGAGTACGGGTAAATCTGTCGATCCTGGGGTTTACGTTCCAGCCCAGCGAAATCACGAAATACCTGTTGCTTCTCTTTTTTGCAGGGTTCTTTGCTGCCAATGAGCAGCAGATTCGGCAACTACCCGATTTGCGCTGGCGGTTCGGCGTTAGTTTCGGGGCGCTGGCCGGAGCAGGATTACTTATGCTGCTTTATCTGCTGCTGGGCGACATGGGGCCTGCGCTGGTCGTTTGTTTTACGTTCATTTTGTTTTACAGTATTGCCCGGGGAAATCTGCCTCTCACCCTGGCGGCTGGACTAGGGTATGGGCTGGCACTCTGGCTGCTGCCCGGCTGGCTGGCTACCCTATTGAGTGTAGTGATTCTGGTTGGGTACATGTACTGGCGGGGCGATGCCCGATCTCAAACCGGACTCGGCTGGGCCGCACTGTTGACCGAAGCCCCGGTATTACTCGTACTCGTGATGGCGATGTTTGCCTTTGGCGATCAGTTGCCGTTTGTGGGGAGTCGTCTGGCCGATCGGAAAGCGATGTGGCTGAGTCCCTGGAACAACGATGTGTATGGGGGCGACCATCTGGCACACAGTTTCTGGGCTTTGGCCTCTGGCGGCTGGACAGGCCAGGGACTGGGAAAAGGCTTTGCCAGTGCCATGCCAGCCGCTCATACCGATATGATACTCCCCAGCGTGGGCGAAGAGCTGGGCGGAGTGGGGGTAGTGGCTGTTTTTCTGCTGATGGGTATTTTACTGCACCGCACCTTGCTGCACGCCCGTCGGGCTGGCCAGCCGTTTAGTTTTTTCCTGGTAACCGGTATCGCGCTGGCAACGGGTGTGCAGTTTTTGATCATTGCAGGGGGCTCTATTGGCTTACTGCCTTTAACGGGCATCAGTGTGCCTTTTCTGAGCTACGGCAAAATAGCGCTCATTGTCAATCTGATGGCTATGGGGGTTGTATTTAGTGTAGCACACCGACCGGGCCAGCCTGAGCAACGCCAATATCTGGAGAAACACTATGATGTCGTCCTGATGGCGGGTATTGCTGGGTTTTTGCTGGGTGTACTGGTCCTGATTGGTCGCCTGTTGCCCATCATTGGCTGGCGGGGTAACGAGTATGTTGTGCGGCCCGCCCGCGTAGTGACCCGCAATGGCGATCCGGTGTATAGTTACAATCCCCGAATCGAGCGACTGACCCGTGTGCTGGCTGCGGGTACGGTCTACGACCGGAATGGGCTGGTACTGGCTACCAGTTCACCCGAACGGGTTACCCAACAATTGGGCCGACTCCGGCAAAATGGCCTGAAAACTGATCAACTTCAAACCCTCGCGCAAAAACGGCTGCAACGGTATTATCCGTTTGGAGAGCACCTTTTCTTCTGGACGGGTGATGTAAATACGCAGCTCTTCTGGGGGCAAAGCAATGGGTACTATGCCGAAGCAGCCCACTTTAGTGAGTTGCGGGGTTTCAACAGTCGTCCCCGAAAAACGACCCTGGTTACGACCGACTACCGGGCCGATCGCTTTAGTCCCTCGGTCCAACAAACCCGGACACTAACCGTTTACGATTACAGCGAACTGGCTCCAGCTTTACGGGCTGGGATCGATAGTCGGGAAGTGGCCGAACGAAAAGCCAGGAATCGGGACATTCATCTGAGTGTCAATGCCGAGTTGCAGGTCGCACTACAACAGGCATTGGCACAGTCAGAGTATAACAACAAACGGTTGTCGGTCGTCGTACTGGACGCTGGCTCGGGCGATGTACTAACGTCGGCAGTTCATCCCTTGCCCAATCTGAAAACACCCGACATCTTGCTATTATCGGATCGGGATCGGCTCAAACTCCCTTATCTGGTCACCGAGCGTGATTTGGGCATGACCTATCCAACAGCGCCCGGCTCAACGGCTAAAATTCTGACGGCAATGGCCGCATTCAACAAACTGGGTTCATCGGCATCGGCGGTTCACTATCCAATTTCGTGTCAGGAAATTATTCGACGTGGGGCGCGGGAATCGGAGCCCTGCGGGGAACTGGTGGATATGCGAAAGGCTATTGTGCGCTCAAGCAATGTCTATTTTATCCGAATTGCAAATGACAACGCACTGGACACTGAACTGGCCGACCTCTATTTAGCCACCGGAATGAACGTCGATCTGATTGGTGGTTACTCCTTTTCGGATACCCATACCGATACTGAGCGCGTTCAGATCCGGCAGCATTGGCGCGACTCATCGTTTGTGGTTCGTCGGAAATTGTATCAGAGCACGCAGTACCCAAGGCGCTACCGCAGTGAGTTTTCGGGACTGGCCTGGGGACAGGGACAACTAACCGCCACCCCGGCTTCACTGGCCCGTATGGCCGGAGCTATCGCCAACAATGGTGTACTATTGCCTTCACGTTATGTACTGGATCGGGCAGGGAAATCACAGCCTGTCGGCACAGGCAAGCCCCTGGCCCGGCGACCTGATTATGCCGAACAGCTAAAAGAATTCATGATCGAACAATCAAACCCGCCGTCGGGGCGTAGTAAGATCAGTGTGGCGCGGGTAGCGGGTAAAACAGGCACCCCCGAACGGATTGTGCAGGGCAAACAACAGAATGATGGCTGGTATGTATTTTTTGCACCCACACCCAACGGGCGATCGAATACGGTTGTGGCGGTACGCATCGAGTTGGGCCAGTCTTCCGCCGATGCGGTCAATCTAGCGAATACGGTTGTCGCCCCGATTTTGAAACAGCATAACTACTTGGGAAGCTTTTAATATGACGAGGCCGGAAAGCCGCCAACATTAGGCCAACCTGGTTTTTGTCCTGTGGGTATACGGGCATCTGCACATATTACACCAATTTACTATGAACTTAATCGAAAAAGTTAAAAACCTGTTTGGGTTCACACCCGCCGAACAGCCATCGGCAGCAGGATCTGGAAATACACCTGACCAAACAGAACAACCAACTCCCGAACGGCCAAAATCGACCCCAGCAGGGCCTCCACCAGCGGCTCAGTTGCGGGAGCAGGTCATGCGGTTTATTATCGGTAAACTTCGGGTCTATCAGAACGAGCCCGACACGGCGCCCGTAGGCGTGCGATTAGCTGTTTTAGGCACTGATACGGAAGATGAAGACCTGTATCGGGTCGCTCTATGGGCAAATCAACCGGGCAAGTTCCAGGCAGAACTGGCTCGTCAACTGGCCGATCATTACATTACGCTTCCTAAAAACTGGCAGTTTGAGTACACCTTTTTCATGGACCAATTGCCCGACACTACCTATCGGGAAGGGAATCTGGGGCTTGTCGTGGTGGATAGATCGAAGCCAGAAAGTGCCCAGCTTCTGGCGAAGATAACGGCTCTGGTAGGTCAGATGGAACAGGCGGAGTACGTGCTTGATTCAACCCGGCAGCCTACATTCTGCATTGGGCGTGGGCATACGACCCAAACCGCATCAGGTCGGGTTCGGACCAACGATATTGTTCTGTTGAATGATGATGATCCTGGATTCGACGCTAAGAAAGGGGCCGGGAACGGAGCCGTAAGCCGGGCGCATGCAACGATTCGCTACGATCTGGTTCAGAAACGTTATGCGCTTCTGGTCGATCCGGGCGGGTTACCTTCTGGCGGCAATAAAACGAAGATCATTCACCCCGACGACACCATTGAACGGGCCGATATTGCTGGGATGAGTTACCCGCTTCAAAGTGGAGATCAGATTGAGTTGGGGGGCGAAGTGATGCTTTTGTTCGAGCTTCTGTAAGGCCGGCTCAACACGGGGTGGGGTAGGTAAAGTAAATCGTTGTAAGTGAGTGCTTTGGTAGGTCTAGGCACGACGAACGTCTTTTTCAACGCCTGGTTTCTTTCTACATGAAAGCCCTCTCTCTGCTTTGTCTTTGCTACTTTTTCCCGTTGATCCTGTTGGCCCAGTCAACGGAGTCGTATCCGGTTCATCCTGATAGCCAACCACAGGAGGGCGTTCCTAAAGGCGAAGTGCTCAAATTTACATTCGAGTCGTCCCGGATTTTTCCGGGCACATGGCGCGAGTACTGGGTATACATACCGGCGCAATATCAGCCGTCCCAACCCGCCTGTGTATACATAAATCAGGACGGTATTCAGTGGCAGGCCCCCGCCGTTTTTGATAACCTGATTCATAAAAAAGAGATGCCCGTTACGATTGGTGTGTTTGTCATGCACGGGCGGGTGAAAGCGGCTAATTCTGATGTGGCGTTGGATCGATTCAATCGGAGTTTTGAGTATGATGGATTAGGCGATGCCTATGCCCGCTTTCTGCTGGATGAGCTTCTGCCCGATGTTGAAACCAAAAAAACATCCGATGGGCGAGTCATTCGCCTGTCTCATAATGGGAACGATCGGGCCATTGGTGGGTCTAGCAGTGGAGCCGTTTGCGCGTTTACAGCCGCCTGGGAGCGTCCCGATGCATTTAGCCGGATATTCAGTACCATTGGTACGTATGTCGGTTTACGCGGAGCCGACCAGTACCCTACCTTGATTCGGAAGGTTGAACCTAAACCGTTGCGCATTTTTCTACAGGATGGTACCAACGACCTCAACATCTACGGTGGCGACTGGTGGATGGCCAATCAGACTATGGAACGTGCGCTGACATTTGCGGGCTACGATGTACAGCACATCTGGGGTGAAGGGGGGCATAACGGTAAACACGGAACCGCGATTTTTCCCGATGCCATGCGGTATCTGTGGAAAGGGTGGCCTGAACCGATCAAAACGGGTACCTCGAAGAACCAGATGCTTACCGAGATCGTAGTGCCCAATGAAGGCTGGCAACTGGTTGGTGAAAACTATCGAGAGGCAGAAGGCCTCTGCGCCAATGCCCAGGGTGAGGTGTTTTTTACCGATGTCCCAGCGGGAACGGTATGGAAAGTTGGTCTTGATGACAAACGAAGCCAAATCAGTGGTAAGCGTAGAGGGGTATATCGACAGGCATTCGGCCCCGATCAGCGCCTGTATGCTACCGCCGTTTCAAGCCCTGGTATAAGCGCCTACACGTCGGATGGAAAAGCGTCTCTCATTGCCGATGGACTGACCGGGCATGATCTGGTGGTAGCCAGCAATGGCAATACCTACGTTACCAGTAGGTCCACAGATGGCAAAGGTCGTAGCCAGGTGTGGCTGATTCCACCGTCGGGCAAAAAGCTTGTGGTCGATACCGATCAATTTTCTGCCAGTGGGATTGCGCTATCACCCGATCAAACCCTACTGTATGTATCGGATTCCGATTCACACTGGGTCTACAGTTATTCGATCAGGTCCGATGGCACCCTGGCTAATAAACAGAAATATTACTGGCTGCACGCACCCGATACGGCCGATAATGCGGGTGCAGAGGGACTCAAAACTGACCGTGACGGGCGGCTCTATGTAGCTACCCGTAGGGGTATTCAGGTATGCGATCAGGCGGGCCGGGTCAATGCCATCCTGCCAATGCCCACCGGGAAAGTGTCCAGCCTTTGTTTTGGGGGCGCAAACTTCGATGTACTCTACGCAACCTGTGGCGATAAGGTGTATCGGCGAAAGCTGAACGTAAAAGGAGCTAATGCATGGGATAAACCCAATAAGCCGACTGCCCCCAGACTATAAGTTAATCCACGTAGCAGGTATTCGTACTGATCCGTATAAACTTACTATTAAGTATTCGATACAGTAGGCAACATAGGCCGTTGATATTGTCAGCGAACGACAGCAGGTTTATTAGCTAATTTAGTTAAAAATAACTTATTATGTCACTTGTATTTTGTATTTAGTTTCAATTGGCTATTTTTGTACAGTATAACTTATAGGCTGTTCGGTGAGGCTATAGTTACCCTTTGCGGGAATATGGAAAAATTTGTATAGCCAGGAGTTTTTTATGAGTTAGCTAATGTGTTTTTAATCAGTGTATAGTGTCGTCCCTGCTTAAGAACTTATGGGTTTTAATTATACAGGATCTTTCCTGTATGAATGAAAAGAATAATAGACTCGTATAGTCGGAAACTAAAGATGCTAAAAAGGCAATAAATGCACTAAATACTATATAATGGTCTATTGTTGTGTTTAAAATATGTGCTTTTTGGGTAATTTAATGTATATGGCTGAGTACTTTGGCCCGATATTTATAGAGAAAAAGATAAAAAGATACTTTCCTCTTAACGTTATATTGTATGTCCTCATGTCTGCTTGTTGAGAGCGATCCTATTATTGCGAATCAATTAACTGCCTTTTTAGCGCAAACTACGCTATTTGATCCACCGATCGTGTGCTCAACAGCGATGGAAGCTTTCCAGCTACTGACGGATTGCTCTGTCGATTTAATCCTATTGGATCTGGATTTGCCCGACCTAACAGGTATTAAGTCACTTGAAGGTTTGGTTAATGCTCCTCCGGTTATTGTTCTGGCTGGTGCTGCTGAGCAGGCGGCTGCCTGTTATGATTTGGATATGGTTGTTGATTTTTTACTTAAACCTGTTCCATATTCACGTTTTCTACTTGCTATCCAACGGACCTTATTGCCACAGTTCAATCATAATTTTACCAGAGATACCAACTTGATAGTTGATAAAAAAGAGTTCAACTTAGTCAAGCCGCAGCAGATCAAACGGTTCGTACCTGGCGGTACTCGCTACTCTGAAGGATAGTATATAAACGATATATACGACAAGGAGTAGAAGTGGAGTAAATCTCTAAAAATCAATGGATTAACTGGATAGGTACTTTTCGGGGTCGTTTCTAGGCAGGTGTTTGTATATAATTAGCCATTTAGAATTTATTTGAGCTGGTGCGGGCAGATTTGAGAATCTGCCCGCACCAGCTCAAATAAATTCTTAGTTTTTACCTCCCGATACTTTTCCTGGTTTGGCCGGAACACCGGGCTGGGAGATTTCGAAGTTTTCTTTCTGCTTGGCCTCGGCAACCATCTTCCGAACATCGGCCAGCAGTTTCTTAGCATCGTACACAACCCCATCTTTCACCGTGTACGTAACGCCCCCAATCCGTTCAACCTCGTTTTTGTCGTTCAGGTGAATGGCTCCGGTGCCATATAACACTTTCAGGTTGGCGAGTGGATTCTGGTCGATGATTACAAAGTCGGCCAGTTTACCAACTTCAACAGAGCCGATCTGATCGGCCATGCCAAGGGCTTCGGCTCCTTTTAGTGTGGCAGCCCGAATCACTTCGAGCGGATGGAAACCCGCTTCGCGCAGAAGTTCGAGTTCGCGGATGTAGGCAAATCCGTAAAGCTGGTAAATAAAACCGGAGTCGGAACCCGTGGTTACGCGCCCCCCCCGATTTTTGTATTCGTTGATGAATTCCATCCAGAGCTGATAGTTTTTCTTCCAGGCTACTTCCTGCTCAGTGCCCCACGCGTGCCAGTACGACCCGTGCGAAATTCGGCTGGGCCCGTAAAATCGCCACAGGCTTGGCAGGGTATAGTCGTCATGCCATTCGGCGCGTCGGGCCAGCATCAGTTCGCGGTTGGCCTCGTAGATGTTGAAAGTAGGATCGAGCGTGAAATCGAGCGCAATCAGTTCATCCATCACCTTGTTCCAGCGCTCGCTACCGGGCTTGGCGGCCTGCTGCCATAGGTTACCCGCTTCTTCAAATCGGTTTTGCTCGTTGTTGTAATTATAGGTAGCCGGGTAATTCTGTATGGTCTTGTCGTCGAAGAGGGCTTCGGGGAGCCCATACCAGTGTTCCAGGGAAGTCAGGCCCGCTTTGGCCGTGGCCAGTGCGTTCATACGGGCCACTTCGAGCTGGGCGTGGTGGCAGGCCGACCGTAGACCAAGTTTTTTGTTTTCTTCCAGAGCTGCCCGGAAAATGGCTGGTTCGGCACCGAAAAATTTAATCCCATCAGCTCCGCGTTTAGCATTTTGCTGCACCCAGGTGCGGGCTTGTTCGGGTGTGCTGATGGGTTCTTTCGCGCCCTGCCCAAATACCGTGTAGGCTTTGATGCGGGGAGCCGTAATCTCGTTTCGGTCACTTTTTGCCCGGTGTTCCAGCACCCAATCCAGTCCGTTGCCGCACGATGGGTCGCGGATGGTGGTAATGCCGTGCCCCAGCCAGAGTTTGAACACGTACTCGGCATTGGCTCCCTGTGCCTGGCCGCCAATGTGCCCATGCATATCCACAAAGCCCGGCATCAGATACATCCCTTCGCAGTTCAGTTCCTTATCGCCGGGGTCGGCTTTGGGGCGATTCTTGGCATCGATCGGTACGCCTGGATAGCCCACCTGCCTGATTTGTACAATTCGATTCTTCTCGACCACGATATCGACTGGCCCAACGGGCGGAGCCCCCGTACTGTTGACCAGCGTAACTCCCCGGATAATTAGTTTGCCGAAAGGGCCATCGCCCTCATGGCGTGCCGGGGCCTTTTCGACCTGCGCGATCAGCGAATGCGTAACAAATAAGGCGTAATAGATAAAAAAGAGGAATCGTGTATAAGGTTGTATCATGACAGGGCAAATCGTTTTTGATAAACAGTTGTAAGATAAGCGAATCTGCCGGACTTTTGCACAGACAAATAGAACGCACATAAGTAGGGTGGATATGACTCACACAGATCAAACAATCTGCCGGGGCCGCCCTTTAGGTTCTATTCACCTGTTTACAGTATGCGCCAATTCATTATAAATAATTTCCTGCTGATTGTTCTGATGCTGGCTGTGGTCTTTGCCTTCTCGATGAAAGCGACCATTTTTCAGAAAGAACCCGATACAACAGCGAAACCAGCCGAAACCGCACCTACGGTTTTCACCAACTACTGGTTTACGAACAATGCTGAACTGAACAGCTATCGGCTCCAGCAGGCTAAAAGCGGGGCGCTCCATACGGGCGAAGCCACACTGATCTTCCAGACAGAAAACTTCTATCCTGCCAGACAGGTAAAAGCCGACCAGCCGGAAGGAACGATTCCCGTGTTGAAAACCAGCTTATTCAAAACATTTGCCACAGGACTTTATGAGTATGCGCTGTCGACTTCCGTTTTTACCCCGATTGAAAAAAGCGGCAGTCGGTCGGCCCTGTTTCCAAATACGCTGAAAGTGAGTATGGCCGGGCAGGAGTGGGACGGCCATTATTATCAGCAGATCAATTACCGCGACAATGCCTATCAGGTGATTGGAAAATCCTTTCTCGAAAAGGAGGTTGATGAAGCCTACACGCTCGAAAAAACCAGGCTCGAAGACGAACTCTGGAACCAGATTCGTATCAATCCCGACAAACTGCCAACGGGCGAAACCCGATTGATTGCCGGAACCATGACCGCCCGGCTGCGCCATAAAACGGTGGGGGTGCTACCAGCCAAAACGACGCTGGCCAATTACGAAGGGGTGCTGTTTCCGGGTAAATACCTGAAATCCTATACCATCGAATACCCGACCGACGACCGGACATTAATCATTATTTTTGAGCGTGATTTTCCCCATAAAATTGTTGGCTGGGAAGAAACCTACGATACAAAAGATAACCTTCTGACCTCCAGGGCAGTTTTACAAAAGACAATCCAGACGGATTACTGGAATCATAAGACCCCGGCCGACAGCACATTACGGAAGGGTTTATTACACGAAACACCTGTTCAGTCTGGCCGATAGAGTAGCATCAAGCCAGGGCTAAGTTCACTAACACCATGAATCGTATTATCGCGTTTTGCTTATTCGCCTTATTGCTAACGGCCTGCTCGGGCGATGGCGATAAGCCTAAAACAACTACATCAGAGCCCATATACACGCTGATTTTTCTGGATAAAACCCGCAGCGTAAACATCGATAAAGCGTTTGTTGGTCAGAAATACCAGCAGGCCCTGACCGACATCATCGAACAGAACATCCGGCAGAAGGGCGATAGACTGGAAGTGTATTTTATCCACGAGAATACCTCCAAAGCCCGGGCCCTGAACCTAACCGTTCGTTCTGAAATGGACGATGTGTCGGCCGCCAGCCCGACCGATCGTGAAGCAGCCGAAACGGAATTCAATCTGTCGCTCACGCGCGAGAAAGCGCAGATCCGCCAGCGTGTATTGCAACAGTTGGTGGCGCAAAATGTAGGCTCATCGAACCAGGAAACCGACATCTGGGCTAGCCTGCCCGTTATTGCCAAAGCCAATGAATCGGGCGCAACCGTGAAGGTGTATTACCTCAGCGACATGATCGAGAGCGTAAAAGGCGCCAATCGACGCGATTTTCAGGTAAGTCCACCCAAAGACAACGCCCAGGCCGACGAATGGGCTAAAGCGGATGCCGAACAGCTCAAAAAGTATACACTGGGTAGTCCGGAGATTACCATGATCCTGCCCTTCGAGCCGAACGCATCCGTGAAAGAAAACAACCCGGCCGTTACCCAATACTGGCAGACGCTTTTCTCCGAGCTGGGCGTTGGAACCGTAGAGGAGCAATAAGTCAGGATGAGACCGACGGGGTTTCGGCCGGGATTTCGAAGTGGTACCCTTCCGAAAAGCCTGAAAGGTCTTTGTTCAGGCAATACGACGTAAGCGATAGACCATCGCCTTCCCGCTGAACCGCCAGGTAATGAAACAGAGGTTTATAGTCGGCAGCTATATCGGGTAGTCGGCTGGATGAGGTATTGAGAGGCTGACGCAGACCGCCACCTCCTCCGATCACCAGAAAGGTTTTGCCGTCGAACTCATACCGTTCGAACGCGTGCGAATGGCCGGTAATAAACAGCTTGGCTTTTTGTGATTGCAGGTAAGGCGGCACAAACCGTTGCTGCACCAGCTTGGATGACCCCACCAGTTTACTGTTGGAATAGGGGGCATGGTGGCAGGTTACAATCACCACTTTGATCGATGGATCGTTGTCCAGCTCTTCCAGGGTTTGTTGATACCACGTTTGCTGAGTGACCAGGTCGGCCGCCGACAGGATGCCGAAATTAGAGTTCAGCATGACCACAGCAATGGCATCCGTTACTTTCACGTAGCCTGTATGAATATGATCGGGAAAGCGCTGCTGGAAGTTTTGGGCCCCTTTTCGGGGGCGGCCCATCACATCATGATTGCCCATGATGGCATAAACAGCCGTTCGGACCTCCGTACATTTCAGCAGAAACTGGTCGATGATTCGCCACTTGTTGTTCCGATAGCCCAGCGAAACAATGTCGCCCAGCCAATAAAGCACGGCAGGCTGAATGCGCAGGATTTCGTTGAAAATTACCTGCGTAGCTTTTTTGTTCTGATGGGTCCGCAATACCAGACGTTCTACCCACATAGGTGCCTGTGTATCGCTCAAAAATAAAATATCCCGTTTGCGTGTATCTGTTTCCATACCCTTATGCATTTACCAGGAGAAAGCCCGCCACACCAATTGTAATTCGGCTGTAAAGGCCGCGTTCTCGACCGCTACGGCATCGAACCATTTTAATTCCCCTGCTATTCGAAAACGACGGCCAATCGGATATGTGTATGAAGCGGCTGCCATCCAGCCTAAACTATTTGTATTTGACATCACTGTGCCCTGATAATCGAGCCGGGAGTGATTGACATATAAACCCGTTCCGGCGGTTATCGCCATCCGTCGGGCTACGCTCCGATCGGTACCCGTGAGCCAGCCCAACGGCATCGAAAAAACAACCAGAATCGGAACGGCCGACACATACACATGTGTATTGTCGCCCGCTACTTTCCCCCGATAACTATACATCGTTGTCCAGCCCGTTTCGAGCCCTACCCGCAGCCGATGATCGGGATACCACATCACCCGCAGCGACGATGGAGTGCCAAATCGGCTCAGATGAGGCTCATCAATCGTTTGAGGTACGCCCAGGTGCGTGGAATAATACGACAAGCCTCCACCCGCCGTTACGACCAGCGTATAGGGACCGCGACGCGTATCGATGAGTGAATCGGCTTCTATAGCCTGTAGCCGACGTTGCCGACGAGCCGACGGGATTCGCTGGGCCTGAGCGGTCAGGCTTAGGAGTAAAAACAAAACAACCCAGCGTATTGTCTGTAAACGGAGAGGTAGCATACTCACGGTTGTTCGGTATAGTGATAAAAAGCGACCACGGGCGAGTAATTGGAGAGAATGCCGTCGAACTGATTCTGACCGATAAACTCCCGAATAAATTCAGGCTCATCGAGGGTCCAGACAAAAACCGTGAGGCCATCAGCTTTCATGGCCTGTACCTCGGCCGTTTGCGGGCCCAGTGTCCAGCGCGGGGCCCAGATCCGTGCACCCAGACTGCGGGTAAGTGCTGTATCCAGTTCGCACAGAATAGGCGTATTTTCTTTGTTGGCCAGGGCTTTGTAGGAGTCTACCGCTTCAGTACTGGGCAATCCAATAATGATGCGCAGGTCGCGCCCCATCTGAAGGGCCTTTTGTCGATATTTTTGCTGGATCGCCTGCACTTTGTCCATTGGGCCAATGTATTTGGTGTCGAGCCAGACAAAGTTCAGGGCCGTATTGTTCACCACCGTCTCCATGGCTTCTTCCAGGGTGGGTATTTTTTCACCGTTGATGAGCCGAACAAACGTGCTTAATTGCTGATAGGTATAGTTCTCAACAGGCCCTGTCAGGCCATTCTTCTGAATAAGCCGCAGATTGAGCGTGTTGTCGTGATATAGAATCGGAACCCCATCTTTCGTATAGCGGACATCCACTTCAATGCCGGTGGCCCCCAGCCGGGACGCCAGTTTGATGATTTCCACCGAATTTTCGGAAGCAGGCAACAAATCGGAGGTACGGCCCCCGCTCCGGTGTGCCATGATGGAAAACGGGCGAGGATTGAGGGGACGATTATATGTAAAGGTGATCGGATGGCTTAGAGAACTGTTCTTATCGCCGTACAGTCCATCGATGACCATGGTATCGCCAGAGGCCAGCTTGCCTTTATAGAGCTGTAATTTTCCCTGATGTTTTACCCGAAGTGTCAACTGAACCAGGCCAATCTGATCGTTCACCAGTTTACGCCAGTAGCCGCCCAGTACCAGGCTATCTGTTTGGGGAGTGCCTTCCAGATTGAAATAGGCGGCATCCTTTCCGGTGAAAACCGATAAGTAATAGCTGGTATCAGCCCCGTTGTGCAGATACGTCCATTTGAGAGCTACCTGATCACCAAATTCGCTGGCTCCATTCGAAACGGTATAAACCCCCTCGGTAACCGACCGAACGGCCGTTCCAAACTGACCAGAGCCGGGCAAATTGGTAAAATCATAAGGGACCGGAGCCTCATAGGTCTTCCGACAACTCAGGGAGACGAGCAGCAACAAGGCTAGCAGGCTATAAATGATCGGTTTCACAGGATAAAGCCAAAAATTAGTTGGGGATAAAACAGATTACGGTCGAACGTGTCGAACAGCGACCAGAGTTGCCAGTTGAAGTTGGAATACGCGCCCCGAATACCCACCGACACATGGCGCTGGTGATAAAAAGGCTGTTCGAGCATAAACGTAAAGGCCACCCCATTCACCGCCCGACGATTATACTCTACCGCTAAGTTGCCTACCTGCGAACGGTAATACAGGTCTATAATGGCTTCGGTTCGGAACGTAAACCGAAGATCGCGGGTGAGTTTATAGCCGACTGATACGTTCGGGAAGGTTTCAACACCAAAGGCCTGACTGCTAAATACATCCTTGATTTGTAAGGCCCCCAGCCAGCCGGTTATATCGTAGCCAGCCGACATAAATAGCCGATTCGTAAACGGTTTGACCCAGCGAAAGCCCAGGCCAATGTTGCTCTGTACAAACTGGGTTTGAAAGCGGCCGGTCAGAAAGAAGTTTTTCGACAGCCCCCGTTGTACATTAAAATCAATGGCGGGCACACTCACCCGGATTTCTTCGGTCAGCTCAGGGGGTGTGGTTGTAAAGACAACCCCGACCGACTTGCGCCATGTACCGGGAAGTGGTGCCTGCGGAAAATAGATACCCGGCTGTAACGGCCAGACTGCCCTGGATTGAGCTATCCCTGATTGGGTAAGCCCGATCAGTAGAGCCGACCAGCCAAGTCGTCGGAATAGGGTACGAGAAGTGTAGAGATGTTGAATGGTAGCCACCTAAAAATCGGTATAAGCGTCAGAAGAACTAAACCGTATAGACCTGAATTTGTTGCTTCTCCGATGCTATTTAGCGAAGTAAATCGAATAAAATGCCCTACTAAGTATACATCACAGGAGTTCGGTCATCGGCATTGTCTGCAAAAGCAACCCGTTTGCTTACGGTAGGAGTTATTTAATTTCCATTAAAAAAAGTAACCAGCCCGAATCGGTCAGGCTGGTTAAATAGCAACGCAAACACTAAACTCAACTTATCTCACTATAAAACTCAGTAGCACTGGTAGAAGCACGCTTCCTAACCAGCAAAAGCATAGCTTACTTCCTGCGTTTGTTCGACCAGACAGTCAGGATTCTGGCGTAGGCTCAGGCAGCGTAGTTGTGTGTTGATCTGACGCTGACAGGCCCGGTATGTTGATAAAGCGTCGTTTTGATTAAGATCGATCAGTAAATAATCGTATCGACGAAGGAGTAAATGAATGGTTAGGACCAGTTCGGGTTCGCCCAGTAAAATTTCGGTACGAAACTCACCTAAGGCAGTTTTTGACAGGAAGCTTACCCAACGCGTCAACTGCTCATTGGCCGTTTGTTTGGCTTCCCGAAACAGGGATGCTTTTAGCGGCTGATCGGCACGCTTGTTAAGATCAAACGCGTAGACCACCGTCAGGTCAATGGGCTCCGACTGAGTTTCCAGCCACCGATTGAACGACAGTGCCATATCGACCGAACCATCCGTGAGCAAAAGAGCTTTTTTCATTGCGTAATCCTAGCGAGTGTTCCTGTCAAAATTAGGGGAGTTCGCCACGATGCATTATGAGTAACGTTAGGCATAGGCCTGATTCTGGTCAGCCAATAAGCTGGATTTCCGGGATGATGGAGCTGTGACTGAAAAACGTATGGCGAGAAGAGCTTTGTCAGAAAAATGATATATCTGAGTGACAAAAATCTGCCTGGGGCTTGACCTGCCTCAAGAATTTTGCCGAAAGGGACCGCCAACTTTACGGCTACTAATTGCCTTTGTCACATGGCACCCACGACTTCTGCATTTTCGGCTTTGCCACAGCAGCCTATCTTACTGGTCTGTACATCCGTCAGTAGTTCACACCACCTGGATATGGACTGGCTGCTGGCGAAACTTCGGTTGCTTGTCAATCCGGGCATACAGATCATGTGCATCGACGAAGCCACACATCCTGAGGTCGTTCGAAGTTTTGGCTTTACAAGCTTTCCTGCCTGCGTGTTGCTTCAACAGGGGTTCGAATTGTGGCGGTATGGAGGCCCGATTGACCATGCTGCGCTACCTTCACAACTAGCTATCAAGTAGACGTGCTTTGAGTTACTGCTTCTTAAGGATATTAGTAGCCTGTAAGTGGCTGGAATTGGCTATATTGGTAGGGAAATGAGTTGGTATTTACCTATAAAGCACAAACAAAATGAACCGTAAGTACTATGGGCTACTTATCGTTTTGTTCGGAACGGCTTCTCCTTATGGATATGCGCAACCTGATTCAGTAATGGTCGAAAGGATTGCTACTACTATCTCAAGCCAGCACAGGTTACCAGTTTTGCCCACGAAAATCGATTCCAGGCAGGATACGTCCCTGGCTGTGCAGCAACTTTTTGCCAACAAACGGTCATCCGGGAAAACGTATACCATGGTAGGGGGCTGTAATCTGATAGGGTTTATTGCTTTGCCTGCCGGGGCTCCGGCTGGCGTCGTTGGTTTACTATCAATAGGGGTTGGCGTGATTAAAAAAGCTCGGTTTGGGCATCGTCGGGAAGAGAGGCTTCTTAAAGCGTATCAGGCAGGAGTTCCGTTACCGAAGCGGATTCAACGCCGTTTAAAACCAACGTATCTGGGATAGGCTACAAACACCTGCATACAGCAAAGAAGCTATTAACGTATTCTTATTGAATAGGAATACAGGGCTTTTTCATGAATCTTTGGTAGAAGGCCTTCAAAGGTTTACATCTGACGATCCTACCAACCTAAAGCAGTTTTATGAAAACCCTAAACATGAATCGTAGGCGATTCGACTTTTGGTTGAAGCTTTTACAAAAAGAGTTTAGATGAAACATGAAAATCGATCACTTTACGGGCTAATCTTGCTATTGCTCGTTTTGGTATTTCCTATCGTCTACGAGAACTTCCGTCATTGGCCAGCAACCGGTTTATTAGGGCAAATTTTGATGGTTTTTGGGCTGGAACTCTCTGGACTTCTGCTAATCGCCTATAGCTTCCTTGTTTACCTTTTTTCGAATGTGAAAGGAAAGGAAATTCTTTCCGCAATAGCCCTGCTGATTGGACTTCCCTGGGTAGTATATATGATGTACCTCATGTCAGGAGGAATCAACTAAAGCACTTAGAGTTTAGGGAATGATGCGCAGCTACTTCGCTAACAGGCTGTGGCACATCGGTATAGCGTCCTGAACGCTGATGGGGAGTTGATAGTGCGCCAGCCCCCGGCTGATGAGTAATAAAGCCACCGCAACCGTGGCTATTGAAAGGGCGCGGTTCAGATACTGACGACCAAGAATTGAGAGCCAGCCGGTCATCAGATTGACACCCAGTAGGGCGGGAAGCGTTCCCAGGCCGAACAGGAGCATGTACGAAGCGCCTGCCAATGGGGTATTGGTGGCTAAGGTGCCAGCCAGGGCGAGGTATGTGAATCCGCAGGGAAGCAGGCCGTTCAGAATACCCAGAAGGCCAAAACCCAGCCAGCCGGGTTGTTGCAGATGCTGGCGGAAAATTCGGGTGATCTGGCTATCGAGCCAGGGCCAGCGTAAACGGGTAGGTAAGCCTTTCCGCCACAAAAAACTAATCAGCAACACAACCCCACTGACGACGGCCAGCGGACGTTGCCAACCCATAAGGTGTAACCCCAGGCTCATGGTACCGGCCAGTACGCCCAGGGTACTGTACGTAGCAACACGACCCACGTGGTATAGGCCAACGGCTTTCCAGCGTGCGTGCTTCGGGATTCGCCCGACGGGTAGAGCAGCCACCAACGGTCCGCACATACCCACACAGTGCAGGCTGCTGATCAGGCCCGTAACAAAAGCGGTAGCAAGCCAGGGCGACATGGGTTATAAATAAAGTTGACTTTCCTGATAATATTCGCGGTTGCCATCCGACCAGGTAAACTGCACGCGCCAGAGGCCACGCGCCAGAGTGGCCGTCGAAATCACCTTCTGTGCTTCGTGGCTGGCCGGAATCGTTACCTTAAAGTCCTGCTTCCGGTCGCCGGGGCGGTAAAAAACGATCTGACCATTTTGCAGGGTGTTGGGTAGTTCGCAGACGACCTGCTGCTGATCGGGCTGATTGGTAATGACGGCATCGGTATTTTGCCGGGCATTCTTCTCGCGGTCAATTTGCCGCTGATAATCTAGTTCATTCTGGTAATAGTTGTCACTTACCAGATCGATATGCTCGCGGCTCATCTGATACACCATCGTACCGATAAAACCCGCAAAGAGCACAAATACAAGAACAATTGATTTCCCCCAGTTCATAGTTTTAATGATTGAATGATAGAATTGTTGAGTGATTGAAATGTTGAATGATTGAATTGTTGAATCATGCGCCACAGTAGCATTCAATCATTCAACAATTCAATCATTGTACAGGCCCCAGAAAGGTTGTATTTACTTTATCGACAACTTCGCCATCGGAGAGTACTTCGATAACGAGTTTGGTGCTGTTCTGATGGATCGATTTTTCGGGAAGTAGAATGAAAAACATTCCTTTTGTCAGATCATCGGCAGGTGCTTTTGTGATGGGTTGAACCATCCGCAGTTTGGCGCCCGGATAAGCCACCCGGAACGAAACGGGCTTATCTTTATGCGTTTTGTTGACCAGCTCGACCAGATACAGATCGGAAATCATACCGCCTGGCTCGCGCTGGAATAATTGGCCCGGTGCCCGAAGAATGGTGGTGTCGAGGTCGCTCCGGCTCACCAGCAGAAAGCCCCATACGCTCATGAGCAATACCAGAATAAGGCTATAGGCCACCATACGAGTGGTAATCCGCCACGGCTTTTGCGTTCGGACGCCTTCGAGCGAATCGTATCGGATAAGACCACGCGGACGACCAATTTTGTCCATAATGTCATCGCAGGCATCGATACACAAGGTACAGTTTACGCATTCCATCTGGTTGCCGTTTCGAATGTCGATACCCGTTGGGCAGACCTGAACGCACAGCTTGCAGTCGATGCAGTCGCCTTTGGGCTGAGAGCTAGTGGCTAGGGGCAAGGGGTGGAAACTCTTAGCGTCAGCTTGTATCCTTTGCTCCATGCCCTTTTCCCTCTGCATTTTTCCTCTTGGCTCGCCCCGTACTTCGTCGTACGTTATCAGCACCGAGTTTTTGTCCAGCATTACGCTTTGCAGACGACCATATGGGCAAATGGTGGTGCATACGTATTCGCGCACATGGGCATATACGGTATAAAAAACGCCAGTGAACAACAAGATGGCCATTAGCCCGGCCAGGTGATTGGCCGGATTGTCGGTCATGATGGCAAGCAAGGCATCTTTCCCGATGATATACGCCAGAAACGTATTGCTGATGGCAAACGAAAGCAGGAAAAAGAGGCTGTATTTAGCCGATTTTTTGAGGATTTTTTCGGTAGTCCACGGAGACGCATCCAGTCGTTTGCGAGCATTCTGATCGCCTTCAATCCAGATTTCGATGCGTCGGAAAACCATTTCCATGAAAATGGTCTGTGGGCAGGCCCATCCGCAAAATACACGTCCGTAGATTGTTGTGAACAGAACGATGAAGACAATAAAAGCCAGCATCCCAATGGCGACCAGATAAAAATCCTGCGGCCAGAAGGTAACCCCGAAGAAATTGAATTTCCGTTCCAGAATATTGAACAGGAACAGCGGCTGGCCATTATAGGTCAAAAAAGGCCCGGAAAAGAGAGCGGCCAGTAGAACCCAGGATACGATATTTCGCCAGCGATAATACCGCCCTTTCACCACCCGTGGATAGAGCCATTCCCGCTTACCAAACGTAGGGTTGGGTTTCTTTTCAGGAGGAGCGTTGAGTGTTGCGTTCATTGATTTCGTTGTTGGAAGTTATTGCACAGAGATACACAGAGGTGTATAGAGATTCACAGAACTATCTATTATTTCTCTGTGGGACTCTGTGGTTCTTTGTGTATCTCTGTGCAATAGTCATGCTTAATTTATCGCTACTTTCTCGCCCTGGGGTTCTTTGGCCCCAATCGGTTTAGTGCCCTGTAGAGACAGGATATAGCTGGATACCTGCTGAATCTGAAGCGGGTTAAGCTGCTTTTTCCAGGAAATCATCCCTTTGTCGGGAACGCCTTCGGTAACGGTGTGGAAAACGTCTTTGATAGAGCCACCATGCAGCCAGTATTCATCGGTCAGGTTCGGGCCTACTTTCCCTTCGCCATTCTGGCCGTGGCAGGCTGTACAATATTGGTTGAACAGCGTTTTTCCGGCATCTAATCCTTTGGCTTCAGTAAGTTTGGTAACCGTATTTTCGTTGATTTTACCAGCTACGAGCTTCACGTAGGCTTCGCGTTGTTTTTCGGCAACGGCCACCTCCTGCGTGTACTCCTGTTCCATCACATTCCCCGTACCGATCACATGGAAAATCAGCAAATAAATGGCAGCAAAGCCGATGGTCAGGTAAAACAGACCCATGAACCAGGGCGGGGTGGGGTTGTCGAGTTCGGCAATACCATCGTAGGCATGTTCCAGCATCAGGTCTTTTTCGGTACTCAGGGTGTGCAGACCGGCCCATTTTTGCCAGGCTGTCCGATTATCGGCCGGTTTAGCCGAAGCAGTCGATTTTAGCCCCAGCGCCTGACGCAGGACATAAGCCAGATAAAGCGTAATAACGAGTAGCAATCCAGTGGCAACGGTCACGAAGATCATCACCATGACCCACAGCAGGTCTTCGCCGGAGCTTAAATCCCAGATCGATTTGCCAGTTGTCGGGTCAAACAAAGTTGTTACGAGAAGATTCATAAATTAGATCGGTTAAACCTCGCTGGATTCGTCGAGGGGCAGGTTACTCATTTGCTGCATGTGGCGTTTGTCGGCGAGAAACAGGTACAGTCCCACCAGCAGGAAAAAGGCGAAAAACGTCAGGAACGAGCCGATCATATAGACGTCTGCTCCCGGAATGGCTGATATGAATTGCTTGAACATGGCTTCTTGAAGGAGTTAGTATGTAGGAGCGAGGAGTGAGAGAACCCATTCGGTAGCCATTGGCTTGCGCCAGCCCTCCCAATACTCACTCCTCGCTCCTACTACTTATTTTTGTGCAGTTTCCATTTTCTTGATATCCGTTCCCAGCCGTTGCAGGTAGGCAATGAGGGCCACGATTTCGCGGTCGGGTTTGACATTGATCCCTTCCTTGGCTAGTCGGCCGCTGACTTCGGTGGCTTGTTTGGTCAGATCGTCGTTGGCCTGAGCAATGGCGAGATCATCATAGGGAACACCGATCTTGTTCAGGGCGCGGAGTTTAGCCGAGGTGGTCGAAACATCGAGTTGCTGCGTAATCAGCCATGGATAGGAAGGCATAACGGAGCCTGGCGACATCGACGTTGGATCGTTCATGTGGTGGTAGTGCCAGGAGTCGGGGTATTTGCCGCCTTCGCGGTGAAGGTCGGGCCCCGTCCGTTTGCTGCCCCACAGGAATGGGTGATCGTATACGAACTCACCTGCTTTCGAGTATTCGCCATACCGTTCGGTTTCGGACCGGAAGGGTCGTACCAACTGACTGTGACAGCTTACGCAGCCTTCGCGGATGAAGAGGTCACGGCCTTGCACTTCAAGGGCGGTATACGGCTGTACAGAAGCAATGGTCGGTACGTTCGATTTGACCATGAACGTTGGGATAAGCTCGATGAGCGAACCAATCAGGATAACAACCAGCGATGCAACCAGGAACTGGAAAGGCTTGCGTTCCAGCCAACGGTGCCAGTAGGTTTCGCTACCGGTTGGTTTGAAGCTAACGGGCAAGGCATAGGCTTCAGCTTCTTCGTTGGCCACCAGTTTTCCTGCAGCCATGGTTTTGAAGAGGTTGTAGCCCATCAGAATGGCTCCCAGCAAGTACAGCGTTCCACCCAGTGCCCGCATCATATGCATCGGCAGAATTTGCAGGGTTGTTTCGAGGAATGTCGGGTATTTCAGGACGCTGGCATCTGTAAATTCTTTCCACATCATGCCCTGCGTGAACCCCGATATATACATGGGAATGGCATAGAACAGAATACCCAGCGTGCCGATCCAGAAGTGGAAATTCAGCAGTTTTTTCGAGTACAGCGGTGTACGATAGATGCGTGGAATGAGCCAGTACAGCATCGCAAACGTCAGGAAGCCGTTCCAGCCTAATGCTCCAACGTGTACGTGCGCTACGATCCAGTCGGTAAAGTGGGCAATGGCATTCACGTTTTTGAGCGAGAGTAGCGGCCCTTCCAGCGTGGCCATACCATAGGCGGTCAGACCAACGACCATGAATTTCAGAAGGGTATCTTCCCGAACTTTATCCCAGGCACCGCGCAGCGTCAGCAGACCATTGATCATACCACCCCACGATGGGGCAATCAGCATGATCGAGAAAACGGTTCCGAGCGATTGCGCCCAGTCGGGAAGGGAACTGTACAACAGATGGTGAGGCCCCGCCCAAATGTAAAGGAATATCAACGCCCAGAAGTGTAGAATCGATAGTCGGTACGAATAAACCGGACGGTTGGCCATCTTAGGCAGGAAGTAGTACATCATGCCCAGGTAGGGTGTAGTCAGGAAGAACGCTACAGCATTGTGCCCATACCACCACTGAACCAGCGCATCCTGTACACCCGCATACATCGAATAGCTTTTCAGGAAGCTTACCGGCATCTCCATCGAATTGACGATGTGCAGCACGGCGACCGTTACGAACGTAGCAATGTAAAACCAGATGGCTACGTACAGGTGCCGCTCACGTCGTTTTACGATGGTGCCGAACATATTGATACCAAAAACCACCCAGATCAGCGTAATGGCAATGTCGATAGGCCATTCCAGCTCGGCGTATTCTTTCGAACTGGTAAGGCCGAGGGGTAGTGTTGCCACGGCCGACAGAATAATCAATTGCCAGCCCCAGAAGTGAATTTTGCTCAGTACGTCGCTGAACATCCGGGTTTTGCAGAGCCGTTGGAGCGAGTAATACACGCCCATAAAAATGGCATTGCCCACAAAAGCAAAAATGACCGCGTTGGTGTGCAGCGGACGAATCCGGCCGAAGGTGGTATACTGATTGCCCAGGTTGGCGGCTGGAGCGAACAATTGGGTGGCGGCAATGACACCCACGAGCATCCCGATGATGCCCCAGATGATCGATGCTACAGCAAAGTCACGGACAATTTTGTTGTCGTAGGCGAAACGTTCCACCAGTGTATCACCGCCGGGTGGTTGCTGCCCAATGGAAACCTTGCCGGGCTTAACCAGGTTAGAAGCCGCATCAGCAGGTTGATTAATCGAGACATTCATAATGAACGAGATAGGGGTTACTTTGCGTGTGATTGAGGTTCAGCAGTATCCGGTGCGTCGTCTTCCAGGAGCATCCGAATCGAGGGGGTGTACAGATCATCCTGCTGCCCGGTCCGCATCGACCAGAAAAAGGCGCCCAGAAAACCCAGTGCCATCATCAGGCTGACACCAATCATGAAGAAGATAATGCTCATCACCGTATCGATTTTGCTGGCTCAAAATTGAGATGGTTTGCCTCCGCGAATTATGAGTTTCGTCAGGTCGGAGACTGATTTTGGCCCGGCCAGGTAATGAGCTGACAAACGTCAGATAATAAGTTGACGAGCGTCAGGTAGGAGGGAGATGGCAAAGGGCAACTTTGCAGAAACATCTTGTCATTACGTAGCGCGGACTTCTGGTCCGCATAGCTATAATTCTGTCGTTACAAGCTATCCTCAGATAGTTGGCTATGCGGACCAGAGGTCCGCGCTACACAATCGTATATGATCATCCTCGCTTTCTTTCTGGCGCACTGGTACCTATCGGTACTGATGCAGACCTTTTTTCTTCACCGCTATGCCGCCCACCAGATGTTTACGATGAGTAAAGGCTGGGAGAAGTTTTTCTACGTCGTAACGTTTGTGGCCCAGGGCTCGTCGTTTCTGAGCCCACGCGCCTATGGGATTATGCACCGGCTGCACCACGCTCATGCTGATACCGAGCAGGACCCACATTCACCCGAGTTTTCCAAAAATCTGTTCGATATGATGTGGAAAACCCGGATCTACTATAATGACATTCTGAATAACCGCGACCATATTCCGGCCAAGTATAAGAAAGGTGTTCCCAACTGGCCGTGGATGGAGTGGTTTGGCGATCGCTGGCCGGTTCGGCTGGCCTGGGGAACGGCCTATACCTTGTTTTATATCCAGTTTGCTTCTTCGCCCTGGTTTTTTCTGCTTCTGCCGTTCCATTTCCTGATGGGGCCAGTTCATGGCGCGATCATCAACTGGTATGCGCATCGGTATGGCTACACCAATTTCGAGGTAAACGATACAGCTAAAAACCTGCTTCCCTTCGATTTTCTGATGATGGGCGAGTCGTATCATAACAATCACCATAAATACGGTGGCCGGGCCAACTTCGGTGGTTTCCGCTGGCATGAGTTCGACCCAGCTTATCCACTGCTGAAATTGCTGAATGCCCTGCACGTAATCAAGCTGCGATTCGGCCGCGACGAAGCTTATATGTGATAGTATATATGGGTGTGAAATGTCAAAGACGCGAAGCAATGCGCTAATTTATAAGGCATTGTCTCTCGCGTCTTTGCCGTTTAAGAGTAGATGGCTACCTGTTGGTGCGTACTCATCCGGCTGAAAGCCACGTTCTTCCGGCTTTTCCCAGCGTTCGTCGTCTTTGATTTTCGGGCCTGTTCAACGGGATGCAACTTTGGTTCATCAAACAAAAACAAATCGAGAACAGACCATGAAAAAATTATTCATTCTGATGCTGGGACTGGTAGCCGGTTCTGCATCGTTCGCCAAAACAACTACCAACCAGGCACCTGCTACGGCCATAACGCTGACGGCCGATAACAAGGTTAAACTGATTGTAGCCCCCGAAGCCGCCAAAGCGACCATAGCCCTACAGGATCGGGAAGGTCATTTGCTCTATACGTCCTCGGTCGATTTACGCCAGGGAATCAACCAGAAATTTAATATCAATGAGTTAGGTGTTGGTACGTACCAGATTGCCGTTAAGGTGGGCGACCAAAGTACGGTGAAAACCTTCGTGGTTCAGGAACGCCCGGCCGAAACGTTCGTCATGCTCGAATCCTAATTCATTAGGCTATACTATACAAAAACCGGTCAAGAAAGCCGGTTTTTGTAGTTTTAGATAATCCCTAAATGGTAGGAGATGCCTGTTTAACTGAGGGTTACCATTAGTTTTTTCCTATTGTACGCTTCGTCTATTTATGGATAATCGGCTTACATCGACACAGAAGTGGCAGCTGGCCATTCGACTGCTGGTGCTTTTTTCGCCCTTGCTGCTTTACGTCAATTTGCCCGAATCAGCCCGAAATACAACGGTTCTGATTCATTCGATACCGTTCTTTATCCTGATCAGTATCATCAATCTGGGATTGTATTACCTCTGGATTAGCGCGACCGACTGGTGCCAGCGGCAGCTATCGAATCGGTTTAGTAGCGATATTCTGATGCAGTTCAACTGGCGGTCAATTCTGCTGACCTTCCTTATTTCGTTCTCATTAGCTCTCCTGTTCACGAAAGTGCTCCCCGTGCTTTTATTCGGAGCGATCCATGTTGTCAAGCAGATTTGGCCGTCGTTGTTACCTAGCCGTGGTCCTTCTCCTTTTCCACCTATGATGATGGCCTACATTGGCCGGGCTAACAATGTCTTTTCTATCGTCATTATGCTCACAGCCTTTTATCTAACCATCAGCGAACGATCCTATCGGCAATTGAAAGATGTTCAGCTAAAGGCAGAGAAACTGGAAAAAGAAGCGCTATTGAGTCAATTTGGCGCTTTGAAGAGCCAGTTAAGCCCACACTTCCTGTTCAATAGTCTGAGTATTCTGACGTCGTTGATTCATGAAGATGTCGACCTGTCGGAGCAGTTTATCAAGCGGTTATCCAAAGCGTATCGGTATATTCTGGAGCAGCGTGATCAGGATTTAGTGCCGTTGTCTACCGAACTTGATTTCATCCAGGCCTATACGTTTCTGCTCAAAATCCGATTCGAGAACAAATTCGATGTCCTGATCGATGTTCCTCAAGCGGCTCAACTCCAGTATCGAATCGCTCCGCTCACGTTGCAGCTACTGGTCGAAAACGCCGTAAAGCACAACCGGATGTCGCAGCGTGAAAAGCTTAAAGTACGTATCTATGTCGAACAGGATTGGCTGCTGGTCGAAAACCCCATTCAGGCCCGCGACCAGCCCGAACCGTCGACGGGTATTGGCCTTTCTAATATCACCAATCGGTATTCGCTCCTAACCGACCGACCTGTTTGGTGCGGAGAGGAGCAGGGCCAGTTTGTTGTCAAAATCCCACTTTTAACGTAAAGAGCGAAAGAGTGAAAGAGCGACGAGCTGGGTTTCACTCTTTCGCTCTTTCACTCTTTAAACATGAACGTAATCATTATCGAAGACGAAGACCGCTCGGCCCGGCAGTTGGAGCGAATGCTTAAAAAGTACGACCCAGCCACCCAGGTGCTGGCTCAACTGCCCTCGGTGAATGAGTCAGTCGCCTGGCTTAGCCAACATTCCGTACCCGATTTGATTCTGATGGATATTCACCTGGAAGATGGATTGGCGTTCAGTATTTTCGAGCAAATCCAGTTGACGGTACCCATCATTTTTACGACGGCCTACGATGAGTACATGATCAAGGCGTTTAAGGTCAACAGCATCGACTATTTGCTGAAACCCGTCGATTACGACGAACTGGTCAACGCCCTCGACAAATTCAAAACCCTGCGCGGTGTAGCGTCCACCCCCGACCTGACCAAACTGCTTCAGGTAGTGCAGCAGTTTCGGGAGTCGCCGTTTAAGGAGCGGTTTATGATCAGCATCGGCACCAAAATCCGAAGTATTGAAACAGGCGAGATAGCCTATTTTTTCTCCGAGGAAAAAGCCACCTTTCTGACCACTAAAGAAGGTCAGTTACTTCCGCTTGAGTACAGCCTTGACCAACTGACGGGGATGCTGAACCCGTCGCAGTTTTTTCGGGTAAACCGACAGTTTCTGGTGGCCCGAACAGCCATTCAGACCATTCATGTGTACTCCGCCGGGAAGTTAAAAGTCGATCTTCGACCAGCTTCCCGCCAGGAAGTGTTGGTGAGCCTAAGCCGAATCGCTGATTTTAAAGACTGGCTGGGAAGGTGAGGTTTGAGGAGGGATTTTTAGATGCCTTTTAACAGGTTCACTCAATAACCCTTCGTTTGACTTTGTTTACGCGGCTGCCAATTCGGAGTAGATAGAATAACCAGCCTGCTAAGACGACCCCAATCACGGCCACAACTACCCAAATTTTGCCATCCTGTCTTAAGATTTCTGCTAACTGATTCATGGTACACTCGCTTATGGATTGGTAAGGTTTTGCATGTTGGCTGAGCGCTTGCTGACCGATTTTTCCAGTTCCTGCTGCTCATCTAATTGGCTTTCTACCCGTCGCAGGCGCACCCGGAGTTGGGTGATCCAAAAGCCTAACAGCGTAAAACCAACAAAAGCGGGTCGGATGATGCGTTTGATGGAGTTGTCGGCATCATACTGGTTGAAGCCAGGATTGCCACCATTACCAGGATGTAAGGAATCCGTTAATCGCGGTAGAATAAGAATCAAGGGAATGAAAACGGCAAACGCGAAGATGTTGTACACCGAAGATATTCTGGCCCGGCGGACCTCATCATCCACAGATCCCCGCAATACAAAATAGGCCAGATACAGAAGCATGCCGACGGCTACTCCATTGGTTTTAGGGTCATTGGGCCACAGATCGCCCCAGGCAAAGTAAGCCCATACCGATCCGGTAATACAGCCGAGCACCCCGAATAGCAAGGCTGTGTTAGCCAGCTCAACCGACACCAGATCGTCGTCCAGCTTTCCTTTTCTCAGGTAGCGAACCGAGAAAATGGCTGACCCTAGCAGCATGGTCATCATGGCAATCCAGAGAGGAGGGTGGAAGAATGTGTTGCGGATGGCTTCGTGCAAAATGGGCAACTTAGGAACAGGACTCATTAGACCTGCAATAAAAACATAAGCCAGAATGAGAACAGTAAGGGCTTTCCACCAGTGTTTCAGCATAAACAGCGCAATTTTAGAAATGGGTATTCCGTGTTAAGAAGCTTTGGATCGGTAAGTTATACCATACCTGACGGAATCAGATAGCTTTTATGACCGTTCACTCCGCATCGCCAGTACGCCCAGAATGGGGCCGGGGAGCAGGATATAAAATAACCAGCCAGATAAACCGATCTGTGTAACCAGCCAGGCCATCAACTGAATCGAGATGACCGTGATCAGAAAACCTATGCAGGTGACCAGTGTGAGGATACTACCCCGGTTTTCGACGGCAGCATGACTAGCCACAAGGGTTGAAAATTGGGGCGAATCACCGGCTACAGAACTTCCCCATACCAGTAGGAAAATACCGAATACGGCTACCGAAGTCTTCAATAGGAATGGCAGCAGGATAATGCACAAGCCAGAGGCAACCAATAGTGCCCGGGCTACACGGGCACTACCCATCCGCAAGGCAAGATACCCCCCGCCAATGCAGCCTAAGGCTCCGGCACCAATGGCGCCAAAGGCCCAAAGCGAAGTGGCTACTGGAGTATCGGGATGGTGCTGTTGGTAGTAGCTGATGAGAGCTGGTAGAAAAGCCCAAAGCGTGTATATTTCCCACATATGCCCAAAATACCCAAGCATGGCCGGGCGAAAGGCAGAGGGTTGAAATAATGCGTGCAGGGCCTGAAACCGGAATCGGGTTTTTGTTGATGGAATGGGGCTGACGGGTACCAGGAAAATCAGTAAAAGCCCCCCAACCAGGGCCAGCGAACTTACGGATAGCATCAGACTACGATAGGGTAGACTGGTTCCTAACCCTCGAATCAAATGCGGAAAGGCCGTTCCGACTACCAGCGCCCCAACCAGAAAACCCATGGCTTTGCCGAGTATGGGCTTAAATCGGTCAGCCGCTATTTTCATGCCCACCGGATAAACACCCGCCAGAAAGAAACCCGTCAGAAAGCGGCTTGCCAGGATCGTTGCGGGGTGTATCGGCAGAAACAGCCACAGTACATTGACCGTTGCCGCCAGCATAACCGAAACCAGAAAGACCTGCGTGGCCCGAAACCGATCGGGGATGGCTAACAGCGCGTAAAGGAGCGTTCCGGCAATAAAGCCGATCTGTACCGCTGAGGTTATCCAGCTCGTGAACTCGGTTGTTTTCAGGAGTGCTTGCAGTTCCGGCAGGATGGCGTTTCCGGCAAACCAGAGCGAGGTGCCCGCAAACTGGGCAAATACCACAACGATTAGTTGAAGATTGGTATTGGTCTTTGAGGAAGGAAGCATCCTCAAAGATAGGTATAATGAACTTTTCGACAGGATTTACAGCCGGGCCGACGTTTCGGATTAACGAGGAGCCTGTTTAAATGTTCCTTTTAGAAAATGTCCGGCTCTTTTTTGTCATTCCGACGCAGGAGGAATCTCAAGCTTGACTAATAAGTAACGTTGAGATTCCTCCTGCGTCGGGATGAACTGTGTTACGAAACAAGAGGTAAGGCTAGTTTTTGATCAAAGTTTACCCCACTTCGGGCTACGGCAAAACACTGACGAACTAACTTATGCGCCACCGCTATCAAAGCCACCAGCTTGGGCTTACCTGCCCCCACCAACCGATCATACAAAGCAGCACAGGCCGGATTGGTTTTCTTGGCCTGCATACTGGCCATGTACAACAACTGACGAATTCGGCTGTTGCCCAACTTACAGATATGCCCCTTACCTTTC
>NZ_KB893176.1 GCF_000374025.1 Spirosoma panaciterrae DSM 21099 | reverse complement strand
AAACTTGTGTTGATAGAGTGATTGGCAATCTCTTTCTGTGGGGTCTTTGAAAGCTACATTGATATAGAGTGCAGGGGATCTGTACTCAGAAGAGTCAATAGGTTGGTGCTGTTAAGGCGGGTGAACACCTCTTTCCATCCCGAACAGAGCCGTTAAGCCCCGTACTGCCGATGGTACTGCTGTCACAAGCGGGAGAGTAGGTAGGTGCCACCTATGAAATCGGAAGGCCTGTCCAACTTGGACAGGCCTTTTCTGTTTTATACCCTTCTTGAATACGTTGTACTACTTGACCTTGATTCATCTAGTGTGGATCAAACCAATTCAACGTCACGAATTACAGGCAAAGTTATTTTAGCTAATACCTGTTCTTCTAGCAGGTCTGCCCAGGTGTTCATGTAGCAAACGACATCTTCTCGCACATTGTGTTTTAAATGCCTTTTCTCAGGGGGGAGCTGTGCCAGAATTTCACGATCGTCTAATCGTTCAAGATGCTTTAGATCTTCCAGGGTAAGACCAGCACCGAGCATTTCACTGATTAGAAGATCAATTGGCATTTGACTTGTCGAGCAATAATCTTCTACCTGCTCGTTCCAGTCGCCATAACGTTGCATGGCGTAACGATGAATTTCATCCTTGCTCAATTTGGTCAGTTCCTGGGCAAGGTTTCCGCAGTTACAACCTCCCATGTGTCCCCATTGGTAAGGTGCTCCCTTTTTAAGATTGTTCGCAGTTTTGCGAAGTGCATTGATAAGTTCAGGCGTTGGACGAGCCATGATAAGACTGATTAGCAGGTTAATGGACTACTATTCTTTGTTGGCGAAACAGCTATTTCTCGTATTTTGTTCTTGGCAAAAAGAAAGCCCGTCGCACGACGGGCTTTCTTTTTAGCGGACCAGTTCCATTAAATCTTTGTCATTGACCTCCTTTCGAATGTCGGCCATATCCAGGAAGCGAGAATAAATGCCATCCAGGGTTGGTTTGTCATAACGGAAACCGAGCAGTTCCAGGCGGTGCTTCAACGCGTGGCGGCCAGAACGGGCAGTCAGGACAATCGATGACTTGGGCACGCCAACATCCTGGGGATTCATGATCTCATAGTTCTCAGAATGTTTCAAAAAACCATCCTGGTGGATACCTGAGGAGTGAGCAAAGGCATTTCGGCCAACAATCGCTTTATTAGCCTGAACAGGCATTCGCATCATTTGCGATACCAGATTACTGACTGGGTAAAGACGGGTTGAGTCGATGTTGGTATACAGCCCCATTTCCTTCTTTACCTTGATAGCCATGACCACTTCTTCGAGCGATGTGTTACCAGCCCGTTCACCAATGCCGTTGATCGTGACTTCAACCTGGCGAGCACCATTCATGACACCTGCCAGTGTGTTGGCCGTTGCCAGACCTAAATCATTATGACAGTGAATAGAAATGGTGGCTTTATGAACATTGGAAACATGCTCATAGATATAAGCGATTTTTTTCCCGTACTCATCGGGTAGGCAATAACCTGTTGTATCAGGAATATTGACGACCGTTGCCCCTGCGCCAATAACAGCCTCGGTTAGTTGAGCCAGGAAGGCCAAATCAGCACGGCCTGCATCTTCAGCATAAAATTCTACATCTTCAACGTACGATTTGGCATGCTTAACAGCGGCAATGGCCTGCTCAAGAATTTTCTCCCGCGTACTGTTGAATTTATTTCGGATATGAATGTCCGAAGAGCCAATACCTGTATGAATCCGGCCCCGTTTGGCCCATTTTAGGGCTTCGCCAGCCGCATCGATATCACCTTTTACGGCTCGGCTTAGGGCGCAGATGGTAGGTTCTGTTACGGCTTTTGAAATTTCGACAACCGACCGAAAGTCACCAGGGCTGGAAATCGGGAAGCCAGCTTCGATAATATCGACTCCGAGCCGTTCCAGTTCTTTGGCAACTACGATTTTTTCTTCAGTGGTCAACTGACAGCCTGGCACTTGTTCGCCGTCGCGCAGGGTGGTGTCGAAAATATAAACTCGTTGGCTCATAGTCCGATATTGATTGAATTAGTATTGACTCAGTAATGATAAAAAAAGCCCATTCCTGCGGAGGAAGGGCTTTTTGGGCAAAATATATCCTTCTCTCCGCTCTTAGAAAACGATTAGGTTTTGCAGCCGGTTGGTAGAGAACATAGCCATTTTTAGTTTGCGAAATTTCGCTGATTGCGTAAATACGCTACAAAAATAGCCCTTTTTGAATTTCCTGCAAGCTTCTCTATAAAATTTTTAACGAAGCTGATTCACTCGGTATTAGGCCGTTAACTGCTGTAGTATCTGAGTACCCATAGCCTCTGTGCCCAGAATTTTGTCTGCCGGGGTATCGCTATTGGCAATATCGCGTGTACGATACCCCGCTTTTAATACAGCATCTACAGCATTAATAATGGCCTGGGCCTCATCTTTCAGGCCGAACGATATATCTAGTAATAAGGCGGCTGAAAGAATCGACGCCAGAGGATTAGCTACCCCTTTGCCCGTAATATCGTGGGCTGAGCCGTGGATGGGTTCGTAAACGCCTGTTAGATCACCAACTGAAGCTGAAGCCAGCATACCCATCGAACCTGCAATCTGACTGGCTTCATCGGTCAGTATGTCGCCAAATAAATTGCCAGTCACAACTACATCGAACCGTTTCGGATCTTTGATGAGCAGCATGGCGGCAGCGTCGATAAACTGGTGTTCAACCGTCACGTCTGGGTATTCGGGAGCAATGGCCTGTACGACTTCGCGCCATAAACGGCTACTTTCGAGTACGTTGGCCTTATCGACTGAGCAGAGTTTTTTGCCACGGGTACGAGCGGCTTCAAAAGCTTTCCGAACAATTCGCTCTACTTCATATTTGCTGTAGATCATTGTATCGTAGGCCGTATTACCGTCATCAAGCCGTTCGCGTTTACCAAAATAAACGTCTCCTGTCAACTCCCGGAAAAACAGAATATCGGCTCCTCGCAGAATTTCGGGCTTAATACTGGATGCGTCGAGGAGTTCGTCGAATAGCTTGATCGGACGCAGATTCGCATAGAGCCCTAACTCCTTCCGCATTTTCAACAGCCCTTGCTCGGGCCGAACTTTGGCCGATGGATCGTTATCGTATTTAGGGTGTCCTACAGCGCCAAACAGAACGGCATCAGCGGCCTTCATTTTGGTTAAGGTTTCTTCGGGTAGCGGAGAGCCAGTAGCTTCGATTGCGACGTGGCCGATCAGGGCTTCGTCGTAGGTGAATTCATGCCCGAACTTCTGAGCGATTGTTTCCAGAACCTGCTTACCAACGGTGGTTACTTCGGCCCCAATACCGTCGCCGGGGACTACTAGGATGTGTTTTTTCATTGATTAAAGAGCAAAGAGTGAAGGCGTGAAAGAGCGCTGGCAGGGTTATACGGGCGGCTTTTCACAATACTCTTTTAACGGGTATAAATTAACTGTGAACGTACTCGTTTGGGTTGTTAAGCTGCTTACTAAATTGGGCTATTTGGGCCGTACGGCTTCGGCAATGACGTTTTTACCGATAACCTGACCAATCGTTAGTTTGTCGAACAGACGACTTACGGGAAAAATGACGCGATCATACAGGACCACCGATTCTTTGGTGATTCGGCCGTCTTTACCAAGCCATTTGTAAATCAACGAGATGAAGTAACCGGCGAAGTCGTAATAGCGGCAATCCGTAACCCGGAAACCGGCATCTTCCAAAATCTGGCGCACCAGCTTTTTGTCGTAACGGCGGTAATGGCCGACGTGCTCATCCATATTGCTGAAAATTTCCTGACGAGCCGGAACAAAGACCTTGATGCGGCCACCGGGTTTTAGTATAGTGTATAACTCCTTGACCATGTCGCCATGATGCTCAATGTGTTCGAGCACATTGATGGTGTAAATCAGGTCGTATTTTTTGGGGAGCTGGCGGATGTCGGTGTAAACGGGTTGTTTAATCAGCGGTAGCAGCTCTGGGTCAATTTCGGCCGCATCGACACTGCCAATCGGAAAGCGGTTGGCATATTCGCCGTTACCAGCTCCAAAATCCAGGACTGCTTCACCGGGACGAATGTCGCGGGCCACCCACTTATACAGCCCACTGTTGTAATTGACAGCATGACTCATCATGGCCAGATTATCTGACCCATTATACTCTACTTTTTCTGCTGTCTGTTTTGCCTGACTCATAAAGGACGAATGAAACGTGATAACAGTTTGTGTTCAGTGCCAAAACACGAATTTATTAAACGAATTGGCAATAATCCCATTTAGGACGTTGCCCTTATCTGGCGGTCAGCGTTAATCCAGCGTATTTAGCATTTTTTGCGTGGCTTTAATAGCCGATACGGTTTGATCAGAATCGAGGCCACGGGTTTTGAATTCGCGATTTTTAAATTTCCATGTAATAATGGTTTCACAAAGCGCATCGGTACGGCCACCCATCGGAATCCGTACAGCATAGTCGGTAAGGGAGGGAAGCACAAGCTTCTTTTTGCTGTAGATTTTCTTCAGGGCATTCATAAAGGCATCATACTGTCCGTCGCCCTGAGCGTTTTCTTCGAACTGTTCTTCTTCAATCCGCACACGTAGCGTGGCCGATGGTTTCAGATCTTTCGAATGCGTCAGTACGTAGTTGAGGATTTCGACCCGCGAGGCAATGGCATTCGTGTTCAGTACATCCGAAATAACATACGGCAAGTCTTCGCGTGTGACTACCTCTTTCAGATCGCCCAGTTCGATAACCCGTTGGGTTACTTTCTTTAAATCGCTCTCCGACAATTGAATCCCTAGCTCACGGAGGTTATTCTCAATGTTGGCCTTGCCGGATGTTTTGCCAAGGGCGTAGCTTCGTTTCCGGCCGAAGCGTTCAGGCAATAAGGTATTGAAATACAGGTTGTTCTTCTTGTCGCCGTCGGCATGGATACCGGCCGTTTGGGTGAACACATTATCCCCGACCACGGGCTTGTTGTCGGGAATCCGAAGTCCTGAAAACGTTTCGACGATCTTACTAACCTGATACAGCGATTTTTCGACCACACCCGTTCGAATGTCGGGCATAAAATCACGCAGAACCGCAATAGCACTTGCCATGGGTGCATTACCTGCCCGTTCGCCCAGCCCATTGACGGTTAGGTGCAGCCCATGCGCTCCCGCTCGAATTGCTTCCATCACATTGGCAATGCTAAGGTCGTAGTCGTTATGGGCATGGAAATCGAAATGAAGCTCTGGATAGCGATCAACGAGCTGGCTGACAAAGGTGAATGTTTCGGCAGGGGTCAATACGCCCAGCGTGTCGGGGAGCAGCACACGACGGATGGGCTGGGTTTGCAGAAAGTCCAGATACTGAAGTACATAATCGGGCGAGTTGCGCATGCCGTTGCTCCAGTCTTCCAGGTATACATTGACCAGCAGATCGGATTGCTGTGCCTGATCAATAACGTACTGAATGTCGTTGAAATGCTCAGTGGGTGTTTTCTTAAGTTGGTGGGTAAGGTGATTCAGCGAGCCTTTGGTCAGCAGGTTCATTACTTTGGCCCCCGACGCACGCATCCAGTCGAGGGAGGCTTGCCCATCAACAAACGTGAGCACTTCAACTTTATCGAGCAAACCTGCCCCGGCAGCCCAATGGGTTATCTGCTGGACGGCTTCCAGCTCACCGGCCGATACCCTTGCCGATGCTACTTCAACGCGGTCAACTTTAACCTCGGTCAACAGCGACTGGGCTAAAGCCAATTTTTCGGACGCAGAAAACGACACCCCGCTGGTTTGTTCACCATCGCGCAGTGTCGTGTCCATGATTTCAATATAACGACGTTTCATATTTAATGATAGAATGATTAAATGATTGAATGATTGAATAGAAAAGCTTGCGCCCGCCAATTCAATCATTCAATCAATCAATCATTCAAAACTAGAAGGGTCTCGTTTCGGCGAAGGTTTCGATTTCGGACTTCATGGAGAGCAGATAATCGATGTCGTCGTAGCCGTTGACCAGGTTGTGCTTTTTATAACCGTTGATCGCAAAACTTTCGCTTTCGCCGGTCGAGAGCAGCGTAATCGTTTGCTCAGGCAAGTTAACCTCCAGTTCGGTGGTTGGATCGGCCTCGATAGCGGCAAAGATTTTATCCGCAAATTCAGGGCTGACCGTAACGGGTAATATACCGATGTTCAGGCAGTTGTTTTTGAAAATGTCGGCAAAGAAACTCGATACAACACAACGGAAACCGTAGTCGTAAATGGCCCAGGCTGCGTGCTCGCGGCTCGAACCACTACCAAAGTTTTTGCCTCCTACCAGGATTTTGCCGGAATAGGTTGGATTGTTCAGAACAAAATCGGGTTTGGGGGTATCGTCGCTATTATAGCGCCAGTCGCGGAAGAGGTTATCGCCGAAGCCTTTACGCTCGGTGGCCTTCAGGAAACGAGCGGGGATGATTTGGTCCGTATCGACGTTCTCAATCGGCATCGGAACGGCCGTACTGCGGAGTATAGTGAATTTATCGTAAGCCATTTTGTTTTATTTTAAACCGCGAAGACGCAAAGACGCGAGGATTTATTTGGGCGTCATTGCGCCTTCGCGGTTCATTTAAAATTTTAGTAGTTATTCACAAATCGACGGAAGCCATCTTTTAACATTGGCACATTGAAATTGATAAGGAATCCCAGCTTTTTATTGGCTAGTTTCAAATAGGAAATCATCTGCGCTTCATGGATAGGTAAAATCGATTCAACTGCTTTTAACTCAAGAATTATTTTGTCTTCAACCAGAATATCTATTCGATATTCTTTCGATAACTCATACCCTTTGAATACTAACGGAATAGGGATTTGACACTCGGCTAGAAGACCTCGTAAAGACAATTCTTTTAACAGACATAGTTCGTAAACCGATTCAAGTAACCCAGGGCCCATAATCTTGTGAACTTCAAGGGACGCAAAAAATAGTTGCCGGGCAATTGCTTCATACTGGCTTTTATCCATAGTTTTTGAACCGCAAAGACGCGAAGATTTGTCTAGCTAAGACGGAGATACTAGCAATAAGTTTCTTAGCGTCCTCGCGCCTTCGCAGTTCAAAAAATCAATTTAGAAACTCTCTCGGATCTGTGACAACGCCGGTTACAGCCGCAGCCGCAGCAACCAGCGGACTAGCTAGTAACGTGCGCGCACCTGGTCCCTGGCGACCTTCGAAGTTGCGGTTGGAAGTCGAAACCGCATATTTGCCTGCCGGAATCTTATCTTCATTCATGGCTAAACAGGCCGAGCAGCCCGGCTGACGAAGCTGGAAACCAGCGCTGGTCAGAATATCCAGAATCCCTTCGTCTTTAATCTGCTTTTCGACAATATGTGAACCTGGAACCAGCCAGGCCGTTACGTTGTCGGCTTTCTTACGACCTTTTACAATGGAAGCAAATGCCCGGAAATCTTCGATTCGGCCGTTGGTACAGCTTCCAAGGAATACGAAATCGATAGGCTTGCCGATCATGGATTCATTTTCGGAAAAGCCCATGTACTGCAATGACTTTTTATAGCTGGCAGCACCATCTTTTACGGCTTCGGCTACCGGAATCTGATGTGTAACGCCCGTACCCAGGCCCGGATTTGTACCGTAGGTAATTTGTGGTTCGATGTTGGCCGCAGCGAAGGTGAGGTCGATGTCGAAAGTGGCACCTTCATCGGTTTTGAGCGATTCCCAGTAGGGCACCAGTTTGTCCCAGGCTTCGCCTTTAGGAGCCAGTTCACGGCCGTTGAGGTAGCTGAGGGTTTTTTCATCAGGCGCAATCATGCCACCACGAGCCCCCATCTCAATGCTCATGTTACAGACCGTCATGCGGCCTTCCATGCTCATGTTCTCAAATACATCACCAGCATATTCGACAAAATAACCCGTGGCGCCACTGGCCGAAATCTGCGAAATAATGTAAAGGATAACGTCTTTAGGCAATACCCCTTTGCTGAGCGTACCGTTCACGCTGATCCGCATTTTCTTGGGCTTAGGCTGCATGATGCACTGCGATGCCAGTACCATTTCAACCTCCGATGTACCGATACCGAAAGCAATGGCTCCGAATGCACCGTGGGTAGACGTGTGCGAGTCGCCACAAACGATGGTCATTCCGGGCAGCGTGATGCCATTTTCCGGCCCTACTACGTGTACGATACCGTTTTTCTCATGGCCTAAACCCCAGTGCGAAATGCCATATTTAGTCGCGTTACGCTCCAGTGCCGCAAGCTGATTGGCCGAAAGCGGATCGGCTACGGGCAGGTGTTGGTTGAGGGTTGGCGTGTTGTGGTCGGCCGTAGCGAAGGTTCGGCCAGAAAACAGCACAGATGCGCCCCGTCCTTCGAGACCTAGAAACGCCACCGGGCTGGTAACTTCATGAATAAAGTGGCGGTCGATAAACAATACATCGGGACCATCTTCGATATGGCGGACAACGTGTGCGTCCCATACTTTATCGAATAGCGTTTTTGGGGTGCTCATAGCAAAGCAGTCATTAAATAAATTCGTGTACTTCTCTGCTACAAAATTGATAAATACCAATGGATAATCGATCTCGTTATCCGCTCAATAAATAGCGATTTTGGTTCTATAGGTGTATCTGGCCGGAAAACTATATGGGGTCTCATTGGGCATGTATAGTAATGCTGAACATGCCTATTGAGACCCTACGAACCGTCTACTGCTTTTCCCAGTAAACGGTTTTGGTCAGAATACCTTTGTGGGCTACGATTTTCAATTTGTTACCAGCCAGATAGAGTTCGCATTCGGCAGTTATGTCTTTTTTAGGATTGTAGACCATTCCTTTCCATTGCCCATCGACAAATTTTATATCCTTCAGAACAACTCGTTTGGCAGGGTCAATGCCCACAAATCCATTGCTGGTTTTGCTGACAATGATCAAAACGCCATCATCGTCGGTTTTATAGGTGCCCGCCAGATTATCGGTCGATTTTTGGGCAAATGCGCTGCTAATACTGAGCAAGAGGCTGAAAACGAAAACTAAATGCTTCATGGTAGATGATTTTTGACGAATAAAAAATAGACTGGACTGGTTAGGAAAGCGCTGATTCGTTTATAGCCGGACGGCTGTGCCACTCATAAAAAAGGCCGTTCGGGTCGCGTTGGGCGCGTATTTGCTGGAGTTTTTTGAGATGACCGTCCGACAGAAAAGGGGCTGTGCGTTTATGCAAACCTTCGTCGGCCAGTTGGATGCCTGTAGAAAGGTGTGCCATCTGCCGCATCATATTGGCCGCCCAATCACCATATGTTGCGGTATCTTCTGCATTTTGCCAGTTTCCATACAGGGCCAGATACGTATTGTCTTCGTTGGAGTAGGCCATATCGGTCGATAGACTACCCGGATGCCAGTTGAGCCACAGAAAATGCGACGGTGCCGGTGGTAAGGTTCTCGAAATCTCTTTGATAAACGGCATTAAGTCATCGAGCGGGGCGTGTGTCCACATGTTATCCACACCCCAGTAACAGTTTTCGGGATAATGGGTCATGGTTGTTTTATACAGCATGTCGATACCCGGATTGAAAGCTGGCGTGGCAATGATGGCTTTACGTTTGATCGGGCTGTTTTTCATGAACGCCATCGCTTCTTCGTATTCCTCCTGGGTATCGGCAAAAATGGGCGCGATGGCTTCGATACCCGGCCCCAGCACACTGAGCATATTGTTGCTCATAATCATCTGGAATTCTACCGCATTGGGAATACCCGGCCCTACTTCATACGCCCAACGGTATACGTCTTCCAGATGCTTCATCGAAAAATCGTGCGCAATAATGGCGCGGTATTTAGGCAACGGATACAGTTTCAGATGAAAGCAGATAACGATGCCGAAAAAGCCTGGCCCTGCCCCTCGTGCTGCCCAGAACAGATCCGCATGTTGATCGGCATTGGCATGTACCAGTTCGCCGTCGGCTGTGATAATGTCAAGCCCAATCACGCTTTGGCAGGCAATTCCTAGCTTTCGACCATTCCAGCCGTAGCCTCCCTGCAACAGATAACCGCCAATGCAGACGCCTTTGCAGTGACCTGCCGGAAAAAACAGATTGTGTTTATACAGTTCCTGCATCAGAACGCTACCTCCTACACCCGGCTCTGCTTTGGCCGTCATGGCATCGGCATTGATCTCGTACTGATTGAAGTTTTTCATCAGAATCAGCACACTATTGTTACGCAGGTGGTTGGCACTAAAACTATGCCCTCCCGAGCAAACAGTAATTTTTTTACCTACCGACCGGGCGTACCTGAGCGTGGCGATAATATCCTGAACACTTTTCGGCTCAACAACCAGATCGGGTCGTTTGCCGGGGTCGATTTTGTTGAATAACGTACCCATGACCAGTTGGTCAAAGCCCGCGTCGGAGCGTCGGGTAACGAGGCCCGCAACCTGCAAGTCATCGGATTTTCGGTTGTTTTCGGCATACAAAGCGGGCAGGAAAGCGGCCAGATGCGTCATCTCTTCGGCACAGTGCTGGAGTAAGTCGGGAGCAAAGTTTTGGGGTAATGACCTGACCTTGCGGATAAATTCAGAAGCCAGATCGGCCAGTATTCCCGTTTTTCGAACACTCACGTATTGACCGCCTACCCAAAAGCGGGAACGCATTTCTGAACCGCCCTCAATGGCCCGAATCTGATGTACCAGATAGCCGTAATCGACCGGGAGGGTGGGGTGCCCCAGACGAGCGCAGATATACACGGCTTTTTCGGGATGGTTGACCGCGTCGAACGAAAACCCAAAATCAGTGGGCGATTGAAACTGGATCATAGCATCCTGCAACTCTTTGCCGATATATTCTTTGATAATAGAATGGCGGCCTATATACGCTACATCATTTTGCCCATCTTCCCAACGAGCGCTCACATGCGCTTTCGGATGCCACAGTTTATAGCGGCTATCCTGACAACCATGCCAGCCAAACCACCAATCCCACATGGGTGGGGTTACGTTGGGCATAACTGTGCGGACAGCTACGTGAATACTACCGTCTTGGTATTGGGTATAGCCGTTTTCACAGTCGGTATATCCTTCGGTTTCCAGATAGCGAGCGGCTGCAAAGGCGGGTAAGCGTTCTGGCTCGAGTGGTGAATGGGCTAAAGCTTCCTGAATAGGCAAGGCTAGCGGCAGAAACGCTTCGTTGTAGAAGGTAGCGAATGGGGTGGCATAGTCGGGCGACTGGTAGCCAAGGTATTCTTTTGCCATTGGTTTGAGATGTTAAAATGATGGCTCAAACCTACCGGAATGCATCAGGAGCAACACTTGAATTAATTCAAGAAATGCATTGACCGGGAAGAAACGGCTTATTCTGGCTAATCTCTATACTTATGTTTCAGCTTGCTCAACCATTCGGGCGAAATTCCCATAAACTCGGCAATGAAACGAGAAGGCACACGCTGGATAATAATCGGAAAGGTGCTGATCAGATATTGATAAAGCTGCTCCGACGTATAGGAAATGATTTTGAGTTTGAAATCGTTTTCTTCCTGCAAAGCTGTTGTGACGACCGAATGATAGAACCGAAACAGGTTCAGGTCGGTATCGATCAGCGATTCGAATTTATGTTTGTTCAGGGCCAGTACAGTTGAATGAGCGATGGCCCGTAGTTCACACCTGGTTTTTTCGCCCGAAAAGAAACTGTCGACGCAGCTCATAAACGGGTGAAAATCTTCCATAAAGAAGTTGATCGTTTTTTCGATCTCCAGGTCTTCGTCAATGTACCGGCACACAAAACTCCCCGACATAACGAAATAGATTTGGTCGCATACCTGCCCGGGCCGGATGAGCTGGGTTTGATTTTTTACGTCCAGAAACGAAACGTACTGGAAGATATTTTCCAACGAGTGGGGAGCTACATTTGCTTTGTTCAGTTCGGCAATAAGGTAGGGTGGTAGCATGGCTTGCCGGGATGTGTCGTTTAGACTAGAGGACTACATCGCTTGCAGCATTTTTGACGCTAAAGTGGTCGGGGGTAACGCCGTGGGATTTTGATGGGCTTGTTTAGGGGTAAAGCCGTATTGGTTTTTGTAGGCTTTAATAAAATGCGACACGCTCTCGTAGCCAATTTCCAGGCTTACTTCCGATACATTCTGGGTCGTATTCCGAAGGAGGAAATGGGCGTGTTCCAGGCGTTTTCGGCGAATCCATTGCCCCGGTGCGGTTCGAAAATGAGCTTCGAAGTCACGCTTGAATGCCGAGAGGCTCCGGCCCGATAACCGGGCTAGTTCGTTCATCGAAAGGGGTTTAAGCAGGTAGGTGCTCATCAGATAATCCAGGTCGGTTTTCTGCCCCTGATAAATGTGCCACAGAATGGACTGTAGTTGCGTTTTTGTATCCAGTTCCAGCAGATGAAGTAGTAATTCCTGGGATTTTAGCCGGAGAAATTCGTTGAGGTAAGGGGTTCTGGAGCCAAAATACGGCAATAGTGAGTCGATAAAGGTGGTGAAGGCGGCAGACGATGAGTAGGCAAGAATCAGATCGGCTGGTACACTAATCGAAGTAGCCGGAAATAAAGTCAGATGCTGCCCAACGAATTCTTTTAGAAGCCGCTCGTTTACGAAAAAAACCAGGCTGCGGTAGCTGTTATCGATGGACTCGTTCATGGAGTAGCAACCCCGCTGGAAAAACAGAATGTCGCCTTTACGTACATGCAATTCCTGCGTAGGTGAGCTAAATTTCTTTTCGCCTTCCAGCACGACAATGACAGCAGGTTCTTCAAAAAAAACTTCATTCCGTTCGGGGTACACGTCGCTCCGATAGGCCACAAACGTCATTTCTGACCCATCGGGACGTTGGATGTTCAGCGACTGAAACTGATCGGGCTGTATGGACGAAGGGACACGAAGCATAAATGAAGGAATGTTACTCACTAGAGAGCTTAGCTGATTCGCGCTCAATAATTACATCAATCCATTCTTTATTGGTAGGTACATCAACGGTCACGGCTTCCCAAAAGAGCGTTTGGTCGATCCCCCAATAATGATGGATAAGTCGGTCTCGTAGCCCTGCGAATCCTCGCCAGTCAAATTCTGGATGGCCGAACCGAAACTCATCAGGAACTCTTTTACAGGCTTCGCCAACAATTAGCAAACTGTGGGTAACAGCACGGCTTTTTGTCTCGTCGGATAACAAGCTGTCTGCATCCAGATTGGCTGTGGCCCTGATAATATAACCAAGTTCGGATTGGATATGCTTTAGAAAATCAATCAGCAAAGGTGATGTATTCAACTTCATTGGCAACGTGTTTGCGGACGAACTCTGCCATTCCATCCCAGGTGAGTAAATCAACTTTACGCGCCATTACTTCTTCAAGATAATCGGCCATATCCAGGAAATTATGGAGTTTTTTGGCACCTGGCTTAAACTCAACAACTAGATCAACGTCACTGTCTGTTTGTTGCTCATCGCGAACAAATGAGCCAAAAAGGCCCAGACGAGCCGCGCCAAATTGTTTTAATTTATTCTGGTGGGCCTGAATACGCTCGAAAGCTTGCTGTTTATTTTGAACGGCAGTTATCATGGTATTTGTCGTTTAGTGGGTTACACTAAAAACTGAAACAAATCCGGTTGGTCGTTGAGGTACTCGTATACAATGTTTTGGGCTTCCATTCGCTGGATGAGCGACTCAAAATCTTCGCGATGCTTCAATTCGATGCCTACTACAGCCGGGCCGGTTTCCCGATTGGTTTTCTTGGTGTATTCAAACCGCGTGATGTCGTCTTCGGGGCCAAGTACGTTGAGAAAGTCGCGGAAAGCGCCCGACCTCTGGGGAAATCGAATGATAAAATAATGTTTCAGCCCTTCGTATAATAACGACCGTTCTTTGATCTCTTCGGTACGGGTAATATCGTTATTGCCACCACTAACCAGACAAACTACGGTTTTGCCCCGAATCTCATCTTTGATCATATCCAGCGCGGCAATCGTCAGCGCACCAGCCGGTTCGGCAACTATGGCATCTTCATCGTACAGTTTCAGGATGGTGGTGCACACTTTACCTTCCGGAATGAGCAGGATACGGTCAAGATTTTTACGACATACTTCGAACGTAATGTCGCCGGGTCGTTTTACGGCAGCACCATCCACAAATTTGTCGATCTTATCGAGCGCGATTACGTGGCCTTCTTCGATCGATACTTTCATCGAAGGCGAACCCAGGGGCTCTACCCCGATCAGCTTTGTTTTCGGACTTAACTGCTTGAACACCGTTGATACCCCAGCGGCCAAACCGCCCCCGCCAATAGCCATTAGCAGGTAATCAATCTTCACGTTGGAGTCCTTGAAGATTTCCAGTCCGACGGTTCCCTGTCCCTCCATTACCAGCACATCATCGAAAGGATGGACAAACGTGCTATCGTGCGTTTTGACGAACTCCATGGCGGCATAGAATGCGTCGTCGTAGGTATCGCCCACCAAAACCACTTCCACAAACTCTTTCCCAAACAATTTTACCTGTTTGATTTTCTGGTTGGGCGTAGTAGTGGGCATGAAAATGGTGCCGCGAACGGCCATTTTTCGGCAGGCGTAGGCCAAACCCTGCGCATGGTTGCCCGCACTGGCGCATACCACACCTTTAGCGAGGGCTTCGGCAGGCAGACTGGCCATCTTATTGTACGCTCCCCGAATTTTATAGGACCGGACAACCTGCAAATCTTCGCGTTTGAGGTAGATATTGGCCCCGTAGCGGTCGGAGAGATTCACATTTTCCTGTAACGGTGTATGAACGGCTACTCCTTGGAGTCGTTTGGCCGCCAGATAGATCGTATCGAGATCGGGAAAAGTCACTGTTGAGCTTGTATCAACCACGGTGAAAAAGAAGAATGTACAATGAGTAATGTATTGATGAAGCAATGGCTGCCCATTTCCTCAAATTTACATTATTCATTGTACATTCCTGTACTATTGGCTTTAGACTAGCTACGTTCTGGGCGCAGCGAGCGTACGGCGGCACCAGCCTGCCACATTTCAGAGTCACGCAGTTCGGCCAGTTCTACTTCGAGTTTCTCACGGTAATCGGGCTGCGAATTGCGGGTGATGCTGATTTCGGCCTGCTCCTGCGATTTTACCGAGTTGTACAGTTGTTCAAACACGGGTTTGGTTGCATCGCGAAAAGGTTTCCACCAGTCGAGGGCACCACGCTGGGCGGTAGTCGAGCAGTTGGCGTACATCCAGTCCATACCGTTTTCGGCTACCAGCGGCATCAGCGATTGGGTCAGTTCTTCTACCGTTTCGTTGAAGGCTTCGGATGGGCTATGGCCATTGGCACGCAGTACTTCATACTGAGCGGCAAAGATACCCTGGATGGCACCCATCAGCGTACCCCGTTCGCCAGTCAGGTCGGAGGTTACTTCTTTGTAGAAATCGGTTTCGAACAGATAACCTGAACCAACACCGATACCCATCGCGATGGCTTTGGTGCGAGCATTGCCCGATGCATCCTGGTAAACAGCGAACGACGAGTTCAGCCCCTTACCTTCTACAAACAGACGACGCAGGGATGTGCCTGATCCTTTCGGAGCAACCAGGAATACGTCAACATCGGCGGGTGGAACAATGCCGGTTTTCTCTTTATAGGTTACGCCAAATCCGTGCGAGAAATACAGCGATTTGCCGGGCTTAAGAGCGGCTTTTACAGTTGGCCAGAGCTCGATCTGAGCAGCATCGGAAAGCAGGAAGCAGATAATGGTGCCTTTTTCGAGAGCCTCTTCGATTTCGAACAGTGTTTCGCCTGGAACCCAGCCATCCGCTACGGCTTTGTCGTAGGTTTTGCCTTTCCGCTGGCCAACAATCACGTTGAAACCGTTGTCGCGCATGTTGAGCGACTGACCAGGGCCCTGTACGCCATAGCCAATCACGGCGATCACTTCATTTGCCAGCACCTCGCGGGCTTTTTCCAGCGGGAACTCTTCCCGTGTCACAACTTGCTCCTCAACTCCTCCGAAATTAATCGTTGCCATTGTTTAATTGGTTTTGTACTCTGATTTGGGGGTTACTACTTGGTTAGTGCCAGTCCGGTTCAGGAATGACTTTGTTTACATATAATACGCCCAGTCGGCTTCGGGAAGGTATTCAACAAGCCCCTTCTCGGTTTTGCCAACCGCTACACGGCCTGAGCGGACAAATTCCAGAATCTCGTGTCGTTTGATGTAATTGAAAAACTCGAAAATCTCGGTGTCATTGCCTGTTTTCTCGATAATCACGTAGTCGAGACCCCAGTAAACAACCCAGGCTTTGTATTGCTGGTTAATGGTTTCGACATCGAGGGGTTTGCTACCCAACCCGGTCGACACTTTGAACAGCGCTATTTCATTGAAAACAATTTCGTCGTTCAGGTAACCGAATACGGCCAGCACTTCAACGATCTTACGAATCTGACGGACGAGCTTTTCGACCTCTTCACGTGATTCATGCTTGATGACGATTGTGAAACGCGATACGCCTTTACGTTCCGTTTCAGACACGGTCAGGCTTTCGATGTTGATGCGTCGACGGGTAAAAATGATCGTGATGCGGTTGAGCAGCCCGATGGTATTTTCCGTAAATATGCAGATGGTGTATGTTGTCATGTTATGGTCATTCGGGGTCATTAGGCTTCGCTGCCATGTAGGGTCATTCACTTCGTTCTTAGGGGTTGTATTTACAGCAATTTGTATTGATCACCATAAACGATGCCGAAAGCAAATGACTAGTTTATGACATAGTACTAAATGACTATTTCAATCTGATTTGCGCGACACTGGCACCTGCGGGTACCATCGGGAACACGTTCTCTTCTTTTTCGACAATGACTTCCAGCAGATACGGGCCATCGGAGTTCAATAGAGTATCGAGCGAATCGGATAAGCTTTCGCGTTCGTTACAGGTGTGCCCGGCCATACCAAAACCTTTGGCAATCGTTACAAAATCAGGATTTTGTAGCTCTACAAATGAGTACCGACGCTCGTGAAACAACTGCTGCCACTGACGGACCATACCCAGGAAGTTGTTGTTCAGGATGATGGCTTTCACAGGCTGCTTGTTCTGAACAATGGTTCCTAGTTCCTGGAGCGTCATCTGGAAACAACCATCACCGATAATGGCTACCACCTGACGGTCTGGGGCGCCTACCTGTGCTCCAAAAGCGGCTGGCAGAGCAAAGCCCATTGTACCCATACCCCCCGACGTTACCAGACTATTGGGCCGACGGAACTGGTAATAGCGCGATGCCATCATCTGGTGTTGCCCTACATCGGTGACCAGGATCGACTCACCCTTTGTTTTTTGAGAGAGCATATTGATCACTTCTGCCATTTTGATTTTACCCATCTGGTTCGACAGCTCAGGCTGTGTAATGGCTTCGTTTTCAATAGCATCGTATTTTCGGAATTCATTCCGCCAAACGGTGTGGTCATTGGGCGTGACCAGCGGGATCAAGGCCTTCAGGACTTCTTTGGCATCGCCGACGACTGGAGCATCGGCGCGGATAATTTTGTCGATTTCGGCTGGGTCAATTTCGATATGGACCACCTTGGCCTGCTTTATGTATTTGCTGGCGTCGCCCGTGACACGGTCGTCAAAACGCATCCCGATGGCAATAATCACATCGGCATGATCGGTCATTACGTTCGGGCCATAATTACCATGCATACCCAGCCAGCCTACATACAGCGGGTGATCCGTTGAGATCGTAGATTGCCCGAGTAAGGTGGTTGCAACCGGAATGCCCGTTTTTTCGGCAAACTCGCGGAGTTCATCTTCGGCTTTAGCTATCTGGACTCCATGCCCAACCAGTATATAGGGTTTTTTGGCGTTGTTGATCAACTTCGCTGCGGCTTCGACCTGTTCCGGCTTCGGTACACGGCGAGGTCTGTAACTAATGATGCTTTGGCAGCGCTCGTAAGCAAATGACTGGGTCATCAGCTCCAGCTGGGCACTTTTGGTAATATCGATCAACACAGGTCCCGGACGACCAGACTGGGCAATGTAAAATGCTTTTGAAATAACCTCAGGTACTTCATCGGCACTGGTGATCTGGTAGTTCCATTTGGTAATGGGCATCGTTACACCCATAACGTCGGCCTCCTGAAACGCATCCGTACCCAGCAGTTTTTTCGCTACCTGACCAACAATGCAGACCATTGGCGTCGAGTCGATCAGCGCATCGGCAATGGCTGTTACCAGATTGGTAGCTCCCGGCCCAGAGGTTACCAGGCAAACCCCTGCCCGACCTGTTACGCGGGCATAGCCTTCAGCTGCATGACCAGCTCCCTGTTCATGACGAACCAGAATGTGATTGATACGATCCTGAAAATCGTATAAGGCATCATAGACGGGCATAATTGCCCCACCAGGATAGCCGAAAATGGTATCGACACCCTCTGCCACAAGTGCCTGCATGAGGGCGTGCGAACCGTTGATGTAGGTAGGGGCCGGGGCGGTTTCAATGGCTTCCGGCATAACGTTGGCGATAGCTTCCATGATGCTTGTAGCGGTTTAAGGTCGTATTCAGTTTGTTGTATTACTCTGTTCTTCGTTTAACAGGATTTCATAAATGGCTTCCAGTTCGATGAATAGAGGAGTGACGTCATTGGAAACTGTTGACCACACTACTGCTAAATCGACTTGGATATAATCATGTATAAGCTTATCTCTCATACCGGCTAATCTTCGCCAGGGGATTTGGGTAAATCGGTCTCGAAAAGATAGTGAAAGACGTTTTGTAGCTTCTCCCACGATTTCAAATTGTCGGATGCAGGCATCCTGTGTTTTTGTATCACTAAGAAAAGCGTCTTCTGTCATCTCATCAGTATAGCTGCTAATGCGTTCCAAAGCCTGTATAATATGTTCTATATAGACGAGATCATCCTTCATAGATAATTTTCAGGTCTTGAAAAATATGCCTTTTCAGTCGCTCATTAGTGATCGCTCCTTCTGAAACCAGATCTACTTTGGTTGCCAGTTTGTTTGATAACTCATCTTCCATCTGAACGAAGGTTAGCAACGATACGGGCTTACTTAATTTTATCAGCACATCCAGATCACTGTTAGGGCCGTTTTCTCCCCGCGCCCATGAACCAAAAATTCCTATCCGTTCTGGTTGATACGGTTTGAGATACTCAAGAATTTGCTGGTTTTGAAAAGCGGTTGTCATGCTATAATATGATCTGTACAGACGTAAAGATAAACGTCTGTTATGCTTCGTCCGTTACGCAGCCTTCGCTAGCCGACTTCACGTTCCGAATGTACTTGCCCAGTACACCTTTGGTAAAGCGCGGGGCAGGTTGTTTCCATTCACTCTTGCGGTACGCCATTTCTTCGTCCGAAATATGCAGAATGATTTCACGGGTGGTGGCATCGATGGTAATGCGGTCGCCGTTTTGGACTAGGGCGATTGGGCCCCCTTCGTAGGCTTCGGGGGTTACGTGACCGACTACGAATCCGTGCGTACCCCCTGAGAATCGGCCATCGGTAATCAACGCTACTTTATCGCCAAGCCCGGCTCCCATGATCGCCGAGGTGGGTTTTAGCATTTCGCTCATGCCAGGGCCTCCTTTGGGGCCTGCATTCCGAATCACCAGTACCTGTCCGGGCAGAATTTCACCTTTCGACAGCGCTTCGATCACTTCACCTTCATGTTCGCAAACTTTCGCTGTTCCTTCAAATTTAAGACCTTCCTTACCCGTAATTTTGGCAACGGCACCTGTTGGCGACAGGTTACCGCGTAAAATCTGAATATGTCCGGTTGCTTTGATCGGCTGGCTCAGCGGGAAGACAATCTTTTGCGTTTCAAAATTCAGATCAGCAGCATCTTCCAGATTTTCGGCCACCGTTTTTCCGGTTACGGTCAGGCAATCGCCATGGATATAGCCATTCTGGTATAAGTATTTCATGACGGCCGGAACGCCCCCAATGGCAAGCATATCTTCCATATAGTATTTGCCACTTGGCTTCAGATCGGCGATTAAGGGAGTTCGGTCGCTGATAGCCTGAATTTCGTCGAGGGTAAGTTCAATACCTGCCGCTCGTGCAATAGCCAGGTAATGCAGAACGGCATTGGTCGAGCCGCCAAGCGCCATTACAATGGTCAGGGCGTTTTCGAGCGATTTGCGGGTGATGATCTCTTGCGGTGTGATGTTCCGTTCGAGCAACAGCCGCATGGCCGCCCCGATTTTCTTACACTCTTCCTGTTTGCCTTCGTGAGTAGCTGGATAGGTGCTGCTAAATGGCAGACTAAGGCCCATCGCTTCGATGCTGCTCGCCATGGTATTGGCGGTATACATACCACCGCAGGCACCAGCACCTGGAATCGAATTCCTGATAACGCCTTCGTAATCTTCATCGGAAATGTTGCCGGCGTATTTTTTTCCCAGTGCTTCAAAGGCCGACACAATGTCCAGTTTCTGTCCTTTATAATGACCCGAACGAATGGTGCCCCCATAAACCATGATACCAGGTCGGTCGAGCCGGGCCATGGCCATTATGGCACCCGGCATGTTTTTGTCGCAGCCGACCACCGTTACTACGCCATCATACCATTGCGCAGCTACTACCGACTCAATCGAATCAGCGATGAGGTCACGGCTGGGTAACGAGTACCGCATACCGTCGTTGCCGTTGGTCATCCCGTCCGATACACCAATCGTATTAAAAATTAGCCCAACGAGTCCATTCGCCTGAATGCCCTGCTTAACGTACACCGACAGCCCGTTCAGGTGCATGTTGCAGGTGTTGCCCTCGTAGCCCGTGCTGGCAATGCCAATCTGAGGCTTTTGCATGTCGTCTTCCGTTAGGCCCACTCCGTAGAGCATAGCTTTGGCGGCTGGGTTACTAATTTCCTGCGTAAGGGTACGACTAAAGCGATTCAGTTCAGTAGGAGTCGATTCGGTAAGCATATTTTACAATTAGCGAAATTTCGCTGCTGGTGTAATAACGCTGTAAAGAAAAATTATGTTTTTCGAAAAGGCAAGAAAAAAATGATTATTTGTCGGTTAAAATGTGTGAGTGTTACTTTTGAGGTATGACAACAGAAAGCACATCCCATTACGACCATCTGGAGCAGATGTCGGTTCATGACTTGCTCGTTACAATAAATAAGGAAGATCAAACGGTTCCGCTGGCAGTGGAGAAGGCTATTCCGCAGATTGAAGCGCTGGTAACAGAAACCGCTAAACGTATGAAAGAAGGCGGACGGCTGTTTTATATCGGAGCAGGTACGAGTGGCCGATTGGGCATCGTTGATGCGTCGGAGTGTCCGCCAACTTATGGCGTTCCACACGATTTAGTCATTGGTCTTATTGCCGGAGGGGATGGGGCTATTCGCAAAGCTGTCGAATTCGCTGAAGATGATCCCGAACAAGCCTGGAAAGACATGGCCCCCTATCATCCTGATTCGCTGGATACCGTTATCGGAATCGCGGCCTCGGGCCGAACGCCCTACGTGATCGGCGGCCTTGAAGAAGCCCGGAAAGCGGGCCTACTGACTGGGTGCATTGTTTGTAACGAAGGCTCGGCTGTCGCCAAAGCGGCCGAATATCCGGTTGAAGTTGTGGTTGGCCCGGAGTTCGTGACCGGCAGCACCCGAATGAAAGCAGGAACAGCTCAAAAACTGGTTCTGAATATGGTTTCGACATCGGTCATGATTCGTCTGGGCCGGGTAAAAGGCAACAAAATGGTCGATATGCAATTGTCGAATATAAAGCTCCAGGACCGGGCTGCCCGTATGGTCATGGACGAATTGGGTGTCGATCGCGAGAAGGCAGAAACATTATTGGCCCAGTTTGGCAACGTTCGGGGGGCAATTGAAGGCTATAAGCCGTAAGTAGTGGGCATGTGCCAGGTGATGTCGGTTAAAAGTATCGACACCACCTGGCACATGCATTTCTATAGGGATTTTCGTACGATCAGGCGGAAGGGGTTTTCTATATGCTCCTGACTACCATTCAATATAAGTTGGGCGGCCGTTCGTCCCATTTGCGCGAAATCGGTTGAGATCACCGTAATGCCTTCCAGCAGAAACTCTTTTAGGGGCGTGTCATTATAAGAAAGAATGCCCACTTCCTGTCCGATGCCATAGGCAGTCTGCTTTATCTTCTTAATCAGTTCGACCAGGTCTTCCTCCATCAGGTTAATATAGGCTTGTTGGGAGAGGATAGGTTCCTGCCGAATGTCGTGAATGACCCGGGTCTGAAACCCGTACTCATAGCAGAATTTATAGAACCCGTTTAAGATCGCCTTAGGATGGTAGGTGTAGGAAGGCACCAGGATGCTTATGGTTCTGTATTTCCGTAGGAGAGGTAAGGCTTCAATCAACGCCTGATAAAGGTCTTTCTCAAAGTTTTGAAATACAGCCGCATAATTGCCGGTTATACCGTCCAGCAGTTTGTCGAGAATCACCAGTTTATGCTTGGGTAAACTGTTGATTAACTCTGCCGCCTTCTCTTCGCCATCGAAAAAGTGGCCAATGATGACATAATGGGTATGATTATGGGCCTGACGCTGGATTAAATCCCGAAATAATCGAAAATCGTTGTTATAAATAAAGAAATCGATGGCTACTGTATCGCCCAGCATCTCGACAAACGAATCGTAGATAATTTTTTTGTGGGCGCTTAACTTGTTGAATAACAGGAATATTTTCAGGTTATTTCCCGTTGGGGTATAGTTGATATAAAACCCTTTGCCTTTTACCCCGCCAATAATCTCTTTCTCTTTTAGCAGCTCGTACGCTCGCTCGATCGTGCCTTTCGAGACATCGAATGACGCACATAGCTCATGAATCGACGGTAGTTTATCGCCTGGTAGAATATCCCGATTTTCAATACCTTCTACGATTGAGTTATAAATCTGCTGGTATTTGGGTGTATTCGAATAGTCGTTGATTTTAATGTGATCGATCATCTCAGATGTCAAATGTCCAGACAGCATCACTGCAGACTTGCTTTTAGGGATGTATAGTAAAGGCAAGTATCTACTAAAAAGCAGGAATACCGCCTGATATATTGAAAATTCTTAAAATCTTAATCAAATAATACTAAAACTGGGAAGGTATAGGAAAGTTGCCCCTACATGTTTATCAATATTTGAGTATTCGCTTATGTTTTTTCTATATCTATTTCTGGTAACCCTATTCGATCTAAACCTCCATGAAAAAAATTTATCAACTAGCTACGCTGAGCCTGATAGCTGGAATCGTACCCGGCTTCGCTCAGACGATGCAGAGTATTGAGCCGAAACGAAGTGATTTGCTGGCAGGGCAATTGCTGGCACTGCATGTTCCCCGACCAGACTTGTCTTATGAAACCGCGCAGGTTGCGGACATAACCATTTCGGGGAAGGTGACGGATGAGAAGGGGGATTTGCTGGCAGGGGTAAGTGTTATTGTAAAAGGGACCACCCAGGGAACCACAACGGATGGGACGGGGAGCTTTCGGATTGCCGTACCCGATACCCGCGCTACACTGGTGTTTAGTTTTGTGGGTTATGCGAAAAAAGAAGTCGTGGTAGGTAGCCAGACTTCCCTGACTGTGGCCCTGACACCCGACGATCAGACCCTCAATGAAGTCGTGGTTGTGGGGTACGGTAGCCAGTTAAAGAAAGAAGTAACCGGGGCTGTTCAAACCATCAGCTCTCAGGAAATTAAAGACTTGCCCGTTTCGCAGATCGGGCAGAAATTACAGGGCCGACTGGCGGGTGTTCAGATCAACCAGGCAACGGGTAAACCCGGCCAGGGAATCAGCATTCGGATTCGGGGGCAGGTTTCGGTGTCGGCAGGTAGCGATCCGCTTTACGTGATCGATGGTTTCCCCATTACGGGCAATATCGCGCAGTTGAACCCCGATGAAATTGAGGACCTTTCGATTCTGAAAGATGCGGCCTCTACGTCGTTGTATGGGTCACGGGCGGCCAATGGCGTGGTGCTCATCACCACCAAAAAAGGCAAACCTGGTCAGACGAATATCAGCTTCACCGCCTACACGGGTTTACAAAAAGTTCCTGTAAAAGGTCGGGTAAAAATGCTGAATGCTGTACAGTTTGCCCAGTTTAAGAAAGAATTCTACGAAGATCAGTTGCTGCCTGTACCTGACATTTTCCAGAACCCATCGCAGTATGAAGGGAAGAACAACGACTGGTACGATGCCTTACTCCGTGTAGCACCCCTTCAAAGCTATAACCTGAGTATTTCGCACAATACCGAAAAGTCGAACACATCGCTGGTGGCTGGTATTTTCAATCAGGACGGGGTAGTACTCAATAACAAATACAAACGGTACTCCCTGCGGATGAACTCAAACTATAACCTCTCCAATAAGGTTGCGGTCGGGTTCAATGTAGCGCCTTCGTATGTGTTTGATAATACGCCCCGTACCGACGGCGACCGGGGAACCGGGATTCTGTTCAATGCCCTGCATACCTGGCCAATCATGCCGATTTATGACGCCAATGGGGAGCTGACAAAATACAATACCTTACCGAGCAGCACGGGTAATATCTTCAACTATCCGAACTGGGTACGAGCCGCTAACGAACTGGTGAACGAAACAAAGAACACCAACCTCTTAGGTAACGCCTACATTCAGTTTCGGCCCATTACGGGGCTGACGTTGAAATCGACGATGAATATAGAATATACGAATTCTAAATTCTTCTTCTTCAATCCGTCGACGGCTACCAGTGCCATCAACGTACCGATTCCGACCACGGCGGTGTCCATCCGTCAGGGGCTGGAGAGCATGTCGTGGCTGAACGAGAACCTGGCAACCTATGCAAAGAGCTTCAACGATCATAACTTTGAGCTGTTGGCTGGTTTTACAAATCAGAAGTTCCGGTCGGAGTTTACACAGGTCCAGGCCAATACCTATGCCGACGACCGGTTGCCAACCATTCAGGGCGCACTGAACATTGACCGTACCAACTCGCAAAACGGTGCCAACCAATGGACATTGACCTCGTACCTGTCTCGGCTGACCTATAACTACAAAGGCAAATACCTGCTGACGGCGGCTATTCGTGCGGATGGATCGTCCCGATTTGGTTTGAACAATCGCTGGGGTACATTCCCATCGGCTTCGGTAGGCTGGATTATGTCGGACGAAAATTTCCTGAAAACCGTTCCACAGGTTTCGTTTGCCAAAATACGGGCTAGCTACGGGGTGATTGGTAACAACAACATCGGTAACTACACACAGTACGCGCTGGTAAACAATACCACCAATGCCGTGTTTGGCAGCACAGTTGCAACGGGGGCTGTGGTGACGTCGCTGGCAAACCCAAACCTGGGCTGGGAAACGACGAAGCAGTTTGACATGGGGCTTGACCTGGGTCTGTTCAACGACCGCATCCAGTTCATTTATGATTTCTATACCAAGCGGACCACCAACCTGTTGTATGCGGTGCAGGTGCCACAGGAATCCGGTTTCACCAACTTCAACGATAACATTGGCGAAATTAAATTCTGGGGCCACGAATTCTCGCTGACCACCAAAAACACAATGGGCAAGCTGAAGTGGACCACCAACGCCAACATTTCGTTCAACCGGAATCTGGTCGTGTCACTGGCACCGGGTATCGACCGGGTGTATGGAACGTTCCACATTACGCAGGTAGGTCAGCCATTTGGTCAGTTCTACGGCCTGGTCAAACAAGGGTATTATACCAGTGCAGAAGACCTCAAAAATTCGCCGATTATCCCAGGGCGTTCAGCTATTGGAACGATCAAAATGAAAGATGTGAACGGCGACGGAGTGATTACCTATGGTGGCGATGCCGACGACCGCACGATCATCGGTAGCCCATTCCCCAAGTTTACCTACGGGCTTACCAACGACCTGAAATACGGCAACTTCGACTTTTCGATCACGGGGTCTGGGTCGTACGGAAACCAGTTGTGGGTTCGGCACCTGTACAGCACGGCCAATCTGGATGGTGTGTTCAACATGGTTGAAGGGGTAAAAGATCGTTTCCGGGTTCAGAATACCATTGTCAATGGGGCTGCCGTGGCTACCAACGTAATCACGCAGGGAGCTGGCCAGTTCGGCGCTACCAACAATGGTGGTAACTACACGGGTATCGAGCGTGACTGGAACAGCACACAGTTCCTGGCGGATGCGTCGTTTTTCACGATCAAAAACATAACGCTGGGCTATAACATCGGTGCAGTGAATAAACTGTTTAAATCGGCCCGGGTGTATGCTTCCTGTCAGCAAGTGTACATCTTCACCAAGTACTGGGGCGGCCCCAACCCGGAAACGAGCGGAAATGGTGCCGGAAATGGCGATGGCGGAAACCTGAGTCAGGGTGTTGATTTTTCGAATTACCCCGTTCCTCGCACGTACACTGCCGGTGTAACGCTGAATTTCTAAAACCAGTAGTCATTATGTCGCTGGGGCGAAATAACACCAGCGGCTAATCCTAAAAACCTTGTTTCCAATGAAAATAAAATATATCGCAGTCGCGCTATTGACCCTGGCATCGATCGGCTGCAAAGATGACTTTTTGACCGCAGTGCCCGAAACTGCATTGAGTTCGGCCACGTTTTTCAAAACCGAAGCCGACTTTGTTCAGGCAGTCAATGGCGCCTATGTGCCTCTCCGACAGATGTATAACGAACGGGCGTGGGTGCTGGAAGAAATGCACTCCGACAATACCTATTATGCTCGTAACACACTGTATGGTGCGGTAGACGCAACCGAAAACGTGGCCGATTTTGCCATCCCTGTCGGAACAGGCGATGGGGGGGCTAAGGTGACAGCCAACGATAACGTGCTGGTGCAGTATCGACTGAACTATGTGATCATTGCCCGGGCCAATCAGATCCTGAGTCTGATCGATGGGATTACGTTTAGTAGTGATGCCGTTAAAAATAACCTGAAAGGCCAGGCCCAGTTTCTTCGAGCGTTTGCCTATTTCGATCTGGTACGGCTATTTGGTAAAGTTCCGCTGCACTTAACCCCCGTAACAGGTCGTCAGGATGCGCCAGCCGAGCTAGCTACAACCGAGCAACTGTATGCGCAGATTGAAAAAGACGCCACCGATGCCAGTAAAAACTTGCTGAACAAAAAAAGCCAGGAACCTGGTCGGGTTACCTCGGGAGCGGCCAAAACACTACTGGCTAATTTGTATCTGACGCAGAAAAAATGGTCGCAGGTCGAAACGCTCATGAAAGATGTCGTGACCAACGACGGGTATAGCCTGACGCCTGATTATAATGATGCGTTTTCATATACAAACACGAACAAAAACAATAATGAGTCGGTGTTCGAAGTCCAGTATATGGAAGGATCGGCGGGTTATAACGGCAACCAGATCTATCGATTCCTGCCTTCGCCGATAACGGCTGCTGAAATTGCTCCCATTACGGGAACGTCGAACCCGCAGCCCACATCGCAGGAAAGCAATAACATTCCTACGCCTGATCTGATCGCGGCTTACGAAACGGGCGACAAGCGGAAGGATATTTCGATCGGAACGGTTACGTTGAGCACCAGCCTACGCGCGAATAAAGTGTATCCGTACATCAAAAAATACGCTCGTACCCACGCGTTGCACAACAACACAGGGCAAAACTGGCCGGTTTATCGCTACGCTGAAGTGTTGCTGTTCCTGGCCGAAGCCCTCAATGAGCAGGGTAAAACGGCCGATGCGGCTATCTATCTGAATCAGGTACGGGCGCGTGCGGGGCTGGCGGCTACGAAAGCCTCGTCCCAAGCCGATATGCGGGAAGCTATTTTCAAAGAAAGACGCGTTGAGCTGGCTTTCGAAAACAAGCGTTGGTTCGACCTGACACGCACAGGCCGGGTGAAGGAAATTATTACGGCTTACGGTGCTCGGGTGAAAGCCAATCCGGCCGATTACTACTTCCCTGCCGGAGCCGTACCGCCACCAAACGCCTTTACAAATCTTGACGACTATTATCCGTTGCCAGCGGTTGAGTCGGCATTAACTCCTTATTTCTAATATACTTCACTCCTTCCGCTTCCAGCTGGAAGTGGAAGGAGTGATAAATTTCTTCTAAAGACGAGTAGCCCATTTGGGCTGATTTCACGCATTAATATAGGTTGGTAATGGAGTATATAGAAGCAGATTCGTATCGGCTCTGCTTCTTTTTTCATGTATTTATTCATCCAGTAAGGGCGGTAAAACCTCAACGGCCTGTGCTTTTGTAAGCCTGGACCCTATCGTCAATCCGCAAACTGACAGCCACTCAATAGACGTGTTGACACTTAATTACTCAATATTATTATGTTTTTGACGTACAGACCTGTCCGATTAGCTATGGTGGTTGCTGCGATTGTCCTGCTGGGGACATCCTGGATTACCATGCAGGAAGCAGCCATCACAACGGTCGATCCGCAGAACCCTAAAATCGACAAACTGAAACTTCTGCCCGGTTTTAAAGCCGAACACTTGTACAGTCCTTCTGAGAATAAGATGGGATCATGGGTTGCCATGACATTCGACGACAAAGGCCGGATGATTACCTCCGATCAATACGGCTCGTTGTATCGATTGGAATTACCGCCGATAGGCTCCGGTTCGTCGCAACCCAAAATCGAGAAACTTAAAGTCGGTAATGTCCAGCCGGGCGATACCACCATCGGTATGGGCTATGCGCAAGGCTTGTTATATGCCTTCAATAGCCTCTATGTGATGGTGAATAACCGGGAGAACAAGAACTTTGGTAAAGGCAGTGGACTCTACCGGCTTCAGGATACTAATGGCGATGACCAGTTCGAAACCGTAACCTTACTGAAATCCCTGAAAGGCGAAGGCGAACACGGTCCGCACAGTATAAAACTTTCGCCCGATAAGAAATCCTTATACGTCATTTCTGGTAACCATACCGATGTGCCCCAAATGGATGCCTATCGGTTACCGTCCAACTGGAAAGAAGATAACCTGTTTCCGCAGATAAAAGACCCGCGTGGTCATGCCAACGACCGGATGGCACCAGGCGGCTGGATCGCCAATGTTGATCCGGAAGGAAAGCGGTGGGAGCTAATGGCGGCTGGTTTCCGAAATGCGTTCGATATTGCCTTCAACGAAGCGGGCGATATGTTCGCCTATGATTCGGATATGGAGTGGGATTTTGGTCTGCCCTGGTATCGCCCAACGCGTATTTGCCACGTTACCAGCGGGGCTGAGTTTGGCTGGCGTACAGGAAATGGGAAGTGGCTACCCAGCAATCCCGATAATTTACCACCTGTCTTGAACATTGGCCAGGGCTCGCCCACCAATCTGGTTTATGGCGATAATGCCCGGTTCCCGCAACGGTATCGCCAGTCATTGTTTGCCTTCGACTGGAGTTTCGGGATCATCTATTCGATTTACCTGAAACCGAAAGGAGCAACCTATGAAGCCGAACGGGAAGAGTTTATTTCAGGCTCACCACTGCCTTTGACCGATGGTATGTTCGGACCAGATGGCGCGTTGTATTTCCTGACCGGAGGTCGCCGTTTAGAGTCGGATCTTTACCGGGTTACCTATACCGGAACAGAATCGGTAGCTCCTGTGGCGAAGGCACCTGTTCTGACAAAAGAGCATCAGCTTCGGACTCAACTGGAGCAGTACCATCATGGTGCCAATCCAGCGGCTATTGCTGCGGCCTGGCCTAATCTGAACAGCCCCGACCGATTTGTACGGTATGCGGCCCGTATTGCGGTTGAACACCAGCCCGTGGCTCAGTGGCAGGACAAAGTCTTTACCGAAACCGATCCCCAGCGGCTGATCCAGTCGGCGGTTGCACTGGCCAGACAGGGCGATGCTTCGCAAAAAAGCAAACTCCTGAACGCGCTGCTAAAGATCAACTATGGTCAACTGCCCGAATCGCAGCAGTTTGATTTATGCCGGGCTATTGAATTGATATGCCTGCGCATGGGTATGCCCGAAGGGGCCGATAAAGATCGGGTCATTGCGTACCTGAATCCGCATTATCCCGCCAAAACGGCTCTGATGAACCGGGGGCTGAGCCGGGTGCTTATTTCTCTCGATGCCCCAGGCGTCGTGAATAAAACGCTGGCCCTGATGGATATTAAGGATGAGCCCGGTAGCCACGATCTCGGCCTTGAAACCGCTACGGCCTCGTCGGACCTGATCCTGCGAAACCCGCAGTATGGACTCGATATTGCCAAAATGCTGGAGAAAGTTCCGCCCCTTCAACAGACATTCTATGCGGTTATGCTAAGCCGTGCCGATGCGGGCTGGACACCCGAGCTGCGGAATAAATACTTTACCTGGTTTGCGAATGGATTCAAATTCCAGGGTGGCCGGAGTTATATTGGCTTTATCGACAGAGCCCGTAAACTGGCGCTGGCGCATGTGCCGAAAGACCAGTTCGAAAAATACAACAAGCTATCTGGTGCCGATTTGTTGACCACATCCGGCAACGATATTGTCAGCGACTATTCGCCAAAAGGGCCCGGACGGCAGTGGAAACTGGATAATGCCGTGGCAGCCGTCGACACAGGTCTTGTGGCCTCGCTCGACTTCGATAGAGGTCGGAAAATCTACTCTGCTATTTTGTGCAGCCGTTGCCACTCGATGGGTGGTCAGGGTGGAGATATTGGCCCCGATCTGACTCAACTGGGAACTCGCTTCTCGAATAAGGACATTCTGGATGCGATCATCAACCCCGACAAAGCCATTTCGGATCAGTACGCATCGACCATTTTCACGCTGAAAAATGGGCAGTCGGTTCTGGGGCGGCTCGTGAGTGAGGATAAGGTGAACTATTCGATTTCGCAGAACCCATTCGCTCCTGATTTCCTTCGGAAAATTCCTAAGAAGGATGTCATATCGAAAAAGAATTCGACCGTTTCGATTATGTTGCCGGGGCTGATCAACAGCCTGAATCCAGGCGAGTTAACCGATCTGATCGCTTACCTGAAGTCGGGCGGAAAGCAGGATAGTGACGTGTACAAAGGTGCGGGTGGATCGAAGGGTAAGTAATAAGTAGTTTTTAGAATTAGACCGTAAATTGAGGCTTTTGTCATGCTGAGGAACGAAGCATCTTCTCAGTTACCGAAGGTGCTTCGTTCCTCAGCATGACAAAGACTGCCTGGTTTTAACGAAATTTTGATATGGTAAGAAAAAGAAATCTCAGCGCTGTACTGCTTCTCGTGGCAGCTTTGGGGATCGCGGGTACCAGCACATCCTGCATAGCGCAGAAAAAGAAAGACGGGTTTGTTTCCATCTTCGACGGGAAGACGCTGAAAGGCTGGGATGGTGACCCAAACTACTGGCGGGTTGAGGATGGCTGTCTGACTGGAGAAATAACGCCTGAAAAATTGCTGAAAACGAATTCGTTTATCATCTGGCAGGGCGGGGAGCCTGCCGATTTTGAGCTAAAAGGAGAATTCAAGATTACCGAAGCCGGGAACTCAGGGATCAATTATCGGAGTGATCGACTGCCCGATATTCCGTTTGCCCTCAAGGGGTATCAGGCTGATATTGATGGCAAAATACGATACACCGGCCAAAACTACGAGGAGCGTAAACGGACCACACTGGCCTATCGCGGACAGAAAACGACCATTGCACCTTACACGGGAGAAAATACACCGGAAGCCGTGCGGGCCAATGTAAAAGGCAATGCCTGGACCGGAATGACTGTCACGGGGTCGCTGGGCAGCTCCGATTCACTCAAAACACTTATCAAAAGCGAAGATTGGAACACGTTCCATTTAGTGATCAAAGGCAATCGTTTACAACACTACATCAATGATGTGCTGATGAGTGAAGTGACAGACGATGATACGGTGAACCGAAAAGCCAAAGGGCTACTGGGCGTGCAGGTGCACGTAGGACCGCCCATGAAGGTACAATACCGGAATTTGATGATAAAACAGTTATAAGTGTATACAAATGGATAGGGGTGACGAATCGTTTTAGAGCCACCTTGGCCCAATCCCTGTCAGGTTATTTATAATAAAACAATTGCTTATTGATTAATGGAAACAACCTCAGCAGTTAGTGTAGCAAAAAAAGCATTGGAACAAGGTAAGGGCGTTCTGCGACTAACCCCTACCTGGGTACCCCGATCCTTCTGCGTACCCGGTCGACGTATCAAACTCCATCCCGACGATTACTATGTGCTGGGAGGAGAGCGGGGCGGTATCGATGAACGCTGGTTCTCTTCGACTACTCCCGCTAAAAATGGTCCTCTTACCGGCGAAAACGAAGGATTGAGTCATATCGTTTTCACTGATGAAGACGGTACGGAAGTTCAGTTTTTGCTCAAAGACGCCGTTGATGAACTCAAAGGTGAACTGATCGGCGATCGTCTCTGGGATCAGTATCAAAGCTGGCCGATGTATTCCAAATTCTTTGATAACATGGGACCGCTGCCGCATCACCTTCATCACAACGATGAGCAGGCAGCCCTCATTGGTCAGTTGGGTAAACCTGAAGCGTATTACTTTCCACCACAGGTGAACAATCACGGTGGTGATTTCCCCTACACCTTCATTGGTATCGCTCCCGGTACTACGAAAGAGCAGATCAAGGAGTGCCTTCAGAACTTCACCAAAGGTGATAACAAGATTACCAACTATTCGTCGGCTTACCGGCTCGAACCGGGCACAGGCTGGGATGTACCGCCAGGTTTGCTGCATGCACCGGGTAGCCTGTGTACCTATGAACCCCAGAAAGCCTCCGATGTATTTGCCATGTACCAATCGCTGGTCAACGAAGCCATCATACCTGAAGAGCTGCTCTGGAATGGTACGCCAAAAGACCGGATTGGCGATTACGACCAGCTCATGGAAGCCATCGACTGGGATCTGAACACCGACCCACAAATGATGGCGAACCGCTTTATGCGTCCTAAGCCTGTCCGTGATGAAGCCGAAATGGCGGCTGAAGGCTATCGCGAAGTATGGGTTTGTTATAAAAACGAGGCATTTAGCGCCAAAGAACTCACCGTATTTCCTGGTCAAACGGTTACCATCAAGGACAGTGCGGCCTATGGGCTGATTATGATGCAGGGACATGGGAAGCTGGGGGTATGGGACATTGAAACCCCAACCATGATCCGGTATGGTCAACTGACGAACGACGAATTCTTCGTTAGTGAGCAGGCGGCTATGGAAGGCGTCACCATTGTCAACCCGTCCTCCACCGACCCCATTGTAATGCTAAAGCACTTTGGCCCGGCCAATCCCGATCTGGACCTGAGCGCAGTGTAAAAAACAACACAGAGGTCCAAAAAGAAGAGGGAAATTACACGGAGTTTTTCTGAAATCTCTGTGAATCTTTGTAGTTTTTCGACGAATCTCTGGGTTAGCGTTTTACCTAAAACCTTCAAACAGTTCTCTTTCCATGAACCAGAATAACTATCCTAAACTCCACAATGCCATGTGGCCCGGTGTAGTCGGCAAAGGACCCGACTCCGAGCCCGTTATCGACTTCGATACCATGCTCCAGTTGACGGCTAATGCCGAAGTCGATGGGGTTAAATTCGATGGGGTCGATCTGGCTCTCTTTGAGCACATTGATGTCAACCTGTCCGACGATGATATTAAGCGGCTGGCCGATAAAGTAGGCGGCTATAACCTTAAAATCGGCTCGCTGGTAGCGCCTATCTGGGGCGGGCCAGCCATGGGTAGTCCAGAACAACGGGCTCAGTTTGTCGAAATGGTGCGTAAATCCTGCCACATCGGGCAGCGCTTAACGGAGTTGGGAGTTCGGCCCAGCGGTGTGGTTCGCATCGATTCGGCCAGTTCGCCCCACGACTGGGCGGTGGACCCGGTTGGCAACAGCAAACTCATTGTGTCGACTTTCCAGCAGGCCTGTGATGTGGCCGCCGACTATGGTGAGAAACTGGCCGCCGAAGGCGAAATCTGCTGGGGAGGAATGCACAGCTGGAAAGCGATGGTCGATACACTGGTTGCGGTGAACCGGCCTAATATGGGCTTCCAGGCCGACATGGCTCATACCTTACTCTACACCCTGGGCTACAATAGTCCCGAAGATCGCATTCTGCCGCCTGATTTCGACTGGAGCGACCGGGAAGCCCTTTCGGAGGCTCTGAAGAAGGTGACAGCCGCCCTACGCCCCTGGACAATTGACTTCCACGTCGCGCAGAACGATGGGACGGTATTTGGCTCGGGCTCTCACGATAAAACAGGACGTCACTGCCAGGCGCTGGACCCCAACGGGAAGCTCGACATTGTACACGATGCAGGCTACTGGCTGCGCAATGAGAATGGCGAGTTGACAAAAGCTTTCCGGCATATTTGCTGGGACGGCTGTATGTTCCCCAACGACGTGATGCTCAAACAACAAACCTGGAATGACGTGCTGGCAACGATGATCAAAGTACGTCAGGCTCACGGCTGGTACGAAGCATAGAAACAGCACCTAGTATAGAGATGCCAGGTATGGCCACAACGGCGAGCTGATCTCTACCTAAAAATCCCTTACATCAATTTATGTCAACCAAAAAAGAACTACGCATTGGCTTGATCGGCACAGGCTTTATGGGGCGCACCCACTCCAATGGCTACAGCCAGGTCAGTCATTTCTTCCCTGAATTAGCGTACAAGCCGGTATTGAAAGCCGTCTGCTCCCGCAATGCAGAAAAAGTGCAGGCTTTTGCCGATCAATGGGGCTATGAGTCCATTGAAACCGACTGGAAAGCACTCATCGCCCGCGATGATATTGATGCCGTGGACATCTGTACCCCCAACGATTCCCATGCTGAAATCGCGTTAGCAGCAGCAGCCGCTGGCAAAATGGTGCTCTGCGAAAAACCACTGGCTCGTACAGTAGCTGAGGCTCAGCAGATGGTCGATGCCATTGAGCAGGCTGGCGTAGCCAATACCGTCTGGTACAACTACCGTCGCTTACCTGCCGTTACACTGGCTAAACAACTGGTGGATTCAGGAAAGCTGGGCAAGATCTTTCATTACCGGGCCAACTTCCTGCAAGACTGGACCATCAGTGCCGATGTGCCTCAGGGAGGGGCGGGTACCTGGCGGATGGATGTAGAGGCTGCGGGCTCGGGCGTAACGGGCGATCTGCTGGCGCACTGCATCGATACGGCTATGTGGCTCAATGGGGCTATTACCGATGTATCGGCCGTGACCGAGACGTTCGTGAAAGAGCGGATGCACGCGCTGACGGGTAAGGTACAGCCCGTAGGGATTGACGATGCCTGTATTTTCCACTGCCATTTTGCGAATGGTTCGTTGGGCTTATTCGAATCGACGCGGTACGCCCGTGGCCATAAGGCATTATACACCTTTGAGATCAACGGCGAACATGCTTCCATTCGATGGGATTTGCATGATCTGAACCGACTGGAGTATTTTGATCATGGCGATGAAGGAATTGTGCGCGGCTGGCGTTCGATCCATGTGACAGATGGCGATCAGCCTTACATGAGCAAGTGGTGGGTACCCGGTTTAGGAATTGGTTATGAACACAGTTTCATCCATCAGGTGGCTGATTTCCTGAAGAGTCTGGAGAGCAGTGAACCGTGTCACCCCACCTTCCTGGATGCGCTGGAAACCCAGAAGGTGTGTGAAGCCGTGTTGGAGTCAGCGTCGTCAAGGAGCTGGAAAGACACCGGCGTCGAGTCATTTGCCGGATAGGCCATTAGAGTGTCATCAATAAAAAGTGGCTTAACCCAAATTTGGGTTAAGCCACTTTTTATTAGTAGGCATCAGGCGTTAAGCGTATACGCTACTTTAATTCAACTACGAAATCGTTCAGGACGAGCATCTGAGGGGTAGTTAGCTGGCATCCGTGTTTAGCCAGACTACTTTTTGTTCGGGGGTGTGTTCCTGGCCCAGAATGTCGCGGTACAAGTCGGGGCGACGGGCTTTTCGATACCGATAGCCACCTGCCTGCTGTAGTTTTTCGGGTATACAATTGGCTACCGCCACATCGTTGCCCAACTCCCGGCATTCGGCAATAACGTCGCCAAAAGGGTCGATGATCATCGAACAGCCATTTTTTAGCTGATCGTCGTCCATGCCGATGGGGTTTGAGAATACTACATAAATGCCATTGTCATACGCCCGGGCAGGAAGCCACTTCATGAGCCAGGCCCGACCTTTCATACCATCGAATTCCAGCCGGAGCGAGGTAGGATCGTTGGCGCGATTTTCCCAGAGAGCAGGGTCGGCAAAACCCGCTCCCGGCCGGGTTGAGGGGGTCAGCATCGTCACGTGGGGCATGAAAATAATGTCGGCTCCGAGCAAAGCCGTAGCCCGTACATTTTCGACAACGTTGTTATCGTAGCAGATCAGAATTCCGCACTTCCAGCCCAACAGGTCGAAAACAACGTATGAATCGCCGGGTAAGAGATGGGGATTGATAAACGGATGCAGCTTGCGGTATTTGGCAACCAGTCCATTTTTGTCGACACAGACGTAGGCTTTAAAAAGCTGGTCCTGCTGATCTTTCTCAAACAGACCCGCCAGAATAACAATGTCGTTGGCCTTCGCAATCTGGGTGAGTGCCTGAATACTGTTGCCATCGGGGATGTACTCGGCTAAGTCGAGCATCTGTTCGCGCGATAAGTGTCGGGCAAACGTGTAGCCGGTAACCGAGCATTCGTGGAAAGCAATAACTTGGGCACCCTGCTGAGCAGCTTTTGCCGACAGGTTGCTGATAACCTGTAAATTATACGCTTTGTCGCCACTCGCATTCTCGAATTGGGCCGTCGCGATCTTCAGATTTTGCATGGCTGTTCTGTGGTAATGAAAACCAAAGGTAGCCCGAATTGGGGACTCAATACATCAAAAAGCTATCCTATGAAGCGACGAGGTGTTCAGCAGGTTGCTCAATCCTATGAAAGACCAGTCGGGTTTGTATCATGGGTATCCAGCTACAAACCCGACTGAGTTATCAGGCCTGCACGGCTTTTTGGTTAGCCTTCGTAGTGGCTATTTCCGTTAGCTTTTCGTCGGTCTGCTTTTCTTCATCCAGCGTTTGTTGGAGCAAATCGGCAATCTGGTCCTGACCTGCCTGCTGGGCCAGTGTTCGGGCGGTGCCGTAGGAGGCAATTTCGTAATGCTCCACTTTCTGAGCAGCCCCAATAAGGGCAGCATCGGTAATCTGATCGCCTTCAAGCTGCTCCAGCAAATCCTGCGCTTCTTCAATGAGTCCCTGCATCGCCATACAGGTTTCGCCATCAGGATCAATATCCAACTGTTGGGCTACTTGCTCAAGGCGCTGAACGTGTTTTTCGGTTTGGCGCTGGTGCTGTTCGAAGGCCTGACGTAGCTGGCTGCTTTTTGCTTTACTGATGAGCTGGGGCAGTGCTTCAAGAATCTGGTTTTCGGCGGAGTACAAATCCTGGATGGTGTGCTCCATTAAATCCTGCATGGTTTTCATAAACGATTCGCTTTTTAGGAATTAACCCGGTTGTATGGGAAAAGGACGATGCGTTCAGGTGAATACATCAGGAAGTAAGGCTATGGGGCAGGCCCCTGGCCGCGAACAGGCTCATAAGCCTACCAGATAGTCTGTCAATAGCTTCCACTGAAACTTCTGATAACCCAGCCAGCCACCTTCGGCAATCACTGTGTTGATTGCGGCACGATTGCCCGCTTCAGGTTGCTGGTTATTGATGCCCTCCTGCTGGCCGATTTCTGAGGCAGTAATTGTTTGGTCCAACAGCTCGATCCGGAATGTACTCTTCGCTTCTTTGTGGAAGAAATGGTCAATCTGGCCCGAATTCGTATGGTGTGGATCATGGCTAGGCCTTACCGTAAACTCTACTCGGTTCTCGGCGTTGGCTATATGGCTGACACGTACCCAGTTTTCGGGTACAGGGCCGGGCAAGGCTATCCGAATATAATCTCCCACCTGTGGCTGGCCGTTCGGCTTAGGCTGGCCGCTGGCGTTGTGAAGCTGAAAATCGGCGGTAAGGCTGGACAAACCCGACCATCCGTCCACATTTAGTAATTTGCTGACCGCCAGCTTAAACGCTTCCCGCGCGTCGGCTGCGCTGGCTAGTGTACGCTCACTGGAGTAGCTGACATCTTTAGTAGCATTGCCCTGTAGGGCCTGTACTTCATGTTCGATTCGATCGATAATAGGCTTCCGTTCCATAGTGACTGAGCCGTCAATAGTTTATGGCCGTCAATAAAACGTGGAAGCCCTTTATCTGTTTATCGGCTGGTTCAATAGCCCCAAACTATAGGCAATTTGATAGGGTATGGTCGCACGTTATGGGATTGGCAGTGAATCTCGCAAAGGCGCATTGATGTATATTTACCCCAACAATAGTCGGCCATGACATTTTTTTATACCAAAGCCCTTCACATCATTTTTGTGGTAACCTGGTTTGCCGGGTTATTTTATATGCCCAGATTGTTTATTTATGCTACCGAAGCCAACCAAATGGACGAGCCGGGTCGGAGTGCCGTGCAAAAGCAATTGTTACTGATGCAAAATCGGCTTTGGTTCATTATCGCCTGGCCATCGGCGGTCATTACCCTGATTATGGGGCTGACTACCTGGTACAATTATGGCTCAACACCTGATTGGCTGATTTACAAGCTAGTGCTGGTAGCTGGTTTGTACGGTTATCACGGTTTGTGCCATGCGCTTTACCGTCAGCAGCAGCGGGGGGAGTTTCGCTATACATCCACACAGCTACGGGTCTGGAACGAGGTATCGACCCTATTTCTGTTTGCCATCGTTTTTCTGGTGGTTCTGAAAGATGCCCTGAATATGCTGTGGGGTTTGTTGGGATTATTTGGGCTAATGATCCTCCTGATGATGGGTATTCGTATGTATAAGCGGCTGCGGAAAGGGTAGGGTGTTGAACTACTTCTGCTGCGCAAGTAGATCATTGGGTGTATGGAGCGACTTTTTGAGTACGTACTGCGCCAGAACGGGAAAGTGGTCAGAAAACGAAATGCCCGATAAGGTTTGGCAGGTTTTGATGGCCCAATCGCTACTAACGAACTGCTGATCGATACGGACGCAATACGGATGGCGGTTCAGCGTAAAACCAAGTCCCTGCCCGGCTTCTTCGAAGGCATTTCTGAAGTTTTGCCGAAGCTTACCGTACGAGTAGCCGATGGGCGTTTCGTTGAAATCGCCACAAATAATGACGGGGTAGCGGCTACCCGCTACATACGATTCAACTTCCAGAAACTGTTCGTTCCGGTGTTCAAAGCCTTCTTTCAATTTCTGAAATGTGTCGATCAGGGCAGAGGCAAACTGGATAAGGTGCCCCGATTTCAGGGCATCGACCGCCTGGTTGGTCCGTACGCCCATCGACCATAAATGGACATTAACCACCCGGATGGTATCGGCCCCATAGGCGATGTCGGCGCATAGAAACCCGTTGATGTCGGGCCCATTCGACCGATCCCAGATATGGCCATACCGATTAACGATGGGATATTGAGAGAATAAGGCCAGGCCTATTTCCCGGTCTTTATCGAAACAGGTAAGTTTTTCTACTTTGGTCGGGTATTGCCGTTCGATCTGACTATTAGGCGAATATTCCTGAAAACAGGCAATATCCGCCTTCAACGAGGAGAGGTCGACGCTATTCTGAAAGGTTTCGCTATTGAAACTGAGCACCTTCAAGGTCTGCGCCTGGCTCATGTCGGTATCGCCACTGTCGGTTCCCAGCAATCGTTTGACCACCACAAATGAGAACAGCACCCAGATCATACCCGCCATGGCTACGGCAGTTTGGTGTTTGCGAAACAGATAAATGCAGGTGATGAACCCGCCCAAAATAGCGAGCGGGAGACTCATCATGACAAAACCGCCCAGCCAATGATCGACCACGGGATAGTAGCAAAAGGCCATGCTGAAAAACAGATACCCGAGTGCTGTGTAGGCAATCGGAAACTGACGGTATTTATGTACTAAGCAGGCCGCCAGCTTGCCGAGCGTTTTGAAGGAAGGTTGTAAACTCGTCAAAAGAGATTGTATCAGGTTGTGAAAAGTTGCCATACAGTAACCGTTGAGTTCGCTATAAAAGCCTCAGAACAGGCCAGTTATTTGACGTCGAAGTTGCCACTGCCCATCCGAAAACCTTCGGCATATAACTCCACCGTATACGCACCCGGTTTATAAGGCGCATCCCGACGAAAGAGGATATCGACCTGCTGATCGCTGTTTTCAAAGAAGACGGTTTGGCGGGTACTATAGCCGATTTCGTGGCCTTCAGCCCATATAACCCCACCGTTTTCACCCACAACAGCCCCATTCACATCCAGAATTCGGACATATATCTCCTTATTATTCCTGACGGCCACGGGGTTCGACGGCATAATAAAGGTTATTTTCAATCGGTCGATGCGCGACGCTTTGTAGATGCCTCCCCGGCGTTCTTTGCCATTGGCCGCCAGAGCGTATACATCTACATTGACCGCTTTCATGGCCGATGCCAGCGACACTTTATTTTTTAACTCTGCATTCTGGAGGGAGTAATCGTCAACCGTTTGGGTCAGGGCGGCCTTTTCGTGCTTCAGCCCTTCATTTTCGGTCAGAATGGTTTGCTTTTCTTCTTCAAGCGCCCGCGCCCGGTTGAGTAAGCTGCCATTTTCGGTTTTTAGCTGGCGAAGGTTGACATCGTTTTGGGCAAGAAACGCTTTATAGTCGTTGATTTTCAGATTATACTGCTGAATGGAAAACGAAAGGTCGTACTTCAGTTTCTTTTTATCATTTTCCAACTGTCGTTTAATCCGTTCCAGTTCACTTACGCTGCCACCTAATTTTCGGACTTCGATAATCTTGTTGTCCAGTACCGACGAAATGGAATCGAGCTTTTGCTGGGTAACGGCAAATTGTTCTACTTTGGTGGTCAGCAGCTTCTGAACCTCCAGGGTTTCGTTTCGGGAACCTACAAACAAATAGGCCAGCAGTGCCAGCACGCCCACCAAAGCCCCGATGGTCATGTTCAGAACACTCTGCTTGTGGCTCACTGTTTCGATCTCCATAGTTATGTTGTTGTTTTCTGTTCCCTCCCTTTATGGGCGTTACAAAACAACGACACCGAACTTAATCAGGACTTAATCTGAGTTTAAAATTACCTTAAAATGGAGCTAAGCTGGGAAGGGTCAGGGTAAATGTGGTGCCCTCCTGGGCCGACTGGACGGAAATGGTGCCTTTATGGATCTCGACAATCTGGGCTACAACGGCCAGGCCAACGCCATGGCCCTTGCTCGATGGAGCCGTGGCATTACTACGAAAAAAGGGCTGGAAAATATACGGGAGGTCAGTTTCGGGAATTTGAGGCCCTTCGTTAAAAACGCTGATGAGGATTGTATTTGCCTTGGTAAGGAACGTGGCCTGGGCCGTTTTGCTGGGCGAAAACTTACAGGCGTTGTCCAGCAGGTTCATCAGAAGCACTTTAAGAGCGGCTCTGTTTCCGGGTGTTATCAGCGCGTCTTCCTCGTCAGGAAAATCGGAAAAAGTGAGCTGAATGCGGTAATCCTCATGCCAGCTCTGCAACTGCGTTTTCGATTCCCACAGCAGTTCATCCATACGAACTGGTTCAACCGGCAGGGTGTCGGCTCGCATGGAGGTGTTGGCCAGTTCCAGTAAGGTGTTGGTCAACTGGGCCAGATGGCGGGTGTCTTCCTGTAGCGATTGCAGGGTTCGTTCGTACACATCCGGATTGCGTTTCTGAATTAAGGCTACATCGATCTGAGAGTTGATTTTGGTGAGCGGGTTTTTCAACTCGTGCGACACATTGGCGATAAACATCTTTTGCTTGTGGATGGCTTGTTCAATGCGGTCGAGCAACTGGTTGAACGTAGCCACCAGTACACCAATTTCGTCGGAGCGGTTAGGGTGCTGTACCCGTTTCGACACATCGGCCGGAAAAATGGTATTCACCTGTTGCACAATGCCCGACATGGGGGCCAGGGCCCGGTCGGCAAAAAACCAGCCCGAAAGACCCAGGAGCAGGAGTGCTGCCAGCACCATCACAATCAGGATCTTTTTCAGGTCTTCCAGGGCTTCATGCCCCGTCTGATCAATACCACTGACAATCACCCAGTCGCTGCTGTTGGCTTTGGCCAGATGAATCGCTACCACCTGGTATTCGCCCTGGCGTAGGTAGATCGTTTGGGCGGCAGAGTCGAGTTGGGGAATAAACTGTTCGTGGAATCGGGTATTGGCCGGATTGGTGGAGAAAAGTACGTTTTTGGTTTTGGCATTATAGATCGAAATATTCTCGTTGAGCAGAGGCTCTTTGTTGCCTGCATCGATCACGCGCAGTACCGTACTATCGGTTTGCTGGAGGTCGAACAGCAGCGTCGTGGTGGTGATGGCCCGGTCCTGAAGGCGTCGGAAAAAGCGTTTTTCGAGGTAGAGTTTGCTAAAAAAATAGACACCGAGCGAAAAAAGCAGTAGAATAACCGTTACCAGTAAGGCAAATTGAACCGTAAGTCGGGTGCGAATATTGGTCATTACGACACGAGCTTTACCACATAACCCATACCGATCTGTGTATGAAGCAATTTGGGATTGAAGTCTTTATCGATCTTTTTGCGCAGAAAATTTATGTATACTTCAATGACGTTAGTACCCGTGTCGAATGTCAGGTCCCAGAGCCGCTCAGCCAGTTCTACTTTGGAGATCACTCGCCCCTGATGACGCAGAAAATATTCGAGCAACTGAAACTCCTTGGCAGTCAGCGAAATCTCACGACCTGCGCGTGTTACGGTTTTGGTATCGGTGTTCAGCTCAAGATCGGCAATTTTCAACACATTACTCGACTGAAGGGTGTGATGCGTTCGGCGGGTAAGCGCCCGAACGCGCGCCATGAGTTCACCAAACACAAATGGTTTCACCAGATAATCATCGGCCCCGGCATCGAGCCCAACAATTTTATCGTCGGTGGTACCCAGCGCGGTAAGCATCAGAATTGGGGTGGCTATATTGGATTCGCGCAGCTTTCGACAAAGCTCCAGGCCATTCATGCCGGGCAGGATAATATCGGATATAATGAGTGCATAGGGCGACCGGGTCGCTAGCTGAAAGCCCAGAATGCCATCGTAGGCTACATCAACCTCCCACTGGTGCTCTTCGAGCCCCTGTTTGATACTTTGAACCGTTTTGACTTCATCCTCAATCAGCAGAATTTTCATAGGGTCCGGCTCTTACGACCCTCGAATTTATAGAAATAACGTATTGGATAGACGATTTGAGTAACAAACCTCTTGCGTATGGAGTCTGAACAACCTATAAACGTTGTAGGGTGCAATCGGATATTATTTAAGTTCAAACGAGGTTGGGGAGAGGGGTGTGTGGCCTATGAACTGCCGTTCATCCGTCAAACAACTCTAAATCTACCTTTTTTCTTGGCTATCTACCGAAAGGGGATTAATTTCAACAGCCCGTACTACCCCAGGGCCGAAACGGCTGTTTTTGCCAACTTTCAGGATCGTGCTCTGCAACGGTGGGTAGGTTACGCATCTCTTTCTTCGGAAAGCAAAATCCCTATACGTCAACGTCGTCTGTGAGCGTCTTTACTGACAAAAAATTACGGATCATTGGCCCATTTGTTCTGTTTCTGGTGGGCACACTGTTCTTTCGGCTCGACTGGTATCTTGAGCGATCGACCGATACGATGCTTCGTTCGGACCTGATTGCCCTGACCGCCGGTTATATCTGCTGGAACGTGACCAGATGGACCGTATTGAAGTTGCAGAAGCAGTATCCTGGTCTCGATAATACGCGTCGGAGGTTGATCTGGATGGGCATATTGCTGCCTGTACTGGTCAATTTTGCCTGGTTGATCCGCCAGCTTGCGCATATGGCTTTTAATAACTTGCCGTATCTGACCCAAAGCCTGTCGAGTTATACCTATTCAATCGGTATTCAGTTGTTTTATCACTTCGTCTACTTTATTCTTTACGAAGGGGGATATATCCTGCGCGAGTGGCAGCAAGCGTATGAACGCAATGAGCGGCTCAAAAAAGCGAAATTACGGCATCAGCTCGATACCCTAAAAAGCCAGATCAATCCGCACTTTCTGTTCAATAGTCTTAATTCGCTGTCCATGCTGATATACGATAGTCCGCGTCAGGCCGAAGCCTTTGTAGACGAGTTGAGCAGCGTCTATCGGTATTTACTTCGGGCCAACGATCAGGAACTGACTACGCTCAGCCGTGAGCTACAGTTTATTCGTTCGTATTTTCAATTACTGAAAACCCGGTATGGGGCTGGTGTCGAGCTAATTATTAGGGTTGATGATGACGTCTTGGGACATAGTCTGCCCCCGCTGACGCTGCAACTCCTGGTAGAAAATGCGGTCAAACACAATGTTATTTTACCGAGCCGCCCCTTGGTCATTGAGATTCAAACGCAGGCGAACAGGCTGATTGTCCAGAACAACCTGCAACGGAAAAACACCGCCGTATTGTCCAACAAGGTAGGGCTGGCGCATATAGCTGCCAAATACCGATTGCTGGGCCAGCATGGTATTTCCATTCAGGAGGAAAACGGATTATTTGTCATAACCCTTCCCCTGGTAGTGGCTCAATCAGAACCCGAAACAACGTTATGAAACCGCTGAATGATCGTTGGCTTCGCTGGTTGGGTCCCGTAGGGCTTTATGCGTTCGTGAGCCTTTTTTTTCGATTCGATCTGTACGCGACCAGTACCCTGCATACGTTGCTGGTCAATGTTATCATTGCCTTAACGGCTGGTATTATCTGCTGGCAGCTTGCCCGTTGGGTCGTTTTAACCATTCAGCACCGCTCTCCTGGTCTGAACAATACACGTCAGCGATTGGTATGGCTACTGGTTGCGCTGCCGGTTCTGGTCGGGTTTGCCTGGCTGCTCCGCCATCTACTGCGCTTTCTGATCGAAGGTACGTTTACGTACTATACCACCGCCGTTGAGTTGAGCCGAAATATCGGCATCCAGATCTTTTACCATTTCGTTTACTTCGCTATCTATGAAGGCTGGTACATTTTGCAGGAGTGGCAGCGCGAAACCGTACAGACCAGCACACTCGAAAAAGTATCGTTGCAAAGCCAGCTGGCGTCGTTACAGCATCAGGTGAACCCGCATTTTCTGTTCAATAGCCTGAACTCCCTCTCGTCGCTGATTGGCGATAACCCGATTCAAGCCGATACATTTCTGGGTGAGTTAACGGCTGTTTTTCGGTATCTGTTGCAGGCCAGTGAGCAGCAACTGGTTCCATTGCGCGACGAGATTGCGTTTATCCGCTCGTATTTTCATCTGCTGCAAACGCGCTATCAGGATGGATTGGTGCTCGACCTGTCGGAAGACGTGTCGGAAAAGCACGGCCTGATTCCGCCCTTAGCCTTACAGATTCTGATTGAAAATGCGGTGCGGTATAATGTAATCTTGCCCGACAATCCTCTACACATACGCATCTATACGACCCTCGACCAGCGATTGCATGTAGCCAATACGCTCCAGCGCAAAAACCTTCGGGTCGAAACCGCCGGGGCTGGGCTGAGCAACCTGGCCACGCGCTACGAACTCCTCAATGAAGGGAGTTTGCTGATTGAAGAGACCCCCGGCTGGTTTGTAGTGAGCCTGCCCCTGGTCAGTGAAGGGCGGCTGGCTGAGGTGGGGTAGCTAAACAAGTTATCGGGTAAGTTCCTGGCTGACTGTAAAGAGGTTACGATCCAGCAGGTAAGGGAAATTTTGCTGAATCATTGCTGTTGTCTGGTTTTGATCGGCAAGTGATTTTAGCAATAGATCTCTGGTGGCATGCATCGAAACCGTCCGAATCTCGGAATGGCCGATCTGTTTTTTGGTGAAATCACACCGATAGTAGATGTTTCGGGTTACGCCCGTGATTGTATCGCGAGTCGATAGCTTGAGAATGCCGTTGGCAACGCTAAACGTACCACGTTCCAATTTCACTAAAACCGTCGTTGGGTTTACGAATGAATCTTTTGAGCGTTTCAGGTAGGTACTGTCTGATTGAAACGTAAAAGAAGAGGCCTCCAGAGGTTTAAACCAGGCTAGTTGATCAGCCGTTGGCAAAGGGCCACCTGACTCGAATACAAAGCCGTTGGTAGTCCAGGTGCCAAATAGATCGGGATAGGCCAATGGGCGGAAAACTTCAGCCTCTTTGCAGCCTGATAGCCCTAAAACGATCATGGCCGGCAGCCAAAGCAGGTTAAATAGCTTCGGAAGGAACGATCCATTTTTCATAGCGGAGTGTGTTTATAAGCGTCAAGATACACTGAATTAGTAAATGGTTGTATGTTGTTTTGAATATTGATAGCTTGTGAAGCGATTCGCGGGAAAGAATTACAACCGAAAGGCGGTATTTAGTATCATATTGGAAACAAAACATGTTTAGTTATGAAAAAATATCTATTAACCAGCCTGTTACTTCTTGTTGGGTGTTCGTTTGTATGGTCGCAAACGGAAAAAGGGCGCTGGCAAATCGGTAGCCAGATCGGTAACCTCAGGTATCAGAATGAGGGCCAGTATGCCCAAAAAAGCTTTTCCGGGACCATCACTCCAACGCTAGGGTACTTTGTGGCTAAAAACCTGCTTCTGGGAACAGGGATTCCAGTTAGCTATTCGACCAGCTATCTCAAATCGCCCGACTTCAAGAGCTACCAGTTGATTTATGGGTTATCTCCTTTTGTCAATTACTATTTCGGAAAAGGCCCTTTAAAGCCCTATATCGGTGCTGCCTATAGTTATAATCGTACCGTTAATTACTACCGATCGTTTCTGAATGGCGAATCGAAAGCAACGGGATATTCTACGACTATTGCGCCCCATGCCGGTGTCGCTTACTTTATTACCCGAAACATTGGCCTGAATGTAGGGTTGAGCTACACCATTCAGCATATGGAAGTAGGTTTTCTGGATAATATTCCGGCCAACCAGCAGAGCTTTCCACCAGTGGATTCAAAGTTTTTTTCGATGGATTTCGGTTTTCAGCTCTATTTCGGGCGATAAACAACTCCGTTTTACCTGTTCCAGCAGGCTGAAGAATAGATCAGTGGAGCTGGTAGTTAATACCAATACTCACCTGCCATCGATTAAAATTGTCGGGGGTTAAGAGAAAATAGGAATTCGTTGGCGAACTCTTCTGCCAGCTTCGCCCGGCCATGGCTTCGACAGACCACCGCTTCGCTACTCGATATTGCGCGCCAAGGCCCACTTCGGTTTGCCAGGTACGTGATTCGGTAGCAGGAGCGTCGGACTTCATCCGAAGTGTACTATGGCCATGATAGGTGCCCAAATGGACAAATGTAGCCAGCCGTTTCCCACGCAGAAAATAGTAACGCGTTGATACGCCCCCACTCCATTGCCTGTAATCGGGCTTATCAACGGATTGAGGGTAGATCGTACTGCCTGAAAACCGCCCTTCAACCGCCAACGACCAACCGTTGGTAATAAAATACTGAACACGGGGCGACGTGTAGGTGGTGGTGGGATAGGTGCCCCGATAGCCCTGCCCAGCAATAAGGCCAACGTGTATATGTCCCTTCCCTAGTAAGTCCTGTTGGTGGCTAAGAGTCGTGGATTGGGCACTTCCCACCAGAGGCATCGCCAGACAGAGTAAAACTAAATACCGTTTCATAGAATATCGTGTTTGTGATCAGGGAGCCCTTTTCACCTGCTGGCGTTGTGATTCATGAGGATATTTAAATGTTTTTAACACGCTGGCTACTAAAAAGGGGTCCTACAGGCTAATTGTTCTAGGTTAATCTGCTCTTTTTCAGGTGGTTGTTATATGCGTTACGCAAACGCCAGCCAACTTCTCCTATAAATAAATTCTGATGCGTCCATTTGAGGGTTTGGCATAATTCTGGCTGGAATTTATATGGCCAAATGGTTACTATTTGTAGTCTATATTTATTAAAGAGTATGTTATAAGTCGTCTTAAATTAGGCATTCATTTATAAAATACGGGTTCATGCTCAACTTTACGATAAAACACGCTCTTCCTTTATTCCTGCTTTTTATGGCTTGGGTAACTACGCCATTGCCGGGGTTTGGGCAGGCGATTACGGGTACAGTTTTCCGGGATTTCAACAGCAACGGTCTGTACGAACCCATTACCGATCCGGCTTCGTATACATACGGAGAACCGGGTGTAGGTGGGGTAAGGATTACGGCTTATAATGCATCGGGAGCCGCCATCGCCACTGCCGTAAGTAGCACAGCAACGGCTAGCATAGGCACATACACGCTGGTGGTAGGAAATTCGGAAGCCTATCGGGTTGAGTTTACCAATCTGCTGTTGGGCGATTACGAAGCGTTTAGGGGAGGAAATAGCGGTACATCGGTCCAGTTTGTGAATGGGGGAGAGGCTAATGTAAATCTGGGAGTCAACTATCCGGCCGACTATTGCCAATCGGTTTCGCCCCAACTGATTACTACCTGTTTTATTTCGGCTGATCCGACTTCGGGAAACCCATCCATCACACAGCGGGTGGCGCTGGTGGGAACACCTTATACCGTTGAAGACGATAGCAAAACCATGAGCTATTTTGCCTCTGTCGGTGAGGTTGGTTCAACCTGGGGAGTGGCTTATAACAGATCGACCGGACAGATTTATTCGGCCTCATTTACCAAACGACACGTAGGTTTTTCGGCTGGTGGGCCCAATGCGATTTATATTACCTCACCAACGTCGGCTTCCAGTGGCAATACAACCGAATTTTTCAACTTTACAACGATAGGGGGAACCGCCGTATCGTCCACTACCGAAACGCATGGCAACGATCTACCAACGACAACGGCCAGTTTGGCCAGCCACGACAGCATTGCCTTCGATGCGGTAGGAAAAACCAGTTTAGGCGGTATCGATCTCTCGGACGATGATAAAACGCTCTACGTCGTTAACCTGAAAAACCGGACGTTGTATTCGATTGACGTGGCCACAAAAACGGCTACGGGCGTGCCCATTCCGAATCCGGGTTGTACAACGAGCAGTACGGCTACGGAAGGCAGCTATCGGCCATTTGCGGTCAAATTTTACCGGGGTAAGGTGTATGTGGGTGTGGTCTGTACGCGCGAAGATTTAGACACTACAACCGTTCCCTATGGCCCAACCGACGGCCTGAGTGCTACGGTTTATGCCATTGACCCCGCGACCCCGGCTTCGTTTACAACGGTCTTGTCATTTCCGCTAACGTACCAGAAAGGCGCTTCCGGGGCCGATGTGCTTCCCAATAGCCCAACGAATCCAGCACGGAGTGAATTCTGGCGGCCCTGGATATCCATTTATCAGGCGGATCGAAATGAGGGGGTTGTAAGCTTTCCGCAACCCTGGTTGACCGACATTGAATTTGAACCAACGACAGGCGACATGCTGATTGGCCTTCGGGATCGTTTTGGCGACCAAACCGGCTATAAAAATTATAAACCCGGCAGCAATGCCGATCTGATCAGCGGCATTACCCCCGGCGAAATCCTTCGGGCTCGTAAATGTAACCCGGCGGATGTTGCCTGGACCATTGAAAATGATGGCAGTTTATGTGGGGTCGTAACATCGGCATCGGCTACTCAAACCACTACGGCAGGCCCCGGAACGGGTAAATATTACTGGGGCGACCGGGTGCAGAATGGGGCTAACCACGGGCTAAGTTCCCAGGGAGGTATAGCGCAACTGGGCGGGAGTGCCAAAGTGGCAATGACGGCCATTGATCCGACCGAAATTTTTAATACAGGGGGCATCAAACGATTGATCAACGCGACGGGAGCTAAAGATGGTAATCCAACGGGCATCGACCCAAATCCAGCAGCAGGGGTTATTCTCTACGAAGAAGATGCGTATGGATATGGGAAAGCCAATGGATTGGGTGATCTGGAACTGGCTTGTCAGCCCGCACCCATCGAAATAGGCAACCGGGTTTGGTTCGATACCAACGACAATGGTGTGCAGGACCCCGGCGAACCACCCCTGGCTGGTGTAGAAGTAACGTTGCGTGGTTCTGGGCTTTCGTCGCCCGTAAGTGTCACGACCAATTCGGCAGGTGAATATTATTTTTCCAGTGCCAACGGAACACCCAGCCCCGGATTTGTGTATAGCCTGACCGGGCTGACGCCGGGTGGGTCGTATTCATTAGCGTTTCCAGCCAGTTTCAGTACCGTTATGCTCAGCAGCCGTCATGATCTGGCTACGGGGCCTAATGCGGAAAACATTGATTCTGACCCGAATTCGGATGGGGTCATTGCATTTGTGCTGGGGCAGGCTGGGCAAAACAACTTTTCGTTCGATGCTGCCTATGCCACCTGTGCGCTGGCGTTGACGGGAACCCCATCGTCCTGTGATGGAACAACGAATCGGTACACGGTATCCGGTACAGTTAGTTTTTCAAACGTTTCGGCCGGGACGCTTACGGTAACGGATGGTGCTGTCAGTACAACGCTCTCTGTACCTGCCGGTACAACCTCCATAGCCTATTCGCTGAGTGGGTTGGCAACAGGCAGCGGGTCGCACACGATCACGGCCAGCTATTCGCGTACCGATTGTTCACCTGCCAGCGTCACCTACCTTGCTCCGGCCACTTGTCCACAACTTGACATTGAAAAGCGGGTGGATAAATCGAAGGCTGAGCTTGGCGAAATTCTGAGCTATACGCTGGTATTGACCAATACGGGAAGTTTAACTGCGACGAATGTGACCGTACGCGATTCGGCTACTGTTGGCCTGACTTATGTACCCAATTCAGCATCGGCCCCAGCAGGAACATCCTGGCTTCAGGGTAATCCACGCAGTAGCTGGACAATAGCCACTATGAGTCCGGGTGAGAGCCTGAGCCTGACATTTCGGGCGAAAGCCGATAGTACGGGGATTTTGTATAACACGGCTAGTATTCCCGGCGACACGGCCCGCGCCTGTACATCCGTTCCGGTACATATGTGTGTCGGCGACGATTATGCGTTTGTTCTGACAGCCCCGGCGGGTCATACATCGTATCAGTGGTATAAAGATGGGCAGGCCATTCCGAATGCCACAACTGACACGCTGGAAGTCACTGAACGAGGTAGTTATAGTCTGGCCGTAGATAACGGAGCAGGGTCGGGTCAATGCCCGAATTTTAGTTGCTGTCCGTTTATTGTGGTCGAAGATTCACTACCTACATTCCTGGCAACTGCCCTTCCGGCTAGTTGTATTGGCAATACGCCACAAACTAACGGTCAGATCGTACTGAGTGCATTTCAGGCTGGTAATACCTTCCAATATTCGCTGGGAGCAACGTTCAATGCGACTGCCTCGGTATTGGGTGCCCCCCAGATTATTCCTGCCAACGGGGTTATTGCGAATACGCTGTTGAATCCGGTTGCCGATCAGGTGTATACCGTTCGCGTCTACAATGCATCGGGCTGTTATACCGATAAGCAGGTAATCCTGCTGAAAACAACCTGCGGCTGTCCGGCCGACATTTGTGTGCCCTATGTGCTTACTCAAAATAAGCGCCCAGTCCGAATTGGCGATCCTAGGTAGGGAGGAAGGGGAGGAAAGGGAGGAAAGGGAGTAGAGGGAAGAGAAGGGAGTAAAGGGAGGAAGGGGAGTAGAGGGAAGTTGTTTGCTCCCTCTCTTCCCTCTACTCCCTTTCCTCCCCTTACTCCTTTCCTCCTTATTTAAAAGAACCCTAATTTATTTTTGCTGTAAGAGATCAGCAGGTTTTTGGTCTGACGGTAGTGATTGAGCATCATGTGGTGATTCTCACGGCCAAAACCCGACTTCTTATATCCACCGAATGGGGCATGGGCTGGGTATTGGTGATAGCAATTGACCCATACGCGACCTGCCTGAATCTGGCGGGGAATCTGGTACAGTTCATGCGCATCCCGCGACCAGAAACCAGCTCCTAGCCCGTACAGCGTATCGTTGGCGATCGATAGCGCTTCGTTCGCATCTTTGAACGTCGTCACCGAGACTACAGGCCCGAAGATCTCTTCCTGGAAGATGCGCATCTTGTTGTTTCCTTTGAAGATTGTGGGCTTGATGTAGTAACCCGACTCCAGCCCGTTGCCTACCAGACCGGCGGGCCCGCCACCCGTTAATACTTCAGCACCTTCCTGCTTGCCAATGTCAATGTACGACAGGATTTTCTCGAACTGGTCGTTGCTGGCCTGCGCACCCATCATTGTTTCGGGATCGAGGGGGTGACCCAGTTTGATGGCTTCGGTCCGTTGGATAACCCGCTCAATAAACCGATCATACATTTTTTCGTGAACCAGCATCCGTGAAGGGCAGGTACATACTTCCCCCTGGTTCAAGGCAAACATCACAGCGCCTTCTACACACTTGTCGAAGAACTCGTCATCGGCATCCGCCACTGATTCCATAAAGATGTTGGGCGATTTGCCACCCAGCTCCATCGTGACCGGAATCAGGTTTTCGGAAGCATACTGCATAATCAGTCGGCCGGTCGTGGTTTCGCCCGTAAAGGCAACTTTGGCTACCCGCTTGCTTTGGGCCAGTGGTTTGCCCGCTTCCGGGCCAAATCCATTGACGATATTCACCACACCCGGCGGAATCAACCCTTCGATCAACTCCATCAGCACCAGAATGGACGTTGGCGTTTGCTCGGCAGGTTTCATCACTACGCAGCAGCCAGCCGCCAGTGCCGGAGCCAGCTTCCAGGTGGCCATCAGTAAGGGGAAGTTCCAGGGAATGATCTGACCGACAACGCCAATAGGCTCTTTGATAATCATCGAAACCGTGTCGGCATCCAGTTCGGCAACAGAGCCTTCTTCGGCCCGGATAACCCCGGCAAAATACCGGAAGTGATCCACGCAGAGCGGAAGATCGGCGGCCAGCGTTTCACGAACCGCTTTGCCATTCTCAACCGTTTCGACACGGGCCAGAAATTCCAGATTCTGCTCGATTTTATCCGCGATCTTTAACAGCATGTTGCTGCGTTCGGTAGCCGATGTCCGTGACCAGGAAGCAAACGCTTTATGGGCTGCATCGAGAGCCAGTTCAATATCGGCTGCTTTAGAGCGTGGAACCCGGGCAATCAAACTATCGTCAACGGGCGAGGTATTGTTAAAATATTCACCATCAACAGGGGCTACCCATTTACCACCAATGTAGTTTTCGTATTGGGTTTTGAATACGGGGCGGGGTAGGGTTGTGCTGGGCGCTTCTTGTACTTCCATAAGTCGTAGAAAAGTTATAAATAGGATTTGTTACAAAGTTTGATAGAATTGTTCTATCAGGAGTTGAGCAATCGTATCGTCAAACTGAACAATCCTATCAATTTTTCGCTGGTCGCTTTAACCGATAAAATACCAATCCATACTGACTACAGAGAAAGATCAGGTAGTGAATCTTTGTGTTGAACAAGTTTAACTATGAGTCAGTTAGAGGAAATCCAACAGGAGGAAGAACGATTACGCCAGGCCATGCTTACCCGCAATGTTGCTGAACTGGATAGGCTTTTATCCGACGAGTTGCTGGCTGTGGGGCCCGATGGACAGATGGTTACAAAGGAAGAGGATCTGGCCATGCACCGAACGGGGCAGGTAACTTTTCACACGCTGGTTTCGAAAAAAACAGACATCAAACTCCTGCCTGAAGCGGCTATTGTGTTTGTGCTGATGGATATGCAGGTTACGTTCCAGGGAGGCCATTTTGCCGGTTTTTGCCGTTATACCCGTATTTGGAGTAAACAGACTGGAAGTTGGCAAATTGTTGGGGCTCATATTAGCCCGTTGCCCAATTAGACTAACTTTGTTTTTATAAAACACGGATTGGTATAATACCCGTTTGCCCGAGCGATTAAGATTGCCTGGATATTAATCAATCATAAGAGTCATACCCATCCGTGTTCTAGTCGCTTCAGAAATAGCACTTTATCAATTCATATGCAGATTATCGTTGCCCGAACGCCCGAACACTACCTGGCTGCCATTGCTCTTTTTAAGGAATATGCTGTAGGACTTGGCATTGATTTACAGTTTCAGAACTTCGATAAAGAATTGCAAACGCTTCCAGTTATGTATGGCCCGCCAAAAGGTGAATTGTGGCTGCTGGAAAATGGCGGTAACTGGGTGGGCTGTGCTGCACTCCGGCAACTGGACGTGAAAACCTGCGAACTCAAGCGGATGTATATCCATCCGACGTACCGGGGGCAGGGATGGGCCGATGTCATGATGGAAATCGCCCTGACAACCGCTTGGAAACTGAGCTATGAATGGATGAAACTGGACAGTTTACGACGATTGACCCCCGCCCTGAAGTTGTATCAACGCTACGGTTTTACTGAAATAGAACCCTACAACTACAACCCGGAAGCCGATGTAGTGTATTTCGAAAAACATCTCTAACGAGATAGACCACAGATTATTAGGATGAGTATGATTGATCATGATCCGTGTAAATCATACTCATCCTAATAATCTGTGGTCTATCATTCGATTTTAACCCTGGTTAAAATTATTGTGGGCTTTTCCCTGAACCTTTGTGTCGTACTTAAAAACGAACAGAAAAATGAAAAAGCCTAAAACCCTTGTTCTCATTCATGGCATGTTTGTGAACAACACCAGTTGGCAGGACTGGAAAACCTATTTTGAAGCCCAGGGCTACACCGTTTATACGCCAGCTAACCCCGGCCACGAAGGAAACCCCAACGATCTGCGGACGAATATACATCCCGATCTGACCAAAACAGGTTTTGAAGATGTGGTCATGAATATTGTAAAGCTGATTGATACCCTGCCCGAAAAGCCGATTGTAATTGGGCATTCAATGGCCGGTCTGGTGGTGCAGAAATTGATTGAACTCGACAAAGCCTATGCCGGTGTCAGTATCGACGGGGCACCGCCAAAAAATATAATGCCGCCTTTCTCCACCATAAAAATTGTGTGGCCTGCCATCGACTTCTTTAAGGGGAATTCGCCTTATCTGGGCACCCGCGACTGGTATAACCGGGCCTTTTTTAACACCTTATCCGAAACAGAAGCGGCCAGCGCCTATGAGGCCATTGCGGTTCCTGAAAGCCGGAAAATTGGTCGTGATACGGTACTGAAAGCCTTCTCAAACGTAGATCTAAAGAAACCTCATCGGCCTCTGTTCTTTATTGCCGGAGAAAAAGATACCATTTTCCCACCAACGCTTACCCGGAAGATTGCGTCGAGCTACAAGGATGCCGGAAGCGTGGTGGATTTCAAAGAGTTTTCGGGCCGAAGCCATTTTATCTGTGGTGAAGCAGGCTGGCAGGAAGTGGCCGAAAGTATTTTGGATTGGCTCAACAAACTGAACTAGTAGGTCGCTTCAGGAACTGGCCACCTGCCTGCGTTCGGCCAATTGGGTGGGCGGTAAACCAAACCGTTTTTTAAAGGCAAACGAAAAATGAGAGAGGTCTTCGAAACCCAGATCCAGGTAAATGTCGGATGGTTTCTGCGCCTGTTTCTCGATCAGAAAATACGCTTCCTGTAGGCGTTTGCGTACGAGCCAGCGACTGGGTGTTTCGTGGAAAATACGTTCAAAATCCCGTTTGAAAGCCGACAGACTCCGGCCAGTCAAATAAGCAAACCGCTCTATGCTGACATTGAACCGGAAATTGCGGTTCATGTAGGCTTCGAGGTCTATTTTCTGAGGACTGCTAAAATCGAATAAAATGGTGGCCAGATCAGGGTTGGATTGCAGCAGAATAAGCAGTAATTCTTCGCGCTTAAGATCGGCAAAAGTAGGGTTGATCCTCCCTTCACCGTTGTAGTACGGCTCCAGAGATTGCAGGAAGTTGGGTATCAGCTCATTTTGCCGAATAAAGTAATACGCGTCGTTTGTGTTGTAATTGGTTAGGGATACGGTGTGTCGGGCCTGATACGCTTTTAGAAACGCTTCATCGAACACGACCACCACTTTCTCGAACTGGTTATCGGCCTTATGCTTGGTGTATTTTACCAGATGGTTTTTACGTACCAGACAGCATTCGCCCGGTTGCAGAACCTGATGATGAATCCCGTCGTAGTAATCGATGCTGCCTTTGATCAGGTACAGAAAGAAATGCTCCGAAACGAATTGCTCCGGCGAAATCTGTGGACCGAGGTAGCAGGACGTGATGGAAGATACGTTCATGAGCGTCAAGTTAGACCGAAAAAATCACAAATGACCAAACTGCATTAAACTGTCGGCCGTCGCCAGCAGCGCTTCTTCATTGGTTCGGGGTTGCCAGCCGAGCAGCGTCTTGGCTTTTTCGTTGCTGGCAGTACGATAACGGCTTAGCATCGGCACCAGATTTTTAGCCGTTGGATTGAACAGCGCAGCTATACGGACGACCCAGTCGGGTAAACGCTTTGTGGAAATGTGCCTGAGTTTGTCGCCAAGCTTATGGTTCAGAAACTGAGCTATGTCGGGTAAGGTCATGGTTTCTCCGGCAATAGCCAGAAAACGTTGCCCTTTGGCGGCCGGGTTGGTCATGGCGCGTAGGTGTAAGTCGGCCACATCACGTACGTCTACAAGGCTAATCGTCATATTGGGAACCCGTTTCATGGAACCGTCCAGAACCTGCTTCAGCAAGCCAAACCCACTCGACAGCTCAGGGCCAAGGGATGGTCCGAAAATACCCACCGGATTGATAACCGATAGTTCCAGATTACCGCCTTCTTTTTCCATAAACGCCCAGGCAGCTCGTTCGGCCAGTACTTTCGATTTGTTGTAGGCCGAGAGGCCCGGTTCATTCGGGTCGGTCCAGCTTTCTTCGGTTATCACTTTTGTGGTGTCGGTATGGCTGTAGCCCACAGCACCAAAGTTGGACGTCATCACTACCCGCTTTACGCCCGCATCGCGAGCCGCCCGCAGCACCCGTAGCGTGCCCTCTACCGCCGGACGGATCATGTCATTTTCGTCTTTAGGGATACGCAAACTGATGGGCGAAGCCACGTGCAATACATAATCGCAACCTGCTGCGGCTTCGCTCCAGTTGGCATCGTTGGTAAGGTCCGCTTCAACAAACGTCAGTTGGCTAAGGTCAGTAATTCCCCCGTTTTTGAGCATGGCGATTACGTCTTCCTTTCGTTGTAGTGAGCGGATCGTCGTTTTGACGCGGTAGCCTTTTTGGAGCAGTTGCAGAATGCAATGAATCCCGACGAAGCCAGTACCGCCCGTTACCAGTACCATTTTTTGTTTATCTATTTGTGCCATTTCTTCTGCGATTTAACCCTACAAAGTTCCGCAGGGTGCAGGCTGGTCACTTTGTTCAAACGTCCAAATTTAGTTTGCTGAAACGTCCGGAGTCGGATTGGCGTAGTAGGAATACACGTTGATAAATTGGCTAAATTGCAATAATGCCAATAAAAAATAGGGTAAAACCAATGGGGTTATCAACAAAAAAGCTATACTTTGTGTTGCCTAACACGTTGTCGGCGAATAGACTAGTTTAAATATGTTGATTGGATACGATAAGTATCCGCGATCATTATCATGAAAAACGTACAGGCGCCATCGCTGGATATTTCCCGTCATTTGCAGGCTCGCCGTCTGGAACAGGAGGTCGAAAACCGAACCGCCTATACCATCGATACGGCCGAGCTAAATATTTATGAGACGCATCATGTTGCCGAAAAAGTAGAGCTGACGTTCAACAGCCCGGTTTTGGCCAGCATGATTCGGGGGAAAAAAGTGATGCATTTGCCGGGCACTCCTTCCTTCGATTTTCTGCCCGGTGAGTCGGTTATTGTGCCGGGTCAGGAAATGATGCGGATCGACTTTCCCGAAGCCGAAACCGATAATCCGACCCAATGCCTGGCGCTGGCGATCGACTCCGATAAAATACGGCAGGTAACGAATCTGCTCAATGAGCGTGTTCCGCTGATCGATAGTCCGCAGGGGTGGCAATTTGGTCATACCAATTTCTTTCTGACCAACGACGAGCCGATTCATCAGCTCATTGCCCGACTGATCTATATTTTTACCGAAAACAACAAGGCGAAGGATGTATTTGCCAATCTGGTCTTACAGGAACTGGTGGTCCGGCTGATGCAGACGCAGGCTCGTACGTTGCTGTTGAGTCCGGATACTTTACAGATCAATACCAATCGACTGGCGCATGTGGCTCAGTATATTGCCAGAAACCTCCACCGGAACCTTCATATTAAAGAATTGGCCGATGAAGCCTGCATGAGTGAGCCTAATTTTTATCGGACGTTCAAGCAAACCTTTGGCCTGACGCCGATTGATTATATCAATCAGCAGCGTATTGCTTTGGCTTCCAGGTTACTACGGACTACAGATCGTTGCCTGGCCGATATTAGCCTTGCGTGTGGTTTCAATAATATGACGTATTTTATGCGGTTGTTCCGCCGGGAAACGGGCCTGTCGCCCGCTCAGTACCGCAGGCAAATGTTATCGTGCTGACTTATCGGATCGTTGTGAGCTGGTTTATCAGCTCAAGCTGTACATTGCGTCATTTCCCGGTTTACGTCGGTTACTGCTTATGCCTGTCATATCCAGAAAGAAACTCATTTATCCCATTCGTAAGCCACTTCAATCGTACCTGCTTCAGTACGACCGCGAACTGGCCCTGCCCACACAGTACGAAGATTTACTGCGGTACAACAGTTCGATTACGCTGTTTGACAAACGTGAACGCGACACGCTTTGGGAAACGGTGTTTTTTGCGGGGGCTGAAGCCGATGAAATGCAGCTTTCGCTGAAGGCGATTTATGCGCTGTTGAAAGCTGATGGCGATCTGTCGATTACCCGGCACCTGACCATCGACCGGGTCGATCTGTGCCTGTATGGCAATACGAAACCATTTCGCGTTCGGATTCGGAATCTGGTCAACGACAACTTCGATTATTTTTATATCAAGCGAGCTGACGCATCGCGCATTTATGGCCTTGAGTTAGAGCATATTCTGTCGCCAAACCGGATCAATTACATGACTAGCGGGCAAACGTTGGTGGAGGAACATATTGCGGGGATTCCGGGCGATATGTTCTTCGATAATCAGCTTCACGATCCCGCTTTGAATCCGATTCGGCTGTGCAAGGAGTTCGTCAAGTTCAACGAACGGTGTTTTGTCAGGCTATTGGGCGATATGCATTCCAGCAATTTTGTGGTGGATATTACCCCCGATTTTGATGAAGTCTACTACCGCATTCGGGCCATCGACTTCGATCAACAATCGTACGAAGGGCGTAAATCGGTGTATATGCCCCAGTATTACAAGCAAAACCAGCCTATTATCGAATTGGGCCTACGCTACATGACGCCTGAGAGTGTCCGGCAATACCAGATTGAAGAACGGGCGCTGATTGCCAGTCGGATACGGGCCGAAACCGTCCGGCTTCATGACCTGATGGAGGTAATGCGACAGGATGAGATTGCACCCGCGGCTAATGTCCTAAGTCTTCGCCAATCGTTAGCGGAACACTACCATAGCGCTGATTTTCTCCGCTGCCAAACGATGGGGGAGTTAGTGTCGCAGAGTATGGCCATGATCTCGATTCACTAATCGATCCTGCAGGAACCAACAAAAAAGCCCCGGTATTGAGAAATACCAGGGCTTGAGAAGCGCATAACATTCTAAAAACGTCGGTATTGCTTTTTTATTGTGTGCTCTGAAACAGAATTGCACTTATTTTTCACATTTTTTTCTACTACGGCTGATAGAACGCTGATTGTTATGATGGTTATGATTTACACAGATCATAACCATCATAACAATCCGTGTTCTATTTGTACTCCAGCAAAGCTGAAGCCTCGCAAGGTTTGTCGGTTTTGAATCGTATCCAGCGAGCCTGAAAATCTTTCGGAAATTCGTAGCTACTCGGTTTGCCCGGCGAAACGGTGATCGTTTTATAACGCATCCAGATGCCATTGCCCGTGGGGTCGGCTTCGATGGTGAACGTGATGGGCGAGGCTGCTTTATGCGAAAGTTGTAAAGACCGCTGGTCGTAAAAGCCAATCAGAAACGGGTCAGAAGGTTCGTTGGCACTAACCGATGTGTTTTTCCAGGGGCCACCGTGACCGATTGGTTTGCCCAGTTTCCACAGATCGTCGATCGCACCCGCCCAGACAGCCGCTTTTTTATCGTCCGACACCACAATGTGCTCATTTTTGCCAGCCGAAGAAAGATCAATTCCAGTCAGAATGAGCAGACCCCGGTAGGAAGCGTAATCGTTGATGCGGAGGGTATGCGAGGCAATGGGTCGGATTTTGGCGTAGCCGTCGGCATTTTCAGCCGGGAGTTCATAAAACGTGCCGTGGCAGTTGAACAGGTCGCGTTCGGTAGATACTTCCCGGCAAATGCGTAAGGCTGCCTGATTGGTTAGATTGGTATACGCGCTGTTACCTAACGGGAGCCGCCAACGACGGCCTTTATCATCAACGACCAGCACACTGGCTTCTTCGATCGTTACGGCTTTTTGTGGAATGGCGAATTTCTCCTTTACAAACGACTGCATATCCGGGTCATCTTTCCGAACCAGTTGCATCGACCCATTCAGTTCGTAGTAGCCAATGTCGGTAGGTTGACCCGTTGAATAGGAGCGAGCGGCCAGACCCAGTACCCGTCGATTTTTACCCAGCCCATACAGTAATCCGCCCGTGGTTGTTGCCGAGTTGACATGGGTTAGTCCGTTAAACAGTGGACTGATCGCTGCGTTACGACTATCGCTGGCGGCATAGAAAAACTGGACTGACAGCGTCGCCTGCTTATCGGTTTTCACCCGAATCCATTCGCCGGGTGCATTGGCGGCAAACGCCGTATGAGCAGACCCATGAGCGCCGACAGTGGTTGTTTGAAGCGGAGTCCAGTTGCCGTTACCCGCTTTATCGACTTCAAAGGTGATTGTGAGGTCGGTGTTGCTGCTGTTCTGTATCCATGCTGATCGATTGGCCCAACCCGCAAACAGGAACGGCTCAGAGGGTTCGCTGGCTTTCACTGCTTCGTTTTGCCAGACAGCTCCTTCGGCAGTATTGGGGCCGAGGTGGTCGGGTAAGGTCAGGGGCGTAAACCACAGGTTCGAGTTCGATTGGCCGGGGCCTTCGATGTTGCCTTTGGCTTTACGTTTGTTCAGAAACTCCTTTTGAGCCGAATCGTCGCAGCCAAATACCAGTTGATTGTTCCAGCGGGCAAAATCACCAATTACTTTCAGATACGATGACCGGGGGCGGATGCCTACCGTATTCGACGCGGTGAATGAACCAGGAAACCGCCAGAACATCCCATGCATGGTCATCAGGTAGTCGGGCTGCTGGTCGGTACCGACGTCGCGGATGCGGGGCCATTCGGTATTCCAGCCGTGAGCCCCATCGTAGCTATGACTCGCTTTGGGCAACCGGAAAAAATGCCAACCCGTTGCCTTCTCACGAACGCCCAGTAGCACCGATTTATGGTCCCAGCCCGTAGCCCAGATAGGGTCGGAATCCGGATTCTTGTTGCCGTAGATGCCACCGGGCCCCGTGACTTCCACAAACTGATTGCGCCGAACAACGGTCCAGTCTTTGCCATTCCACTCCGAGAGCGACCCGGCAGGAATATCGAACTGAACCAAGGCCTGGGGCCCAGGTTCACCGTTGTTGGAATACACCATAACACCCTGACCCGAATAAACGCCTTTGCCGTGAGCACCCGGCAGCAGATTCGAATGCTGGTTGTTCGACTCGTCCGACACCTTCGGGTTTTTGACGTTGTTGTCTTCATACAGCATCGTTGGTGTTAAGGTGTTTACGTCAACTTCGTAGAATCCTTCTTCCATGGTGCCGTAGTAGATTTTCCCTTTCGGATCGGTCAGATGGCGAGCGTTTCCGGTGTGGCGTCCCTGCATGATTTTGTAGGGGATTGTCCGCACATGGGCTTTGCTGTCGATAGCGTAGGGGCCAATGAACAACTGGTTACTTTCGGGATGAATCATGCGGTTAGCGGGGGTGCCACCAATGCTTTCGGGCCGCACAATCTGTTTCAGATCGGCAGTTATCTCGTAGAGTTTGTCCGACGAGCCGAAAGGTAGGTGAGGGCCATAGGTAACCACCCAGAGTTTACCAGCCCAGGGCACTACAGCCCCCGTGCCACATTCGCCTTCATTGTTATACATGGCCAGGTGCGGGTAAATGCCGCTGTAGGATGGCCGTGCTTTTGATTGTGCCAACGACACCTGGCTGTTCGTAAAAAACAAGCCCGCAAAACAGGCATAAAGAATGTATTTTTTCATTGCGTTACTGTTTCTTCTGACAGGATTTACGGGATGAACAGGATTAAACTTTTACGGATTGAGCGTTTTTGTCATGCTGACGAAGGAAGCATCTTCGGAGATGACCATTTAGCTGACTACCGAAGATGCTTCCTTCGTCAGCATGACAAAAACGCACCTGTTTCTGGCTTGAGCAGAAAAGTTTAAACCGCTTCAAGTTTATTTCAATCCTGTTAATCCTGTCAAAAAGTTATTCCCAGCCGGGACTTTGTGTAAGTTTTGGATTGGCCTGGATTTCTTCCAGCGGAATAGGGTAATAGCGGTGTTTTGCCTGTGGCGTACGCGTCGGGTACACATCGTTGACCGCTTTCGGAATCACCGTCAGGAAGGTATTGGTGCGCGTTAGGTCGAACCAGCGGTCGGCTTCGGCAAACAGCTCCCACGAACGTTCCTGAAGCACCGCATCAAGAAACGCATCTTTACTCAGGCCCGGTGTCAGTTCGCTCAGTCCGGCCCGTTTGCGAATGGTGTTGATATAGCCATAGGCAAGCGCAGTCGGGCCGTTTAGCCGGGCTTCGGCTTCGGCAGCAATCAGGTATACATCGGCCAGGCGAATAATCGGAAAGTTGCAGTTATTCGCTTCCCCAATCGAATTGGGATCACGGTATTTGCGGATCAGTACCCCTTTGGGTGTGATGGGCGTAACATCTTTCTGACGGACAATCGCGCCCGATACATCGCGGTACGTCGTGTCGAGCAATTGACGACGTTTGTCTTTTGGATCGAAAGAGTTGAAGAATGCCTGATAGGCGAACCAGGAGCCATACGATACCTTGGCATAATCGGGGCCGCTACTGTTTTTAGGGCCGGCAATGCCCATCACCGTCAGCCAGCGGCTGGGGGTTACCCGGTCGGCTTCTACAGCCCACATATTCTCGACGCGGGCGGCATCTTCTTTATCGACATCGAACACGTCCAGTATGTTTGGCATGAGCGAGTATTTACCCGAACTGATCGTAGCCTGCGCCAGTTGCAACGCCTTTGCCCAGTCTTCGTTGTAGAGCGCTACTTTGGCGTATAGGCCCTGAATGGCTTCCTTCGACGGGCGGCCTTTCACCAGACTCGTCGAATAAGAGGGTAGTCCGGCAATGGCCTGATCCAGATCGGCGTAAATCTGTTTGTAGATGTCCGCTTTGGGGCTTTTCGGAACGAGGGCTTCGGTTTCGCTGGTGCTGGCTTTCGTCTTGATCGGTACTTCGTTGAACGTCTTGGCCAGTGTCCAGTGATACAATCCCCGCAGGGCATAAGCTTCGGCTACAATTTCGGTTCGGCGCTGGGCGTCCATCTGAATAGCGGGTACTTTTTCGATAATCCAGTTCGCATTCTCGATGCCTTTATAACTGAATCGCCAAACGCCCTGCGGTCCTTCGGTCTCATGCCGACCCGAATTGCGCTGCGCTGTGAAATAAGGGTCGTAGGTGAAGAGCGTAATGGTATTTCGACCAACCACCGCACGCGGATACGCCTGGTCGGCGGCAAAATCCGAAACGGCCACCAGCGGAAACCCGTAGAGATTAATGAGCGAACCCGCAGCCGACGCAATACCGGCTTCGGCATCCGACGCGGTTTTATAAAAGTTTGTCGTAAAAATGGACGAATACACCGACTCATCCAGTTTGCTGCACGAAACCGTCAGGCCCGACAACGCCATCAGCAGCAGGAGTGTTTTTTTCATGGGAGACAAAAGAGTGAAAGAGTGAAAGAGTGAAAGAGCGAAAAGGTGAATGAGTGATAGAAGTATTGTGAAAGCGTCAGCCATTCGCTCTTTCACTCATTCACTCTTTCGCTCTTTAAAAAGTGACCTGTAATCCACCCAGATACGACCGGGCAATGGGGTATGTACCGTTGTCGATAAATTGCGTGGTGGCATTGCCGAAGTTGTTGACCTCGGGATCGAAACCGCTGTAGTTCGTGATCGTGAGCGCATTGTTGGCACTGACATACACGCGTATCTGGCTGATGCCTTTGATCTTGGGAAGCGTGTATCCCAGTGAAATATTCTTCAGCCGGACAAACGACGCGTCCTCTATGTACCGGTCCGACAGCGGTAATCGACCGCCCTGAAAACCACTGGCGTATTCGTTGCTCGGATTCGTGGGTGACCAGCGATTCACCAGACCCGCCAAGACGTTTTGCTGACCCAGCGCCGTTTCGAAGGTGTAGCGGAACAGGTTCATGAGCTTATTGCCCTGCACACCCTGCACAAACAGATTCAGGTCGAAACCGCGATAACGAAATGATGACGAGAAGCCAAAAATGTACTTTGGCTGGGCATTTCCGGCAATCGCCTGGTCGGCGGCCGTGATGGTGCCATCGCCGTTGAGGTCTTTGAGTTTGTGGCCACCCACGCGCCCGTCGTACCCCGATAAAATCGTCTCGCCAGTCTGGCTGATGCCGTCGAATACATACGTTCGATAGAGACCCATCGGATAACCGACTTTAAGCAGGGCAAAGGCCGAGCGGGGCAGTTCGTCGATAACGCCGTCGAGAGCCAGCACTTCGTTCTTATTGAAGGTGATATTGGCCGATGCATCCCATTGGAGCCCTCGGCCACCACCGGGCAGAATGCGCCCGTTAACGGCCAGTTCCAGACCTTTATTCTGAATCGACCCGAAATTGCCCGTCAGCGCCGTATAGCCCGACGACATAGGCAACACTTTCTGAAACAGCAGGTTGTCGGTGCGTTTGTTGTAATAGTCAGCCACCAGCGACAGGCGGTTGCGGAACAAACTGACATCTACCCCAATGTCGACCTGCGTGGAGCGTTCCCATTTCAGGTCGGGGTTCGGAATAGCACTTGGGTTGATACCCGTAACCGGAACGTGGTTGTAATTGTAGTTGAGCCCCGATGCGCTGACCGTTGCCAATGATTGGTAGGGGTCGATAGCCCCGGCGTTTCCGGTGATGCCCCAGCTTCCGCGTAGTTTCAAATCCGAAACCACGGGAACCGATTTCATAAACGGCTCTTCGATGATCCGCCAGGCACCCGCTACGGCTGGGAAGAAACCGTACTTATTATTCTCACCAAATTTGCTCGAGCCATCGGCGCGGGCGGTCAGGTCGAGAAAATATTTGTCCTTATAGCCATAATTGATACGTCCCAGATACGAGTCCAGCCGGGATTTGCTCTTATCGCTGCTGATTCGCTGATTGACGGCCAGCCCGACTGAGTTGTTTTCCGTAACATCGTTCGGGAAGTTCGATGCCGTTTGCGTATAGCTCTGGTTGACATTGGCTTGCGTAGCCAGTACCGCCGTAGCCGTGAGCGTATGATGTTCGGCAATTCGAGTGCGATAGGTAAAAATGCTTTCGTGCAGGAGGGTACGGCTATATCCGCTTACATTACTGGCGCTACCGCCACCCGATGCCAGTTGCGACTGACTTAACAACGACAAAGGTGAGTAGGCTTCAGCTAAGCTATTGCCCAGGTCGGCATTGAAACTAGGCCGATACGTGAACCCTTTGAATAGCGTAAAGTCGACGTACACATTGGCCAGAATTCGTTGGGTCGTTTGGCGGTTGATGGGCGTAATAAAATTCAGCGGGTTGGTCACCTCCTGATATTGCCCATTCATCTGATCCTGAAACGGAAACACACTGCCATCGGGACGGTAGGGCGTCAGCGTGGGAGGAGCTGCTACGGCAGCACCCAGCACTCCGGCCCGGCTGCTGGTAACGTCGGAGCCGGTGCCGCCTACACTCAGCCCTTTGTTGACCGAATAGCCATAATACAGGCTGGTCCCAATCTTAACCCGGTCGCTGAGCCGATGGTCGATGTTGGAGCGAAACGAGTAGCGGGTGAAGTTGGAGTTTTTGATGATCCCATCCTGATTGAAGTAGTTCAGCGACAGCGCCAGCTGCGTTTTCTGATTACCGCCCGATACCGAAAGCTGATGACTTTGCATGGGTGCTTTTCGGAAAATCAGGTCTTGCCAGTTGGTGCCCTGACCGAGACTGGACGGATCGGCGTAGATGGATCGCTTATAGACTTCATTTTCGAGTTGTGCAAACTGCTGGGCGTTCAGTACGTCGATGGTTTTATTGACCTGTTGCACTCCGCCGTAGCCATCGTAGCTGACGCGTGTAGCTCCGTCTTTCCCCCGTTTGGTCGTAATCAGCACCACGCCATTAGCCGCCCGCGCTCCGTAAATAGCCGTCGACGACGCATCCTTGAGCACTTCAATCGACTCAATATCGTTCGGGTTGATTTGCGAAAGCGGGCTGACGTCCGTGATGCCACCACTGTTGGAAATCTGGATTCCGTCGATGACATACAGCGGTTCTGAACTCCCATTGATCGAGTTGGTGCCCCGAATCCGTACGCTGACATTACCTCCCGGCGCACCGGAATTCTGCGTGATCTGAACACCGGCTACCCGTGCCTGTAACCCCTGTGCTACGTTGGCTATGGGGGTTTGCAACAGATCGGCGGCCTTCACGGAGGCAATAGCACCCGTAGTTTCAATTTTGCGTTGTGTACCGTAGCCAACCACAACCACTTCTTCCAGCGCTTTGGTATCGGGGGCCAGTTGAACGTTGATGGTCGTTCGGCTTCCCACAGCCAATTCCTGACTCAGGTAACCCACAAAGCTAATGACCAGCACCGCGCTTTTTGTGGGAACTGCGAGCTGAAATGTACCTTTGCCATCCGTAACGGTTCCACGCTGGGTGCCTTTAAGAATGACGCTGACCCCCGGTAAGGTGCTGCCTTTTTCGTCGGTAATGGTGCCCGAAACGGTTCGGTCGTTTGCTTGGCTGGAGGGTGGGTTAGGCTGCGCCAGCAGGGGCGAAAACCAGCCCCAGAAAACAACGCAGTACAGTAAAAGTTTTTGTCGCATAATATTCAGATATTTATAGTTTTTATGCCAATCGTTCCGCCAGAAAGGCGGGGTGAAATGCGAGTATGCAAAGGTAAATTTGTACTATAAGGGGAGTATAAACGGAGCATGACCATTTCCATGATCGAAATTATGGATAAGCTAACCGACTGAATGATAGCCTATTAGTGCTTATGATTACGGAGAATGGACAACATGGTAAGGCCGAAACGTTCTATCTGATAGAAGTTTGTTGTCAGCGAGTTGGCGAAGTGTTTGGTAAACCCGACCGGGAAAAGTGGACAAACGGCGATTATATTAATCTGAGTCAGGTTCTTTTCCGGAAAACCCGCGTACGAATAAGTCCCAATACACTGAAACGGATTTTTGGCAAGATCAAAACCGACGCGCGCTACTATCCGCAAAAGGCGACCCGCGATGCCCTGGCCATCTATCTGGGCCACCGCAACTGGGAGCATTTCGTACAGGTACAGGAGTGGACCGAACGACAGACTGAGCCTAAGCTAATTGTGGCTGAGCCAGAAACACCCCCTATCGGTCCGAAACCACAGGTTGTAAGTGCAGATCAGCAAACAGGCAGGAAGTGGCTATGGCCGGTGCTGGCAGGGATGGCTGTATTAGTTGGGTTGTTTTTTTGGATTCGCCCTGCCACCGAGCAGCAGGCGTCCGTTTCGTTGGTATGTCGGAATCCACTGGGCGAAAACCCGCATTCGGCTGTTTTCGAACTCCGACGTCAGAAGTCGGCTCCCGACGAATCGTTTACCATTCTATATGGCGATGGAAAGCGGGAGCAGACCAATGCCACCGATAGCGTGTACACCCATTACTACGAACGACCGGGCCGCTATTTTGCCGTTCTCCAGCACGATGGCCAGGCCGTCGATTCCGCCACCGTTTATTTACAGACGAAAGGATGGACCGCAACGGCAAACATGATGCACGATACGAGTCGGGTTTACCCGATCAATCTGAAAGGCTTATTGGCGGATAAACGGCTCAGTGTACGTGCTCAGGATGCGGCCCGTGCCGGTGTCGATACCAACCGGACATTTTTTGTAGAATTCATCAATAGCCAACCTACTGAAATCGACGGTGATAATTTCGAATTGACGATGCGGATTGCAACATCGCAGGATCGGGCCGGGGTTCGGTGTTCGCAGGTAGGATTAACGGTTTGGGGAGAGTCATCGCAGCACTTGTTCGATGTGATGAAACCCGGCTGCGTTCACTGGATCGATTTGCAAACCTCCGAGATTCACAAAAATGGTCACCGCGACGATCTGAGTTTTTTAGGGGCCGACCTTCGTACAGGGGGAGTTGTCAAGCTAAAGGTAGTTGATAAACTGGCTCAGATTTATGTTAATAACAAAAAGGTATACCAGGCTCGATATACTAAACCGCTCAGGCATATTTACGGTGTTCGGATTCAGTTTTCGGGCATTGGCGTCATTCATTCGTTTCTGTTAACGGATTTACGAACCAATACCCCATTTAAGGGGAATTTCTGAAGCTCAGTGAGCCAGTTTGCTTCTGAAAAAGAAAAAGCCTCCCACCGTATAGAGCAGAATAGCGGCTGTTTCCAAAATGGCTTCGGTGAAGTTGCTGGTATAAACGCCTGTCTGATAATCCTGTATCCAATCAATTAAGGCAGCGCAGTATACGAATAAGCCGATGATGGTTAACGTAATAATACCGAAAAGTAGCAAGGTCTGTGGCTGTCGCATAAGAGTTAATCAAAGACGATTTTTAGTTTGCTGGCTGGATGAATAAGTCAGTCAGAAAAAGTGACACCACGGGAAAGGGGCAATTTATCGGCCAAAACTGGAATCTAGTGAATAGTAGTGGTCGTTAGGCACGCGTATTCAACCAAAAGTACCTTCGTGATTCGTATGAGTAATATATATATGCTAATAAATTCAATTATTGAATTCGTGCTTTGATAGGCAATGCGAGGAGGATGGGGAATAAACTCTACACTATTGAGGGATACTCAATACAGATTTTCCCCGATCGGCCGCTGAAATTATCGGGCCAATCCGGTAAAATAAGTACACCATCCAAAAACAATCTGCACAAACACAGAGTTGATTTCGGTTGCCAGGTCCAAAAAGCAGGACCAGGTTGCTATCGTCGATGTGTGTTTGAGTAGTTAGTTGAAAGCATTCGGTTAAATAATTTTCAGCCTTTCAAAGGCCCGTTGCACAACCTTATTAAGGAAGCTACGTTATATTTATATAAGTTACCGTATTGTAATATTCATAAACTATATGTCTACTGATAATGTTCAGTTTTTTCATCAGAGGAATCCTGACGAGCGTCCGCCTGTTCGTTTAACCATTACGGCTTATGCCGTTTTATTTACGGCCTTTTTGGGCCTGTTTGTTTTAAAAATAAGTAGCTTTCTGGATTGGTCGTGGTGGTGGATTAGCTGCCCCCTTTGGTTGGGGCCAATTGGGCAGGTGCTCTGGATAGTACGCGAGCGGTTCAGAACCGGACGATTGAATGGGCCTACCTTCCGTCGCTAGTTCCGACCGAAAATTGAATCCGTCGGGAAAATTGTTCATGGGAGATTCCTCAAACCATGGGAACGCCGGAGTACAGTGCGAATCGAGCAGTTAGAAGCCTACCTATAAACGACCTTTCCGATAAAGTCCGGCAAATTTTCAGGCTAAATCGTCCGAAAATCCTTCCATCAAGGAAATCTCTTCCTGGCTAAAATACCCGAACTTACGGTCGAGTAACCTGTTAGCCAGTCTATTAAAAGGCTACATATTTACCTGCGGGAGTATCTTTCGGCGCTGGTATGGGTAAGTATTTCCTGGTGGGCGACTCACCAGTTCTCTCTGATCGCCATCATTTTTCTTCATGGCTAGGTAGTGATCAACCTGGCGAAACGAGTATATCATGGCGCATTCTGCTTACTTTTCAGAAGCCATTGTAAAACGGAAAGTATTCAGCCAGATGGGCCGCTCCTGAAACGGTTTATTTTTTTGACAACAAGAAAGGTACGATTACACCATCTGGCAGTAGTATACTATAAGACCTTCTGGAACGACCAGTACCCCGAACACAAATTGTCGTTGCCGCTTTCAGCGATGTCTGACGGCTAACGCTTTTCCCCTGTTTAAGAGACTGACGTTGAGAAAGTTGGTATGACTGAGCAACAAATTGAGTATCGCCTTATAAAATCAAGGTTATCCAAATTAAAATTCATACGTATTTATGTCTTGTGACCTGAATGGTAAAGAGTTAGCCATGTATGATGTGATCATCATTGGCTCCGGGGCTGGTGGGGGTATGGCTGCCTACCAACTTACCAAAGCTGGTGCCAACGTCTGCCTTCTGGAAGCAGGAGGCTATTTTGACCCGGCTGATCCGAAGTACATTACCCAACTCAAATGGCCTTACGAATCACCACGGCGAGGAGCGAGTACCGTTCGGGCATTCGGTGATTTCGACGCTGCCTGGGGCGGATGGCAGATTGATGGAGAGCCCTACTCGGCCGAAACGGGTACCGAATTCCACTGGTTTCGCTCACAGATGCTGGGCGGGCGAACCAATCACTGGGGCCGCATTTCGCTACGTTTTGGGCCCGATGATTTCCGGCGTTACAGTCTTTCCGGGATTGGTGCCGACTGGCCGATTGGGTACGACGACATGAAGCCCTACTACGACCGGGTCGATAAACTCATCGGGGTGTTTGGTACCAATGTCGGCTTGCCCAATGAACCCGATGGCTTTTTCCTGCCGCCCCCTAAACCGCGCCTGCACGAAATGCTGATTACCAAAGCGGCTCGTAGCATCGGTGTGCCTGTATTTCCTTCGCGCCTGGCTGTACTGACCAAGCCTATCAATCAGGAACGGGGAACCTGTTTTTATTGCGCCCAATGTGGTCGGGCCTGTTCGGCCTATGCCGATTTTTCATCGTCGTCGGCGTTGGTTATTCCAGCGTTGAAAACGGGTAAGCTTACGCTTATCAACAATGCCATGGCGCGTGAGGTACTGACCGATCCACAGAGTGGCTTGTGTACGGGGGTTTCGTACGTCGATAAGACCAGTTTACAGGAGCGAACCGTAAAAGGTAAACTGGTGGTATTGGCCGCCAGTACCTGCCAGTCGGCCCGGCTTCTGCTGAATTCAAAATCGTCCCGTTTTCAGCGGGGGCTTGCCAATGGGTCGGGCGTAGTTGGGAAGTACCTGAATGATTCGACTGGGGCTTCCATGTCTGGATTCATACCCGCCCTGATGAATCGCAAACGGTACAATGAAGATGGTGCCCAGAGCTGTCATATCTATACGCCCTGGTGGCTCGATAACAAAAAACTGGACTTTCCGCGTGGGTACCACATCGAATACGGTGGGGGGATGCGTATGCCGGATGCTGGTTTTATGAGTGGTATTGAAGCATACAATGGGCTCATTGCCGATGCCAGTGGTAAAAAGAAAGAAGCAGGTGGGTATGGTGCCAGTTTAAAAGAGGACTATCATCGGTATTATGGCGCATTTGTATCGATGGCGGGCCGGGGTGAACCCGTACCGATGGAAAGCAACTATTGTGAAATCGACCCAAATCGGGTTGACCAGTATGGTATTCCTACGCTGCGGTTTAATTATAAGTGGTCGGATTATGAAATAAAACAAGCCCGGCATATGCAGCAAACCTTCGACGAAATTCTTCACGCGATGGGCGGGCAGCGGGTTAGTCCGGCTCCCAGTGCCGACCGAAACTACGGGCTGGAAGCGCCGGGGCGGATCATTCACGAAGCGGGTACCATTCGGATGGGGAACGACCCCAAAACCTCCGCCCTCAATGCATTCCAGCAGGCTCATGAGGTGAAAAATCTGTTTGTCGTCGATGCGGCTGCGTTTCCGTCGCAGGGCGACAAAAACCTGACCTGGACCATTCTGGCCTCTTCCATGCGCACTTCGGACTACATCATCGACCAAATCAAAAAGAAATCCTTATGAACCGCCGGGACATTCTAAAATCGATTCCTCTCACTACCCTGAGTCTATCGGCCGCAACGCCTGAGGTTTCTCCAACGGCCCCTGTGCCCAAACCCGCTATTACTGAGTTTAAGAACGGAAAGTCGCCCGAGGAGCAACGCAGAGACAATGCTCTGCAAACGGCCAAATTCCTGACGGCTCATGAACTGGCTACGGTTACGTTGCTGTGCGATATCATTCTGCCTGCCGATGCCCGGTCGCCGAGTGCATCGCAGGTGGGTGTACCCCAGTTTATTGAGTTTATGCTGAAAGACCAGCCCGATATGCAGACCCCGGTTCGCGGAGGACTGAGCTGGCTGGATCATGAATGCCGACAGCGTTTTGGCAAAGCCTTTACAGATTGTACGCCACCCCAGCGTATAGCCGTAGTGGATGATATTGCCTACCCGGCCAAAGCTAAACTCGAACACAAGCCGGGAGTCGCCTTCTTTTCGCGTATGCGCAACCTGACGGCTGCCGGGTACTTCACCAGTAAGGCTGGGATTGCCGATCTTGGTTATATGGGAAATACTCCCCATCAGTGGGCAGGCCCGCCAAAGGAGGTACTGGACCAGTTTGGCCTGAGCTTCGACCCCGATGTACACTATGCGGATATGGGTTGATAGCCGAAGATCAGAGAGAACAAGTTCATGATACCGCTTCAAAATCTGATGCCTGGCTGGCTGGCCTTTTTGGGGCTCTTGCTGGCAGGAGAACAACAACCCATGCCGATAGAGACGCAACTGACTTTCGAGGCCAAAGGGCATACGCTGAATAATAACCAGGTTTTTTCGCCAGATGATCGCTGGATTGTTTATGATACGCGCAATGTCGATACGGGTTTAGGCCAGACCCGCTCCGTTGAATTGTTTGATGTAAGCACCGGAAAAACCAGCCTGATCTATCAAACGCCTAACCAGACCGAATACGGCCCTGGAGCGGGTGCGGTTACGTTTTCACCCAATGAAGCAAAGGTTCTGTTCTTGCATGGACTCCGCAATGCCGATGCCCGTTACCCGTATGCGATGAGTCGGCGAACCGGGGTGCTGGTGGATGTCGAACAGCCGCAGATACCCCATTTTCTGGATGCCCGATGCCTGACTCCGCCTTTCGTGCCGGGAGCTTTACGCGGAGGAACCCACGCCCATCAGTGGAGTGGAGATGGACAGCGGATCAGTTTTACCTATAACGATGAGGTTATGGAGCGGCTTTCCCAAACGAACCCGGCTGTAAAAGATCTCCGAACAGTGGGCGTTTTGAGTCCCGCTCACCCCGTAAAGGTTCACAATCCGAACAATGCGGACTGTTTTGATGGGGAGTGGTTCGCCACCGTTATTACGCAGGTGACCGAGCAGCCTAAGTTGGGTAGTGATGAGATCGAAAGGGCGTTTGATGAAACCTGGATTGGTCAGGATGGCTACCGTAAAGCCGATGGGAGCTGGCAAAAACGGGCCATCGCCTTTCAGGGTAATGTTCGGAATCAGGCCAATCAGATCGTTACGGAGGTGTTTGTGGTTGACTTGCCGGATGATCTGACGCGGGCTAAACCCGGCCAACCGCTGGAAGGCACGGCAACGACCCGCCCTAATCCACCCGCAGGGGTTACGCAACGCCGGATTACCTTCACAGAACACGGTATAGAAGGCCCCCGGCACTGGTTGCGTAGCCTGCCCGACGGCTCACGCATTGGCTTCCTGGCGAAAGACGCTGACGGTCTGATCCAGATTTTTGGTGTTTCGCCCAACGGAGGTCCCATTCGGCAACTGACCCACCAGCCGTTTTCGATTCAGACCACGTTCAACTTTAGTCCCGATGGAAAACAGGTGGCTTATACGGCGGACAACAGTATTTTTCTGACGGATTTAACGAGTGGGAAATACCACCGACTGACCCCCCGTTCGGTCGATGAGCAACGGCCGATCAATGCCGTAGTATGGTCCAACAAAGGGGATAAGATCGTGTACAATCGGTACGTGTCGAGCACTGCCGGGCGATACCTACAGTTGTTTCAGTTGACGGGATTCTGATCGGCTCATTGCAGAGTTCGTGTTAACGGTGCGGTTCAATTTTCATGAGTAGCCTGATGAATTTTCATCAGGCTATTTTTTTGGTTTACTGACGATAGGGAGGAAGTTAAGATGGGCTCTGATTGGGTTTACGTTGTTGTCCGCGATTGGCTCTCGGATGAGCAACGAGTATGGAGCCTGCCAGATTTCCTATTTAGTATCAAATGAAACAACTGCTTCTATTTTTTTGCCTGATAGCTTGTGCACAGATTGCCAGAGGTCAGTCTACGCTATCGCCCACGACCTCCATCACCTTTACCGTTGCGCAGGATGGCAGTGGGAATTACAAAACCATTCAGGAAGCTGTCAACAGCTTTCGCGATCATATGCAGGTGCGCGTCACGCTATATGTCAAAAATGGTACGTATGCCGAAAAGCTTGTTATCCCATCCTGGAAGCCTAACATTCACATCCTTGGCGAAAGCAAAGAAGGGGTCATTATTACAGGCGACGATTATTCGGGGAAGGCGTACCCTGGTGGCAAAGATGGAACGGGCAACAGCAAATTCAGTACCTACACTTCCTATACAGTGCTCGTCGACGCTCCCGATATTATCCTGGAAAATCTGACCATCCGCAACACGGCTGGCCGGGTGGGGCAGGCGGTGGCGCTACATGTCGATGCGGATCGGTTTGTTTGCAAAAACTGCGTGCTGCTGGGTAATCAGGATACATTGTATGCGGCCGCAGAAGGGAGTCGGCAGTATTACGAAAACTGTTATATCGAGGGCACTACCGATTTTATCTTCGGTAAATCGATCTCCGTTTTTCAGTCCTGCACCATCAAAAGTCTGTCCGATTCATTCATCACCGCAGCCGCTACACCCGACTACCAGAAGTATGGCTTCGTTTTCTTCGACTGTAAACTACTGGCCGATCCGGCTGCTAAAAAAGTCTACCTGGGTCGGCCGTGGCGGCCGTATGCCAAAACGATCTTTATTCGAACCGATATGGGCGATCACATCCTGCCCGTAGGCTGGGAAAACTGGGACAATGCCGCCAACGAAAAGACCGTTCTCTACGCCGAATATGGTAGCACGGGCGCTGGTGGAAACTCGTCAAAGCGAGTTAGATGGTCGAAACAATTATCAGCTAAAGAAGCTAAATCCTATACGCTGACCAACATCTTTTCGGCTCAATCAACCTGGCTCCCTAACGTCCAGCAGCCTTAGCCAACGGGTAATAAGTCGCAGGGTTTTTAGTGGTGGCTTTCGGGCTACAGTTTCGAAAATGAGCATTGAAAAAATGATTTTAGCCTATTGGCTGGTATTGGTGCCGCTGGCGCTCAGGGCTCAAGAATCTGTGCCCACTAAGCCACGGATTCTTATCAGCACGGATATTGGCGGAACTGACCCGGACGATAATCAGTCCATGACGCACTTCCTGATGTACAGCGATCGATTCGAAACGGAGGGGCTTGTGTCGTCACCGTCGTACGGGAACGGTACCAAACAGAACCTGCTGACCATGATCGATCTTTACGAAAAAGACCTGCCTAAGCTACGTCAGCACAGCCAGGGCTATCCGTTGCCCGATGCGTTGCGGGCTGTTTGTAAACAGGGTCGTCGTAGGGCGGCTCCGTTCAGAGGGTATACGTTGGCTACCGAAGGGTCGGACTGGATCATCAAGTGTGCTAAAAAGCCCGGCAAACAGCCGCTTTGGGTACTGGTTTGGGGTGGTTTGGACGATGTGGCTCAGGCACTGCACGACGATCCATCGATTCAAAGCAAGATCAAGGTGTACTGGATTGGTGGCCCCAATAAGAAATGGAGTGCGAACAGCTACGCGTACATTGCCCGAAATTTTCCCAACCTATGGTTCATCGAAGCGAACGGCTCCTACAACGGATTCTTTTCGAATACAGGTGCGCCCGACAGTCTGAATACCCAAAACTACTACGGCCATTATATCCGCGAAGCTGGTTTTCTCGGCAAAGATTTTAAGAACTACTACAAAGGCAATCCTAAAATGGGCGATACCCCTTCGTTGCTCTATGTGATGGATGGCGATCCGAATGACCCTTACCGGGAAAGCTGGGGAGGTAGTTTTGAAAAATTCACCCACAGCCCCCGGACGATTTTCAACCGGAATACGACCCTTACCGATACAGTAGGTGTTTATTCGATAATGGAAATCCACATCCAAGGCCCTGAAATCAATATTCCGGCCGATTCTGCCTGTTTTACGATGACCGTTCAGGCGCAGATTGGGGAGCAGAAATGGCCGGGTTACTATCTGGGGAAAGGCCATTACGCGATCAGGTACGTTCCCAAACAAGCCGAAATCTTAACCTACACCATCAACTCAACTATTCCAGGCTTTTCGGTACAGACAGGGAAATTTGTTGTCAGCAACATCTGGCCGGGCAGACAAGATACCGACGATTTTCGATTAGGTCCCAACTGGTTTACCGACCGGAGAGACCCAGCCCTTTTTGACGGTCGGCAGCAAGGAGCGAAAACCGTACGCAAGTGGCGTAACGCTGTCCTGCTGGATTGGGCTAACCGATGGAAATGGCTGCTATAGGGCCGAACCACAAAACAATCGTTAATCGTATGAACTGTCTATTAGTCAGTAGCTTGCTGGTTTTTGCTATGTGTACTGTCGGCTGTTGCCCAGACAGTTCGACCAAAGTCAACAGTGGTCGAAACACCTTACGTATCGACGGTATGGGGGCCAGATTTGGGGAATGGAATGTATTAAAAATCGTCCTGAATGCCGGTTATTGGTGTCGATGCCGACAGGAAGGGGGAGCCTGTACTGACGTACAGAAAACCGGCTGTCGGTACGGTCGATCTGATCGTTACCCCACCTGAGTCAGATGGGTTTAATAGCCTGATTCTGGAGCGGCAATGGCAGGTGAATCCTGTGCAGGAACAGTAATTTTCAAACCGTACTACCTTAACCCTAAACGAGTTTAGCGAATGCGAATCAATAACCTACTTATGAGCAACTGGAGCATTATCCGCTTATTTTCTGCCCTTTTCGTATTGGTTGGGCTGGAGGGTTTTTCACAACCTTCCTCTGGTAGTTACCCCACCCGGCAGATGCTGTTACGGGATGAAGGGCTATCCAAACTGAATTACATCGATTTGGCTCACCCCGACCGAAACTATTACGTATCGGTTCCGGCGGGCCGGGATTTGCAACTGATTGGGCAGGGGCGAGTGATGCTTGGGACCGGGAAAGGCTATGAAGAGCGCGACATCAAAACGGGCAGTAAAGTCGCTGAGCTAACAACCTACGACGGGACCATTGCCGCCCGACGTCTACGCAATGGGCATGTGATGCTGGTTGGGTTGAACTGGCAAGGCAAAAAGGGGATCGTCCTGCTCGAACTGGATCAGAATCAGACCTTGCTGCGAACCATCAATTATCCTGATTTCAACTATGTCCGGCTTATCCGCGAAACGGTCGATGGAAATTTTCTGATTACATCCAATGATCGGGTAGTTGAAGGGAGGCCCGATGGCTCTATTGTGTGGCAGGCTCAGCTTACCAAACAGGAGAAGGCTCAGCATGCCTGGCAGGCGCAGCGACTCAGTAACGGGCAAACGCTGGTAAGTGGCGGTTATTCAGCCAATTTTCAGCGGTTCGATAAGAAGGGAGCTTTTGTCGATAGTATCAGCGGCCCACCCGTCGTAAACCCTCACTTTTTCGCGGGCTTTCAGATCCTGAAAAATGGCAATTGGGTAGTGGCAAACTGGCAGGGACATGGGGCCGATCAGGGCGGTAGTGGTACGCAGATTCTGGAGTACACCCCAGCCGGGAAGCTGGTCTGGTCGTGGAAGCAGGACGCCAAACAGCAATCATCTATTCAGGGCGTACTGGTGCTGGATGGGCTTGACCTGACCCGCCTGCACGTAGAAGATGCTCAGGGCCGATTAGTACCGAACTGACGGACTCACTTGTAATGGACATTGTAAATGTCAGTATTCGGTAAACCTCGTTAAGTCGCAGAATACCGTCCACTCGGCAGATGTGTCTTGTACTTTGTACGGGGTGTTGTTGAGGGAACACCACTACTTTTTATGCCTTTTATAAATATGGCGACCTATAAGCCAGCTCATTACCAGACTATACGCCATTAATTTGCCTGGAAGTAAGACCGCTTGAAACAAGGCAAGCCATCTGTTGTAATCGTCGGATATTCGAAAGGGATTATCTATTAGTCCGCCTAACCAGCCCACATTGGTATAATCAGGCGTAACTTTCACGAAATGGCTTATCAGGACATAAATAGTCAGCCAGGATAGCTTAAACAGCACAGGCTCAATGCCTGATACAGGCAGATTGTTAAATACCCAATAAAGGCCGATACCAACTAAAACGAACCCTAGAGTAATGGCGAACCAAATGAGCCATTTTCGGGGTGGTTCATCGTCGTCTGGTTCTGGTGGATTTACCTCTACTTTACCAACGGGGCCTGGATTCGTTGGCTCAAGAAACCATTCCAAGACGCTCATTAATCGGTTTTTAGGCCTAATTTAGTGCGCCTATCAATAAGGAAAGACGCTTTGTGTTGATTGGCTTTTACCATACATTGCTGGCTAAAAAGGGGGGCGTTTTGGATAACCCATCTACGAAAACCTTCCACCATTAAGTATCCATACTCCAATTGATTAACAAGCTTGGTCTTCTGTTGATGCTCGTTGGGATGCTCTCCTGTCGCCCCGACGATCAATTTACCGGGGTGTCGGCCGGGGCGGCTGGTCGGTATATCGTGACGGCCTACATCGACTCGGGAGATACCTTATTTTCGTTACAACCAGGCTCAACGGGATACAAGCCTGGTATTAATAAGTTGGGCGTCAGTAGTTTTACCGTAGAGCTTGCCATTGCCGGGGCAAACCAGCTCACTATGAAAACGGTATACTGGCGCAAGGGTGTTCAATCTACTTTCGGCAAAGAAGTCAACGTTCAGCTTACCAATATAGACTATCAGTTTACCCTTCCAGAAACCAACTCAGGTACTTTTTACGAAGGAAGGGTCGGGCGATTTACAGGACTTTTTTACGAACACATAGTAGGTGGTGGATTCCGCATTCTTCCCTCCGGGGATTCACTGTCACTCAACTCATCTTCGCCGGATGTTGTTATTGTTGCGCAGCCGGGGCGATGATCGCAAATGGTCTGATCTGCAGAATGGACGTGTACAGTGGGGCTGGTTATTGTCTTGGTCAAACCGAACAGGATAGTCGGGGTTATGCTGCTCCATTGAACATCAGTGCTTAATCGCGCCAGCCAACGGGTTTGTTGGGCGTACGGCCATCACTCGGTACGCAGAGCGCAGTCGGATAATCGATAGAGCCGTAGCCACCCCGGTTGTTAGGTTGTGAAGGTGGGCGACCATTCAAGGCTTCAAATAAGCCCGGCGGACGGCCCGTTGCATCTTGTCGGTCAACCCAGACCAGCGCTACCGCTACTGCTGAAGCCGTAAAGTAGCCAATCACGCTTTCCTGCTCATTGGCTACGTTGCGAATATTACCTACCAGCGCCGTTGGGGCGACGGCAGCTACACCACCCGTATTTTGGGTCTGATCCTCAACGGTTCTATAATACAGGTAGGCTTCCTTACTCAGCGAAGATTGGCGAATCTGGACCAAACAGGCATTCTTTTGATAAAATGGAATCTGAGCTACAGATCGACCCTGAATCAGCCCACCATTGCTATACACATCATCGAACACATTGGTCGTATAATTGCGCAAAATTTCCCAGCATTGGGTGCGGCAATTGTAATCGTTGACAAAGTAGCCTCCGGTGTTGCGGTCGCCGTAGCAGTCTTCGTAGAGGATTGGCGGGTTTACAAAGCTATTGTAAATAAGATACACGCTATTCACACAACTGCGGCACCATTCCTGCTTTTCCCACAATAGCCAGTCCCAGCGGTAATAATTGTGCTGGTCGGCCGGGTCCTGGAAATCAATGCTTAATTCATGGGCACCCCGGTACTGATTAAGGCTGCCGTTGGTCAGTGTAAGGGGTAAACTGGTGGGGTTGAATCGGGCGTGCACCTGGCTGATGGCGGCAACGGAGTTCATGACTTCAGTCGTAGACCGATATTGGGCTCCATTCTTGAGTGTAAAGCGCAGTTGATAAGCGTGCCCGGGCTGGGCTTTAAAGCCTGCTGGTGAGCGATAGGCTCCGGCCGTATCGGTTTCGGTGAAGACCAGCACCTGAGACGAATCAACCACGACCTCTACTCGGGCACCTGTGATGGGTAAGCTACCCATACGGCCAGTCAGCGAATCGGACTTGGCGCGGTTAATGTGAATTTTTTGATCCTCGTTAAGGTTGGTCAGCGTGCCATCAACCACAATCACATTCACCCGCTGGCTCATGGGAATTTCCAGTATATCCACACAGGCGGTTGGCAAGGTCAGCAACAATACGCCAATGAATAGAAATAGACAAACAGCACGCATAAATCTGAGGGATAGAATAGGTAAAATACGGTGAGTTCGGTGTTCTACTATTTTCTATGCAATTAGTAAGATGTGATCATATCCAGGGGTACTGGACCCTATGGTTTCGACAGTAGGTTATCGGGAATTTAGGTAGCTGGCAGGTTTGTTGATGAGTAATAACAGACTGATTCGGAGCTTCTTACTAGACGGCTAAAGCCAGAACGGAATCGGGAATTATCTATGGGCAATTGTATGAAACAACTGGTGCTGTTTTGCGGTCTCTTTATACTTCTTGTGAACGCTACATTCGCTCAAAAACGGGCCGATAGTTTACTTGTTTTCGTTGGAGAGCGAATCGAGGTGAAGAAATTTAAACCTACGCTTGCTGAGGGGCAAATCGCATTCGATGAAGCGTTTAAAGCCAGGTACAAAGTAATCCAGCCCGTGTACGGACGTTATCCGGCAGATACCATTGATTTTATCGCGTATGACCACATGGGCGATCCTGCCTTTGCAAAATTTAAGTATGTTCTTTTGTTTTTATCTTATTATAAGGGGCAGCTTTATCATGAGAAATATCAGTATTTTGATGTGTACCCAACAAAGAGCGGGAAGTGGGCGAGCTGTGGTGATCCCTACAAATTTGACGACTACCACCGTAAGGCTGTAAAAGCGGTAAAGCTTGCATTTGCGAAACCGATTTCCTTCGATCTGAGTACACTGGACGCGGAAAGAATAAAGCAAATGTACCCTGAACCGTATTTTGTCATTAAAGATAATAGGGCCATCTGTGTCATGGGGGCCTATGTCAATGAACTCTTTCAGGTAAAAAAAGAAGGTGTTTTGAAAGCACGAGGAATTTTTGATTAACGAGTACAGTAGCGTTCATCTTCGTTCAACAATTACTATGTCAACTGTATGAAAACCCTGACTTTACTGCTGGTTATGGTGGGCCTGGTGCCCGCTTTCGCACAAAAAAAATTCGCTGTATCGGTCCATCTTGCGCCAATATATGGGCACAATGACTCAAAAATAAGACTGGGGGGAGGGCCTAATCAGCCACCCGCGTCAGAGTTCATTATGGAATCCAATGGGCTCAGTTATCAGTTAGGCCTGTCGGCCCGGTATGCCTTTTCTCCTAAATGGTCAATAATGACAGGTATTTGGGCTGCCCATGTCGTTAGCAGTAAACTGGATGTTGTACAGGATGGTATCCCCTATAGCATTCGGTATACATACAGCCATCCGTTCTCGAACAGCTATCAATCGCCTTTACTGATCAATTACCAAGTGTCGACCAAACGGCTTTCGCCTTATGTTTCGTTTGGGGCTACCTTTGCTTATAGGAGGACGAGCTATGTTGATTTAAGCGGAAATGGGGAATTTACACCCATAAAAATTGGTAAACCCGTTGTGGTTACGCCCTTGCTAGGGGTAGGGGTGTTGTACAATCTTACGGAGCACCTGACCCTGATTGCTCAGCCTACGCTTCAATATAACGTGGAATCGCATTCGGCATACGACTACTATCATTCATACAGTTTGAGTCTACAAACCCAGTTGATGTACCGATTCTGAGCGTCGTTGCGGTTATAACAGCCGTTGTCGTATACCCAAATTCGTCTTTGCGAGCCTTTCTGGTCGACGTTCTCGGCCCATTCATCGATTCGTTGGTTTTTGTTTCGAACCAGCACTTACTTTTAGGTCGGGCAGCTTAAAGGCACTCCATCAATAAAAGTCAGCGCTGCCGGGCGAACACAAAACCAATCGATTTATTCATGAAAAAGCAACTGGCCCCCCTTGTACTTCTGGCAATCCTGAGCCTTCCAATGCGTTCTGTAAACGCTCAGAACCAACCCGCTAAGCTTCTACGGCATGTAGTGATCATTACGTTTAAAGAAGGGGCTCCATCGAACGAGATCAGGCAGGTTGATAATTCATTCAGGAATCTGGCGGCCAAACTAAAAATGGTCAGGAGCTACGAAACCGGAACGGCTATTCCCGAAGGAAAACAGAAAACGGTTACCCACGTATATGCATTTGGCTTTGCTTCCGAAAAAGACCTGGCTAATTATGGGGCCTCCCCCGAGCACCAGCAGCACATGAAGATTGGGAAATCAATTATTGAGCGCGGGCAGGCGGTGGACTACTGGGTAGAAAAATAACGTGTGTGGGCTATCTGATGTATCCGAAGTCCCTGAGTTGCTGAATGGGATGCTCTAGCTGAATCGTGCGGCCGTTCATGTTTAATAAATACAGCCGGTCGCTGATTGCCAGTACGTCCTGATAAGAATGGTCGGTCATCAGAATACCTTTGCTGGCCTTTAGCGATTGAAGCCATGCTTTTAACGTTTCAACATGTAAGGGCATCACGTTTGAAAATGGTTCGTCGAGAATGAGCAGGGGCGCCGGGCAGGAAAGTATCATGATGATTTCTACCAAACGTTTTTGTCCGCCCGAAAGGTCTGCAAATCGGTAGGCTGCTAATTCGGGTAATTCAGGAAAATAAGCACCTGCTTCTGTTAGGTTAGAGTTGTAAAGCGATAGGGCTTGCTGAACGGTTAACTGATCGGGGACAAAGTGTCTTTGGGGTAAATAGGCCAGCAAACCTTGATGCTTATACAAGTTACCCATATACGTACCATTGATACGAACGGAACTGTTTTGTGCAGGCCTGATGCCATAAATGATCTCCAGCAGAGACGACTTACCGCAGCCATTGCGACCTAGTAAGCCCACAAGCTGACCTTTATCGACCCGCAGATAAACGTTCTGTAGAATTCGTTGATTAGCATACTCCAGCCAAACGCTATCGACCTCTAGGGTCGTTACTGAATAAACAGGCTTGCCAGACAAACGCATAGGCTAAATAGTAAGATATCAATGAGATAGACGCCACTCGCTAACTGAAGTTCGGACAGGCCAAAGTGATGATAAAAGACGAACCCTTTCCGATTCGTTAGCCGATACAGGTACCAGATTACGAGTTGAGATAGACTACGTAGCCAAAAGAACCTGGTAATAAAGGGCATAAACTGGTCCGACCTAGGAGTGGGATAGCCAGCCGCCAACCACATCAATACCGAGACGGCTATCGTTAGCGGGCATAATTGCCTGTACAGGATCAGTAGGACACGAAAGGGGAGCATTCCGGAAAGTTATATCCTTTAGCTACACCGAATAAGAAATTAAGAAGCTTTAACGGTGACCGTAATTCATCAGAAAAAAGAAACTCCAGTATACGCCTGCATCTGGCAGAATGTATACTGGAGTTTCCGGTCTGTGATCTGGAATGAATCCTTACTGCTTATTACTATCGACCACGAGCCGCTGGTCGCGGTTGGCGATGTCCCAGGCGGTGTAAAAAACGAGCCGGGCCGATTTTTCGGCTAGTTTGAAATCAATCTTTTCGATGTCGTCGGTCGGTTTGTGGTAGTCGGGGTGCAGACCGTTGAAATAGAAAATAATGGGAATCTGGTGTTTAGCGAAGTTGTAGTGGTCAGAACGGTAATAAATGCGTTGTGGGTCCTGCGGATCGTTGTATTTATAGTCCAGTTCCATGTTGATGTACTTCTTGTTCGTTTCCTCACTGATCTTGTGCAGGTCTGACGAAAGCTTATCGGAGCCAATGACGTAGATATAATTCGAGGATTTGCCCTGATGCAGATCATCGACCCGGCCTACCATGTCAATGTTCAGGTCGGCAACCGTTTTGTCGAGGGGCAATACCGGACTCATGTCGGCATAATATTGCGAGCCCAAAAGCCCCTTTTCTTCACCCGATACAGTCAGGAAGAGAATAGACCGACGAGGCCCTTTTCCGGCGGCTTTGGCTTTGGCAAATGCCTGCGCAATCTCCAGCACCGATACTGTCCCCGATCCATCGTCGTTAGCACCGTTGTTGATCTGCCCATCGGGGCTGATGCCAATGTGGTCGTAGTGGGATGAAATCACCAGCACCTCCTCTTTTTTGTCGGTCCCTTCCAGAAAGCCCAATACATTCGACGATTGCGTTTTTTCTTCCACCCGGTCGGCTTTCATGCGAATCGTTCCGGTCAGCGAGGACGCATCAGGTTTGGCCGACTTAGCCAGTTGTTCAACCGTTTGATTGATTGTTGCCGTAGTCGTATTGAGCAATGCCGACGCCATATCGGTCGTCACCAGAAACACCCCAACGGAGCTTACGTTTTCGGTGCCCGGTTTCAGCATAAGTCGGTTCATACGGCCCTGCATAGCACCCCGCTGCGCCATCAGTTGCTTGAACGCTTCGGGCGAATCGGCAGAAACGATAAATACCTGAGCGGCCCCTTTCTCTTTTGCCAGCAGACTTTTGGCCCGCCAGCCGTTCGGTCCGCCCCATTTAGAGGATTCGGACGAGCCGCTGATCAGTTTTTTACCGTCGGTTGTTTTGGGTTCATCATCCAGCATCACCACCGCTTTACCCGACACATCCCGTCCGGAATAATCATCGTAACTGGCCTCGCCAATGCCGTAGCCAACAAAAACGGTCTCGTAGGTGGTTTCGTTGGGCAGGTACAATAGCCCATTGGGTATAAAATCTTTCTGGTTCTCGAACCGTTTGCCACCTGCGTTGACATAGAAATCGCCCCAGGTTTTTCGATAGAGCGTAAAGGGCTGCTGATATCCCATTTTACCATCTTCGGCTTTGACGATGGGTTTAAGTCCTTCGGCTGCAAACTGATTGGCAATGTATTCGGCGGCTTTCCGCTGACCGCGTGTGCCCGTTTCGCGCCCTTCCATATCGTCGGCGGCCAGGACACGAAGGTTTTTTTCAAGGTCGGTCGCAGTAATGGTATTAGCGAATTTTTCCTGCGCCAAACACAGGCCAGGCAGCAAAATCAGACTGGCTGCCAGGGTAAGTTGATGAGAGGTCATGTAGTCAGGTTAATTTGATCGGGTGTTTTTTCTGCGAATGTACGATGCAATCCTGGAAAGATTTCGGCCTGTCTTGCTCGTGGTCACTTCACCAGACTCTCGGCTTCTTTGGCAGGGCGATTGGTGAGCAGGATAGGGATAATCAGAAAACTCAGGCTGCTTAATACTAACGAAAACCCTGTCTGAACCGCGTGCAGAAATGTGGCAACGACCACCCCTTTTGTAAGGGTCATACCATATAAAACCAGCACCCGGCTAACCAGAAAATGATACGTTCCCAGGCCGCCCTGTGTGGGCACAGCCAATCCGCCCAGCGAGCTGACTGTCAGGATCGTCAGGGCCGCTGCCGGGGGGAGAGAAACGGTTTCGGCTGAAGCAAAAAACAGGAAATAGGTGATCAGAAAGGCCAGAATGTAGTTGGCCACGGTCAGCCCGATAAATAAACCAGGGCGTTTGAGGTTTTTAATAGCGATGATTCCCTGACCGATATTGAGCGCGATGAGAGCTATTCGTTTGACGAATGGATTCTGCCGGACGGTTTGCTGACGAACTAGCCAGTAGACCAGGCCCGCTCCCAAAAGACAGACGCCGATAAATCCAATCATAATTAGTTCAGACTGCCCTCCCGAGGTAATGCGGGTCAGGATAGGATTGAACAAATCCGTAAGGAACTGCCCCACCCGCTTCAATTCAATAAAAAACGTCAGGCCAACCAGTACGCCCAGCATGAGCAGGTCAATGACCCGTTCGCCTACTACCGAGCCTAATCCTTTGGCTATGGGGACGCCATCGGTACGCTGGAGCGTGCCACAGCGCGTCAGTTCACCAGCACCGGGAATAATCATGCTGGCCATTGTGCCCGCCAGTAAAGCTACGGTTGTGCGAAACAAGGAAGGCTGGTAACCCATGGCCTGTAAGGTAAGCTGCCAGCGAGCCGCCCGGGTGAGGTGATAAAGGCCAATGCATACGCTCACCAGGGCCAGCCACCGATAATCGGCTTGTTTGAATTGAGAGGCCAGTTCGGCAAAAGGTACATCTTTTAACACGTACCATAGTAAGCCAATAGCCAGGGCAACGGGAAGTATTTGCCTGATAAGCGATGTATTCATGCAGGCAAATTAGTTATTTTCAGAAAGACAATCGGAGGAGGTGTAAAATTTGGCACGGTATTAGTAAGTTTGATAAGGCGTTAGCAAATACCAATCCAAGCCCATAAACTACCTCAGTAACCAAGCTCATGTCGAAGAAAAGGAAAGGACCCAATCCTGCCCCTACAGCCGGCCAGGCTACGAAGCCACAGCCCGTAAACCCAATCCAGACACCGCCCGTTGCCAAACCTAAGCCCGTTGTTGTTGCGGAAGAAGATCGCCCCTTTGAAATCATACGGTTCGATAAGCGGGTAAAACTATTTTTGGCCATTAGCGTCGGTCTGTTTTTGTTGCTGACGTTAGCGAAAATTAATTATTCATCCATTGCAATCTGGAATCAGGTATTACCCGATGGATCGGATGCCAAGCGTGGGTTGATTTCGGGGACGCCCCGGCAAATCCGGATGGACGACTGGGCCGGAGCTACGCCCATGCTGCTGTCGCAGGTGAACAACGATTTTCCGTTACAGAACCAATCGCTCGGTGGCGAAAAACCGCCGTTGGTGACGAGTATTCCCACCCATCACTACATCACGCTGATTCGGCCCGAAAACTGGGGGTTTCACTTGTTTGATGTGGAGCGTGGGTATGCCTGGCGGTGGAATTTCTTCATTTTTGCGGGGTTGATTACCTGGTTTCTGGCGTTTCTGGCCCTGACCCGTAATCAGTTCTGGTTATCGGCAGCGGGTGCCGTCTGGCTTGTTTTGTCGCCGGGGGTAGCCTGGTGGTCGTTTGTGAATCTGGGCTGGATGTACAGTGGCCTTCTGATCCTGATCAGTTCGCTCTATATCTTTTATGCTCGGTCGGTCAGAACGATGGCGATCAATGGCATACTGTTTGGCTGGGCTTTGCTGGCCTTCGCGCTGTTCCTGTACCCGCCCTATCAGGTGCCCTTTGGCTACATGCTCATCGTGTTGCTGATTGGGTTTGTCTGGCGTTATTATCAGCCGGAGCGGCTGTTTGGTAATGTATGGGCCAAGCTGATTACGTTTGCTGTGGCTCTGGCGGGCGTTGGCCTGTTCCTGTATTTCTACTACAATGAAGCCAAACCCACCATCGACATTCTGTCGAACACGGCCTATCCTGGTCGCCGGAGCGAAAGTGGCGGAACGGGTTTCGTAGCCAACTGGTTTTCAGAATATTTTTCGGGCTGGATGCTCGATGATCAGCATTTTCCGGCTTCCTGGATGAACATTTGCGAACTCTCGCATTTTATCACCTTCACCCCGGTTATTGCGGCCTGTGCAGCGGCTTTCTTCTACACGGAGAAGAAAATAGATCCAACGATTCTGTTATTGCTGGTATACATTCTGGTCCTGTATATCTGGATTGAAATAGGCTTCCCGGAGTTTCTGGCGAAAGCAACGTTGTTGAACGTAAGTCCCACCCGTCGTACGCAGGTTCCGTTTGGGATTGCCAATGTCGTGCTGGCGGTGCTGTACATGGCTTACATCCATCGGAGGGCACAACAGAATGCGGCTATTCCAGGAGTTGTCAAAACGATTCTGGTGGTTTGGGCGATTGGGTTCATGATTTATGCGGCCTGGCTGAATGTCAGCGATTCGGGTGGATACTATAAGGCGCATCAGTTGTTTTTACCAACCGTATTTTTCATTGCCCTTAATCTACTGCTTACCCCCGCTTTTACGTTTAAAGGAAAAGAACTGGTTGTGGTGGGCGCTGTGGTATTATATACCTTACCAAGTCTGAAAATCAACCCGTTTGCTATTGGTTTGTCGCCCATTACCGACCATGTCCTGTATAAAACCGTTAATGAGATACGGAAGCAGGACCCTAAGGCACGCTGGGCGGTATTCGGTAGTCAGTATATTACCTATATGGTTACGGCCACCGGGGCCAACCAGTTAAGTGGGATGAAGTACATGCCGGATTTTAAGACCATGCGTGTGCTAGACCCCAAAGCGAAGCGCGATTCGGTTTATAATCGATTCGCCCACGTAGTATATAGTTCATACGTCGACGGGCGCGACTCGGTCATCATTTTCAATCCGTATCAGGATGCCTATACGGTGGCAATGGACCCATGCTCGCCTAAGCTGAAGCAGCTTAACGCAAAATATTTTGTATTCGATCATGTTCCGCAGCCTGCCGAAATCCGCTGTATGACGCAGATTACCAAGCTGGGAACTCTTGAGATCTACAAACGCAATGACTTCTAAGCGCGTATTTATCCTGATCCCTTCCTACAATGAGGCCAACGTGATTCGCAAAACGATAGCCTCCCTGCAGGGTCCTTACGAAATTGTCCTGATCGATGATGCGTCGACCGATAATACAAGCCAGGTAGTGGCCGGGTTGCCCATTTATTATTTGCGGCACACGGTCAATCTGGGACAGGGGGCAGCGTTGCAGACCGGAATGACCTTTGCCTACCAGCAGGGAGCCGATATTGTGGTGCATTTCGATGCCGACGGGCAGCATAATCCGAACGATATCCCCCGATTTATCGACGAACTGGAAAGCCGAAAACTGGATGTCGTACTAGGCTCCCGGTTTCTGCTTCGTGAAGACCGTGTGTCGGTGCCCGCCTTTAAACAGGTGATCCTGAAAGTAGCCACGCTGATCAACGGGATCATTACCGGACTTTGGCTGACAGATGCCCATAATGGATTCCGGGTTATGAACCGGCGGAGCCTGGGCCTGATTCGGCTGAAGGAAAACCGGATGGCTCATGCGACCGAAATTCTGGCGGAAATCTATCGGCACAAACTGAACGTGGTCGAAATGAGTACGCACATTACTTATACCGACTACAGCAAAGCCAAAGGTCAGTCCTGGACGAATTCGCTGAATATTCTGTTCGATCTGTTTGTCAATCGCTACTTACGCTCATGAACGCTGTCGGTTTGCTTACCCCCATTCAGCTCCTGCTGATCGTTCTGCTGGGGCTGCTGTTCATTGCTTCGCTTCGCGTATTCAAGGATCGGCTGTATTTACGGGTTCTGTTTATGCTGGGGCTGACGGCTGCTGTCGTCTTTATTGTGTACCCGAGCCTTACCGTTTACCTGGCGTTGCTGGTGGGGGTGGGCCGTGGGGTCGATCTGATTTTTTATTTACTGTTTCTGGTCATCATTTTTGCGCTGATTTCAATGTATCGCCGGATACTGCGACTCGACGAAACCCTTACGAATATCATTCGCAAAGAAGCGCTGCGCGATGGCAAAAAGCTAAACTGATGCCATGAAAGTATTGATTGCCAGTTTTACCTTCCCTCCCGAAGAGAATGGTGTTTCGTTTGTTGCCTATCAGCATGCACTGGGCTTGCATAAGGCTGGCTACGAAATCGAAATAGCAACCAGCCGACAGGCGAATCGGGTTCATGAACGGTGGCCCATGTTTCGGATTCACGAATTCGCGGTGTCGGGCAATGGCGTGTGGGTACGGCCCTTTCGCGGTGAAATTGACGCTTACCGCCGATTCCTGACCGAATTTGATGGTGATGTTATTTTCTTTCATGCCTGGGAGTCGTGGCCGCTGGAATTGGCGGTTGAGGTGCTCCCCCAGATACGCGCCAAAACGGTTGTGGTTAGTCATGGCCTGTCATTTACCTGGCGTCCGCCCGGCCTGAGTGGCTATCTGCGCTGGCTGGTTTTTCAGCCATATGGATTTTCTTTTCGCAACAAGCTGGCTCAATTTGACCATCGGGTCTTTCTGACGCAGAAAGCGGATAAGATTCGGTTTTACGATCATTACCTGGCTCAGCAGCAGGGAATCCAGGCTTATACGGTTATTCCGAACGGGCCGAGTCTACAGAATACGCCTTTGCCAGATGGCAAGACCTTCCGCGAAACGTATCAGATCGCTTCCCGGCATATGGTTTTATGCGTGTCGAATTATTACCCGACGAAAGGGCAGCACGATTTGCTGGCTGCTTTTCTGGATACCCGCCCCGCCGATACGGCCCTGGTCTTTATTGGAAGTTATAGCAGTGAATACAGTAAACAGCTCGAAAAACAGGCTGGCGACTTACTAAACAAAACCGTCTATCTGCTGACCGCTATTAGCCGCGATCATGTAGCGGCCGCCTATCGGGAAGCGACCTTGTTTGCAACGGCGTCACAGGTTGATGTGCAACCCCTTATGCTGATCGATGCGATGGCCTTTGGACTGCCGTTTGTCGCGTTGGATGTGGCGGGAATTAGTGAATTTCCGGGCGGGATTACGTACCGTTCTGGCAGCGAGCTGCGCCAGTCGTTGACGGACCTGCTACAGGACGATACAAAACGGAACGAACTGGCCCGTCGGGGGCTGGAGGCTGTCCGGAAAACCTACAATTGGGCAACCATTATCAGTCAGTATCAAACGCTGATCGAACAACTGACACAGACTTCTGAAGTTACGCCTTAATCAACGAATTTGTTGCGGCAGTAGAGCAGGCCAATATCCTGCGTAGCGGATTTGACAACCGGCGTCGATGAAATGGAGTAGATGTCAGAAAGTTTATCCACCATCCGCTTGTATTTTGCCATTTCGTCGGGCGTCTGAGCCGTTAGATGGTATTCGATAATGAGGCAGCGTATCTTTTTCAGGTCATCTACGCTCATTTCATCAATAATACTGAACTCGGCCCCTTCGCAATCCAGCTTGACAAACGTTGGGAAAATAAACATGGGATCATCGAGGATGTCGTTTATGCCCAGGCAATCAATCGTCTGGGTCTGATACGACATATTCCGGCCTTCCAGCAGCGATGGATCGATGGTGTTTGAATGTTCGGCCAGATCGGGTACCAGCAGATCGATGGTCACGGCGGTTCCGTTGACGCCTTTATCGACCGCAATCACATTGCGCCGACGATTCAATTCGATGTTCTTTTCCAGCAGGCTAAAGTTCGACTGACTGGGTTCGAACGAATAGACCTTTTTGGCCCGGCTAGAGGCATAAATGGCAAAATCACCAATAAAGGCACCTACATCATACACCACATCATCGGGCCGAATAATTATGTCATCTTCCGCTTTTTCGTACACGTTGAAGCCTAATACTTCGGTAAGCATGGCAATGTCGAACTTGCCAGCCCGGGCCAGAAATTTTTCACCGGAACGGAGCGTATAAACGACCTGCTTATTTTTTACCAGCCGAAAATAGTCGGCGTAGGCATCCCAGTAGTTCTGATAAATAAACGGTACTTTAAAAAAAACGACTACTCTGTCCCAAAAAGGCTTAAACATGGTGATAAATGGCTGCATTTTTGTAGGTGTCTGCAAAGTTCCTGCCAAAAGTAGTTTTATTTAGTACTTCTGTACAGTATTCAAAGTTCGTAATCTCATGAATGTAACAGCTTTGTTACAGCGAATTCTTTTTCAGAACCCCGTTCTGGGATATAACGTATGGTCGCTTCGGCGCTATATTCAGCGCGTGGCCAGGCTGGTGCCTGCCGGGGCCAGTATCGTCGATGTGGGGGCTGGCGAGTGTCAGTACAAACCGTATTTCAGCCATGCCCGCTATGTTAGCACCGACTGGTGCGGCACCACCGACCATCATGCCTATTCAGCAGGTATCGATTACATCTGTTCGGCCGACGACATGCCCTTTGAAGATGCCTCCTATGATTTTGTACTGAGCAATCAGATGCTCGAACATGTGCGCTATCCAGAGCGGGTTATTGCTGAAATGAGCCGGATTCTGAAGCCGGGCGGGTTGCTATTTCTGACCGCTCCCCAAACCTGGGAAGAACACGAAGTGCCCCACGATTACCATCGCTTTACCCAATATGCCATGAAGGCGTATGCGGCAGAATATGGTTTCGAGGTACTTGAAATCAAGCCCCAGGGTGGTCGATTCATTGTGATCGGACATTTTCTGGCCTGGTCGATTCCTACGCTGTTCAAGCACCATTTGGGTAGCCCGTATGGAACGGCACTGGGAGCACTGGTATTTTATCCGGTCAATTTCTCAATAGGGCTTCTGTTTTTATTGCTGGATTTTCTGGATCGGCGGAAAGAGTTTACCCTGAATTACGAGTGCATTTTCCGGAAGAAAGCATAAAACTCTTCACCAGTTGTAGCGGGAACGCAACCGGAGCAGAACATCCAGCCAACGGGCTGGGGCATGGTCGACAATAAAGGTGATCATCGACATCGCTATCCGGTGATGGCGAGGTGGGCGGTAGCCAAAATCGGTCACAAAGCTTCGTTTAATATCCATATTGACTGCCCATTGACGCTTGATGGCTGAAAACGTCGTATTGCTGTTGTGTACGCGATACTGAACCAGATACTCCGGCAGATTGGCCATACGAAGCCCTTGGACCAGATGCAGGAAATGGCTGTAGTAATCGTTTAAGGCCGCGAACCGAAGCGTATAAAAATCATCGGACAGGAGGTGGTTGCGGAACATAATCGACGGGTGGCCAATGCAGTTCTGGTAATAAAACTGCCGATAAATCACGTCGGGCTGAGTGGGGTATTGGCGTTGGCCAACGACCTTCCCGTGGGTATCGATAATGGTGAGCCAGCTCCCTACTAAAAAGATACCAGGATTGGCGTCCAGAAAAGCCAGTTGTTTGGCCAGACGTTCGGGATGAGCCATGTCGTCGGCATCGAGCTTGGCAATATATTGCCCACGCGCCAGTCGATAGGCGGCATTACAGGCTTTTTCGCCACCAAATCCCTGTGCTACTGCGTTGGTAATAAGGTGTATGCGTTTGTCCTGCGCCATGAATTGCTCGATGATGGCAGCGGACGAATCGGTGGAACCATCATTGATGATCAGCAATTCAAAATCAGTATACGTTTGTGCCAGAATACTCGCTATGGCTTCGGCCAGAAACTGCTCACCATTATGAACGGGCATCACAACAGAAATACGGGGAACGGATTCCATAGAGTCGGTACGTTAAGGGCGCTTATAGTCGAATCCAGTTAGCAGGAATCAGATCGTCGATAGAGCGCGAATCGCTGAACCATGTTTGGGGCGTGACTATGACTTTTCCATCTGACGGCTCTGAGAGCCAGGCGGCCCACCAACTAAAAGTACTGTTGGCCGTAATAAAATGCTTGCAATACCTCATGAGCCGGAAATGCAGGCTATTCTTAGGCCCTGCTAGTTCGTTGGGGACAAATACCACCGGATAGGATAACCTCAAATTTGTTTGACACCAGGCAATGTCATCCGAGAATACGAAAAAATGGGGATCGTTTACCCGTTCAGCCATATAAGCAATGGCCCGGCCGACATAATCTGCGTTGCTGACCTGATGCAGAGGAACCTGAAGGAAATCTGTTCGGCGGATATGCAGGCAAATCGAGTTCGTAGCGTTGATCTGACCCGCCAGCCCGACGGCAGAATCGGGCAAAGGATCGGGAAATGAACAATCGGCGCGAAGGGTAGCAGCTATGTCTTCAAAGTAACGGTACGACTGCCAATAGCCATTCAAATAGACTCTGTCGGACAGTTGGCGTAGCATCTTCGGATTATAGGCAAATCCCCGCTCATACACATACGAATACCCTTGCTTCCATAATCGCGCTAGCTGGACCAGATGGGGCCAGGGCGACCGGATCGATGCGGATTTCGGAAACAAGGGTAGATCGGACGGCGTCGCTACCCGGCCGGCTATCCGAAACATGTCCAGATCGAACGACCGGAAGGTGAAATTGGTAACGGGAATACGGTTTTCCAGAACTGAACAATCGAACAGAAGTTCGGCCTCCAGTTGCAGGGATAACCTCCTGCCCAACGCATACTGAAATAGCTGGTTCCCCAGGCCGCCTTTTAGTTGGACAGCAACGCGCCTGTTCATACAAGATGGGTGTATAATTCGGCCATAAAATTACCGGACTAAGTGAAGTAGATCATTCGTTACTCAAACATCGAAGGTCAGGTGAATTGGCTTGTAGGCGCTGGTCGTGCCAGTCGTCAGGCAAAGCCACAACTCATAATGCCCCGGTTTCAGGTCTTTTTTGTCCAGTACGCACGAAAATCCGGGTTGTGTATATTGCCCCCCTAACGTATGATCGACCACATCATCCCAGGTATGTTTATAGGTTGCAAAGGCAAAGCAGTTCGTTGCTGACCGGGCGATAACCTGAACGGACAGATCGCGCGGAGATTCCTTATTGAGCAGCGCCCACGCCCGGTAAATGACCAGAAACTGCCCAGAAACGTACGGTTTTACCTCATACGTGATGGCATTGGTCGCAACCAGTTTTGTGGCATCGCAGGGCAATAGTGGGCTTTTCAAATCACTGAACCTAAGGTCAGGAACCTGATAGATGCCTTTTTGCGTAACATCGCTGAAAATGACGTTGGCTGTTTCCGGATTGCCCCAATGCAACGACACCATCGCCGGTTTGTCGTTGTAGACCGCACTGTTGTATTTCATTTGCAGGGTACGATCAGCCAGACGACGACGATTCCCCTGATTATTGCCCGATACATAGAAGAATACACTGACCAGTACGAAGAGGCCCAGAACACCCCATCGGCCGTAGCGATGGGGTATGGTTTCGATGGCCAGCACGGCTTGGGTCGCAAACAGCATGACGGCTATAATACCATACCGAGGGGTAAATGCCTGCTCAACCCCCATACCCGAACGGGAGGCCATGAGCGACAGGCAGGTGAGATAGAGAAAGGCAATCCAGCCAACTAACGGTAAATAATCAACCAGTTTCTTCTGGAACCATAAATAGCCTAACAGCGCCAGCGTAACTAAAACCGATAGCCCTCCGAACAGCAACGCTATTTTTGCCCTGCCAGGCCCTACCATCGATCCGATGAGTGTAAAGAAATAACTGATGGCCCTGCCGGTATGATTGAATAGCGAGTCGGCAATATCCGGGTGATAGGGCGGACGGATATACCCAATAAAATAGCATCCGATCGTGATAGCGGCAATGAGCAGCCATAGGCCCAGCTTTCGATAGGCTTGCAGCAGGAGCAGGATACCCACACCAGCCATAAACGTAAACAGACCATTGCCACTCGTATAGGTTGCCAGCACGGCTGCCCCGGCAGCCAGTATGAACGCGTTCCGACCGGGCTTGCAGAGGCTATACAGGCTAAACAGCGCGAATGGGATTACATACAGATTCTGTAAAGCCGCCATGCTCCAGGTCGATAATTCCCAGTACTGAAATGAGAAAAGTGAATAGGCGACAGGCAGCAAAAAAAGAAGTTTCTGATTGAGAGGCATCCCCCGAAATACCACCTTCATAAACAGATAACCGATGAGCAAGGGGGCTATGTTGCCGATAAAAATCAGATGGGTAAAATTCAGTTGACCAAATAGCGCGTAATCAAGCAGAAAAATCAGCCGGTCGAAAACAATGCGGTGTTCGTTGTACTGCGAAAAAATAAGCTTCAGCTTTTCCCAGAAACTCAGTTCGCCAAACTGATAATCGGCAATGAACGAAAGGGCGCTGTTCAAATCGTCCTCATACGGGAAATTATAGGCATTCTGGTAGATGGTGAGGTAATAGATAACGACCGGAATGGCCAGTAGGATGGCAAGAACACTGTACTGAATAAGGTGAATGGCGGTCAGGGGAGTAGCCTCAGAGGTCGTATTGGTTGACGGAGACGTAGCGGAATGGGAAGCAGACCGAGCGGTATAAACAGAGTTTTGGGTTGATAAGCGAGAGGAAAAGGAAGTAAAAAGATCGGCTGTGAACGTTGCCATCGAGCATATGCATCGGAAGTTGAGCTGTAAGTATAACGCATTACCGCCGATTAGGCAAACAACAGATGCCCGCTATGCGCTACACAATTGACTCAACCATACGGCTTTTCTGACCTTATTATCGTAAATTTGCGATATACATAACAGAAGCCATCCTTCAATGAGGTTAACTCTTCAGCAGACAGACATATTTGAAGACCGTCACCACGGTCAGACCGAAGCGGCCCAGGCCGACATGCTCAAAGCAGTAGGCGTAAACTCCATCGACCAACTCATTGACCAGACTGTGCCGGAGGCCATTCGGCTCGAAAACCCACTCAATCTGCCACAGCCAAAGTCAGAAATGCAGTTTCTGACCGATTTTAAAAAACTGGCCGGTCAGAATAAGGTATTCAAATCGTATATCGGTACCGGGTACTACGACACCATTACCCCGAACGTCATTCTTCGCAATATTCTGGAAAACCCAGCCTGGTATACGGCCTACACGCCGTATCAGGCCGAGATTGCGCAGGGGCGACTCGAAGCCCTGCTGAATTTCCAGACGGTTATATCGGATCTGACAGGCATGGATCTGGCCAACGCGTCGCTGCTCGACGAAGGAACGGCTGCGGCTGAAGCCATGCACATGCTGTATGCGTTGCGTCCGGCAGCCCGAAAAAATGCGTCCACCATTTTTGTGTCGGAACGTTGTCACCCCCAAACCATTGATGTCGTACTGACCCGCGCTACACCCCTGGACATTAACGTACTGATTGGTGATCACCGAACTGTCGATCTGACGAATGGGGATATTTTTGGCCTGTTGCTGCAATATCCGGCTACGGATGGGGAAGTATTCGACTATACCGATCTGATTGCCACTGCGCATGAATTAGGGGTAACAACGGCTGTTGCGGCTGATTTACTGGCGCTTACCTTGCTCAAATCGCCCGGTGAAATGGGCGCTGATGTAGTTGTCGGCTCTTCGCAGCGGTTTGGTGTGCCCATGGGTTATGGTGGTCCACATGCCGCCTTTTTTGCCACCCGCGATGCCTACAAACGGCAGATTCCGGGCCGGATCATCGGCGTTTCGCAGGATGCCGAAGGGAAGCCCGCCCTCCGTATGGCGTTGCAGACACGGGAACAGCACATCCGTCGGGAGAAAGCGACCTCCAATATTTGTACAGCGCAGGTATTGCTGGCCGTTATGGCGAGCAGCTATGCCGTTTACCACGGCCCCAGCCGCCTTCGGGGCATTGCCGAACAGGTTCATGCGCTCACCAAAGCCTTTGCTACAGCCCTGCGCTGGAGCGCCCACGAAGTCAGTACCGAAAATTATTTTGATACCGTCACGGTGCGGGTTGATGATGTCGAATCCCTGAAAAAATCGGCGAAGGCGGCTCAGATCAACCTGCGTTACCTGCCTGATGAAGAGCATGTCAGTGTATCGTTCGATGAAGCTAAAACCCTGCACGACCTGACGGAACTGCTGACCGTATTCGGGGTGAAAGCCGACATGGAAGTAGTGCTGGAAAGCCTGTCAATTACCTGGCCCGAATCGCTCATTCGCACCTCCGATTACCTAACCCATCCTGTGTTCAATACGCACCATACCGAACATGAGATGCTGCGTTACCTGAAATCGCTGGAAGAGAAAGACCTCTCGCTGGTGCATTCGATGATCTCGCTGGGTAGCTGTACCATGAAACTCAATGCCACTGCAGAAATGATTCCGGTGACCTGGCCAGAGTTTGGTAAAATACACCCATTTGCTCCTAAAGATCAGACGGTTGGTTACCAGCAACTTTTTGCTGATCTGAACGCCTGGCTCTGCGAAATTACGGGCTTTGCGGCCATGTCGATGCAACCCAACTCAGGGGCTCAGGGCGAATATGCCGGTCTGATGGTAATTCGGGCCTACCACGAAAGCCGGGGCGATTCGCACCGGAACATTTCCCTGATTCCCCAGTCGGCACACGGCACCAACCCAGCCAGCGCCGTAATGGCGGGTATGAAAGTGATTATCGTGAAATGCGATGATCGCGGAAATATCGACGTTGCCGATCTGAAAGCGAAAGCCGAACAGTATAGCAATGATCTGTCCTGCCTGATGGTCACCTATCCATCGACGCACGGCGTATTTGAGGAAAGCATCAAAGAAATCTGCGCTATCATCCACCAGCATGGCGGACAGGTGTATATGGATGGGGCCAACATGAACGCACAGGTTGGTCTGACCTCGCCGGCTACCATCGGTGCCGACGTTTGCCACCTGAATCTGCACAAAACGTTCTGCATTCCGCACGGTGGCGGTGGACCTGGTATGGGCCCTATTGGGGTTGCCTCGCAGCTTGTCCCCTTCCTGCCGGGCCACGTTGCCGATAGCCGGGGTATGAAATCGAATGGAGCGGGGGCTGTTTCGGCGGCTCCTTATGGCTCGGCCAGTATCCTGACCATTTCGTATGCGTATATCGCCATGATGGGTGGAGAAGGCTTAACCAATGCCACGAAACGGGCGATTCTGAATGCCAACTACCTCAAAGCGCGTTTACAGGGCCATTACGATACGCTATACACCGGAACCAACGGCCGTTGTGCACACGAAATGATCATCGATTGCCGCCCTTTCAAAGCCGCAACGGGTGTTGAGGTTGAAGATATTGCCAAACGGTTGATGGATTATGGTTTTCACGCGCCAACGGTGTCATTCCCGGTAGCAGGTACGCTGATGATTGAGCCGACCGAATCGGAATCGAAAGCCGAACTGGACCGTTTCGCTGAAGCCATGATTGCGATCCGTAATGAGATTCGCGAGATTGAAAACGGAGACGCCGACAAGGCCAGCAATGTGCTGAAGCATGCTCCACACACGGCTACAGTTGCCTTGAGCGATGAATGGACGCGTCCGTACAGCCGCGAAAAAGCCGTGTATCCATTGCCTCAGGTGCGTGCCCGGAAGTTTTGGCCGAGTGTCAGCCGGATCGATTCGGCCTACGGCGACCGGAACCTGGTTTGTGCCTGTGTACCCGTTGAAGCCTATGCCGACGAAGTAGCCGAAGAGTCTACAGTAGCGCAACAGGTTTAATCAGCCATAGTATAACTAGCCCAAAGCCACCAGCTTCATCGTAAGTTGGTGGCTTTTTCTATGCTGGGAGCTATCGGTCAGCGTGTCAATTTTCAGTTTAATTGTCGCTATCGTTGCGCACGTACTGTCGCAAGTCGATTCATTTCATGGTCGAAGCCGTGGTATCCAATGTATTGTTGGCCATAACCAGGCAAAGAGCCAGGCCGCTGGAGCGGGTAAATTTTCGACTTGTTCCTAATGTGTAAAATTGGCAAACTTAACTGACTGCCTTTGACCAATAACGCGGTGTAAATAATGCGAATGGCACAGAGCGATATTTCGTATCATAAACTCAGCTAAAACGTGAGATTTTGACTTTAATTTATGAGATAACTATTTGAGACTTTACTTCATAAAGAAAGAATAAACCTGGACTAGAAGTGTATCCATCTCAAAATTAGGGCGTTTTGTGAATCTCTGCTAGACCAACGTATTGGGGTGAGTTGTTTAAGGTAGCTCGATGGTAAACAAACCTTCCACCCCCAATCTGACTCTCCACCTTCAAGCTACCCCCGTGTCCTTTAGTAATAATATCGTAACTCAGCAAGAGGCTTAAGCTCGCTACCACACCCGTGGGCTTTGTGGTGAAGAAAGTTGTAATTTCTTCTCTTTTACTACATTGGCAATACCGCTGCCGTTGTCCCTCACTTCCTCAATGGTAGCTTAGAAAATCTCCACTATAGCAAGTCTATAACTGAGCCTTAAGCACTTGCCAGCGCACAGCCAATCTTCTTAAAAACCCTTTCGATTCTTGTTGGAAATGATAAAATGTGCTTGTATTTTTCATTCTATATCGCTGTGTCCGATGGGATTTGAAGGTTTATGGAGCGTTTTGAAACGGCCAACAGTCTATTCTTTTAGTTTACTGAGTGTATTACTTATTGGATTTGGAATTATTGAGGCCCAACAGTTGCCTGTGGCAGAGTCTATTACCGATCGCCAGGGCTTACCTCAGGCATTTGTACCAGCCATAACCCAGGATCAGCGTGGGTTTATCTGGATGGCTACCCTGGATGGGCTATGCCGATACGATGGCACGCACTTTAACGTGTTTCAACCCGATGACGATGGACGTTCATCCTTGTCAGTAGTTGGCGTTAAACATCTTACACGCGATTCGCAGGGGTTACTTTGGGTGGCCGGAGAACGTACGATCGATTTATTCGATCCTTTTCAGGAAACGTTTACCCATATTCACCGTCAGCCCTTCTATAAACCCTTTTCTGATTATCGTCTGACCGAGATTGTTGCAAGTCGGCGTGGCCAGCTATGGGTGGTTTTTCTGAATCAGGGCCTGGCCCGTCTTGACCCAGGAGCGCGACGGGTTTACCACTACCGCCATGTGGCGGGTCAATCGATGTCATTAACCAGTAACCAGGTTCGAACCGTACTTGAAGATCGACAAGGGTTTCTTTGGGTGGCTACCTCAGCGGGACTAGACCGATTGGACCCCCAAACGAATCAGTTTACGCATTACCACGACGGGCCGAATTCGCCCGTTCGATTACCAGAGCAGACTATAGTTGGGCTTTACGAACGCCAAGATGGTTGTTTACTGCTGGCTTCTCCCCATTTTTTGTCGGTGTTTGAGCCTCGTTCGGGAACACTACGCAGCTTTACGATACCCCATCCGATTCGTCAGGCAGACCTCGTTCAGTTTGCCAGTGACAGCCGGGGCAACGATTATCTGGCTTATAATAACCTGGTATTTCGCTTTAAGGAGCAAGTAGGGCTTCATCTGCTGGCTCAGGCAACCCAAGACTGGCAGATCCAAAGTATGCACATCGATCGGTCGGATGTGCTTTGGATTGGGACCAACGGGTTAGGCGTACGTCGGTATAATTTGCAGGCTATGCAGTTTGATGCGCGGCCTTATCAGACCAATTTCTATACTGATCTGTTAGTTCATCAACTAGGTGTTCCAATGTCGGAACTGCCTAGTTTCCCCCAAAGTACGTCTAGTTATAACTTTCGGTATACGCTGGATTCAAAACAAAACCTATGGTTCACCGTTGGCAATGCGCCGTTTTATCAGCTTGACCTGCATAGCCGATTGCTGACAACGATACCCGTTCCGACTGCCTGGCAGAAAACGGATGGTCATTCGCCAATCTCATTGACTACAGACCCTAAGGGGCATGTTTGGGCGATCTGTGACTCGGCAGCCATCTGGTTCGATCATTCAACTCGCCGTTGGAAGTCGTTCCCCTATCGTGTTCGACCGAATTATGCTCGGGTAAGCCAAAAGACTACCGTGTTTCAGGCCGTAGTCGACGAACAGGCCATCTGGGTATCAACTGGCTCGCGGGGGTTGTACCGGGTAAATCGTGTTTCAGGACATATCCAACAATTTGCCCATCAACCCGGTGATTCCACCTCGCTCAGCAGTAATACCCTATTTTGTATCTCCAGCGATCCCGCTGACCCATCCATTCTCTGGGTTGGAACATTTGGAGGGGGCTTGTGCCGATTTGATAAACGAACGGGGCGTTGCCAACGATTTACCAAACAGGATGGTTTGCCGAATAACGTGATCTACGCGGCTATTCCTGATCAGCGGGGGTATCTGTGGGTAGCTACCAACCAGGGCTTATGCCGAATTACCCGGCCGGCTGCCAGGAAGCCCCTACAGCTACAAACCTACAATCGAAAAGATGGTTTACTGGCCGATGAGTTCAATCGGTTTCATTTTCTGCATCTTCCTAACGATCGGATCTTGCTCGGTGGCTTGGAAGGCATCACGGCTTTTAATCCTGCGGCTCTAAGCGATGATCGGTATCAGCCGCCTGTTGAACTAACCGATCTACGAATTAATAATCGACCTGTTCAGGCAAGGTTGACGGATTCATTACCGATTCAGACGGTTAAGCAATTAGTGCTGAATCATGACCAGAATTTTTTGATGGTCGGCTTTGCTGCGTTGCAGTATAATAATACGGACAAACTGCGCTACCGCTATCAACTGGAGGGAATTGATAGAGGGTGGATACTTGCCGACCGACCCGAAGCCGTTTATACGAATCTGGAACCCGGAACCTATACACTCCGACTAAATGCGTCCAACACATCGGGTATATGGAGTCCGCATGTTCGGGTGCTGTCCGTTATCATCCACCCGCCCTGGTGGAAGAGTTGGTGGGCTTACCTGATTTATTTACTCGCTGGTAGCAGTGGTATCGTAGTAGTATTTCGGGGGTATTGGCGAAGAAAAGAAGCCGAGCAGCTCAAAGCGATGGATGAAATGAAAACTCGTTTTTTTTCAAATATTACCCATGAATTCCGAACGCCACTGACCTTGATTCTGGCCCCTGTTCAGCAGTTACAGCGCAAACTTCATGACCCGGATGACCTTCGCAAGGTGGCAACGATTGATCGAAATGCGCATCAGTTGCTGGGACTCGTGAACCAACTTATGGATTTGTCGAAATTGGAAGCGGGCGCTCTTCAGGTTGACGAAACCAGAGGTGATGTCGTTCAATTTGTCGATGACGTTGTCCAATTGTTTATACCTCAGGCTGAAACGAAAGGGATACGGCTACAATTTTCAGCCAGTGAGTTGGCTCAGGAATACTATTTTGATGCCCGCAAGCTGGAACGTATTTTGTATAATCTGGTGGCCAATGCCCTGAAGTTTACCCCTTCGGGCGGTCTTATTGACGTTTATCTGGCTCCGTCGATTACCCTGACCGTTTCGGATTCAGGAATTGGTATTCCAGCGGATAAGCGTGCGCATATTTTTGAACGTTTCTATCAGACCGATGACTCAAATGCTGGAATAACAGGTTACCGGCAGCAGGAAGGAACTGGTATTGGCTTAGCACTGGTGAAGGAACTGGTTGACTTGCAGAAAGGCTCCATTACGGTTACCAGTGAAGTTGGACAGGGAAGTACGTTTACGGTTGTGTTACCCTATCGTTCAGTGACATTAAACAGGCCAGCAATAGACCCAAATAGCACTTCAACAGTGGATCCGACGGAGACTTCTACGGATGAGCGATCTGATGAATCACCAGTCATACTACTGGTAGAAGACAACCCAGAGTTAGCCGAGTTTATCGCGGATAGTTTTCCCACATCCTACCTAATTTACCGTGCTGCCAACGGTGCTGATGGCCTTGGACGAGCCATTGAATTAATGCCCGATCTGATCATCAGCGATGTACTTATGCCTGTCATGACGGGTTATGCCCTTTGTGAACAACTAAAAGCCGATACTCGAACCAGCCACATTCCTGTGGTGTTGCTAACGGCCAAATCGTCGCCCGAGAGCCGTATAGAGGGCTTGGCAGCAGGGGCCGATGATTACATAACCAAGCCGTTCTCCGTACAGGAACTTCAGCTTCGGATACGCAATCGCCTTGAGCAGCGCCGACAACTACGCGAGTGGGTACGTAGCTCATTGATTCTGCCCGATCCGCTGTTAACGGAAGCGCCACCAGATTTAACGACTGACACGTTTCTCGATCAGATCTACGACTTAATCGAAGCGAGTCTTGATAATTCAGCCTTTGGTGCCGATGAGTTGATAGGACAAACCCACCTGAGTCGAATGAGTCTGCATCGAAAACTGAAAGCGATGACGGGCATGTCGGCGGGGGAGTTGATTCGGACGTATCGACTCAGACGAGCGGCCGATTTTCTCCAACAAGGTTATACAAGTTCTGAAACAGCCTACCGAGTTGGATTCGATAGTCCGGCTTATTTCTCCAAATGCTTTCGGGAAATGTATCAGCTTACCCCCACCGAATATGTTGCCGCCCGGCGACGCTAATTGGTTGGCAGATTAGGTTGGGGAGTCGTCCGTAGATATGGCTTTACAACGGTTACACCTTTGGGGAATTTCTCAATGGCGGCTTCCGTACTGACGGCAGGCACCACAATAACGTCTTCTCCTTCCTGCCAGTCAGCGGGCGTGGCTACCTGATAATTGGCCGTTAATTGCAGCGAGTCGATAACCCGGAGCAATTCGTTAAAATTCCGACCAGTTGACGCGGGATAGGTCAGCGTTAGCTTGATCTTTTTATCAGGGCCAATAATAAATACCGATCGGACGGTGGCTTTCTCGCTGGCGTTCGGATGGATCATGTCGTACAATTCGGCCACGTTGCGGTCGGCATCGGCAATCAGCGGGAAATTGACGGTGGTGTTTTGGGTTTCATTGATGTCTTTAATCCATTCAGTATGGGATTCCAGTGGATCGACGCTAACCGCAATCACCTTAACGCCCCGCCTGGCGAACTCATCATTTAACGAGGCCGTGCGACCAAGCTCGGTGGTGCAAACGGGGGTAAAATCGGCAGGGTGAGAAAAAAGCATCCCCCAGGAATTGCCGAGCCACTCATAAAAATGAATCGTGCCTTCCGTGGTCTGAGCCGTAAAATCGGGGGCGAGGTCGCCTAATCGGAGTGTCATCGTGTTGATTGGAAAGGTGATTAATGAACAAGTTTGAACGCCCTGCCAGGCGTAGATCCACCTCGACAAAACGTTGAAACAAAGGTCTATCAAGCCTCTGGTTCAGGCTATCAATTTTCTCCCAAATCCTATAAGAGGCCTCCCATTCTCCATTTTTAACGTAAAAAAAGCCCCCTGGAAGTGATTTGGGAAAATCCTTATAGCCATTGGGATGATTTTTATAGCCCAAGCAGCACTGTTCAATCACTTTTGATCGCGAATACGACGAATCAATCATTAATCAATCGCGCTCCATTCCATGCAACGTTATTTATTTCTTTTTCCGCCAAAGTCGGTTGCTTTTTGGCGTATTGTCATCGTTTGTTTTTGCTGGCTGGGTATACTGTCCATCAGCCTGGCGCAAGGACGCACCTGGTACGTCAAAGCCGATAGCTCGGCAACGAATGACGGCACAAGCTGGGCCAAGGCGGCTTCGGTTTATAAAGCGCTGGCCCTGGCGCAGTCGGGCGATCAAATCTGGCTGACGGGGGGGGGCTATCCAACTTACCCCTTCTCTCAGATACCCAAGGATGCAGATAATACGACCGAGGCTCAATTTCAGTACTTAGCTCGACACTACTTTCTGATTCCCAGTGGCGTCAAGGTATACGGTCACTTTGCCGGTGACGAAGCTACGCTGAGTCAGCGCCATGGTGGCGAAACACAGATCTATGGTATGCCCTATCAAAATCATACCATCGTTTTTAAGAATGCATCGGAAAGCACCCTGCTCGATGGCATACGCATCAAAGTGCTCGGTGCACCAGCGCAAGCCGACGATGGACTTGACCCGTCTACAACGAATAATCTTCCGACCAATCTCGTAGGCCATTGCATTCTTAACTTTGCCTTGAATGCTACGTCCAAACCTACGGTTAGTAATTGTACGGTGGAACAGACGCTCGCAGATGGTGCCGGACAAATGATCTCGAACATTGCCAACGGCGGAAGCGGACTGGCGAATCTTCGCATATTGACCTGTTACTTAGTCAATATGGGTACTCTAATGTCCAATTCGGCCGTGCTAAACCGTAGCTATGGGGGCGGTAAAGCGGACCTGGTTATATATAATTCGAACTGGTTTCGGGTAAACCTCATTACTAACTTTGTTAAGAGTGACATCGCTATTGACTATGATGCACTTGCCGCGCTGATTGTCAACTTTGGGACGGGCAACACGTGCCGAATCATTAATTGTAAGTTCGACAATGTGGGTATACATCCTGAAACCAATGATCCTTCACCCTCCGGATCGTATCCTCGGTCGGTGTTTTATCTGATGGCGAGTCTGGGTGGAGCCTCCAGCGATATAATTAATTGCCAGGTTATCAATGCACATAACAGCCAGGTTGGGGATGGACTGGGATATCCATCGGGTTTTACCTCGAACGTCAATCTGTCGCACTGTGTCATGAGTGGTATAACCAACCGCAATACCTTCGACGTGACTACTATTGAAGTGTCGGGCAGTCGGATTCATCGATATGGCGATTTGGTTTATGGCTGCCCTACGGATCCTAGCCGTCACCTGGTCAACCTGGCTGATGGCACCCCTACAGTGGCCGCCTGTAACACGATGCTTACCGACCAGGGCGATAATTCCCTTCTGATACGCTGGCCAGACCTGGCGGATATCCCTGGCCTGGCTGATCGCATCAATAACGGCCGCATCGATATCGGTGTTGATGAAACGAATCCCAATGTGTACCTGCAAACCATCACTGGGGCCTCCTCCCTCACAGTAAGCCGGAACTCGCCTAGTGTAATGCTGCTAGGTAAGTACTGTGGTGGGACGGTCAACTGGAACGGACCTAATGGTGTGAGTGGTGCTGGTACCAGCATCCCCGTTTCGACCAGTCTGACTGGCTCGTTTGTTTATCAGGCTACTTGTACCACCAACAATTGCACCAGTAGTCCTTCTTCTGTTACTGTAACGGTCGCCGTTTTACCTGACCTGTCTCCGACCGTGTCCTTACCTCAGGCCAACTTTTCAGCCAATGGTCCCGAATCGAGCCGTCAATTTGTGGTCAATGTGTTTGAGGTAGGGGGAAAGCCTACCAGCCCTGGCAGTGTGACTCTGACGGTCTCCGCTCCCACAGGCTACAGCCTTTCGTTTAACTCGTCGCTTACCAGCATCGTTGTGTCAGGCGGTACGGCCAATCCGGTGAGTGTGGAAAACGGTAAATGGACAATGGTCAATAACCTGGTTGGTCAACAGCTAACGTTGACCCTCAACTCTGGCCAGTTGATTGGCGCCAATTCCCAATCGGTGATTGGCTTCACCCTCCGCCGAACAACGGCTAACTCGGGCAGCGTGTCTAATATGACGGTGAACATCGCCGATGATTCCAGTGGTAGCTATGATAGTAATCCGGCTAATAATGTCTATGCCCGCATTATTTCCGGCTTGTAGGATCGCTGGAATCTTCAGAATTAATGGACAGGCTAATTGAAGTAATTAGTTATAAGTGTTAGATGTCTCAAAAAATGCTTCTAAGTGAGACAACAAATCCTTCATACTTATATTCCTGAAGGGATATAGGTTCTCAAATTAGCTGAAAATAGATAACCTATACCCCTACAAGAAAGCGTCTTAGGTTGCCAATCCAAAGCGGAGCTTGAAAATTTAGCTTCATAAGTTTCACGTAGATCCGTTTATCACAGCCTTGGTGCAATTCCTTAACACAACGAAGCTCACTTGGATAAAGAGAATATACCCACAAAAAATATAATTAGGGGATATACTGCTGCCGGATTGCGTATCGATTAAGTCATGACTCATATAGAAGAATACGTTTCCTACCCAGTGCATTGCTCCGGCGAACCATAGATTTCCGGTCATGATCAACGGCATTACATATAAAAGTCCTAGCGGAAAAAGGTACAGCCAGGCTTCGGGGCCACTGCCCAATTTATAGATATGGTTGAGCAAATAGATAATGGCCGAAATAACCCCGAGGACGACAGAACTTACTTTTTCTTGCAAGTGATAATAGACGTACCCTCTCGTCAGAATATCTTCCGATAACGATGAAAAAAAGACGCCAAATGTGAAGAGCCCCCCTTTTTGTATCAGCACTGAACTAGCTGGTACTTTCTGAACGATTTCGAATCCAAACGCCAGATTGAGTAGCCAACTGCTGCCGTACAAGGCTATCCCCATCATTGTACCAGACAAGAATAGACGAAACGTATTGGCCGAAAATCCCAATCCCCAAGCCGAAAGACCTTTGCGGGATTGACAACGTGCGAGTTGATAGGCCACAGCAAAAAACAATCCTTGCCCCATCAGAAAGCCTTCGACGCTGTTTTGAAACACAATCATGTACTCGGCAGCATGATAGAGTAAAAACAGAATCGCGAAACCGGTCAGGGCTTTAATAACCTTTTTCATGATCGTGACCATCAAAACGCTTCAGTGATACTCACGTAGAAATTGGGATACCCATCGCCCAAACCGCCATCAATTCGCAGGTTTACCCGGTCTTTTCGGCTGATGGTCCGTCGAAAGCCAAGACCCAGGGATGTTTTTAACCCCGACAAATCAGCTTGATTCCAGGAGTTGAATACTTTACCCGTGCCCGCAAAAAGGACAAACCCCCACTTAGCCGAAAGCCGTCGACGGTATTCGCTCTGAATGGCCATCAGATTATTGTCGCGGTAGCGACCTGCATAAAACCCACGCATCATGCTGCTACCACCCAAATAGGCGAGTTGTAAGAAAGGTACCTCACCGCTTTTAGTCGTCACCAGGGCCTGGAAGGCTAGCGTGCCTCCCGAGTTTACGGGCACAAATTTACGAACATCGGCGTCGATGGAGATGTAATCGAAATGACCACCCAAAGCTTGCGTATTCCAAATGGCCGAAAGAGTGGCATACCACCCTCGGTATGCATTCAGCAGGTGATCCCGGCTATCGAACGTAATGGCCCAACCGAGGCCCGTGGTGACTCCTCCTTGCTGACCGAAGGGCTCGGGCAAATAACGTTCCGGCTGATTGATATGGAAATAATGGCTGTAGTTAACGGCCAGTCCACCGTATAAATGAGGGGCGAGTTGACGGGCCAGATTCGCATTTAGCCGCACAGCACTGTAGGTAATGATCGTTTTGTTGTCAGCCTGCGTTTCGTTGCCAATACCAAAAAAGTACTCCGGGTAGCGACTGTAATTCACGTTGCCCATCAGCAAATACTTGCCACGATAAAGCTGGGTTTTGCCTTCCACCAGAAATTGATTCTTAAATGTGTACAGCGCCGTAGCCGAAACCTGCGACAAGTTGGCCAGACTATCGGGCTTGCTCAGGTGTACGCCCGTCACGCCCAGCGCCACACTGGTTTCTGGGGTATAAGATAGCGCTGGTAACACAATCGTTTTATGGAAACCGGTTTTAGCCGTTGGCTCTGTACGCTGCTGGGCCTGAGCCGTAGTTACGATCAGCATTAAGATAAGTAACCCGACCTGATGAATACGACGCGGAATCCGGCTAAAGCCAATGCACAGCATAAGTACTACGCAACACCACGGAAACCAGTCGCCAAAGCGGGCATACAAAGTTGGTTGGCCATTTAGGGGCGCGTTGGCATATAAGATCGTTTGCGGATGCTCAAAATAATTGTTCCTGAGCTTAACTCGCCCATAAGGATCAACGACTTCTGTAACGCCGTGGGAGGTAGATCGAATCAGCGTAAGTCCGTTTTCCAGGGCTCTAAACTGGGTAAGTAGCCCCCGCATGTCGGCAATTTCGGCCCAGTCATTCGACGGCGCGACCAGAAGTTGAACGCCCAGCTGACCTGCCTTGCGGGCGTAGGCGATGAAGTCGGTATCGAAGCAGATCATGGCCGCAAGTTTGCCGAAAGGCGTTTGGGCAACCGGAATCTTGCCGTCACCTTTTCGCATCAACTCCTGCTCAATTCCGATGGGATAATGCTTCAAATACGTAAAGGCAACCTGACCGTTTGGCTGAAGCAATACGATCTTATTCTCGACCGGAAACGACGCTCCCGAATGAATAACCTCAACGGCTAATCCTAGGTAAGCCTGATAACGGGTGGCAAGTTGGGCCGCTGCCCGAATGAGTTCCGGTTCCTGTGCTGGCAGGATTATTCCGTTGCCTTCCGCCCAGAAAATGAGTTTGGCTCCTGCCTTAGCTGCCTGTTCCGTTTGAGTTAACAGCCAACGCGTATTGGCCTGAGCGACTGAACTGGTCAGCACAGACGGATTGGCAAGATCTTGATAGACGGACGATTTGAGAGGCTTGAAATACGTATCATTGGTGAGGATGCTGGCTACTTTTGCGGACTTGCTTTCACCAGACTGTAGTAGTCGACTTGATCCGTAGCCGACAATCACCACCAGTACCAAAGCGTATGGAATCAGAGCAGACTGCACGTTCTGCTTAGGACGTGACCACACGAGTGCTGCCAGCGAAATACTCCAGGACAGAAAAAAGGACAATCCCCATATGCCGGTTACTGACACGACCTGTGCCAACGGCAGCCAATCCGCAAAGAGAGCTGCCTGCGAACCCCAAACGCCAAACGGACTATTGAGCGAGCCTACATACTCAAGAATGGTTTTCGTGGCCGGAAAAATCAGGGAGGCTGTTAGTAATGGGAAAGTGTGCGACAGCAACCGGTGCAGCCAAAACGGGATCAGACCGATAAGCGTCGAAACACTCAAGGTAATGACAAAACTGGCTGGACTATGGAACATAGGCCCGGCTAATCCGCGATATACCCACAGGATGGAAGCAACTAACCCCACACCCACTAAAAGCAGTCCCCTGCCTGGTGATTGGGTGCGTAAAAAGTGCAGTAAGAATAAGGGAGACAATAAGGCGAAGATCGGAAGTAGCCATTGGCGGCTGATGATCAGGCAAGCCAGCGAAAGAGCCAGCCAGCCGAGGTTTCGATAGGTTTGCATAGTTGCTTGAGTTGATGTAGCAAACCTATAGCGCAGCGAAATTGGGGTAAAATGAAAGGGGCGGGTGGTCGTGTTAAGGGGCGAAATGACGTTAGGCCCAGCTTTCAGGGGTTAACTGCACGGTCCGTGGGAGGAATGGATTAGGCCTGAATGGCCTGATGTAAGGCCTGTCCCCTCGCCCGCGATACTGGAATCAGTGGCTCGAATTCTTCCATTTTTAATACATACCCCTGAGCGTTCCCTTTCACCATCCGTATTTTCTCCAGATTGATGAGATAAGATCGGTGGCACCGGAAAAACTGGGAGTGGCCATTGAGTTGCTCGTCAATTTTCGATAGTGTATTGCGGAGCAAAGCCCGTTTCGTATGGCCTGCCTGCAAAAAAACAAACTCGACATAATTGTCCTGAGCCGAAATACAGATCAACTGGCTGGGCAGCATCTCAAGTTTTTCATTCCGGTTCTCGCCCGTAAAACAGATAGCCTGCTCTACAGTTTCATTAGGTTGCGGAACTTGCTGCGACAGATCGACTTCCAGTTGGTTGGCTTCCCGACTATTTCGCTTCAGCATGTAGTTCTGGCGAAGCAACGTAAATAAGCTAATCGGAACAATGGCGCAGAGCAGAACATAGAGCTGTACTTTCAAAAAGCCAAGCAACGTCCACGGAAACGCCTTGATGAGAGCTGCATAAACGAAGCAGGTTAGTCCGAGGCAAATCAACTGCCAACCCGACCAGGCCAGTTGTTTACCTACCGTCCAATTCGTTTCCCGAAAAAAGGCTGGAAAATGCTGGTAACCCAGGTAGTCATTGAGTACGGTAGTCAGTAGCGTTATGGCCCCATACCCGATCATAACGTAGCTTTCTTCGTACGAATAAACCTCGAGTCCGAACGGCCGGAACACGAGCAAAAACAAACTCAGAAAGAACGCAAAAAACAAATCCCGATACAACGAGAGACGATACGATTGTAGCGGATAAGCCTGCCTGAATACATTTAAGAGAGCCATTACGACAAAAATACTGGCCTGCTAGATTGCCCGCAAGAACTGAATTTATGGTTAGCATCAGCCTACGCTGATGCATTTCACCCCTAAGCCGTGCAGCACATCCCTTCGTCAGGTTTGGATCAACCTGATTGCCATATGTTTGCAGCGATTTCAACGCAAACAATCATGAAAAAGAATCTATTCGATCCCGCAGCTGTACAGGAAATTATCAGTCGGGTTCAAACGCTGAAAGCAAGCGATCAGCCCAAATGGGGTCGTATGAATGCGACTCAAATGGTCTATCATTGCACATTAGCCAATCAGCAAATTATACAACAGGAGTTGGGGTATCCTCCATCGAGTTGGAAGCAACATCTGCTCCGGTATCTCTGTTTATACGTACTGCCCCAATTTCCCCAAAACAAGAAAGGAGCCTCCAGCATCGAAACCGCTCATCTGGATTTATCGCCTGCACAATTTGACGAAAAACGAAGCGCCTATATCGACGCGATACGACGTTTTTCAGCACAGCAAAACCTCCGACTTACTCATCCTGCATTCGGGCGATTATCTGCTAAAGAATGGGGTTGTGCCACCTGGATGCACATGGATCATCACCTTCGGCAGTTTGGTGTATAGCTGGTTGGCTTTTCTAAAAAGCACTTGGATATGCCCTGCCTTGGTCAGATTTAAAGCCTTCTCTAGGCGGAGAATGATCAATTTGTGTAGGATTACTAAATATCAAGCTAATTTGTAATCCTACACCAAACGGTTTTGTACCTACTATACCTTATTCTCATGAAACGCTCCAAACTGAGACGATAGGAAGTTAACAGCCCGTATAAGGAGAATTCATAGACCAACAGTTATTTCACATCCTTCCACGCCAAGTACCGGTAAACTGTCGCTCGGCTTAAATGAAACAACTGACCGATCTCCAAAATCGTATGGGTTTTAAGCGTGTACATGGATTTAACGGCCCGTGCCTTTGATTGGGCTTCGGTAGAGAGTCCTTTCGGACGGCCGCCTATTCGTCCCCTAGCCTTGGCTGCGGCCAAACCAGCTTTGGTACGCTCGCGAATTAAATCTCTTTCAAATTCAGCTAATGAAGCAAACAGGTTGAATACTAAACGACCCTGTGCGGTAGTGGTATCAATGGCATCATTCAAACTACAGAAACCAATCCCTTTGCTTTGAAAGTCATTAATCAAGGTGAAAAGCTCTTTTAAGGATCGCCCTAATCGATCCAGTTTCCAAACCATGACGGTGTCTCCTTCGCGAAGGACCTCCAGCATCTTCTGAAGTTGTGGACGTACCTTAGCTGAAGACACCTTTTCCTGAAATATCTTCTGACAACCTGCTTTTTTCAGGTCATCCAATTGAAGGGCTAAGTTTTGATCCTGTGTTGAAACACGTGCATAACCAAATAACATAAAACTACATGGCCCGATAAGCGGCCTTAAAAGTACGTACCGACATCTATTATTTTTACGAAGATGCGATTGATCGTCAGTTGGTTGCATTCTTTCTAGAGCCATCCCTTTCTTTAAAGGGGGCAAAGTTGGAAAGTCAAACTGTTTAGCAAAATCTACCTGTTGCTGCGCTATTGCTATTATTGACCCGTGAATTAGTCTGTAAAGAAAGCAATTTCCTTTTTGCGAAAGAAGGCTGTAATTAGTTTAGGGCTGACTTGTAACTGGTCAAGCTGATATAGAATCGCATTTAGTAACTGCTCAAAGTTGACGAAGACTTGATTTTTCAGCTTTCTTTTCAGGTGGCTCCAGAACAACTCCACCGGGTTGAGTTCAGGACTATAAGCAGGTAACCGTTCCAAATGCACCCGCCCCGCCTTGCGGCTCAACCAGTCTTTAATAGCCTGACTACGATGAATAGCTGCTCCATCCCAAACCACCAACAAATTCCGTTTGCGATAGCGGCTACATAACCTCTCCAAAAACCAGATCACATCCTCACTGCGGAAAGGGCGGTCTTGCCCACCTACATATAGCCGCCCATTCGGGGCAATGGCCGCAATCAAGCTTAAGTGATCTCGACCAGCCTGCTCAACTAAAACTGGCGTTTCTCCCTTTTTTGCCCACGTATGGGCTACCAAGGGTAATAGATAACACGCTGACTCATCAATATAAACAAGTCCCCGCCCTTCAGCCTGAGCTTTTTTTGAGGCCTGGTAAACGCTCTTCACGCCATTGTGGACGGCCGCAGCATCCTGTTGACGAGCTTTGGCCTGTGGTCGCTTCGGCGCTCCGATTCTGACGACTCCAGCCTGCCCGTTTCAACAACCGACCAATCTGTGAGGGATCATAGTTCACCCCAAACAGCCGATTAATAACTTGATTGACTCGGGGTCGGGTCCATATATCACCGGCAAATCCTTGGGCTACAGCACCTTTATTTAATTCCTCAAGCAGTATAGCGACCTGTTCGTTAGTCAGCCGGCAGGCTGGCCCATTTGGTTTATGCCAAACTAAGCCAGCTTGTCCGTCTTGACGGTATTTCTTTAACGTGCGACTAACCCACCCTTCGGTCAAACCCAATGCCTGAGCAATCCTGTTTTGTTGCCAACCATTCTCTTTCAGTTCCGCACATCGTCGGCGCAGCAATTCATAATCGGATGGTTTGAGGGTAGCCATACAAATAAAAGGATATAGCTTTACGGGCCTACTCACGGATCAATATAAGTTTGTAAGAACTTAATTGGATGAACTTTTGTAGTTAGCTTAGTGACAAAATTCATTCCTATGGCTATCACTTTGCCTTTTTTACCGCCTAATCAAGCCTTGTTACCCCGGCTCATGACTGAACAGGAGATCATTGCCCGCAGTCGACAAGGTGTACTACGAGCGGAAGCTGACCGCGTAGCAAGACTGGTTGGCTTAACCGACAAAGAATTGGCCATGGCTTTAGGCTTATCAGCCTCTTATCTCCATCGGTTGAAAGTCGATCAACGCATCAGTCAAGATGCCTCCGAGCGACTACTGCTGCTAGAGAACTTACTGCTACATATGTTAGATACTTTTGAAGGGCGAGCTTCAACAGCCCTCAACTGGATGCGTTCCCCCTTACGGGAGCTAGACTATCAAACGCCCCTCCAGATACTTGACACCGTTACAGGCTATACCTTAGTAGATCGGGTACTGGGCCGTATTGACTATGGCATCTTCGGATAAGATATGGCCATTGTTTATCGAGTAGTGCGTCAGAAGTATGCCGCCCAGCCCCTAGATGTTACTGGTACCTGGCTCAATGGAGGCCGGTGGAATCCGCCGGGTGTTGGTATCCTCTATACGGCAGAACATCCCGCTCTTGCTTTGGTGGAAATCTTAGTACACATGCCTCAAGTGCCGTACGATGAGCTACCGGCCTATCGATTGTTCAGTCTGGAACTTCCGCCTAACAGTCAGCGATTGTTGAAGGCTGCTCAACTCCCTCCATATTGGCAGGAAAACACCTACAATCGGAGTCAGCACATTGCGGCCGATTGGCTAGCAAAGCCAGATGTGTTAGCCTTAGGCGTACCTTCCTCGGTGATGCCTGATGGCATCAACTATTTATTGCACCCGGCCCACAATAGCTATACATCAATACGGGTGATTGACGAGAAGCCTCTAGTTATTGACCCTCGACTGTGGTCGAAGTAAATCAAATTAAAGTGTAACCAAAAAGACGCATAGACGATCTACTAAAATTGACATTTACCAAAGCAGAATCGCTGAGTAACTACATCCTGTCTTAGATAATAGTGTATAAATAGCTGTTACTTAAATAGGGCATTAAAAAAGACGTTACTATTACTACCCCCATACGTATATCTACTAGTAATTCGGCACCAAATAGTAGCTCAACGGCCTATTCATTGATACCGTTTTTGGGCCGCGCTAGTTTTTATAGGACTAGTGCAAGCTCAAACCGACTCCCTAGGCCTGCGTTGGGAACGCCTTGTAACCCGCATCGGTACTACGCTTGAAGCGAAAGTAACTTACTAGCCCTATAAGCACGAGCCTTCAACGCAAGAAAACAGTAGTCAGTTGTTCTTAGCCTTGATTCGACTAAAAATTCAGCCGGTCACTGGTTGTGCTGTGATCCTAACAATTCAGGCACGAAGTTACTTCAGGTTCATGCCCGAATTGTTAGGGCCATAGTAATACCTGCTCAACGCTTGAAACGGCTTTGAGTTTTCCAAGCGTTGGGCAACTACACGGATCGTTATATTACTCCATCGTTCACGTTGCGTTAGGGGTATTGCTGGGTTGCCAGTTGAGCCTCCCAAAAAGCGGGGGTCAGTAGACCATACAATAGTAACTTGATTAATTGATCAGCCCGTTCCTGAATCTGGGCAGGAACCGACTGGACGAAAGCGGCCGGAAACTGCGCCACAAAATCAGGATCGTCGAGTTGTTCCATCGCTCCGATGTAAGCCAGGATGGCCAGGTGCCGACTGGCCTCGTCACGGATGTAGCCAGCCGCTACGCCTTCGTCCATTAACGTACTCAAATGCCGGAGTACTACGTCCCGGCGGTAGGTACATAAGCGTTCCCAGGCCTGGGGTTCGCTCCGCCTGATGTCTTGCATAAACTCCGGACTTACCCTCGTAAAGCTCAGGCCAATATGCCGTAAATACTGGCTTAGTTTCTCGCGAAGGGAAAGTTCGCTATTGCCCAAAATGGCCTCAGCCTGCTGACGGAAAGTGCGTACAAACGAATCGATACACGCCAGCAGAATGGCCGATTTATTCGGAAAATGGTTGTAGATCGTTTTTTTGCTCATGGCTAACTCCCGGACGATATCATCCACGGTGACGCGGCTGTAGCTGTAGCGCAGAAACAGACTCATGGCAGCGGTAACAATCCGCTCGTCAGTGCTGGGTTTGGTGGTCAAAACCATTATTTTTTTTATTTTGGAAACTAAAAAAACAAAATTAGTGTAAAATGTAGTATAGTTGCAACATATTTTAACATGCTCGCCAAATAAAGCTTTGGCGGACTTCGACTTTAGCCCTGTTTGCCATATGTTTTTAAGGACTTACTCACTGCCTAACGCAAAGCCCCTGTATCCGGTTTGCCTCATGATGGCACTCTGGCTCAGTAGCTGCCAGTCGGCTACCGACAAAAAGCAGGACGCGGCTTCTGCTTCCAAAAACACGCAGCAACCCGTAGCCATACCCGTTGTGGTGAGTCGGGTGGCGAACGCATCCACCAACGACCAGCTTACCCTCAGCGGGGCCACTGAAGCCGAAACTACCGTTAATTTGGGGTTTATGGTGGCCGGTAAACTAAACAAGGTGACGATTCAGGAAGGCCAGACCATCCGCGCCGGACAACTCATTGCGTCTATCGAACCCACGATTTATATTCGGCTCAACTGGCTTATCGGCTAGCTGTGTCGGATCTGGAACGATTGAGCGGACGATAAAAATACATGAAAGACAGTCTGGCTAAATAGCACCCCTAATACACCTTAAACCATTGATTATTAATACATTAACAAGCGTAACCCATGACAACTAATAACACAAGTAAAAAGGCCTATTTTGTAGGTGGTGGAATTGCGTCACTGGCAGCAGCCGTTTACCTGATCGAAGACGGAGGATTTGATGGACATAATATCTTCGTTCTCGAATCGCTGCCCCTTCTGGGCGGGAGTAACGATGGATCGGGGAAGAAAACGGAAGGGTTTGTTTGCCGGGGGGGGCGAATGCTCAACGAGGAAACCTACGAGAACTTCTGGGACCTGACCGGCCGTATCCCTTCGCTGGACGTGCCCAACCTCTCGGTGAAAGACGAGATTCTGGCCTTCGACCATGCTAATCCAACCAATGCCAAAGCCCGATTGATCGACAAAAATGGCCGAATTCTGGATGCCCATTCAATGGGGTTCGACCACGATGACCGAATGAAATTGTTAAAACTGTTCATGACCGACGAAAATGAACTCGACAACATAACCATTCGCGACTGGTTCGACGATCATTTCTTTACGACCAACTTTTGGTACATGTGGCAAACCACGTTTGCCTGGCAGGAATGGTCGAGTCTGTTCGAGTTCAGACGGTATATGAACCGGATGATCCTGGAATTTTCGCGGATCAATACCCTAGAGGGCGTCACCCGAACACCATATAACCAATATGAGTCGGTTATTCTACCCTTGCAGAAATACCTGGATCGGTTTGGGGTCAACTATTCGCTCAAACGTACCGTTACGGATCTTGATTTCAGCGAAGGCGAAGGCATCACCGTCACGACGATTCATTATCAGGATGCTGACGGGCAGGCCGGTACCATTACGCTGAATGACGGCGATTTGTGCTTCTTTACCAACGGCTGTATTACCGACAATACCGACAACGGTGATTACCAGACCCCCGCTCGCTACCTGCCCGGTAACCCGCCATCGTTTGCGCTGTGGCGGAAAATTGCCGATAAAAAACCGGGGCTGCTCGGCAATCCTGATCCGTTCTTCACCAAACCTGACCAAACCAAATGGTATTCGTTCACGCCTACCTTTAACGGCGACAAAATGTTGCAATTGATTGAGGGCTATTCAGGTAACAAGCCAGGGAGCGGTGCCCTGATGACGTTTACCGATTCGGCGTGGCGGATGTCGATTGTGGTAGCAGCTCAACCCCACTTCAAAGCACAAGGTGCCGACACAACCATCTTGTGGGGGTATGGCCTGTATCCGGATAAAATTGGTGATTTTGTAAAAAAACCGATGATCGACTGCACGGGCGAAGAAATCCTGACCGAACTGATTCATCACCTGCATTTTGAGGAGCACGAGGCCGAAATCAAGGCCAGTGTTGTCAATGTAATTCCGGTCATGCTCCCATACATCGACGCCCTGTTCCAGCCACACGCCAAGGCCGACCGTCCGGCGGTTGTGCCGAAGGGCTCTACCAATCTGGCCCTGATCAGTCAGTTTGTGGAAATTCCTGACGACATGGTGTTTACGGAAGAATATTCTGTTCGGGCAGCTCGTCTGGCCGTCTACACGCTGCTGGGACTTGACAAAAAAGTAGCGCCCGTTACGGCCTATAGCAAACGCCCTGATGTGCTGGTTAAAGCGGTTCACACAGCTTATCGGTAAACGATGACCGTATTAATAGGGGAAATACATCCTAACATTACAAGATTTAATTGACTAAAAGATTCCATGAAAAAACAATTGATCATACTCTTCTGGTTAGCGGGTATTGGCTGCGGTTACGCCCAGACAGACATTACAAAAGGAACCTGGTTCAACCAGGAAAAAGAGTCGCGCATCCAATTCGCTAAACAGAGCGAACAGTTGACGGGCAAACTCGTCTGGCTAAAAGATCGGGATGTATTGGATACGAAAAACCCGGATGTCAGCCTTCAGAAACGACCGTTGCTGGGGACTACGGTTCTGACGGGTTTTAAGGTAGATGGCACGAATCAATGGACTGATGGAAAGGTGTATGACCCTAAAAGTGGCAAGACCTACTCCGCTAAAATGACCCTCAAAAATCCAACCACGCTCGAACTCAGGGGTTATGTTGGTTCGCCTATGTTTGGCCGTACTACTGTCTTCACCAAAGCTGATTAAAACATTACTAAAACCGGCAGGTTATTTCATTGATAATCCATTTATTAACTCAACCAGATCATGAAACTAGAACACATCACCGTTTTCGGTTCCGGTGTACTGGGCGCACAAATCGCTTTTCAAACGGCTTTTCATGGCTATACGGTGGTACTTTATGACATCGCCGACGATCTGCTGGCGAAGGCCAACGAGAAATTCGACCAGTTCGGGAAGATCTACCAACAGGATATGAACGCATCAGTGGCCGATATTGAGGCTACGCTTGCGCGAATTACCTATACCACCGATCTGGCCCGGTCGGTAGCGGATGCCGACCTGACTATTGAAGCCATCCCGGAGAATATTCAGCTCAAAAAAGACTTTTATATGAAGCTGGGTAAGCTGGCTCCTGAAAAAACCATTTTCTGTACCAACTCATCGACGCTGTTACCCAGCCAGTTTGCGGCCGAAACCGGCCGTCCCGCGAAGTTTCTGGCCCTGCACTTCGCCAACCAGATCTGGAAATACAACACGGCAGAAATCATGGGCCATCCCGGGACCGATCCGGCGGTTTTTGAAACCGTAGTGGAATTTGCCAAATCCATCGGCATGGTGCCCATTATGGTTAAGAAGGAAACGCCGGGTTATGTGCTAAACTCCATGCTCACGCCTTTCCTGAATGCCGGGATGCAACTCTGGACCAAAGGCATTGCCGATCCGCAAACCATCGACAAAACCTGGATGCTGGGCACGGGATCGCCGATAGGGCCAATGGCGTTTTACGACATCATCGGCATCACCACGCCTTACAACATCTACAAGTTGCAGGTCGAACATGGCAAACAGGAAGATCAGGCTGTACTGGACAAACTCAAAACCGACTTCATCGACCAAAACAAGCTGGGCTTATCGACCGGCGAAGGATTTTATACATACCCAAACCCGGCCTATCAAAAGCCCGATTTTCTGAAAGCCCCTCCCGCCGATTTGTCGAAAGTATCCATCAAAAAAGTAGTAGTGGCCGGGAGTGGGGTTCTGGGTTACCAGATTGCGGTACAAACGGCGTTTCATGGGTTCGACGTAACCGTGTACGACATCAATGACGAGGTGCTCAATAAGGCCAAAGGCAAGTTCACGGCCCTGACTGATGCCTACAAACACGATCTGAACGCTACCTGGCAGCAACTTGATGCCACTGCTACCCGTTTGTCGTACAGTTCGGACCTGGCCGATGCCCTGAACGATGCCGATCTGCTCATTGAAGCCGTGCCAGAAACACTGGCTATCAAGCAGGATTTCTGGGAAAAAGCATCGGCGGCAGCTCCGGCAAAAACAATTTTTGTCAGTAACTCGTCTACCTTGTTACCGAGTCAATTGGCACCTTTTACCAACCGCCCTGAACACTTCATCAATCTACATTTTGCCAATCATATCCATATCCGTAATACAGCGGAAATTATGGGGCATGCTGCAACTGACCCTGCTGTGTATGAACAGATTGTAGAGTTTGCCAAAGCGATTGGTATGATGCCCATTGAGCTGCACAAAGAACAGTCGGGCTATGTGCTGGATTCACTCCTGATTCCGCTGCTGATTTCAGGCATGGGTTTGTGGGCCAGTGATGTGGCCGATCCCGCTACGATTGACAAGACCTGGATGATTGCCACCGGAGCGCTCTTTGGCCCAATGGCTATCCTGGACAAAAACGGCATGAATACCAATTACAACGTGGTAAAAGCCATTCCGGGCGAGCTGACGCAGCACATTGCCGAGAAGATGAAAACCGAACTCATCGACAAAGGCAAACTGGGCGAAGTATCGGGCGAGGGTTTCTATACGTACCCCAATCCGGCCTACGAGCAGAACGACTTTTTAAAGTAAGTATACCTATGGTGCGACTTTTTATATCAAAGCCGGAGCCATTTACCAATTAGTTTTCAACAACCTTTAAAAAATTACTGACATGAGCGTTTTAGATAACATCAAATTAACCGCTGAACTCGTCAAAGCAAATTTCAGCGAAGGCATCGACGATGGGTATGACCATTCGACTACGTCCGCCGGAAAAAAAGGACTTCGTTCCGGACGGGTTTCCGAGCTTACTGCCATTGCCAATTTGAAACCCGGTGGAGCCGAAAATCTGAAAAAGATCATGGAAATCGCCAATGGCAATTTAAAAGGGGCAACCAAAGTCGGGACGCTTCACGATTTACGCATTGTGCTGCTGGACAATGACACTAAAATTCTGTTCTGCACGGCCTATGATGGCGATTGGGATGCGTATATCGATGATTTTGCGACCAAAATTCCGCAACTGATGGATATTATTTTCGGCAATGTGGAAGGCTGGCCCGGCATTAAAGACCCAAGTGTAAAGCAGTTTATTTTAGACCACCAGATCACCGCCACCGGTTGGTATGTAGGTGTGCCGCATCTGACGGTTAATGATGTTCGTCGGAATGATAAAATCATTACCGGACTCAACAAAGTCATTGACGACGCGAACAAAATCGAAAAATAAATCAATAAGCTGACTAGAAGATGGCTCTTGACTTTTTAAAACGGATTTTCAATCCGAATAACGTAACGATTGCGTTGGATGATATTCAAGCCCTGATTCTCAGAAGTCGCCCTGTTCCGTATTATGGAACGGTGGCGGTTTTTGAAATTAATGATGCCACTCAGGCCAAACTCATCCTGAAAGAACTGCTTCCAATCATAACGTCTGCAAAGGACTGGCACAAAAATGAAGGGGCCTCAGTTACATTAACCTTTACCTATAAAGGGCTGGAAAAAATTGGCCTACCTAAAGATTCACTGGATTCGTTTCCGGAAGCGTTCAGGGAAGGTATGGCCAAAAGAGCCCCCTTTTTAAACGATGTGGGGGTCAATGATCCTAAATACTGGGAAAAAGATTTCAAGAACGCCACTATTCATATTGCCGCTGCCGTGATTGCCAACAGTGAAGAACACTGGAAAACTAAACTCCAGGAATTTAGAGCCAAATTTAGCAACAATAAGGGGCTGAAACTGCTGAAAAGCCACGATTTTGGGGCAACCGAAGAAGTCAAAAATGTCTTTGGTTTCCGCGATGGGATTAGTAATCCGGAGATAGAAGGCAGCGGCATTGATACGCCACCGGGTTTTGACCGTCCGTTAAAGACCGGCGAATTTGTGCTGGGTTACCCCGGCGAAGGCGATATTACCAAGCCTTATCCGCAGCCTGATATTTTAGGCAAAAATGGCTCCTTCCTGATTTTTAGAAAATACCAGAGTCAGGTAGCCGATTTCAATAAATACATTCAGGAAAATTCAAGAAATCCGCAGGAAGGTGAATTATTGGCGGCAAAAATGGTCGGGCGTTGGCGAAGTGGGGCACCGTTGGTTTTGTCGCCCGATAAAGATGACAAAGAACTGGGTGACGATCCCCACAAAAACAATGCTTTTTCCTTTAAAAATGATGAATTCGGCAAAAAATGTCCGTTTAGCTCACACATTCGACGAATGAATCCCCGGGATTCGAAAACCTTTGTGCTGGAAGATGAACGACTGCACCGAATCATCCGCCGAAGTGTGACGTTTGGCGATATCGTTCCACCGGACGTAACGAAAGACGACGGTAAAGAGCGGGGCCAATATTTTATGGGCATCAGTGCGAACGCGATGGGTACGCTGGAATTTTTGCAAAAACAGTGGGCGAATGATGGTAATTCCCAAAATTTAGGCACCGAAAAAGACCCGATGATTGGGGTTCAGGATAGCGAAGGACTGTTTACCATGCCGGCCGACCCGCTGGTAAAACGGTACCGTGGTTTACAAACCTTCAACATCGTAAAAGGGGGCGAATATTGCTTTATTCCGAGTCTGTCCGCCTTGAGATGGATTAGCGAACTGTAAAACGCATAGCTAACAACAATTTTTATGGCAACTACTTACGTAAAATTCGCGCCGAATCTGGAGCGAATCGAGGCTGATTTTGACCAGAAAGTACGCCGGATTACCGACGATATTCAGCAGTACATCACCAACTCGCCCAACATCAGCGGGGTTAATTACCACACCCGCGATGCCCACGCCAAAGGCTATGCCGCCGTTCGGGCCGAGTTCGAGATTCTAAACGACCTGCCTGCCGAACTGGCGCAGGGACTATATGCCCAGCCGGGTCGGTACGAAGCCGTCGTTCGGTTTTCCAACGGCTCGGCCCGCGTCACCACTGACCAGAACAGCGGGCTGGCGATGGGGCTGGCCATCAAGATCATGGGTATTCAGGGCAAGGTGATGCTGGAGGAAGAGGCCGACTGCGGTAATTTCGATTATAACCTGATTAACTGGCCCATTTTCTTCTGCAATTCCGCCGAGCACTATCAGTACATCGACAAATTGTTTCTGAAGGTGAACGACTACTTTGCCAAAGGTGCTTTGGGGCGACTCAAATTTGCCTACGACTGGCTAACGGGTATTGGTACGTTCTTTCCGAACAAAGACTCGTGGAACGAATTTCGGGCATTTTCGTCGTTTAAAAAGATTAAACCCGAAAACTGTCTGCTGCACAGCTTTTACACGATGGGGGCTGTTCGTCATGGAGACTATGTGGCCAAGTTGCGCGCTACGCCCGTCAAACAGTATGCCGATCAGGTCACCCGGCGCGAGATTGATGTGAAAGCGGCCGGGCAGGTGTTTCGTCCGGCACTGGTGGCCGAATTGAAGGAACATGCTTACGAGTTTGAGATTCAAATTCAACTCTGCAAAGACCTGAAACGAATGCCCATTGAAGAACTAACCACCGAATGGCCCGAATCCTTATCGCCCTTTGTGACGGTTGCCAAACTGCGGATTCCCCAGCAGGATGTTTCGGGCGAAGACAATTTTCCGATCATGGAACACCTCTCATTTACGCCTTTCCGCTGTCTGGAAGCAAACCGACCGATGGGCAATTTGCAGCTGACCCGCAAGGAAGCTTACCGAAAATCCTCTACTCTGCGCCACCAGTTGAATAATGCCCAGCGGCAGGAACCTAAAACGTTACAAGATCTATTTGGTTCATGAGCCTTTTGTAGAACGAGTTTTGGGCAATTTTCAGATGCGTTTTGTACGACTGTATACAAGCGTATGCCGTTGTAGCGGAGTGCTTATCATCTGGGTTGAGATTGCGCTGCCATAGACTACCCAATCCGTTTTCAATTGATCACCTCCATATCATAGGGAAAAAGAATGCAGCTGGCTGATAAACAAGAAAAATAGACGGGGCTGCTCGTACGGTAGTCAATTTCACCGAAAATATCATGTTGGAATACAGATAAATCCGTAAGTGAAAGCGCTTACGCTTTAGGATTTGCATATTTATCCCAGTTTAGTCGATTTTTCAAAAACAAGAGGACTACGCCCCAAGTGATTATCGGTACTCAAATTGACCTTTTCCCAGTGTATCGTCCAAATGCTGGGTCTCAAAATACGCTCCCAAATGAGACAGAGGGCGTTCCTTTACCTGCTTCTTGAATGAACACTTTTCGTGGTCGAAAGCGGAGACGAAACGGTACGGTAATCAACAGGTTCTCACATAACAAAAACGACCCTGCCAAAAGCCGGAAATTGGTTGCCAGCTAAGCAAACGGTCAAATACAGGGTTCTGATTTTGCCTGGACTTAGGTAATAATTGGCCGGTTGAAGCGGAGTTTGACCAACGTCCCATTCTGGTTTTCGTAGGTGAGCGTGCCTTCAAGCTGGCGGGTAAGCAACTCCACTAACTGGGTGCCGAAGCCCGTTTCATTGACGGCTTCCACAGGCTGTTTACCGATCCCATTGTCGGCTACCATCAACAGCAACGAATCGTCTTCCATCCGCATCAGGCTGATGCGAATAGTGCCATTGTCCTTGCCGACAAATGCATATTTAAGCGAATTCGTGATTAACTCATTCGTTAGTAGTCCTATCGAAACTGCCGTGTCAATATCCAGTACTAGCTCGGGCATTGAACAATCAATGGTGATACGCCCAGCCGCATCGAACGAATCGAGAATGCTTTCGCCCAGATTGTTAAAATAATCACGCATTTCAATAGCCCCTAACTGTTTGCCCTGGTAGAGTTTCTGGTGAATGATGCCCATACTCTGTACCCGGTTCTGACTGGCCTGTATGGCTTCCAGTACGTTAGGGTCGGTGACTTTAGCCGATTGCAAGGCCAGCAACCCCGACACCACGGACAGATTATTCTTGACCCGGTGATGAATCTCTTTCAGCAGGAGTTCGTTCTGGGCGTTTTTCTGAGCAATCTCGTCGCGCTGTTGTTTAATGACTAGGGCTTCCTGTAGGGCCAGCTCGCGGGCTTGTTCACGCAGACGGACCGTCAATAAGTACCAAAAGCCGAGGAGCAGCCCCAGCGCATAAGCTGCATAGGCCCAACCGCTTTGCCACCAGGGTGGGCTGATGTGTAGGCGGAGGGGCGCCAGATTGGTCCAAATTCCGTCGCTATTCCGGGCTTTCAGGTGGAACAGGTACGTTCCCGGCTTCATCTGGGCAAAATCGACGGTGTTTTTGGGGCCTATGCTTACCCATTGGGGCTCGTCATTCGGTCCGGCCAGGGAATAGGCATAGGCACGACTGCCGGTGTTGCGGTAATCCAGTAGCGCAAATTTTAGTTCTAGGGTGTTTTCCTGGTGCGACAAGGTCAGCTCATGGGATCGCCAGCGATCCGGGGGCAGGGGGCGCATGGTTTGCGTTCCGTCGGTATCGAAGCAGGAAACGCCCACCAACCGCAGCGGTGATGAGGCTTTCGGAATGTGGTGGATGGTATCGGTTGGTCCGAACCGCCGTAAGTTGTTCTGGCAACCGAAATATATCTCGCCGGTAGTCGCCAGTGTTGTAATGGGCGTAGAGTACACCGAGTTGCCGACAAACTGCGGAAACGTGGTTACACGCTCCGTTAGGGGGTCGAGACAGGATACCACCTGATGCTGGTTGAACCAGATTTTGCCGGTTCCGTCGAGGGTAGCGTGGGCAAAATAATCATCCGTAAACCCATTGGTGAGATCATATTTTTTGAATCGCCCCGTTTTGACCGACAGCTTCTGTAAGGGAGCCGCATACCCACTTGTTACCCACACATCACCCTGTTTATCAATCAGGGGCGCATAGGTATAGTTGCTGGCCAGTCCACAGGGGTCGCCTTGCCGGAGTACAAACCGCTGCACGTGTCGGGTTCGTTTGTTTACCCGACTAAGGCCGTGAGCGGCTCCACACACCCACACCGTATTCTGGGCATCGACCGCAATCTTTTGCAGCGTATTTGATAATAGACTGTTGGCATTGTTGGGATCGTTTTTCCACTGTTCAAAGGTACTCACCAGCCCGGTTTCGACCGATAGGCTTCCCTTTGGAATGTGGAAAAGCCCCTTCCCCCAGGTTGAAATCCAGAGGTCGCCATCCTTGTCAAGGGCTGAAGCGATGGCATTCGGGATCGTATTACGCCCGGTCTTATCTAAATGGACGGGCGTGAGATGGCTCGTTTTTTTGTTGTAAATGAACACGCCAGCTTCCGCACCAACCAGCAGATATGGATCGTAACTGGCCCCGTTCGAACCTGGCAGCGGGCAGGTGAAATAGGTGAAGAGCTGTTTCAGTACAATTTTCATTTCATTCCGAGACGGATTATAACGAATTAGTCCCAGATCAGTACTGATCCAGATGAAGCCTTCCGGGTCGGGCATGAGGAATTCCGCCACGGGCCGTGCCAATCCAGGCCGGGCCGGAGCCGCACCGGCGGTGTTCGTAAATTTTGGCAGGGGGATGTTGGGGTGGCGTTCCTGTCGGGGGTCGAAAAAAAGCGGATTTTTGTCGCTCGCCCGCTCCAGCCAGATTAACCCCTGTCGATCTTCATACAGCGTTACAAATTCCTTGAGTTGTTCCCCGTTGCTGATGGCTACGGCTGTGCATTGCTCCACGACGGTCCGGTCAGCTGAAATGCGGAAGATGTCGTTCTCACAGCAAAGCCAAAGCCGCCCTGCCCGATCTTCCAGAATCACGTTTGGAAACGGAATGGGTTTGCCATCGGCTGTTCGCCTGTCGAACCAATTGATTTCTCCTGTTTCAGGGTTAAAAACCCGCAGCCCGGTTTGGTTCGGAACGCCCATCCAGATCAGGCCCCGACGATCTTGACAGAGGCCGTTAATCACATTGAGACCATCGGTAGCGTTGATGACGGGTACCCCGGATTTAGTTACCGTCGGAAAGCACCGCCAACGGTTACGGGTTCGGTCAAACTGCTCGAATCCCGCCGTTGTGTAAACGTAAATATAGCCTGGCCTAGCGTGGCCCGGCCTGGAATGGCCCGCCGATTCAATCAGAATAGGCGACAGCGGGTTACCCTGCAACTGCCCTGACTCGCCTGGTTTGGGCAAAAAACGGATAGTACGGCCGGTTTTGGGGTCGAACCGATTCATGCCATAATCGCTACCGATCCAGAGATAACCGGATTCATCGCGTTGAAGAAACCGAAGCTTATCCGACGATAAACTGGTTTTGTTGGTGGGCAGGTGTCGAAAATGGGCCACGTTGCCCGTTCGCTGATTGTAGGCATTCAGGCCTCCGTCGCGGGTGGTTATCCAGAAGGTACCTCGCTCATCCTGAATCATATCTGCCACCCGCGCCGAGGAGAGGGAGTTCAAATCCGCCGGATCAAAGCGCACCGTTACGATCTCATGGCCGTCGTACCTGCTCAGCCCACTGCCGGTGACGAACCAGAGAAAATCGTCGCGGTCGGTAAAGAATCGATTGATGGTTAATTGATTGCGATTGCGGCCCAGCGTTTCTTTAGGGGGTTCGTCGAAGTAAAGCAGCGTGGATTGTGCCTGTCCGTCTGGTGCGGACAGGCACAATAGCAGGAGAAGCCACCCAAAAACAACGTATCCATTCATGTTGACCAGTTGTTAGCCCTACCTACTTCACTTGTCTTTCTGATCCTCGTTGTTAATATCGCGGATGCAGATAAATTTTCCGTCGCGTTTTTCAAAAATGCCCATGTATTTGTCGGCACTCACTACGTTGCCAGCCGCTCGATGGTCGCTTCTGCCTTTTGGGCGGGGGAGTTGCAACCGGTAACACAGACAGACGTACTGGCAACAACGGCCAGGAGTAGCGTAAATGGGGTGGTTTTCATGGTTTTGGTTTAGGCGATTAGGGTACCCTCACTAAGCGACGGTAGAGTTCAACGGCTTTTATTTTCTCGTACACCGTACCCAATTTTTTGTCTGCTTCCTGAAACGATTTGTCGTCGTGGATTTTTTGATATGCTTCGGTATTGGGCCAATTACCCTCGAAGTAGTAGCGGTATTTGTCGGCTCCTTCTCCGGCTACTTTGTAGAGTGTGTATCCGGCGTTGCTGTAGCCTAGTCGTTTAATAACCGTGTTCAACTCACCAATCACCGCCGACAGTTGGGCCTCCGTTACACCGGCTGGCATATCGAACAGGTGGATACTTTTGAGTTGAGTCGTTGACGTTTGCTGAGCCTGTGCAGAGGCCGACGTGCTGAGGCTAACCAGCAGCCAAAGCGCAGATAGGGTAATCAGGAGTTGTTTCATGAATTTGATTGGTTAGTTTGACTGTTTTAAGATCGATTCACCAGCACCATAGGCTGGGCTTATTTGTGCTTATCCGTTCGGATTTAGGTAGTGTCGTCGGTTAAATCCAATTCCATAAACAACAAATAGTCTTTAAATTCTGCGGGGATTTCCATTTCTGGATATGCGTCAATAGCACGAAATCCAACACGTCTGTATAAGGTATGAGCGGCTTCCATAAACTTCGGACTGTCGAGCCGAACTTTTTTGTAACCGACTTTTTTCGCTTCAAGTAGAAGTCCTTCGAGGATAGCTCGTCCAGCCCCAATTCGTCTGCTCGCTGGATCAACAAACATTCGTTTTAGTTCACCGATATCGGAGTTGATACGTTTTAGACTTCCAAGTCCGCATACTTTACCTTCATAACTAGCCAGGATTAGCTGTCCGTAAGGGGGTTGAAACTTGCCAATCTGTTGGATGTCCTGTTCTACAGTTTCTTTGGGATTATGGGGATGGACGCCATACAGTTCCTGCATTTTGTCGTTACCCCAAACTAGATAATCAAACCATAATTGTTTAATGGCTTCTAAGTCGTCAGGAATGACAACCGTTCTTGTTTGTATTTTTTCACTTTTGTTCATTTCCTGACTTGGTTTTGGTGGTTTACTTTCTGTGGTAGCCTTGCCGCTAACGGTTTGGGGCTTTGCGATGGTGGGGCAAAAGAATTCCGTCAGCCCAACCCTTGCACAAAAGTCAATCGGGTGGCCGGAGCCATTGGAAAACAAAAGTTGAGCCTATGTTCGTCAGCCCCGCTATTGAAAAAACCCTGTTGGTGGCTGTTGCTTTTGTCGAATCAGTTGTAAATTTTAAGGTCTTTTGCTTGGCTGTTGTTGTGTCGAGCAGTGAATACCTCCACCGTCCCAATTTTGAGGCATAGCATTTATAAACACAATTTTTCTGTTCGGAAACTGCGTTTTTAAAATTTTACAAACTCGGTCTTCTTTTTCTTTTGAGGAACCTACCGCAACATAACTTGATACAAGTACAAGTCCATTTGTTACCAGGTAATTCATATAACTTGAAGCAGGTACTCGAAGTAAACTATCTCCAACTGAAGGGGCTTCTGAAATATAAAATCGATTGGCAGGAATATTAAGAGACGGTTCTTTGGAATATCCCTTTGTAGCTATGATTTTTTTTGTCGTTAAATCAGGTAATGGAACTTTTATAATAGTAAATGGTTTGCCGTCTTGGTCTGTCGCATTTTTTAATAGTTGATAGCTTTCATTAAGCCTTTCATAATTCATTTTATTAATTGGGTTTAAGTCTTTTTCGGATTCATCTACCCAAGCCAACAAAATTGTATTTGCATTTGAAAATCGAACAAATTCATCAGAATGTTGCACACCACCTCCAACATAATTTTCCGTTATGCGTCTATAAAAGCCATTGGGGTCTTCTGCAAGTCCTCGTTTGAGCCAAATAACTTTTGATACGCCCAAAACATTTTTGAGTTCGCTTTCCATAAATTCTTTGTTTAAATCGGGGTTGCGATTTTTCATAGCTGCTTCGCAAACAATAAGTGTTCCCTTCCCATTGACTTCTATATTTCCGCCTTCGGTCACAACGTTGGTCGTGAGAATTTTTGCACCTTCTGCAACAGCCATTAAACTATCAACTGTTCCTGATTTATTTATAGAAGACAATCTTTTGTTGAGGTATTTATTTGCACTATCTTGATTGTTATTGTATTTTTCTTTCAAAAATTGAGGAAATCCGTAATGATTCCAACCAAAATCGGCTACTCCTAATTGTCCTTTGTTATTTACCAAAAATGCTGCACCATTATCTCTGATCCAATGTCGGTCACCTGGCATTAAATAAAATTTGATATTTTTTGTGTCTACTTTTTGCTGAGTTAAATAACTCTTTGCAGTTTGCATTAAACTGTCGTTATCGAAAGCAATTTTTACTGTTACGTGGGGTGTAAGTGTTTTTATTATTTCAACAACTACTGGGTAAAAGCCAAGTGTACTATCTGCTTGCCAACCAAGCCAAACTGCATCCTGTTGTTCCCATTCTGCAGGCATATAAAATTTGTCGTCTTTTTGATTACAAGATAACATTGCAAAAATGCCAATTATGAAAAGTAACTGCCTCATGTTAGTTATCTGTTTTTAATCGTTTTATTTTTCAAATTGTCTGTGGTGTGTGTCGGCCTGCAATTACCACAGGTGGGGTTTTTAGCACAAAACAGGGACGCGCGAGTGGTTCACTATTTTCTTAAATACAGAATCTGTTTAAACTTTTATTTTTCAAGAAGAACTAGGTGTTTTTTGTTATCCCGAGGAACGAGGGATGACAAAAAACACTTATTACCACCTATTTATGAAAGTTTAAACAGCTTCACAGTTATCATTTTAGCTTTAAAAACTTAGCTGCATTATTATACAGTATATCTTCCTTGTCCTGCTTAGTAAGAAATGTCAGGCTATTTAAAAACTTAATTGACTTTTCGATGGCATACGGCCACGTCATTTGGTCTGAACCAAACATAACTTTGTGTAAATAGCCTGAATCCTTAGCCGCCTTTAAAAACAATCTGGCATAACGCTGATCCATTGGCTCCACCCATAACAACACACCCAAATCTGAATAAAGCTGAGGATAATAGGCCATCAACCTGAGTGCGTTTTCATAATAGCTTTCGCCTGAGTGCATGAGATAAATTCTGAGTTTAGGATAGTTAACCAACACATCTTCTATCAAAAAAGGATCGCTTATAGAAAGTCGTGCCTTAGGTGACCATGAATAGGTACCACCAGGGTCACCACCTGCACTGTGTATGGCTACGGGTATATCATATTTTTCACAAATGCGTAGATAAGGTTGCCAACTGGAGTCATTTAGGGTTTTGCCTGCGTAGTAAGGTGCTATTTCTCCAAATATTTCAATTTTTTTCTCCTTGACCATTTGTTCAAACTTAACACTGTCCATGCCATAATCATCTGCCGAATACATCAAGATTCCTTTGATAACAATATTGTTACTGTCGCTTTTGCTCCAATTTTCTACACTTTCAGGATTACCGCTTACGACAGCCTTGACAATTCTATTTTTTCTAAATGCAGCAAACGTTTCTTTTCGGTGTATATCTGCATTTAGAGAGCCTTTATTTCCATAAAAATCAGTAGCCTGTTCCTGTTTGCCAAAGTCACTGCTTGTGTAAGAATGAATGTGCATGTCAATGACTTTCGTTTGGGATTTTCCGTACAAAAACGATAGAAATAAAGTCGTAAATAGTATTGCAGTTTTTGTCATGATGCCTTTTCTATTGTCCTTTTAAGTCTCGGTCAAACTGCTCCATGAAGCTAATCTTACCTTCTGTACATATCGCCGATTTATATCATCCGGAATCGGGAAAGTAAGGATCATACGGGTTCGGATTTAACGCTGAATTCCCGTTGTTTCATCCCGAATTGATAGATCACAGATAGCTCAGCCACCACTGCTCTTTATGCCTTGTCTTGTAGGCATCATACCAGCGACACAGGGGATACAACGATGCGACAACGGCTATCCAGATCAGGTAAACCACCCCAAGATTGTAGCCTCCATTACCGGGTAGTACAAACCGCATCGGTATGGTTTGTAGCGATTTATCGGCCTCCGTCAGGGTGTGACCAGCGGCAAAAAAAACAATCATGCGTAGGGTATGCAGGACATAAAAATGGATGGTGTAATAAAAAAAGGCCGTTCGTCCGTAGGTGCGCAGTACAGCCGTAACGCGATTGTGAACATTCTCCAGCAACGCCAGCCCCAGCAGTCCCGGCCCTACCGTAATACACATATACAGCAGTGATGGGGGGTATTTATGCACTTTCAGGAACGAGAACAACGTTGTGAGCCCATCTTTCTGGACGCTCCAGGGGAAGGGGTCGCCGTATCCATTCAGCAAACGCAGCCCCACAAATAACCCAATGGCTCCGGCACTGAGATAAAACAGTCCCTGTTGACGCTTCGTGGCCGAAACCGCTGGGGCAAACAACCGGCCCAGGCAGTAGCCCAGCATCATTAACCCCAACCAGGGAAGAAACGGGTACAGTACCACAATGACCCGACCAGGCGCGTAGTCAAACACACGATGATTGCCGCCATGAAACAGCGCCCACCAGAAACCCGATGTAAATCCCGGTGCCTGTTCCACCGCATCCAGCAGATTATGGCCTAAAACGATCGCTAAACCAAGGATCAGTATGGCCCGGAACGGCAGCCACGTTAGCCCGGCCATGAACACCATGCTGATACCCAGCGACCAGAAAACGACCAGCGTGATGGGATTAAACAGGGTAAACGTATCTGCTGGCGCAATCAGGAGTACTTCGGCGACAATAAGCCATAGACCCCGTTTCAGCAGAAATAGACTCAACTCACTGGGCGATTTTCGTAAACCCTGCAGGTAGATGGATGTACCGGATAGCAAGGCAAACGTAGGGGCGCAGAAATGAGTAATCCAGCGGGTGGCGAACAGGACCGGCGTGGTGGTATCGAGATTGAGCGGGTCGTCGGTATAAGCCTGGGCGTGAAAGAAATCGCGCGTATGGTCCAGCGCCATAATGATCATAATCAGACCCCGCAGCACGTCGATGGACTCGATACGGTTTTTGATTACTGAAGGCGCTGGATTGAGGGAGCCTGCGGTTACAGATTTATGGGTGAGAGGAAAAGTCATTTCGGTATAGCGGCTAACACTCGTTTATGTGTTCTGGATAGTTTGGATAACCTCAGACAGGAATCTGTCAAAAACGATGAGCCTCATCATCGAATCCACTTAACTGAATTAGCGCACTTTATAGGCTTCTAACTCAATCTCAATCAACTGACCGGGCAAGGCTAATTCCTTTACGCCAAACCACGACCCGGTCGGAAATTGCTTTTTGTAGATCGTATTTCGGTAAGCCGACTGGTTCACAAATTCGGGCATGTTCGTGGTCAGAATATTCTCCACCACTACGTCGTCCCAGGTGTAGCCATAGTGCTTCAGAATTTTGTCCAGATCGGCGTAGCAATTTTTCATTTGTTGTCCCAGATCACCTTTCGCCGTCAGGTTTCCTTTCGCGTCCATACTGACCGCACCCGATATTTTCAGTTCATTGCCAATCCGAACGGCATGGGAATAGCCATAGGCTTTTTCGAGTTCGGGCCGTAACATAAAGTACTCCGGTGCATCGGATTGAGCCGCTCGTTTCTCATCTGCTTTTTGGGGAGCGGTATTGCAACCGACGGCAAACAGGAGCAGGACTGCAAAAGCGGAAATAAATTGGTTGGTTTTCATGGGTCTATCGACTAGAGAAAAGGTTGTAAGGAGATAGGTTTTATAGTAGATTGGAGTCGGGTTAAGTGGTTGATATCCAGAGAAATATTATTTTTTATACTTTCCATACACCGCCTGGCCAGGGAAAACGCCGGGAACAGTCTGGCCGTTTTTCAACACCAGCACCCCGCCAATCAGCACATACTCGATGCCCTGGGAGAATTTTAAACTTTCGTCAAACGTGGCTTTATCAAGTACGGTGTTGGGGTTGAAAATAGTAATATCGGCATCGGCCCCGACCTGAATCCGGCCTTTGAAACGCATGGCGGGGGCTACGGTTTCGAGCATTTTGGCCGTCAGCAAGGTCATTTTTTCGATGGCAGCAGGCAAGTCCAGCACCTTGTCTTCGCGCACGTATTTGCTCAGCACCCGCGCAAACGTACCGGCCGTGCGGGGGTGCGCCAACGGGGCATACGGCCTGCCGTCGGAGCCAATCAGTATGCCCTTCGCCCGGATACCGGCGGCTACCCAGTCGGGTTTCATCGCGTGGAAAATGACGACTCCCTTCGTTTTTCGGTACGTGTCGAAGGTTTCTTTGGTGAGCCGTTCGCCGGTTGCTGCCCATTGCAGGTCTTTGTAGTCGATGCCCAGCCGTTCTTGCCAGCCATCGGCAAACATATTGGTAAACAGCCCCGTAGAACCGGCGGTGTAGGGGTAGATTTCGGCGGTAATGGGAAATCCTCTTTTTTGGGCCGTCTGCACCATTTCGATACCCACCTCAATCTGCGACAGCATCATACTGGAGATATGCACCAGGTGCATCGGCGCGTTGGTCAGCATAGCATCTGAGATAGCCTGTTGAATATACACAAGATTGGGATCGCGGACGTGATTGAAAATAGTGGCCTGCATCTCGCCCGCCAGTTGATAGACCCGAAAGACCTCTTCGGGTTTGGCCCCCGGCACGTACCCAATGTATAGACCAATGCCAATGCCCCCGGCTGCGAGGTCGGCTCGGATGTTGGCCAGCATGGTTTGGGTTTGGGCTGCGTCGATTCCTTTGGTAAACGAACCGCCCACCGCGCTCATGCCCATGTCGGCATTGAAAGTCTCATTCGCTACCGCCTGCTTCAGTTCGGCGGCTTCGTTGGCGTAGCCGGGTAACGCCTGCATCCGGGCAAAGCCCCAGTTGGCACTGGACCCATAGTTGATTAGGGCCTTTCCCTGGCGGGTCTTATACCACTCGTCCAGAAACGGCACACCCACTTCCAGCTCTAAGGCCGTCGTGCAGTTGGTATTCCTGCTCCTTGTTGCTGATGCCGTGAATATGCGGGTCAATAAAACCCGGCGATACCACCAGCCCGCTGGCGTTTATGACTTGCCTGCCACGCAGAGCTGCCGAACTGATTTGGGCAATCCGGTTGCCGATGATGCCCACGTTTTTAATGGTGTCCAGTTTGGTTTCCGGGTCAATAACCCGGCCACCAGCCACCACCAGATCGTATTCCGGGCCTGCCTGCCCCAGTACGGAATAAACCGTTCCGAACGCCAGCGTGAACCCGATGGCCCATCCTCGCAACTGCCGATACATAGACATGTTTGTGACTGTTTTGTACTAATTCGCTCGTCTGCCCCAGATAGGCATACCGGGAAACCTGTATCATTTCGCCAAAAAAGCGATCAGACCGGTGAAATACGTTTGCTGATCGTCATACATCGCGAAATGGCTACCGTTGGCGCATAGTAGAAACGTGCCGTTTTTCACTTGTCCGGCCATCCACTCCATGTGTTTGGGATCCATCGTGTCGTGGGTGGCCCCGATAACCAACGTCGGCACGGTAATTTTGGGCAGGTCTTTGCTACGATCCCAGTCTTTCAGATTGGCATTGCCCGCCATGCCAAACTCGCTTGGCCCCTGCATGGTCACGTACTGCTCCTGATTGATTTTAGCAAACCCCCGGTTCAGCGGTTCGGGCCATTGCGAAGCTGGTATACGGCAGATGTGTTTTTCGTAATAATTGGGCAGCAACAGTTCCATATAGTGCGGGTCGGCGAAGTCGCCTTTGGCTTCGAGGGCTTTGATCTCGGCCAGTACTTTGGGGTCCATTTGGTTGGCCAGTACCTCGTTGGCGTAGCGGCTATAGGCTGGCGCACTGCTCATCATGTTTGAGATAAGTAAGCCCTTGACGTTTTGCCCGTATTTGAGTGCGTACTCTATGCCCAGAATGCCGCCCCACGAATGGCCATAGAGGTAGAAATTGTCTTTATTTAGCCCTAAAGCGACCCGAACCTGCTCCAGTTCGTCAACAAAACGGGGCAGCAACCACAAGCTCTTGTCGGTTGGGCGGTCGCTGTTACCCGCGCCGAGTTGGTCGTAATAAATGAACTCGATGCCTTCTTTAGGCAGAAAACTCTCGAACACCTCGTAGGCCTCATGACCTGCACCGGGACCGCCATGCAGAATCAAAACCTTGACGGTTGGGTTGTTGCCAATCCGCTTCGTCCACACGTTGAATGTGCCCTTCGGAGTCTTGATCGGGATTATTTTTACGCCCCCGTTTTGCATACCCGTATCGGCGGGGGCAAAGTAGGTTTGGAGTGCATTAGCCTTGTTGGCGTTTGGTTTTGGGTCACAGCCTGCAACGGTCAGGCCAATGAGCAAAACAGCAAAAGTGGTCGGTAACAGCGAAGGTAGAAATTGGTTGATTTTCATGGATCTATCGACTAGAAAAAAGGCTGCGGGGATTCAGGTTGTATAGACGCTCCGCCTTTGCTACTTGACGGCTACCGGTGCCGATGCAGACTCCTGGTAAAACGTCGCTTTCCACGCGCCGTTGATTTTGTTGAAGAGCATTGTTCCCGCTACGTGCTCAAACTTTAATTTCTGGCCGGTTTTGAGGGTGGCATTCTGTTCCATCGAGAACGTATAAAGCACCAGCGAGTCAGTCAAAACCCGAATCGCTTCCTTATTTGGTACGACGCTCAACGTCTTCATCTGACTAAACCCGTCTGCGTTCAATTTTTTTAGGGCGTTGTAATCGCCGAAGGTGCCATCAGGATTGACGGCCTGAAAATCAGGCGTATTTTCAAAGTAGGTCATGCACGCTTCAATGTCCAGTTTTGGGACCTGTTGGAAGAACTCTTTCACAAGGGAAGAAATTTCCTGTTCAATCGCTTGCTTGTGTTCGGTTGTCATGGTCGACGCATCGGTCGTCTGGGTAGGCGTTTCTTTGGCGGGTGAACTGCAACCGGCGGCAAACAGGAGTAGGGCGGCAAAAATGGACAGGCTGGGAGAAGCAGGCTGAGTTTTCATTTGTTTAGTCTGGGGGATTTGTATTGACTGAAAAACGGGTTTAGCCAACGCCAGAAGCCAACGCATAGCTATGCATGTTATCGCCGATGAACGAAATCAACCCGGCAGCGAGTCTTGACGATCAACGGATCTAAACTATCGCCAGCGTATTCCCTAACCAAGTTCGCCCGGACGAATGCCCCTGTTTACTGTCCGAAAGGGGGTATTTTCTTACCGGATGTGTGAACGGTAATGCTGGTTTTGCCCGGCGGCCTCAAATGGTCTGGATTCGTTTCAGTAGTGCCTCGCGCAGGAGGTGGCTGAGCGGAATCGTTTTCCCCTTGATCCCGATATGCCCGTCTCCCACCTCATCGACCTGCGTCAGATTGGCCAGATAGGAGCGATGCACCCGCACAAAATACGCCACCGGGAGTTTGTCTTCCATCACCTTCAGGGTCGTTGTTAGCAGGTATTCTTTGTTGGCCGTGTACAGGTGACAGTAGTTGCGGTCGGCTTCCACGTAGAGAATATCGGCAATGAAAATCTTAACGATCTTTTCGCGGTGCCGCACAAAAATCCGGTCACTGAGTACAAAGGGCGCATCAGAGACAGGGTGGGCAGAGGTAGGCGGCTCGTCGGCCAGGCGGCTGATGGCCAGCTCGATAGCTCGTTGTAGCTCAATTGCCCGGATCGGCTTGGAGATGAAGGCGTAGGGGCGCGTTTTTTTTGCCCGGTTAAAGGTAGCTTCGTCGGTATTGGCCGTGACGTAAATAATCGGGATGTTCCACTGCTGGTGGATCGCATGGGCCGTGTCGATACCGTCGAGTGCGCCTTTAAGACTGATATCGAGCAGAATCAGGTCAGGTCGGTTGGTTTCAGCGTGTAGGATGGCTTCTTCGCCCCGAGGTACAATCCCGCTCACCTCATAGCCGAGTTTGCTGAGTTGCAGGGCAATGGTGGCGGCAATAATCATGTCGTCCTCCACGACGAGCAACTTCAACGGGGTGTCCATGCTATTGGTTGATCATTCGTCAAGAAATCATTCCGCGCGTCCCGAAGGTTGAACTCGTACCGCGTATCCTGGGTAGCACTGGCCGTGTAATCAACACGGTAATTACGCTACGAAGTAAACTTAAATTTTATAGTTATGAAAACCAATGACTTAATTAAGCGAAGCCGTTCGAAAAAGAAGGATTTATGACATCAGTAAATCTATCAAAAAGACCCTGTATGCTACAGATGGCGTTGGACAGATATTAAAAAAATTATGTTGTATGACCTCCGCCAAAATCTATTGAAGATCACTCACCATGGTAGTCGGGCTTCAGCCATCGTTAAAGGCATGCTCGAACATTCTCGTACCAGCCCGGGGGAGAAACGCCCCACCGATTTGAATGCCTTAGCCGATGAATATCTCAAAATCGCTTATCAGGGCTACCGAGCGAAGGCCAAGTTGTTCCACTGTGAACTGGTGACCGAGTTTGATTCTGCTTTGGGCCCAGTAGATATAGCCCCATAGGCCGGGTCTTACTTAACCTGTACAATAATGGCTTTTATGCCGTTCAACAGCGACTAACGCAGGCCAATACTGACCAGGCGTATGGGCCCACCGTTCGGGTGAGTACCCATCGGTTGGACAGTGCGGTCGAAATTCGAGTCCAGGACAACGGAATGGGGATTCCAGGTTCCGTGAAAGACAAGATATTTCAGCCCTTTTTTACAACTAAACCTAGTGGAGAGGGCACGGGCTTGGGTTTGAGTTTAAGCTATGATATTATCACCAAGTCACATGGCGGCCAGCTAAGTGTAAAAAGTCAGGAAGGGCAGGGAGCAACGGTTGTGGTTCAACTTCCTCTTTCCATGCGACCTATGTCCTAAGAACTAAAAACAGGGTTTGCCTTTACATTCCTCGTTCATGCGTAGAACCTCGAAGCGGGAATGCATCACTAAACGCTCATTAACTTCGACGGCTTTTTAACTGGCTGGTCGAGAATTAACAATACATTGACTACCATAGCTTCGATCATGAAATGAATCGACTTGCGACCATAAGCGCGCAACGGTAGCGACAATTAAAAATGAAAATTGCCAGTCAGCGACTCAAAATTGCCAGACCTTGTGCAGAAAATCGGTTATGTAGGTCAGTGTGGGCGTAAACCACGGATTGAAAAACATGAACGTATGCGGGGCTCCTTCAAACGTATGCACTTCTGAATACGTACCGAATGGCTTTAGTTTGGCAATCAGGTCGTCGCGGCCGCCGTGCATACGTTCTACAGAACTGTTCAGAAAGAGAATTGGAGGTGTATGGGCATCGATGTGCGTAAGGGCGGAGGCTTCGTACCATAACTCCGGTTTCTGTGCCTTTCCATACCCGAACCAGTAGGTGGCCGCCGAGGTCGACCTGGAATCATCGCCTTCGCCCGATTCAGGATGGATAAACGCCAGCACGCCATCAATATCGACAATGGCCTGTACATCGCTCGACTCGTTCGCATGACCACCCGAGCCTTCAAAGGCAACCTTACCGTTCGTACTGCCAATCAGAGCCGCCAGTTGCCCACCCGCCGAAAAACCCAGTATGGCCATGTGTTTCGGATCGATGTTGTACGCACGCGCATTGGCCCGCATCCAGCGGATAGCGGCTTTCAAATCATGCACAGCGGCTGGATACAGGGCTTCGGTCGACAGACGGTACTCTACCGGAATAGCGACAAATCCTTTAGCCGCTAATTGTCCGGCCAGGGTGTTGTTGTGCGAACGATCGCCTGAACGCCAGCCGCCCCCATGCACCATCAGAATGGCGGACAGCGGCTTTCCGGCATGGGTAGTAGGGGCGTAAACATCCAGCAACAAGTTCCGACCCGCAACGGGTGTACTGTAAATAATGTTTCGACGGACACGCACGCCCGTTGGCAAAGCCGAATCGGCCAGCGTGATTTCGGGGTGATATTTCTTTTCCTGAAGATAGGATTTTCGTACGGTGAATGAGGTATCACGCCCCCCCATTGGGCCCAGTTGCCCCCAGGCCGAAGAAGCCAGCGATCCGAGCATAACACCTAAGCAAATGAATCGTTTCCAGAAGATTTGGGTCATGGCATCTGTATTTTTTGGCGTATAGAGACAAAGGTTATTTGTTCGCAGGTATAATGTTCATTTCCGGCAACCAGCTTTTATAGGCCAGAGTTCAGGGGGCTGGGTTGGTTGATGGCGTCGAAACCCCTATTTTTCGGCTGTAAACGAACCGGCATGGAACTGACTGCGTACCTTAAACAGCTTGTCGACATCTCTCCCGAACTGGAACATGAACTGGATGGTGCCTTTGCGCGGGACGTATTCCCCAAGCGGCATAAGCTCCTGCTACCCGACAACACATCGCAGAAAGTTTATTTCTTTGAAAAGGGCCTTGCCAGAACCTATTACATCCGACACGACGGCAAGGATATTACCCACCACTTTTTTCTGATGAATTCGTTCTCGGTGGGTATCGAAACCGTTTTCTATGGCCGTCCTTCACCCTATGGGCTTGAATTGCTCGAAAAATCAGTGGTCAGGTCCATTAATTATACCGATCTCGAAAAGATCATCGACCAGCACCACAATCTGGAAAAGCTTATGCGTACGGTACTGATCGAGACCTTAAAGACCTTTTCAGACCGTTTGAGCGCCCTGCAATTTCAGTCGGCGCAGGAGCGGTATAATACCTTGCTGGCTCAGTATCCATCCATTCTGCAACAGGCTCCCCTAGGGCATATCGCGTCTTATCTGGGTATTACCCAACAAACGCTTAGCGTAATACGCGCGCAGCGATAACATTCTTACCTTTTGGTTAGTTTTCTGATTTTAAGAGTGATGAGCGGGCATTGTCCGAAGCAGGCTCGCTCAGGTCACTTTGGTCTGCTGAACGACCCCGAAAAACAGGTCGTTCAGCAGACAGCACCCGAACCGTTTCTGAAAATTCCCTGCCTGGTCAGGTACTGGTCTGTAGATCAGGGCTGAGTAGCGCTCTGCCTATTCGTCTGGCCTAGGTTTAATTTATAGGAATAAAGAAAGATACCCCACACCTTGATTTTTTAAGATAGATGAAAAGAAAGCAACTTTCCATCCGTCAATTTTGCATCATCATTATTCACTAATCAATTGCTATGAAAAGCAGTAAACCCTACATCGCGCTGGTCGCTACCGCTCTGCTAAGTGGTTGCCAGCCAAAGGAAAAGATGGCTGATACAAAAGAATCGGCTATTCCTGTTGTTGCCGAGCAGGTGTCTAAACAGCCGATTAATCGCACCACATCCATCAGTGGTAATATTGAGGGGAGCCGCACCGTAAGGCTCGGATTTATGGTGGCCGGAAAATTGAACTTTATCGCGGCCGACGAAGGGCAGCCTGTCCGAAAAGGTCAGTTACTGGCCAGCCTCGATCCGACCAATTATGGGATTGCCAAAGAATTATCGGATGTACAGGTGGCCCAGGTAAGCGACGAGTATAACCGCCTGAAAATCATGCACGACCGCAACAGCCTGAGCGATGCCGATTTTGCAAAAGTGAACTTTGGGCTGCAACAGGCAAAAGTGCAGCAAAAACTACAGACCAAGAATGTATCGGACACGAAACTCTACGCACCCATCAGCGGGGTCATGCTGAAAAAAATGGCTGAAGTCGGGGAAATTACGGGTGTCGGTACGCCCCTGTTTGTGGTGTCGGACATCAGTAAGGTCAACGTGAATGCCTATATACCCGAAAGCGAACTGCATACCATCAAAATTGGGCAGTCGGCCCGGGTGCTGGTATCGTCGGTAGGGCAGACGTTCACCGGAAAGGTTAAGGAAGTGGGTTCGGTGGCCGATGTGACCTCGCGGGCATTTACGGTAAAGATCGAGCTGCCCAATCCGACAGGGCTGATCCGGCCGGGCATGATTGCCGAAATTACGCTGACATCTAATCAGCCTGTCGATCGTTTGTTGTTGCCTGCCGAAGCTATCCTGCACGATACGGACAATCAGAGTTATGTGTACGTAGTCGATAAGGGACAGCGGAAAGCCTTCCGTCGGAATGTTAGTGTGGGGCAGTTGGTAGACAATAAGATTGAAGTAACTGCCGGACTGTCTCCGCAGGAAATGGTGGTAACGGGTGGTCAGCAAAAACTCACCGATGGTTCGTCTGTCAGCCTTTCTAATTAACCAACGTCATGAATTTTGTTCAAGCTTCTTTGAAATATAGACAGGTTACCCTGTCGGTGTTGTTGTTGGTTTTTGCGATAGGTGTATACTCGCTCCTGACCATGCCCCGTCGCGAAGACCCGAAGATTACGGTTCGTCAGGGGCTGGTGCTGGCCTTTTACCCCGGTGCCAACTCCGCCCAGGTGGAAGATCAGGTTACCAAAAAGCTGGAGCAGTATCTGTTTCAGTTTGAGGAAGTTCGCAAGGACAAAACCTACTCGACTACTCGCGATGGTGCGGTGGTGGTAAACGTCGAACTAGGCGAGAAAGTCAAAAATCCGGATGTATTCTGGAGCAAATTGCGTCACCAGTTGCTGGTGGTGAAAAGCCTGGAATTGCCGCAGGGCGTTCGGGGGCCGATTGTCAACTCTGATTTTGGCGATACCGAAGCCCTGGTGATTGGGATTGAAAGCGATCAGGCCAGTTTTGCGCAGTTGAAACAATACGCTCAGAAACTCGAAGACAACCTGCGGACCATACCCGCCGTGTCGAAAATCAAACGGGTTGGCGATCAGCAGGAACAGATTCTGGTGTCGTCTAACTCCGAAAAACTGGCCCAGTATGGTGTTGATATTCAGCAGGTCGTAAAACTGTTGCAGTCGCAGAATACCATTGGGGCTACGGGCTCCATCGACACCGAAACCCAGAAAGCCCCGCTCTACACCAGTGGGTATTACACGAAAGAAAATGAGATCGCCAACCAGATTGTCGGCGCTTCGAAATCAGGGGCACTTGTGCGGCTGGGCGACATTGCCACCATTCAACGTGACTACGCTGAGCCAACCAGCAAGATTACCGTAAACGGCCATAAGGCGCTGATCCTGACCGTGCAGATGCATGAAGGCAACAACATTGTCGATTTCGGAAAATCCGTCGATACGAAGATTGCCGAAACCAGAAAACTGTTTCCGGCCGATGTAAAACTGACGACCATTGTCAATCAGCCGCAGGTAGTTGATAACAACGTGTCGCACTTCATTGATGAGTTCTTTCTGGCTATTTTCTCAGTGGTCATTGTGGTGGTATTGCTGTTGCCTTTCCGGATTGCTTCGGTGGCGGCTATGGCTATTCCTGTAACGGTGGCGGTGACTTTCGCGCTCATGCATGCCTTTGGCATTGAACTCCATCAGGTATCACTGGCCGCTCTGATTGTGGTATTGGGGATGGTCGTTGACGATGCGATTGTGATTGCCGACAACTACGTCGAACTGCTGGATGCGGGTATCGACCGATGGACGGCTGCCTGGCGAAGTGCGAGCGATCTGGTGGTGCCTGTACTGGCGGCTACCGTAACGATCATTGCTTCATTTATGCCGATGATCCTGCTGACGGGTTCGGTCGGGGAGTTTATCAACGCCCTGCCCTGGACCGTTGCGATTGCCCTGGCCTCGTCGTTTATCGTCGCGATGGTGCTCACGCCGTTGTTGTGTTATGTGTTCATCAAGAAAGGGTTACACGATCCCAATGCCGAGGCAGGAAAGAAGAAAACTTCTCTACTCGACCGGATGCAGAACGGCTACAACGCGTCGCTGGACTGGGCCATTCGCCACCCCAAACTGACCATAGGGCTGAGCTTAATTACCATCGTGTTTGCGGGGCTGCTCTACACGAATGGCGTTCGTCAGAAATTCTTTCCGGCTGCTGAGCGCAACCAGTTTGTGGTTGAACTCTGGATGCCAACCAGCACCAGTCTGGACAAAACCGAAGCAGCTATCAAAAAGGTCGAGAAACTGGTTCAGCAGGATAAGCGTGTGACCTCGTTCGCCACTTTTGTCGGAACCAGCGCCCCGCGTTTCTACTACAACTTTTCGCCCGAAGTACCCGTCAGCAACTACGCTCAGATTCTGGTCAATACCACCGACGAGCACACGACCGAAACCTTGTCGGACGAATTGCAGGAAAAGGTAGGGTCGATCATTCCCGAAGGACGCCCGCAGATCAAGTTGCTGCAACAGGGCCAGCCGCTGAAAGCCCCGGTTGAGGTACGCATCATCGGTGATGACATCAATCGCCTGAAAAGCATCGGGCAGGAAGTCGAAGCTATCGTCAAAAAAGCGCCCGGTAGCGCCCTGGTTCGGAATGATTTTCAGGAAGATTATTACGGCATCAGTATCCAGTTGAAAGACGAAGCCAATCGACTCGGGTTTACAACCTCAAGCATTTCGCAGATGATTTACACAGGTTTCAGCGGGGCACCGATCACTACGCTTTATGAGGGCAATAACGGTATCGACGTGGTATTCCGGCTGGACAAACAAAACCGCGAAACCACCGACGATCTGGGCAATACCTACCTGTCGTCGCCGATCACGAATGGGCGGGTGCCGCTCCGGCAGATTGCCGATCTGGTACCGAAATGGCAAACCGGCCGCATCATGCATCGTAACGGGGTTCGTACTCTGACCGTGCAGAGCGAAACCAGTCATGGGGTACTGCCAGCCGAATTGCTGAAAACCATCCGGCCCGCTATCGACACGCTTCAACTACCCGCCGGTTACCGGATCGAATACGGGGGTGAATTTGCCAACAAACAGGAAACATTTAGTCAGATGATTACGGTGCTGGTTATCAGTCTGGTGCTGATCTTTTTCATCCTGTTGTTCCAGTTCCGCAACCTGAAAGAAGCGGCCATTGTGATGCTGACCATTCCGCTGAGTCTGTTCGGAGCCTTGTTTGGGCTTTACATCACGGGCAACAACTTTGGGTTTACAGCCTTTGTCGGTCTGGTGAGTTTGTCGGGGATTGTGGTCCGCAACGCAATTATTCTGGTCGATCATACCAACGAACTGATGCATCACGGCATGGATATTCGGACGGCGGCTATCGAATCGGGCAAACGTCGGTTGCGGCCTATCTTCCTGACAGCATCGGCCGCAGCCATTGGCGTGTTGCCGATGATTCTGTCGGGGTCGCCCATGTGGAGTCCGCTGGCTAGTGTGATTGCTGTGGGGGTACTCTGGTCGATGGTAATGGCCCTGCTTACGGTGCCGGTTCTCTACATTTCCTGGATCAGACCTGCCGATAAAAAAGACATCCTTGCCGTTCAAAATCAACCCATTCACCATGAAGTTTAAGTCGAAAGTATATATCAGCCTCAGTATCGTGGGGATGCTGACGGCGAATCTGGTCCGTGCCCAGCAACCGGAGTCAGTCAGCCTGCAACGGGCGATTGATCTGGCCCTGCAAAACAACCGGGGCCTGGCCATTCGTAAGCTTCAGGTAGCCGAAAAACAGGCCAAACTGAAAGAGGACGACGTAAAGAAATACCCTTCGGTATCGCTCAACTCCACCTACCAGTACAATGCCAATATCGGTTCGCTGGTAATTGACCAGGGCTCGTTTGGGGTACTTCCGCTGAGTCAGACCACCCAGGTGCCGCTCCCCAACGAGACCAAAACCTTTGCCTTGGGGCAGCACCATACGTTCAATGCGGGCATCACGGCCTACCAGCCAATTACGCAGTTGGGCAAAGTAAAAACGGGGCTGGCTATCGACCAGACCGATATTCAGGTGTCGGAGCAGGAGCAGCGTAAAGTCGCTCTGCAAATCCGGCAGGCCGTTGAGCGGTTGTATTATGGCCTACTGATCAACCAGCAGCAACAGATTGAGGCAACGACCAAACTCGACGTAGCTAAACTGAAGCTGTACGACGTAGAAAGTGCCTTACAGTCGGGAAAAACCATCGACGTGAGCAAAGCTGGATTACAGGCTAACATGGCCGATGAAGAACAGAATTTGCTCAAACTGGCCATTCAGCGCGACGATTACGAAACCGACCTGAAACGCCTGACGGGTATCAAAGCCGATTCGCTGGTGCTGGCGGGGGTTGAGTTAACACCAGCCGCTGTACCTGCGCTGGATTCGGTGGAGCTATCGGCCTTACGGAACAACGTAGACATACAGCTTGCATCGCTGAATCAGCAAAAGGCACAACTGGGTATTAAAGCCGCTCAGCAAAGTTATCGGCCCGATCTGGGTGTGCTGGCAGGTTACACGTACCAGAAAGGCAACCTGATTTTTCCGGTCAACAACCCATTTGTGGGCGTAAATCTGAAATGGAATTTGCAGGACCTGGTCGCCAACAAGCAGGTGATGGCCCAGCGTAATCTGATTCGGCAGCAGGCACAGGAAAATCTGCTGAACACGCAGGAACAGGTGAGCAGTGATCTGGAAAAGGCGTATCGGAAGATCAGTCAGGCAAAGGCGCTGATCGATGTAGCGCAGAAAGCGGCCCGGTATCGGGGCGAAGAACTAAAAGTGCAACAGGATCGGCAGGCGGCCGGGCTGAACCTGAAAACCGATCTGCTGACCGCCCAGTCGAATCTGGCTAAAGCCCAGGTTGACCTACTATCCGCTCAGTTGAATTACCAACTCGCGATCCTAGACGTTAAAATCCTGACGGGGAATATGTAGGCGCTAAGCGGCCGACGGCAAAACTTGGGTAAAATGTTGCCTACAAGTAGCCTTTTTGGTGTCGATTCGAGTACTACATACTAGTTAAGTCAAGTAAGAGACTGCCTCGTAGGTTGGAATTGTAAAAGCCTCTCTGGTATTCAGGGAGGCTTTTTTATGCCCGCGCTTGAATCGAAACTGCGTAGCACGGATTGGGCGTATGGAGCCAGATGTGGTCTTACTACGATTACAAGCTATGGTATAGTAAAAATAAATAGTTTAAGTATTTAGGGAATTAGTACAACTTTGTGTGTATATCCAGTCGAAATGGCCCTGAATCTGATGACCGATCCCGAATTGTTGACCCTGCTGCGCGAGGGCGACGAGCAGGCATTCAGGGAGTTGTATGAACGGTATTGGTATAAAATGTACGTGCTGGCGCATCGTAAACTTCGCCGGAAAGAGGTTGCCGAAGAGTTGGCGCAGGAGTTATTTGTGATGCTCTGGCAAAAGCGGGAAGTCTTACGGGTGATTAATCTTCAGGCATTTTTAGGGGTATCTCTTCGAAATCTGATCGTCGATTATGTTCGTCGGAATATTCAGGAGGAGCATTATCTGGATACACTTCGGCTATTTTTCCCGACCGAAACCATGGCGACCAGCGAAGCCGTGCAATTGAATGAACTATCCGAAGCCATTCAGAATACGCTGGCAAAACTCCCTGAAAAAACGCGCGAGATCTTCATTTTGAGTCGATTCGAACATCTGACCATCCGCGAAATTGCCCAGCGCCTGAATCTTTCCGAAAAAACAATCGAGTATCACCTATCGCGGTCAACAGCCTTCCTACGACAGAATCTGCGGGATTTTACCGCCATCTGGCTTCTTCTCTGGCTCTCGGAATAAGCCGATTCTTTCAAAAATTAAAAAATTTCTAAAAAAAATAGCGTTAGGCCCTAGGGAGTTTTGGGGCGTTGTTCGTCTATACCTTTTGAACGAATGACTCAACCCGATGGACGGTGCTACCTACCAGGAACTGCTGGCTAAATACCTCAAAGGCGATTGTACGGACGAAGAACGGGCCTTGCTCGATCAATGGTACGAATCGCTGGATACAGAGGTCGCATTGCCCACCACCGATGAGGAAAAAAGCCAGATGCTGGCCCGAAACTGGCAGACACTGGCCGATCAGACAGTGCATACCGTTCCGGTTCGTCGGATAGGTTTCCGGCGATATGCCTACTGGGCAGCGGCTGCCGCCGTGGTTCTGATTGGTGGATTGAGCTGGTTATTCATGACCCGGCCAACTACCGACCTGTCGGGCGAGGAGGTCAGTATCGTAGACAAAACGGTCTTATTTACGGAGCGGGTCAATCGCTCGAAAACGCTGGAGCGGGTGATCCTGAGCGACAACAGTGTGATTACCCTGAATCCGGGCAGTAAAATCCGATACCCGACCACATTTGCCGCCCAGAAACGGGAGGTCATTCTGGAAGGGGAGGCATTTTTCGAGATTCAGAAAAATCCGCACAAGCCGTTTCTGGTCTATTCGCAGGATCTGATCACCAAAGTGCTCGGTACGAGTTTCTGGATTAAAGCCAATCCGACGGAGCGAAACGTAACCGTATCGGTACGAACTGGGCGAGTATCGGTCTATTCGCCCAAACTGGTCGCGCAGTCGAAAGGTAAATCGGACCCTGAAACCATTGGGGTTGTTCTGACGCCTAACCAGCAGGTCACGTATCTGAATCAGGAACAGCGACTGGTGAAAACCCTGGTTGAGAAACCGCTCGTGGTCAGCAAAGAAGCAGAGATGCCTTCGTTCACGTTCCAGAACGCGCCTGTCTCGACCATCCTGGCGGCTATTGAAAAAGCTTATGGCGTTGATGTGGTGTACGATGAGGAAGTTATGGCCAACTGCCACATAACCACTTCACTGGATCAGGAAAGCCTGTACGACAAGCTGACCATCATCTGTAAACTACTGGGAGCTACTTATAAGATCATTGATGCCCAAATTGTCATTACCGGATCGGGTTGCTAGCCTGTTCCGCATGTTGAACCTTAACCCGTACCCTATGACGTAATCTTGACCTGTCTGCAGAAGAAGGTCGGCGATGGGTCCAAGCACCGCCGACCTGAGTAAGCCCCACATTTTCCGGTTCGCATACCGTCGCATCCTTTTCGAGATGTGCAGGGGCTCGTTTGTCTTTGTCTAAATCCTCTAAACAAAAACGATCAAAGGTATGGAATTACCTCGATTCAATCACGACTGTGCACGTACAATTATGCGTATCACTCTTGCTCAGTTGCTGTGCACGGTTTTATTCCTGAATATGACCTATGCACGAACGGTTGTTGCTCAGCCTTTACTGGAGCAATCGATCAGCTTAACCGTTGACGATAAGGAAGTTCGTGTGATCCTGTCGACCATTGAGAAACAAGCGAAGGTCACTTTTTCGTACATCCCGCAGCAAATTCAGGCCGACCGACGGGTATCGCTTAAAATTGCCAATCAGCGCCTGTCATCTGTCCTCGATCAACTCTTTCGGCACACTGCAGTTACCTACGAAGTAATCGGAAGAAAACAGATTCTGCTCAGCGTTCGCCCGTCGGGTTTGAACACATTGCCTGAACATACACAACTGCAACTGGAACGCCCCGCCGACCGGGTCATAACGGGCATTGTCAGAAGCGAAACCGGCGAAGGCCTACCGGGCGTGAGTGTCGTGGTGAAGAACAGCACGCGCGGCACCAATACAGATGCCGATGGGAAATTCAGGCTCAATGTGCCGGACGAAACCACTACGCTGGTATTCTCTTTTGTCGGCTATCTGAATCAGGAAGTGGCCATTGGCAATCGCGCCACCGTCGACGTTCAATTGGCTCCCGACAATAAATCGCTTGATGAAGTGGTGGTGGTTGGGTATGGTACCGTGAAGAAGAAAGATCTAACCGGATCGGTGGCCGCTGTTGGGGTCGAGCAGATTCGTGAACAGCCGGTTTCGCGTGTCGATCAGGCGTTATTGGGCAAAGTGGCGGGGGTTCAGGTGAAACCCGTATCGGGCGAACCGGGCGCGGCTCCGCAGATCCGCATTCGGGGCGTTGGCAGTATCTCGGCGGGGGTTGGACCGCTGTACGTAGTCGATGGGTTTCCAACTGATAATATCCAGACGCTGAACCCGAATGATATCGAAAGCATGGACATTCTGAAGGATGCGTCGGCTACGGCTATTTATGGCTCGCGGGGGTCCAACGGGGTGATCATCATCAATACGAAACGGGGCAAATCCGGTAAAGCCAGGTTTTCGTTTGATGCCTATACGGGCTGGCAGAAGATTGCCAAACGGCCTAAATTCATGAATGCTAAAGAACAGGCGCAGTACTACTACGACGGCATCCGAAACCGGAATATCGACGAAGGCAGAGATGTATCGGGGCCGTATTCCACCTGGTTTCGGCAGGTACCGCCCGAAGTGATCGATGTGCTGGAAGGACGAAATACCTACGATGTCGATGCGCTGGATGAAGTGTTGCGGACGGCTCCCCAGCACCAGTACCAACTGACGGCAACGGGTGGCAACGAAAACGTGAAGTATGCGCTGAGTGGCGAATATTTCAATCAGGAAGGGATTATCATCAACAGCGGCTTCAATCGGTATTCGGTTCGGGCCAATATCGATGCCCAGTTTTCGAAACGACTCTCCGTAAAATTTAACCTGAACCCCTCCTTTACCGAATCGAACAACGTACTGGCGGCTGGTGCCGGAACGGGGCCAAACGATGGCATTATTGCGCAGGCCGTGATGGCAAATTCCTTTTTCCCATTGCGGACTCCAACGGGCGATTACTTCGTGTTTAGCGGCCTGGCGGGTTCATCGAACCTGACCAATCCACTGGCGCTGGCCAATGAAGTGAAAGCGAACCAGAAAAGTATGCGTCTGTTGGGGAACATCAACGCCGAGTATAAAATCCTGGACGATCTGAAGTTCAATGTGATGATTGGCGGGAACCTGATGAGTGGGCGAGGAATGAACTTCAAACCGCAGCTACCGGCCTTTTTTAATGAACCGGCCGTCGGTACGGATAACTCGTCCATGCTCACCAACTGGCTGACGGAATACACGCTGAACTATACGAAGTCGATTGGTTCGCATAACATTATGGCGCTGGGGGGCTTTACGGCGCAGAAAGAGAATTACGAGTCGAATTTCCTGACCAGTAATAAATACCCGAACAACCTGGTGCCTAATCTGAGTGCCGTTAGTGGGCAGATAACCAACGGCTCGTCCGATTCATACCAGTGGTCGCTGATCTCGTATCTGGCGCGGGTCAACTACAATTACAAAAGTAAATACTACGTCACCGCTTCCATTCGGACCGATGGCTCGTCGCGCTTTGGGTCGGAAAACAAGTACGGGGTCTTCCCATCGGCGGCTCTGGCCTGGCGGTTGTCGGACGAAGCCTTTCTGAAAAATGTTCCGTTCGTTTCGGAGCTGAAACTGCGGACCAGCTATGGCAAAACCGGGAACAATAACATTGGGAACTTTGACCAGTATGCCACCCTCAGCTACGAAAAATACACGTATGGCGGGGCCTCGGTGGGTGGGTTTGCACCCGGTCGGTTGCCCAATCCGAATCTGACCTGGGAAAAGCAGCAGCAGGTAAACTTTGGTATCGATCTGTCGGTGTTGAAGAGCCGGGTAAACCTGACCATCGATCACTTCCGTTCCCGGAATACCGATTTGCTGCTGAACGTAAATATCTCCGACCTGACGGGTTTCAGTACAGCCCTGCAAAACATCGGTGAAGTGAAAAATAGTGGCTGGGAGTTTGTACTGAACACGGTCAATGTCGATGGAAAGTTTAGCTGGACAACCGATTTCAACATCTCGACCTATAAAAACGAAGTGGTCAAGCTGGGCCCGCAGGGCGATCCGATTTATTCGGGCGGAAACGTCACCATGATTGGTCAGCCTATCGGAATGTTTTACGGCTGGATCACTGACGGGGTGTTTAAAAATGCGGCTGAGCTGGCCAAAGGGCCGATCTACCGACCTGGCTCAACCATTGCCTCACGGGTTGGCGATACCCGGTTCGTAGATATCAGCGGTCCCGATGGCAAACCCGACGGTATCATCGACGGCTACGATCAGACCATTATGGGGTCGCCTTATCCAGATTTCTTCTATGGTATGACCAACCGCTTTTCCTATAAAAACCTGAGTCTGAGCGTTAGTCTGCAAGGAGTGGTTGGTAATAAGGTGCTGAGCGTATCAAGGTTGGGTACCCTGAATACGCGGGGGCGGGTACGGCAGTTAGCGTCGTCCAATGCCTACTGGAAATCGGAACAGAACTCCGGCGATGGGCAGGTGCCTCGCCCGAACGATGCGCCAACGGGCAATAACCGGGACCCCTGGAATTCGCGCTATCTGGATGAAGGTACCTATCTGCGCATCAACAACATCTCGCTGAGCTATCAGGTCCCTTCGGCTCTTCTGCAAAAACTCTCGCTGGGGTCGCTTCGGCTGTATGCAACGGCTACCAATCCGTTCCTTTTCACCAGGAATGAAGCCTTCAACCCCGATGTGAGCAACAGCGATAACCCACTGACGCCCGGTGTGGACCAGAACAACTATCCCCTGACCAAGAGCCTTGTACTGGGCATAAACCTCGGTTTCTAAACCTCTATCTCCATACGTGGATTATGAAAACATTCGTGTATTTACTGATCGGCTCCTTGCTGATCGTATCCTGCCGCAAGGAATTTATTGAAATTCTGCCCAAGTCTACCGTGAGTATCGACGGGGTGTATAAAACGGATAAGGACTTTCAGGATGCCATAACGGCCGCCTATAACACCCTACAAACCCAGTATCAGAACTTCTGGAAATTTGGCGATCTGCCGGGAGAAGATATTGCCGAAGAGATTCCCAACCAGGCCGAAAACGTCTCCATCGATCAGTTCAACGCCAACAGCCGGTTAGCCATTATCGGCAATAGCTGGCAGAATTATTACCGGATGATTTATCGGGCTAATATCCTGTTAGCCAAGATTGAACCGACCGACCCTACCGTCGTGGTGAATAAAAATCGGCATATCGGCGAGGCTAAATTTCTGCGGGCACTGGCCTACTTCGATCTGGTCCGAATTTTTGGCGATGTGCCGATGGTAACGACGCCCATAACCGTAGAAGATACCTATAAAACGGGCCGGGAAAAAGTCGCGAAGATTTATGACGAGGTCATTATCAAAGACCTGCTCGATGCCGAATCGAAATTGCCTGCTTCGTACAGTGGTGCCGATGTGGGCCGACCGACCAAAGGGGCCGCTGCATCGCTGTTGGGAAGGGTGTACCTGACCCGGAAAGATTTTGTCAATGCCGAAGCAAAGCTGTTGCAGGTAACAACCATGAAATATGCCTTGCTGCCCAACTACAAAGACCTGTTCGACTACTCGAAAAATGAACACCACAGCGAATACATTTTCGATGTCGAATATGAAGAAGGCATCAACGAAGGCAGTGGCTTCCCGCTTCAGTTTTTTCCGTTTGCCAAAGTCATTATGGACTACTACGGCTTTGCGTCGGGAACCCCCGGCAACTCGGGCTCGCCAACCGAAACTCTCTTCAAAGCTTTCGATCCTGCCGATCCCCGGCGGGCCGTGACGGTCAACTACGGCATAACCGTCAACGGAACCTTTATTCCGATTCCATCGCAGTCGGTACAGGCCTCCAAGTCATTCACGACCAAATACATAGCTCCCTCGGCCATTCCGAGCGATAGTAAGGCGAACTGGAAGGTGATTCGCTATGCCGATGTGCTGCTGATGCTGGCCGAAGCCATGAATGAAAACGGCAAAACGGCTCAGGCGCTGCCCTATCTGAATCAGGTTCGGCAACGGGTGGGCCTGCCGGGCTACACTGGCCTGACCAAAGATGAGGCCCGCGAAAAAATTTACCTGGAAAGACGCTTTGAGCTGACGCTCGAAGGCCATCGCTGGTTTGACCTTGTTCGCACGGGTCGGGCGCTGGCGACACTCCAAAAACTGGGGATGAAAGAGAATATGACCGTTTTTCCGCTGCCGCTGACCCAGATCCAGATCATCAACGACCCAACTGTTCTGCCGCAGAATCCAGGGTATAATTAAGACCAGAATCCAGACTTTTTACCAAAAATAGGACTTTACATACACAACGCATGAACCAACATACCGATTCCGAAAAATCGATGCAACCGACCGACAGTTCACGACGGGAATTCATTAAGAACAGCGCCCGGATCAGCGCGCTCATGGCTGCCGCGCCACTAACCGACCTGAGTTCGTTGGGCCTCTCAGAACCTAAAAAAGCGGCTGACGCCATGATGCATGGCATTCAGATCGGGGCCGTTTCGTTTGTCGATGAGGGCGTCGATAAAGTGCTGGACATTGTACAGAAACAGGGAGCCATCAATACACTATTCCTGACCGTATTCACGTATGGGCGCGGACTGGCCGGACGGCAATTGCCGGGCGAACCGTTTCCGGCGCATGGCTCGCAGGTGTCAGATGAGAAAACATTCCACGGGGGTAATTATGCGATACCGCACCCTGAATATTATAAGAATACCGTGTTGAAAAACACCCGAGCCACCGAACATGGCAACTTCGATATTCTGGCATCGGTGATTCCGGCGGCTAAAAAACGGGGCATGAAAGTGTTTGCGTCGGTCGAAGATCAGTGGCGGGCCGATGTGCCGGGGGTTAAGGAGTGTTCGGAAATCGATCTGATGGGGCGTCAGGCCAATACGCTTTGCCTGTTCAATCCCAACGTGCGGGCCTTCTGGACGGGGCTGGTGACTGACATCAGCAAGTCCTACGATATCGATGGGGTGCTGTTTTTCAACGAGCGGAATGGGCCACTGCTCAATGCGTTGGGAGCCAGCCATTTTCAAACCATCGACTCGACCCGGACGACCTGCTTTTGTGAACACCACCAGCGCGAAGCCAAAAAGCTCGGCATCAGTTACGAACGGGCGAAGGAAGGCTATCACAAGCTCGATCAGTTTATTAAATTATCGATGAAAGGCGAACGCCCGAGCGATGGCTACTATGTCGAGTTCAACCGACTGATGTTGCACTACCCCGAAATCGTCGCCTGGGATAAACTGTTCGACATGGGCAAGCATCAGGTGTTGGGCGACGTGTACGATGCCGTGAAAGGCGTGAAGAAAGACCTGCAGGTTGGTTTTCACGTCGAGCACGTCAATTCGTTCAATCCGTTTTTCCGGGCCAGCCGCAGCTACGAAGAACTGGCGAAAAAAGCTGATTTCCTGAAAATAGTGGCCTACAACAACTGTGGTGGCGAACGTTACGCCAACTTTATCCGCAACATTCAGTCGACCATTTTCCGCGATGTGCCGCTGGAAGAATTGATGCGATTCAACAACCATCTGCTGAACTACGGCAATGAAGCATCCATCGATGAGTTGCCCACCGCCGGTTTATCGCCCGATTATGTGATGCGCGAAACCCAGCGTGCCATTGCGGGGGTCAAAGGCCAGTGTAAAATCCTGCCTGGTATCGATGTGGGTATTCCGACCAAGAAAACGAGCCGCAAAGGGTCACCCGAGGATGCGTATGCCGCCACCGCAGCCGCCTACAAAGGGGGAGCCGATGGGGTGATTTTATCACGTAAATATTCCGAAATGGATCTGGAAGACCTGGCAGCCGCCGGACGCGCCATTCGGGAAGCTACCAAAGGGTAGGTAGTACACATCGATTTGTAACGGAATACACGCATGAAAAAAACTATTGGCATTCAGATTGGGCCCGATTCATTCGTGGATGAAGGCATCGAAAAAACGCTGAATCTATTACAGCAACGGGGCGCCATCAATACGCTCTATCTCAGTACCTTTTCGTACGACCGGGGCATTACCGGACGGCAGATACCCGGTCGGCCCTTTCCCGACCACGGGGCCCAGGTATCGGACGAAAGCTATTTCCACGGGGGCAATTACGCGACACCACACCCGAAGTTTTACGCCAAAACGGCCATGAAAGGGGAGCGGTTTCGTGCGCCTGATTTCGGCAAGCTCGACATCGTTGCTGAAGTATTACCGGCGGCCAAAAAGCGGGGGATGAAAGTGATCTGCTCCATTCAGGACGGTTTCAACTACCCCGCCGATGTGCCGTTCGTAAAGGAAATGGCCGAAGTTGATCTGCATGGGCGGCAAGGGGGAGCGATGTGCTTTTTTCAGCCCGACGTTCGGGAATTCTGGAAAGCCGTGGCCACCGACCTGAGTTCGTCGTACAACATCGATGGGGTGCTGCTGTTCAATGAACGAAACGGCCCGTTGCTCAACGCCATTGGCGTCAGCCATGCTCAGGGCATCGACTCGGCAAAGGTGACCTGCTTCTGCGAACATCACCAGCGGGCGGCACGCGAACACGGAATTGATTTTGAACGGGCTAAAGAGGGATATCGCAAATTGAATCAGTACGTACAGAACTCCCTGAATGCGATCCGGCCTACCGATGGGTACTATGTGGAATTCAGTCGGTTACTGCTGGAGTATCCTGAGATCATGGCGTATAACCAACTGTTCGATCTGGGCAAGCATCAGGTGTTGAAGGATGTGTACACTGCTGTGAAAGCCGTTCGCAAAAATCTGGAAGTCGGGTTTCATATCGAACATACCAACTCCTTCAATCCCCTCTATCGGGCCAGCCGCAGTTACGAAGAACTAGCGACGATGGCCGATTTCCTGAAAGTGGTGGTGTACAACAACTGTGGTGGCGAACGTTACCGGAGCTTTATTCGGAACATCACCTCGACGGTCTTTCGCGATGTGCCCCCAACAGAGGTGATGCGGATCAACAATCACCTGCTGAACTACACCAATGAGGCCGCGCTGGACGAACTGCCGATGGCGGGTCTGTCGCCCGATTATGTGATGCGCGAAACCCAGCGTGCCAAAGCGGGTGTGAAGAGGAAAGCGCAGATTCTGCCCGGTATTGACGTAAATATCCCGACGGGAGCCAATAGCCGGAAAGCTTCACCCGACGATACCTATCAGGCCACCTTAGCTGCATTCAAAGGGGGAGCGGATGGCGTAATTCTGTCCCGCAAATATTCCGAAATGATGCTGGCCAATTTAGATGCCGCCGGACGGGCCATTCGCGATGCTGAAAAATTGTAAAGCGTTTACATGGGTTCAACACGAATTTGCATAGGTTGGTAAGATGCCAGAAACGGGTGAGGAGTTTTTCTCACCCACTTTCTTCCCACGAATCGTTCTGGCTACTTCCCACTAAAAACCTCCGAAACAGGCCCAATTATCCCTATTTTCTTTGTCTGGTTCAGAATTTTATAAAAAAATTTCTATTTGACTCGGGGGTGCCCCGCCTTTTTTTGTCTATAAGTCATAAACCCTTTATGCGTTCGGTCACTACAGATGGGCGTTTCAAGTCATACCTTACAAACATCCGTAAAACCCCTGGCTATGGGCGATTCGGTTCTTGCGGATGCGAATGAGCCGGATGCGGAATATTTTATCCGGCAGGCCTTCGCGACCGACCCACATAAAGGGTGTGAATTACTCTTTCGGGCCTATTACCGGGACTTATGCAGCACGGCCATTCGGTTTGTGTATTCCCGGCAGGTTACCGAAGATATTGTGGGCGAAGTGTTTCTGACGTTCTGGACGAATCGGACGTATGAGAAAATTACGACTTCGTATCGGGCGTATCTGTTCCGGTCGGTGCGTAACCGGGCTTATAACTACCTAAAGTTCGAACTAAGCCGGTCCCGACCTCTGGAGCTTTTCGATGAAGGTAATCCCGATTCGGTTCAGCAACCCGATCATATCCTGCAACTGGATGAACTCCGTCGGCAGATCAATGAGATCATTCGGACGTTGCCTATGCAGGCCCAGCGCGTGTTTATCATGAGTCGGTTTGATGGCCGCTCGCATGCCGAGATTGCGCAGGAGTTACAGATCAATCATAAAACGGTCGAAAGTCATATTACCCGTGCGTTGTCGAGTTTGCGGGTGCTGCTCCGGCAGGAGTTCTGTCTGTTGCTATTCGGTTACCTGACGTTATGAGATGTTGATCGCTACAGCATGAAAACGGTTATAAATAAAGAGCTTCTATTCATCCATTTCGACGGACGGACTACCCCGCTACAGATCGAACTGGTGCGGGAGTGGCTACAGACTCCGGAACATCAGCAGCTGTATTACCAATGGTTGCAGGAATGGGAGCGTCAACATCCACAGATCATAACCGATGCCGACGAAGCGTATCAACAGTTCTTACAACAAATCGACGCCACGCCCCAACCCGTTGTGGTACGCCCGATAGCTGTGTGGAACCGCTGGAAACCGGGCACTTACTGGATGGCCGCTTCGGTAGTACTGCTCCTGCTGACGGTTGGCTACCTTACCCAGGACTATTGGCTAATGCGCACCATCGCGACGGAGTACGGTGAAATTCGGTCGATCGTATTACCCGATGGCACACGGGTAACGCTGAATGCCAACTCGGAGTTACAGCTTTCGCGTTTCCCGTTTCTGGCTCCGTCGCGGGATGTGTTTCTGAAAGGTGAGGCCGAGTTTGCGGTGGTTCATACATCGACCCACGATCCGTTTAAGGTTCATGCCGCCAATGACGTGGAAGTGGTGGTGCTGGGAACCGAGTTCGTCGTCAACGCCCGCCGGAACAACACCCGGGTTGAGCTGACGAAAGGGAAAGTACAGTTGCGCTACCCTACGCTGGATCAGATCAGTACCCTGACCATGCGTCCGGGCGATTGGGTGAATGTATCGGCGGGTGGACAGGCCAAACGGGGCCATCAGACACTCGAACCGACGGTGGCAACCGGGTGGAAAAACTACGAGTACACCTTTCAGCGAACCCCCATGCCGGAAATCGCTGATTTACTGAATGATAATTTTGGGTTAACCGTACAGCTCGACTCGGCACTGGCCCGACGAAAGGTTACGGGAACATTCCACGCCCACAATGCAGATGAGTTACTACAGGCATTGATTGAATTGTTCGATATAGAAGTGGTCCGCGACGGAAAAGCCGTCCAGTTGAAATCATCCGATCCTAACCAAATTCAGTAACTAAACCTCTAACCGTCTCCTCTATGAAAAAGTGGCTATTATCCGGCTGCTCGGGGATCTTTTTGTTCTCATTCAGCACGACCGTGGCTCAGGTACTGGCTACGGCACATACGAAACCGCCCGTTTTTCACCAGCAGGCCAGCCAGACCATACGCTTGCAGGATGCACTCCTGGAATTGCAGCGGATATACCGGGTCGATATTCTTTTTGAAGAAGATATGATGCAGCAGATCGTGGTGCCAGCCGGTTTGCTCGACCGAAATGCTACGCTGGAGAAAAACCTTCGGAATCTGCTGACTCCTAACGGGTTTCGGTATAAAAAGCTATTGAAGGGTGGGTATGTAGTCCGTAGGGGAACAGCGTCCGTTGAGGAATCGTCGCGGCCAAGAGCCTCGGCCCAGGCCGATATGATCCGCCGACCCGACGCTCCGGCATCGGGCGATAATGAGAAGCATGAAGAAGCCGAAGCGGCTAAAGTGGACCGGACCATCACCGGGCGCACAATCGACGAAAAAGGGGAGGGGCTACCCGGTGTCAGCATCGTCATTAAAGGCACAACCCGAGGCACTACGTCAGACAAAGATGGGCGCTATACCCTTCAGGTGCCCGACGGTAACCCGGTATTGATCTTTTCGTTTCTGGGCTATCAGGCGCAGGAAGTCTCGCTTGGCAACATGACCACCGTGAACGTAACCTTACAGGCCGATACCAAAGCGCTGGATGAGGTGGTCGTCGTCGGGTATGGTACCCAGCGACGCAAAGATTTGACGGGGGCTGTGGGTACCATCGAAAGCAAGGAAATCCAGGAAATGTCGGTGACACGGATCGACCAGGCGCTGCTGGGTAAAGTAGCCGGGGTACAGGTAAAGCCTGTCAGCGGGGAGCCCGGCGCAGCACCCCAGATCCGAATTCGGGGGATTGGCAGTATTTCGGCCGGAGCCGGACCGCTCTATGTGGTGGACGGATTTCCAACCCAGACCATTGAGACCCTGAATCCCAACGACATCGAAAGTCTGGATATTCTGAAAGACGCTTCAGCCACAGCTATTTACGGGTCACGCGGCTCCAACGGGGTGATTATCATCAATACCAAACGGGGGAAATCCGGCAAGGCCAATGTTACGTTCGATGCGTATTACGGGCTGCAAAAAGTGTCGAAACTACCCAAGTTTATGACCGCCCGCGAACAGGCCCAGTACTTTTATGATGGGGTCAAAAACCGGAATATTGACGGTGGCTTCAACGTAACCGGACCTGCCACCAGTTGGAATTTTAAAATGCCGCAGTTAATCGTGGATGTGCTGGAGGGTCGCAATACCACCGACGTTGAACCGCTGGACGAGGTGCTGCGCGTGGCACCCCAGCAGCAGTACCAGCTTTCGGCCACGGGCGGAACCGATGCCATCAAATACGCGGTCAGTGGGGAATATTTCAATCAGGATGGGTTGATCATCAACAGCAATTTCAAACGCTACTCGCTGCGGATCAATCTGGATGCGAAACTCTCGAATCGACTGGCGCTGAAGGTGAATTTCAACCCGTCGTTCATCGACAAAGGGAATGTCAACTCAAGCGGGGTAACGGTAGGCGCGGGCGATTTCAGTGTGATGGGCGCGGCTACGTCGGTCAACCCATTTTATCCGATCTACGATCAGAATGGCGATTACTTCTGGTATAATGGTCTCGAAGCAGTGGGAAATTTCAACAACCCGGCGGCTCTGGCCCGCGAAGTTAAGGACCGCCAACGGCGGATTGGCGTACTGGGTAACATCAACGCCGAGTACAAACTCACCGACGATCTGCGGTTCAATGTGTTGATCGGGGCCACGCTGCTGAGTAGTAAAGGCTCACGGTTTGTGCCCCAATTGCCCTCTCTTTTCAACGAACCGGCTTCCGGTACCGACAATGCCGTGGCTACCTACAACTGGCTGACCGAGTATACGCTAAACTATACCAAAAGCTTCGGCAAGCACAATCTGGTAGGCTTAGCGGGTTTCACGGCCCAGCAGGAAACGGGCGAATCGAACACGTTAACGAGTAATAAGTACCCGAACAACCTCGTACCTACCCTGAGTGCGGTCAGTGGCATTATTACCAACGGCTCCTCCGAACAGTACCAATGGTCGCTGATCTCGTATCTGGCGCGGGTCAATTACAACTACAACAGCAAATACTACGTCACCGCTTCCATTCGTACCGATGGCTCGTCGCGTTTTGGGAGCGATAATAAATACGGGGTTTTTCCATCAGCGGCCCTGGCCTGGCGATTGTCGGACGAACCGTTCCTGCGCGATATGCGGTCGGTTTCGGAGTTGAAATTACGGGCGAGCTACGGCAAAACCGGGAACAACAACATCGGTAACTTCGAACAGTTTGCCACCATCAGCTATCAGAAGTACCCCTTTGGCGAAACCCCGATTGCGGGTTTTATCCCTGGTCGACTGTCGAACCCCTTGTTGACCTGGGAAACGCAGGAACAGTTGAATGCCGGTGTCGATGCGGCTTTTTTCAATAACCGGATTCGGTTCAATATCGACTATTTCATTTCGCGGAATACCAACTTATTGCTCAATGTGAATACACCGGGCATTACAGGTTTCAGTACGGCACTCAAAAACATTGGTGAGGTGAAAAATACGGGTTGGGAGTTTTCGATTGGAACGGTCAATACCACCAGCCGAATCAAATGGACTACCGATTTCAACATTTCGACCTTCAAAAACGAAGTGGTACGGCTGGGACCAACCGGCGATCCGATCATTTCGGGCGGAAACATTACCATGATCGGGCAACCCATCGGCATGTTCTATGGCTGGCTCACCGACGGGGTGTTTAAAAATCAGGCCGAAGTGGATCGTGGTCCGGTTTTCAGTCCCGGAACGGCTTCCCGCTCCCGACCCGGCGACCTGCGGTTTGTGGATGTGAGTGGCGCCAACGGCAAGCCCGACGGGGTCATCAATAGCTTCGATAAAACCATTATGGGCTCGCCCTACCCGGACTTTTATTATGGCATGACGAACCGTTTTTCGTACAAGAACCTGAGCCTGAGCGTTAGTCTGCAAGGGGTTGTTGGCAACCAGCTACTCAGCATTGCCCGACGGTCCACGTTTGCCACCCGCTCCCGGTTCCGCAACGCTGCCTCGCAGAACAACTACTGGAAATCGGAGCAGGACCCCGGTGATGGAAATACCCCGCGCCCGAACGATGCGCCCACCGGAAACGTGCGTGGCGAATACAGCCAGCGCTGGCTCGACACGGGTACTTATTTGCGTATCAACAACATATCGCTCAATTATACCGTGCCCGACAAGCTGGTACAGCGGGCGAAACTGGGGTCGCTCCGCATTTATGTAAATGCCAATAACCCGTTCATTTTTACGAAAAATCAGGGCTTCAACCCGGACGTTAGCAATGGCGACAACCCCCTCACACCGGGGATGGACATGAACGACTATCCGCTGCCCAAAAGCCTGATCCTTGGCGTAAGTTTTGGTTTCTAACCCGTTTCGACATTAACCGATAAAGACTATGAAAGGTATAACCTGTACAGTAGGACTGGTATTCCTCCTGATGACGTCTTGCAATAAGAATTTTATTGAACTAACGCCGGTATCCACCGTCAGTGTCGATGTGCTGTATAAGACCGACAAGGATTTTCAGGATGCGGTGGTGGGCGTGTACAGTGGCTTTCGGGTGCCGTACCAGAACTTCTGGCAATTTGGCGATCTGCGGGGCGACGATACCAAGCACGATCTGGCCAATGGTCTGGAATCGATCCGGGTCGATAATTTTCTGACCGACTACAGCGATAATATCCTGCTCGCTAGCTGGCGGGGGTATTATAGTGCGATCACGAACGCCAATGCGATTCTGGCGAAAATTGGTACGGCCGACCCTGCGCTTGTCACCAACAAGGACCGGCATATTGGCGAAACCAAGTTTCTTCGGGCACTGGCATATTTCAATCTGGTTCGGATTTTCGGGGATGTGCCGATGGTGACGACGCCCGTTACGATTGAAGACGCCTACAAAACCGGACGGGAGAAAGTAGATAAGATCTATGATGAGGTTATTATCAAAGACTTGCTGGATGCCGAAACCAAACTGCCGGTAAAATACACCGGAACGGACGTGGGACGGGCAACCCGAGGGGCGGCTAAAGCGCTGCTAGGCAAGGTGTACCTGACCCGGAAAGATTTTGTGAAAGCCGAAGACAAACTCAAGGAGGTAACCACGCTGGGCTATGCGCTGCTTAAAAACTACAACGACCTGTGGGACTACACCAAAGACGAACACCACAGCGAGTATATTTTCGACATCGAGTATCTGGCTGGTGGGCTGGGGCTGGGCAGTACGTTTACCAATACGTTTACCCTGGAATTTCAATCGGGTGGTAAGGCATTGGTCGATGAGTTGTCCCGCATTTATGGTATTCTGCCTGGGGCTACGGCTGCCAGTGGAGGGAATCCAACAGCCGCCATGTTTGCCGTGTATGAGCCGAACGATTTGCGGAAGGATGTCAGTGTGGCTACGGGGGTTATCGGTGCCGACGGGAAGTTTGTTGCCTTGTCGACTACGGGGGTTACCTCATTTAGTAAGAAATACATGGCCCCTTTGAAAGCCAATAACGACAGTCCGGCCAACTGGAAAGTAGTGCGTTATGCCGATGTGTTGCTGATGCTGGCCGAAGCCATGAACGAAAATGGGAAAACCACCGAAGCACTCACCTATCTGAACCAGGTGCGTCAGCGGGCGGGTGTGCCAGCCCATGCCGGCCTCACCAAAGACGACGCCCGCGAAAAGATTTACCTGGAGCGTCGCCGGGAACTGTATCTGGAAGGCCACCGCTGGTTCGATCTGGTCCGCACCGGACGGGCTTTAACCATCATGGCACCTTTCGGCATGAAGCCGTACATGACAGTATTCCCCTTGCCTTTGACCGAGCTGGAAATTATTCGTAACCCCGCCGTTTTTGCCCAGAATCCGGGGTATGAATAGGTGATAGACCGCAGATTGTTATGATCGTTATGATTTGTCATGATCTGTGTGAATCATAACGATCATAATAATCTGTGTTCTATTAGATACAGAAGAAATGCACAACGAATAGGATACTTTGAGGTATGCAGCATGAAACCAATCCAGCGATGTCTCCACTGAGTCGGCGGCACTTTTTGAAAATAGCGGGGCTAACCACCTTAAGCAGCGGCTGGCCAGAGGTTGGCGTATGGGCGTCGGGCGTTTCGATCGTTGTCAGCCCGGATGATCCGGTGGCCGGAGCCGCTCCGGTGCAATGGGCCGCTAATGAACTGGAACAGGCACTTAAGAGCCGGAACATCACCGTACAGCGTTGCAGTCAACTGCCACAGGCAACGGCCGGAAATCAGTGCATTGTACTGGCTGGGGCTGATGCGGCAGTGGCTCGTTCTGTACTTAAGTCAGCCGGAGCGAGTATACCGGCCGTCCCCGAAGCGTTGGGGATTGTGGTTGGGCAGTCGGCCGGGAAATCGGTCGTGCTGGCGTGCGGGCAGGATGTGCGCGGACTGGTCTACGCAACGCTGGAACTGGCCGACCGGGTGAACTTCGAGGCCCAGCCGTTAGCTTCGTTACGCAGCCAAAAGGTGTTGATTGAGCAACCCGTCAATCCAATACGAGGCCTGAATCGGCTGTTTGTCAGTGAAGTAGAAGATAAAGGCTGGTACAACGACCGCGCCATGTGGCCCAACTACCTGACCATGCTGGCGACTCAGCGTTTTAACCGATTCAACCTCAGTATGGGCATCGGCTACGATTTTCTTCGCAACGTGACCGATGCCTATTTCCTGTTTGCATATCCGTTTTTGCTATCGGTGCCGGGCTATAACGTCCGCGTACCCGAACTGTCGGATGCCGAGCGGGACCAGAATTTGGCCATGCTGAAATTCATCAGCGAACAAACTGTGGCTCGGGGAATGCAATTTCAACTAGGCTTATGGATGCACGGTTACGAATGGATCAACAGCCCTAAACCGAACTATACCATTGCCGGACTGACGGCGGAAAATCACGGTGTGTATTGCCGGGATGCCGTACGGATGCTGTTGCAGGCTTGCCCGGCCATTAGCGGGGTGACGTTCCGTATTCACGGCGAAAGCGGGGTCAACGAAGGGAGTTATAAGTTCTGGCAGATGGTCTTCAACGGAGTGGCTACCTGTGGTCGTACAGTCGAGATCGACATGCATTCGAAAGGGATGGATCAGGCGATGATCGATGCGGCTGTAAGTACCGGATTGCCCATCGTGATTTCGCCTAAATACTGGGCCGAACATTTGGGAATGCCCTATCACCAGACCGACATCCGTGCCCTTGAGGTGCCCGACCCCAAAAAGAAAACATCGACCCTGATGAATCTGAGCGAAGGCTCGCGGAGTTTTATGCGCTATGGCTACGGCGATTTGCTGAAAGAAAATCGACCGTATCGGGTCATACACCGCATCTGGCCCGGCACCCAACGGCTCCTGCTCTGGGGCGACCCGTCGACGCAGGCGGCTCATGCCCGGGCGTTTGGGTTTAGTGGTAGTGCCGGAGCCGAGTTGATGGAACCCCTTTCGTTTAAAGGTCGACGGGGATCGGGCCTTGCCGGAGGGCGTTGTGGCTATGCCGATGCCAGTCTGGAACCACGCTGGGATTGGGAAAAGTACCAGTATAGCCTCCGTCTGTTTGGGCGTTTGTTGTACAATCCCGACACGAACCCGGCCGTCTGGAATCGGTATCTTCAAAAAACGTTTGGTGCCGCAGGGGGCGATGTGGGACAGGCACTGGCCAATGCCAGCCGGATTTTACCCATCGTACTCACGGCGCATGGCACCTCAGCCGGAAACAATACCTACTGGCCCGAGATGTACACCAACCAGCCCATTGTCGATCCGACCATCAACGGCAGCGATAAGCACCTGTACGACACCCCGGCACCCAAGGTGTTTGGCAATGTGAGCCCGCTCGATCCACAGCTTTTTTTGTCGATTAACCAATACGTCACCGAACTGCTAAAGGGGGAGCACAGTGGCAAATATACGCCCATAGAAACGGCCCAGTGGCTGGAAGATTATGCCGCTACCGCCGACCGACACCTGACCCAGGCGAAGGCAAAAGCATCTGATCCTAAAAGCGTTGAGTTTCGGCGGATGGCTATTGACGTGGCTATGCAGATGGGTCTGGGCCGGTTCTTTGCCAGTAAATTCCGGGCGGGAGTACTGTACGCCATTTTTGAGCAAACCGGCGACCGGGCGGCTCTGGAGCAGTCGCTGAAAGCGTACCGTTCGGCCCGGAGTTCGTGGGCAACGGTGGCTAATCTGGCTAAAGACGTCTATAAGTCCGACATCCCTGTTGGTGAACAGACATTCTTACGCGGGCACTGGCTCGACCGACTTCCGGCGATGGATCAGGATATTGCCGCTATGGCTACCAAACTGGAGCAGGCCGGAGGAAATGAGACCCCGTCGGGCGATCGGGCGCAGGCGGCTATCCGGCAGGCATTGGGCCGACCACAACGTACAAAAGTTACCTGTCGTCACACACCGCCCCAATCGTTTGCGGCCGGACAGCCTATTGCGCTCCAACTATCAGTCGATAAGCAACCGGCAAGTATGCGTTTGTTTTATCGCCATGTAAATCAGGCGGATCGGTACGAATCGGTTGATATGCAGCGGGTTGGTCAGGGCTATCAGGCCACGATTCCGGCTAGTTACACGCAGTCGCCTTACCCCATTCAGTACTTTATGGAAGGAAAAGAACCAACGGGCAGTGCGTGGCTATATCCCGGTTTCAACACCGATCTGACCAGCCAGCCGTATCTACTCGTTCGTCAGGGCTGATCGAAAATCGTTTCGTTATGAAAAGAATTGGTCTTATTGCCAGCCTGCTTATCGGGATTAGTCAATTTCTTCTGGCGCAGAAGCTGACTGTTCGCTACGACCAGACCATTCCACAGGCTGTATATGCTGCTCATCAGATCGAGAAGGCGGCATCGGGATTGAGTGGTAAAAAAGGCTCGGCTGCCTACGAGGTTGTTCTGTCCATAAACCCGAAGCAAACCGTAAAAGAAGCGTTCACCATCCGGCGCGCTGGTAGTCGGTTGATGGTTGAAGGCAGCGATGCAAACGGGCTTATGTACGGGAGTCTGGCTTTGGTAGAAGACCTGCGCAATGGGGTATCACTCGCTCAGATAGCGCCCCGTCAGGAACAGCCTGCGTTGCCGTTTCGAGCCATTAAGTTCAACCTGCCCTGGGACCCGTACCGGGAAGGTTACGCCATGACGCTCCACCAGGAAACCTGCCGCGACTTACGGTTCTGGGAGCTGTTTCTGGATATGATGGCCGAGAACCGATTCAATGCGCTCACTCTCTGGAACCTGCATCCGTTTCCGTATATGATCCGGCCCCGCAACTTCCCCGAAGCCTGCCCATTCAACGACAACGAACTGGCCGACTGGCAGACGTTTTATCGGGGGCTTTTTCGGATGGCAAAAGAGCGGGGTATCGATACGTATCTGGTCAACTGGAACATTTTTGTGAGTCCTGAATTTGCCAAAGCCCATCACGTAGGGGTCGAAAACCCCGATGAGCGTATCCACTTTGGTGCTGCCGATACCTCCGCGATCATCAAACGCTACACCCGCGAGTCCGTTCAGCAGGTGTTGGAAGAATACCCTGATCTGACGGGATTAGGATTCACGCACGGCGAGGCTATGGGTGGCATGACGCCCCAGCAACGTCAGGACTGGTTTAGCGAAACGATACTGGAAGGCATCCGACTGGCCAACCGAAAAACAAAACTCATTCACCGGGTTCCGCTCGAAGCGAACACACGCGTGGGCGGGTCAACCAGTGTCGATACGGAGTTACTGACCCGCAAGGCGATGGAAGCGCTGGACTTTCTGGATGGGCCAATCTGGGCCGAAATTAAGTTCAACTGGTCGCATGGGCACTCGTCGCCCCGGCTCATAAAAGTGCACGGGGGCAAGCTGAACGATACGTATTTTACGCCCGAACCGACGAAATATAAAATTGCCTGGATGGTTCGTAATGAAGATTTTTTCTGCCTGCGCTGGGGTGTGCCCGATTTTATTCGGAAGCATCTGGCTACCAACAGCCAATCGTATGTAGGTGGGTATTTTGTGGGGTCGGAAGGCTACATTCCGGCTAAAGATTATTTCACAAAACGCGAGCCGGGCGAGGCCGAACACTATGCCTTTGAACGACAGTGGCTGTTCTACAAGCTGTGGGGACGATTGCTCTACAATCCGAACACGCCCGATACGGTGTTCAGCCGTGAGTTTGTCCGGCGCTTTGGCCCCTCGGCGTCTTCGTTACTGGAAGCATCGGCACTGGTCGGCAAAACGCCCCTGCATCTGGCCTCCCTGTACGATTTTACCTGGGACTTTTCGCTCTACAGCGAAGCGTTTATGTCGATCAATCGACGGGTGATGGAGTACATTTCCATCGACCGTCAGATTGCGCAATCCCCTGCCGACACCATGTATGTATCGGTAGCATCGTACGTAAAGTCGATGGGGGCTAAAACGGCTATCGCTGCCGGAAAAATCACCCCGCCCGAATTGGCACAGATGCTGGAACAGGACAGCCGCAAAGCCCTGAAACTAACCGAATCGATTCGCGTCGGTGAGAATACAGCCTTTCGGCAGGAAGTTGCTGACATACAGGCGTGGGCCAATCTGGGATTGTATTTCGCTGAAAAACTGCGCGGGGGTGTGGCATTGGAAACCTATCGGCAGGCTGGTGGCGAAGCGAACAAACAGCAGGCCATCGATCACTTGGAAAAGGCACTGGGGTATTGGGACGAAGTGGTTCGGGTCACCCGGCCCATCTATGCCGATATGCCGTTGGCCGCCTATTCGTATCCGGCCGACGGGAAACGGGTACTGGTCGATACCAAACGGTATTTCCACTGGGAAAAGCTACGGCCCGATGTCGCTCGTGATGTGGAAATCGCCCGAAAGGCAACCGCAGGTTCAACGAAATGATGTGTCGGAATTAGAAGCCAATAAGGCTTAATAATGAATTTTTTTAGCTATTAAGTGATTCATTGTTAACACGTTGTATTGTTTTTTGTCATCCCGAGGAACGAGGGATCTTCGGAGAATAGATGAAAGGTGATTTCCGAAGATCCCTCGTTCCTCGGGATGACAAAAATGCTCTTGTCCAATCTAATTCTGTTCGACTCCTTCGTCAGCAGGACAAAAACGCCCTTGTCGCATACGCTAAACTATTTATGCTGGAGTACTCATGAAAAACATTCTTCTCGTAAGCCAATCGCTTGTTCGTTTTGGGGTGGCGCTGCTGCTACTATTCCCAATGGGAGTCAATGCCCAGACCGTATCCGTCGTGACCGACCCAACGATGGGAGCGCCCGTTAGCCATGCGTTGACCAAGGTGATGGATGCGCTTCAGGCCAAACATATTTCGGTCGAAAAAGTAGGTTCCGTGGAGCAGGCTCGCGGCAAAATGGTACTAGTCACCGGGTTGGCAATGGGTCAGGGACCGGCTGCCCGGTTGTTGAAAGCCGGAAATCGCCCGGTTCCCAATAGTGCCGAAGCCCTGACCGTTTGGAAAACTACCCAGGCCGCTAAGCCCGTTTGGGTGGTGAGTGGCGCAGATGAACGGGGGCTTATGTATGCTCTGCTGGATGTGGCCGACCGCATTCAATGGACTAAAAGCGCCCAGAACCCGTTGAGTGAACTGAAAGATATCACCGAGAAACCAGCGGCTAGTGAGCGGGCCGTTTCGATCTACACCATGAACCGGGCCTACTGGGAAAGTCGCCTGTACGATGAAGCGCATTGGGCCCACTACCTGGACGGACTGGCGCAAAACCGTTTCAATACGCTGGTCGTGATTTTTGGTTACGAGAATGGCGGTTTTCTGGCTCCCTGTTATCCCTACTTTTTCGATGTGGAGGGCTATCCTGAGGTGAAGATGGTTGGCCTGCAACCCCAGCAACAACAGAAAAATCTGGCGGCTTTCAATCGGCTGATTCAAATGGCCCACGACCGGGGTATTCGGTTTACGGTCGGCATCTGGGACCATATTTACCGGGGTGGTGTGCAGGGGGGCGGTATTCCCGGTACGAAAGATGCCCCCGATAAGCCCGTTCCGGGGCTGGTATGGGGTGTTACGGCCGATAACCTGACCGCTTACACCAAAGCGGCTCTGGCCAAGTTTCTTAAACAGGTGCCTAATCTGGATGCCATTCAGTTTCGGATGCATAACGAATCGGGGCTAAAAGAAGGCGAGCAGGATAGTTTCTGGGCCGATGTGTTCCGCATGATGAAAACGACGGCTCCGAACCTGCGGCTGGACCTGAGGGCAAAGGAGCTACCCGAATCGGTGATTCAGAGTGCACAGGATATTGGGGTGAATTTCCGCATCACGACCAAGTTCTGGATGGAACAGATGGGGATGCCGTACCACCCGACGCTCGTAAATCCTGATAAAAGCCCCATTCGGCACAGCTACGCGCAGTTGCTTCGCTACCCAAAAACCTACCGGATGCACTGGCGGCTCTGGAACGGGGGCACCAGCCGTATCCTGCTCTGGGGCGATCCGGATTATGTACGGCGGTTTGCCGAAACGACCCACCTCTATGATGGCGATGGGTTTGAAGTAAACGAACCACTGGCCACCAAAATGGAGGCTCAGCCGCACGATGCCCAGCCGTTCGATCTGCTGTCGGCTCCGTATCGCTATTATGATTGGGAGTTTGAGCGGTACTGGCATTTCTTTCAGACGTTTGGTCGGATTGGCTACAATCCGGCTACCGATCCAGCCGTCTGGAATAACGAATTCAACCGTCGATTTGGCGAGAAAGCCGGGCCCGTACTGGCCAAAGCCCTGCATCAGGCAAGCTGGATTCTGCCCCGCATCATTACATCGAGCTACCCCTATAGCAGTTTCCCGACCACCCGTGGCTGGGCTGAAAAACAACGGCTGGGCGATCTGCCCTCGTTTGCCAAAGCCGAACTGAGCGATATGGCCCAGTTTGCCAGTTTTGATGAGGAAGCCAAATTCCGAACCGAAGGGGGCGAAACCGCACGTGTCTTGCCATCAGCCAATAGCCACTGGTTCCGGCAAACGTCCGAAACGTTAAATCAGTTGATTGCTCAGGCTGAAAAAGCGGCAGGTTCCACGAAAAGCAAGGAACTGGTATCAACCCTGACGGATCTGAAAATTCTGTCGAATCTGTCGCTCTACCATTCGAAGCGGATTCTGGCTGCGGTCAACTACCGGATTTTTGAGCGGACGCAGAACAAAGCGGCTCTGGACGAGTCGATTGCAAAAGAGCGCGAGGCTGTCAAAGCTTGGCAGCAGTTGGTGGCATCTGCCGGGGATGTGTATACCGATAACCTGGCCATGGGCGTCTGTGTGGCTGACCTGTGCGGACATTGGCGGGATGAGCTGGCGGCTCTGGAAAAAGGACTGGCGAGTCTGGAACAGAAACGAAATACCTTACAGGCCGAAGCCAGCACCGCCCGGACAACCGTTGCCGGCAAACCATTGCCGTACAAACCGCCTACCGATGCCGTTCTGCCCGATGGCTTCCAGATCGTTCACAAGCCTGTAGCTCCCGTTTCCGTGGGTAAACCCATTCCCGTTAGTATAACCGTCAGTGCTCCGGCGGGTATCAAATGGGTAAAGCTGCGGTATCGGAATGTGAACCAGGAACTGCCTTACCAAACGCTGGCAATGCAACCCTCTTCGGGTGGCAAAAATACCTACACAGTAAGCGTACCGGCAGATCAGATCAACCCCAAGTGGGATTTTATGTACTACATCGAGATCATGGATAAACAGGGGAGAGGTAAAATCTATCCTGATTTTAACAAAGAAACGCCTTATCGCATTGTGTCATTGATTCGCTAAACCGCGCCCTCACCCTTTAACCCTTCAGGTAGATGAACGTATCCCTTATCCTTCTGGCCAGTTATTTCTTTGCGGCTTTGCCCAGCGAGAACCCCGGTTTACCCAGTCATCCAGCAAAACAAACCCCGGCAGATGAACCCCTGAAAAAGCGGAAAGCCGGTAGCCCGCTCGATCAGTTGCCGAAAAACATCCAGGTGCTGACCCGGTTTGGGGAACGGGCAGATTTTTCGCCTGACAACAAGCGGATTGCGTTTATGGCGAAAAGCTTTGGCGATGCGATGGTGCTCGATCTGGCAACCCGGCAGGTGAAATGCCTGACCTGCAACGTGCCCGCAGCGGTTTTCTTACGGGTGATGCACCTGGCGTCGGGCGATTATATTCTGATTGGACCTGAGAAATTCGAAGACATCCGCATTAGCCGATCCCGCGATAACGAACTCTGGTTTCTGAGCAAGGAGCCCGGTTCCAAACCCGTAAAGCTGGGCGTACACATGAGCGAAGGCATGGCGATTTCGAAGAAGAGTATGAAAATCGCGTATTCGCAGGTACACGATCAGGCACCGGAGTTACCCGAAAAAGCTTCCCGGCTGGTAGTCTGCGAGGTCGATCTGTCGGGTGGAACCCCCAAACTAGTCAACAAAAAGGTCGTTTATGAAGGAGATGGCTACCCGTATGAGGCTCAGGACTTTTTCGATAATGACACCAAAATGACCTTCGTGCGGTATGAGCCGGTACGGGATGAGGCCGGGAAACAGATCAATATCAACGCATCGGTCATGACGCTCGATCTGAAAACCAACGAAGTGGTCAACCATTCGCAGAAACCCCAAACCTACAACGAGTGCGAAGGCATCTTCCCCGATGGAAAGCACACACTGGTCGAAGCCGACCGTCAGTGTGATTGGCTGGGTGGAAAGCGGGGGCCTTCGAACATCGACATCTGGAAACTGAAACTCGACGGCACCGGCAAAGATTTTGTCCGGCTCACCAATTTTAATGATTATGAAGGCGGCAAGGCATCGAATCCGGTTGTCTCCTCAGATGGCAAATACATGGCCTTTCAACTGGCCAATACTGCTGATCCGGCCGGGGTTGGGTATGGGTTACTCTTGTATTCGTTCGGGAAATAAGCAGACCACTGATGCCTCGCACCGGGGAAAAACCGACTGAAGAGCCGGAAAATTGTATCACCGATTGTTTGAGTAGTGGTCTGAACCTGGAAACAGAATCGGGTATTCGAACGGCGTTTGACGCAGATCCAGACCTGGGCATTACACTTTTGTTTCAACGGTATTACGGCCTGCTGTGTAGTTATGCGTTCCGGACGGTTCGTTCCGAAGAAAGGGCCGAACGTATTGTGTCCGATGTGTTTTACGAGTTTCACCGTCAGCGTCGGTTTTTAACCATGACCACATCGTTTCGGACCTGTCTGTTTATGGAAGTCCAAAACCGATTACCCGATCGAAGTGTAAAGCCGGGATACGATTAGGCCGTAACGTTGTGCAATAAAAACTAAGAAACGGCAGGGTGTGAGGTCAGTAAAAAGTGGTGCCGACTGGGTTTTGCTGTTAGTGAGCCACACAGGTCGAGAGTTTATGGCAACTTTTGGCCTATGTGGCTCATGGATATGTTCCGCTAAACCGACTCATGAAACGCTTCTCCTCCCTAACCTTGCTGCTATCGGTTGGTCTGCTCAGCCTGACCGAAAAACCCCCTACCACTGACTGGCCCGAATACAATGGCGGACCCGATCGAAACCATTTCTCACCGCTCACCCAGTTAAATCCCGGTAACGTGGGCCGCTTGACGGTTGCCTGGGAATATGCATCGGGTGGGGTCGATACGCTCAAAAACAATACCCAGATTCAGTGCAATCCGCTCATCATCGACGGTGTACTGTACGGGGTTTCGGCAGGCTCACAGGCCTTTGCCGTCGACGCGGCCACGGGCAAACAGCTTTGGAAAACGAATTTTACCGACGATACCTTCGCTATGAATAGTCGGGGTGTTACGTACTGGACCGATGGAAAGCAGGCCCGGATTTACTTCGCCTATGGCTCGCTGCTCTACGCCCTTGATGCCCGAACCGGAAAACCAGTGACCAGTTTTGGCAAAGGTGGAAAAATCAACCTGAAAGAAGGGCTTGCCCGCCCCGGAGCCGACGAGTATGTGGTCAGCAACACACCGGGGGTAGTCTATAAAAATCTGCTTATCATGGGTCACCGGGTGTCGGAGATTGCCCCGGCCTTGCCCGGCGATGTTCGTGCCTACGACCTTCATACAGGGCGGATCGTCTGGACGTTCCATACCATTCCCCATACCGGCGAGTATGGGGCCGACACCTGGCCGAAAGATGGTTATCGCAACTTCGGTGGCGCTAACAACTGGATGGGCATGGCTATTGATCGGCAGCGCGGCATCGTCTACGTGCCCACGGGAACGGCCGCCTTCGATTTGTACGGCAGCACCCGGCCGGGCCAGAATCTGTTTGGCAATAGCCTGATTGCCCTCGACGCGGCCACGGGCAAGCGACTCTGGCATTTTCAGACGATCCACCACGATATCTGGGATCGTGATATTCCGGCTCCGCCCAATCTATTCACCGTTGTTCATGATGGGAAAAAGGTGGATGCTGTTTCGGTATTATCCAAACAGGGCTTCCTGTTTGTCTTCGACCGGGTCACGGGTAAACCGCTGTTTCCGATCGAAGAAAGGCCCATGCCTGCGTCTACCGTTCCCGGAGAAAAAGCCTGGCCTACCCAACCGATTCCCCTGAAACCTGCACCGTTTACCCGACAATCGTTTTCAGAAAGTGATATTAACGACTTCGTTACCGACCGCGACACGGTGGTGGCCCAACTCCGGCGCTGGCAATCGGGGAAAGAGTTTATTCCGCTTCCCCTGAGCCCCAACCGAACCGTGTTTTTCCCCGGTACCGACGGGGGGGCGCAATGGGGCGGGGCTGCCGTGGACGAAGCAGGTATTATGTACGTTCCGTCGAAGCAAATTCCGGTCACTATGGGACTCGTTCCGACCCCTGCCAGTTCGGTATCAGCCCCTGCCGTTGACCGCACGGGTAGCCAACTTTACCAAAGGCATTGTGCCTCCTGCCACGGACAGGACCGCGAAGGGAGTCACGACGGCAGCTATCCGGCCCTGATCCGCATTTCCCAGAAACGCAACGAGACGTCGGTGGCTCAGGTCCTGGCAAAAGGGCAGGGCATGATGCCGGCCTTTACGCATCTGAAGGAAGCTGAGCGCAAGGCTATTGTGGATTTTCTGTTCGGTAAAACAACGTCTGTGGCCAGCAAGGAAGACCTGAATACATCACCCTACCACCACACCGGATTTACCCGCTGGTACGACCGGGCCGGGTACCCTGTGAGCCGCCCGCCCTGGGGCACGCTGACAGCGATTGATATGAATACGGGTGAGCACCGTTGGCAAGTCCCGCTGGGCGAGTATCCTGAACTGGTGGCGAAGGGAATACCCCCGACAGGCACTGACAACTATGGTGCCCCAGCCGTCACGGCGGGCGGGTTGCTCTTTATTGCTTCTTCGCGCGATGAGTTAATTCGGGCTTTCGACCGCAAAACGGGTCGTGAACTCTGGCGGGCCAAACTGCCCGCAGCCGGGTATGCGTCACCGAGTACCTATGCGGTTAATGGCAAGCAATATGTGGTTATTGCCTGTGGGGGCGGCAAACTCAAAACGAAATCGGGGGATCGGTATGTAGCGTTTGCCTTGCCGTAAACAACGCCTTGGCCGAGTAGTTAGTCGGGCTCGCCTAGTGGCCTTTGTCCGTAATTGATCCGTTCACTTTATCGAACCGTTTAATTACGGACAAAGGGACTTTTGGGTAATAGAGGTTTTAATTCAGTATCATGCCTAAGTTCACACACAATCCAGCTATTCATCCTTATTTCCCGTAATAGTGTAAAGGAGTCTTGCCTCTGTATTGTGTCATCTGGATTTGAGATGGGCTGTTCTTCATCTGTGCCTGCTCGTCCATACACAAAAGCGATGGGTAACACATAGCGCCCCTGAAAGTGAGGGCTCACATTGGGTAGATGAGCCCATACACCATTGATTGCTTCATGCAATGATTGATCAACAGGCTTGCTATTCAGGATAGAAGCCTGTTGACAATCCCCTTGTTTAGTTACTGTAAACCCCACGTATATACGGACGGACTTTCGCTGCCGAATAACTTGGGCAGGCAACCGTATCTGTTTAAGAAGTGCTTTTTCAAAAGACGGATTTTTAGTGAGCAAAGCCGTATCCAACTGGGCGGCAGAAGGTATAGCTGATACAAGCAGCAGCCAGCCAAAAAGCAATCTCATTGAATGTGGAGTTTGTAACGAATCGACCTTTTTTTACGAAGTATAGACAAATTACTGATTGTACACAAATTCCACTGTACTGACCTGACGTTCAGCTCGATAGATAGCAACGCGGGACGGATACCCGTCTGAACGATAGGTGTAATCGTACTGCCAACGGATGCGCCCCCCTTCCGAATTAGTTGAATAAGCCGTAGCGGTGTTGTTAGCTGTGGACAAATCAAGGCCATTCAAATCGCCAAAGTCGAGCGGTTGAACATCGCCGGTAGTACGGAACGGGTTCGGGTTCTGGTCATAGCTGTAGCGAACCGCTTCCCATCGGTTGTTGAGCAGCCCTGTTCGGCGGAGGGTCACATGATCTGAGTCGTCGCGACGGTACAGCGTGTACTGACTCAGAGTGCCTTTCTGATCCGTTTTCTCATCCCAGATTAGCAAACCGTCCGGGTCGAATCCTAACCGGGATACGATTGTGCCGGGTTTCTGATACCCGTCGAGAAACTCAATAGCGGTCGTTTTTTGAATCCAGCCAGCACTATCCGCCAGTGTAGTTACGGTGCTGGGCCGCAGATCGTTGTTACGTGGATAGCTCGTCAAGGAATTGACTTCCTTATTGATCTCCGCAACAATCCTGGCGGGCTTTCCGGTCTCATAGCTATAAGTGAATTTTTTATAAATATGCGTTCCATCGGTATAATAATCGGTTCGTTCGGCCAAACGCCCCTGATCATTGTACACATAGTTGCGAATGGGTCGACCGTTGTAAAGTACCCGGGTTAACCGGAGCGACGTATTGGGTTGGTTAGTGACGCTGTATGGAAACTGATGCACCGTATTGACAGCACCAAAGGTGGGTCGATAGGTAGCGATTGAATCGGGTAAGAGTGGGTCCGACGACTGCCGGGTGGCTGCCAGGGCCAGTTGCTGGTCGGGCTGAACGGGCTCATCGCCCCGAGACTGACAGCCCATTTGTAAACCAGCCAAAACAGCTAACGAGAGAAAAAGACGCTTATCCATGGCTTTACTGAATTAAGGTTTCATGCGACAAGGTGTCTTTATACAACGCATTTCGGGCCGATAGGTTGTATTTTTTGCCGTACAATAGCCTGTGTTTACTTATCCTATGGTCCTGGTAGGATCGTTGACGGCTTGTGGACTGGGTTAGGTCGTTAGTCTGACCATGTTGGCATACAGGTATTCATCTATACCCTGAAATGTAGGTATTCCTATAAGCCGAATATAGGGGTTCTGCTATTTCTGCCGCCGGGGCTGTCGGCCAACTTTGTATCGTTCACTAAAACAAAATCTGAGCGATGAAAACCTTACTGCTTTCCCTTTTAGTTACTTGTTTATTAGGTGTTTCGGCTGTTCATGCCCAACGGAAAACAGCGAATCGGACTATGGATGAGATCCTGACCGATTATGTTCGGGCCATGGAAACCAACGATACGGCGATGTTGGCCGACTGCTTCCATTCCAGTGTATTTCCGCTTTTCGAAACGACCCGGCAGGCGTTTGCCAACCAGATTTTTGCGAGTGTCAACAAGATTGGGTTTGCGGTGCATTTTGAGCGGGCGCCCTATCAGACCATAAAAAAAGAATATACTGCGAATCAAATCGCGTATCAATCGCTTGGGATTGTCTGGAAAGCAAGCTGGCGCGTAAAAGCGGGTTCAAAAGACGGCCCGGAACTGAAGAAAATGGCAGAGATTTACCGATCCATGTACAAGAATATGCAGGAGGTCTACCAACTGATGTATAATATCCCCGCCGATGTGGAGCTGGTATCGCTCAATGAAAAGAAAGGGGAGTTAGTTGTGTTACAGCCCGAAACGAATCTGTTTGTCTATGAAAAGTCGAAACACGAATGGCGACTGGTTCCGCGTACCTATTCGGCCCTGCAAATGATGTCGACTACTTCGTCAACAAAACCGAAAACAGCTAAAAAGCGGTAAAGGGCAAGCGTCATAACTTGCCCGGTAGGGAAGGCCAGTCGACTCACTTCTGTTTCAGTAGCTGATCCAGTTTTTGTTCCAGAGCTGCCTGCTTTTGTTTCAGCGTCTGTAGTTCCTGTTGCTGTTCCTGATTTGTTTTCTCCAACTGAATACTATAAAGAGTCAGTTCCTCTACTTTTTCCAGCAGGGTAGCGTTCATTTTAACCAGGTCAACGCCATTATCAACTACTTGTTGGGCCGAAGGAACATTGGGTAAATGACCGTGTTGCTGAACATAATCGGCAACAACAGATAAGGGACGTAGGCGGTACGATGGGCTAAACACCTTATCACTCCATTCATTGGCATGATTGATACGGAGCTGATAGCGAGCTTTGACCACATCTCCTTTTTCATTGACGGTCAAAAACTGATCGGTAGCCAATGCCGGTTTGCTTTGGCTGGTCAGGTTCGTTAGCCGTAACCCACTGGCGTCAACCGTCTCACTGACCACTTCCAGCCGGGTGGCTGGGGCGGAGGTGCCGATACCAACATTTACCTGATTGCCTAAGATCAATGAATTACTACTGGCAACGCGACTGTTGGCACCAATAGCAATAGCATTCTGTAGGCCATCGTCTGCCTGACTGTTATATCCCATCAGTACGTTATCATTGCCATTGGTGATAGTTGTGCCAGATGTGGGGCCAATAATGATATTGTTATTACCTGTGGTAACATTATAACCTGCCTGATAACCCATGAAGCTGTTGTTACTACCTGTCGTAACGTTATAGCCTGAACTACTCCCTATGAATGTGTTGTATGCGCCAGTCGTACTATTAGATCCGGCAGCGGCTCCAAGGAGTGTATTATGCCAACCCGTACTATTTAGAAAGCCAGCTCCAAACCCTAAAAAAGTGTTGTCAGCTCCCATGCTGTTTTGATAGCCTGCATTTAAGCCAATGAAGGTGTTGGAAAACCCCGTGGTATTCAGAAATCCAGCATGAAAGCCTATAAACGTATTTGCTTCACCAGTGGTATTATTCATCCCCACTTTGGAACCCACAAAAACATTCCCTGATGCTTTATTGCTGAAACCTGCTGAATCGCCGATAGCTACAATATTATGTCCAGTTTGATTAGAGTAACCAGCTAACGCCCCTATGGATATATTACCATAACCGATAGAGCTACTGAAGCCTGCCTGATAACCCATGTAGGAATTTTGTATACCTGAGGTATTCCAGAAACCGGCGTTCACGCCTATAAAAGCATTATTGTTTCCTGATGTGTTAAAGTTACCCGCAGTTTTACCCACGAATGTATTGCTGTATCCTGTTGTATTATAAAAACCTGCACTTTCGCCCAAAAATATATTATTGCTGCCAGTGGTATTAGTATAACCTGTATTTGCACCTATAAATAGGTTAGAATTACCTGCCGAAGTATTTCTGCCTGCGTTGGAACCGAAAAAACTATTTTCTGTGCCTGAAGTCAGTGCGTTGCCAGCATAAGAGCCTGTGATGGCATTACTTTGCCCGCTTAAGCTACCGTTTCCCGCACCGATACCTATTATTACATTAAACAGACCTGGCTGGCTAACAGCCGGAGAAGTAGCAATGTAATTATTTTGTGCTAGTAATGTGTGGCTTATAATGGCAAGGAATAGGTAAACGATATTTTTCATGGGGGCAATATGTGCGAATAAATCGTTAGGGTATGAACGGTAAAATTTGCTCTAATTATAGGATGAAAAAACATGTAATTTGTCTATTTTTTGTAGGATATTTTTTTAAAAGAGTCACAGAGATCAAAGTGTGATGATTGATATTCGCCAATGGTACGTTCGATTGACGACGCTTTATCTTCTGTACTCTCAGTAAATCTTATCCCTTTCAGACTTCATGAAATAAGCGAGCGAATGTTCGTTGCCCTTCAGTATCAATGACAAATCGCATGAAAAAAGTAGCGTTACTCTGTCTGTGCCTGTTTGTGTACACAACTACCAAGGCCCAGCAGAAGGGCGGCTGGAATGGTAAACAATGTGCCGTGGTCCTGACCTACGACGATGCCCTACAGGTTCATCTGGATAATGTGATTCCGGTGTTGGATTCGCTGGGTCTGAAAGGAACGTTCTATCTGTCGGGGTATTTCCCAGGGTTTGTCAACAACCTGACCCGCTGGAAAACCGCTTCCGATAAAGGGCATGAACTGGCCAATCACACCCTGTTTCACCCCTGTGCGGGCGATCGACCGGGCCGGGAGTGGGTCAATCCCAATTATGATCTGAGCAAATACACCGTAAAGCGGATGACGGATGAAATGAAAATGACCAACGTTCTGCTCAATACCCTCGACGGACAGAAAGCCCGAACCTTTGCCTACCCCTGTGGCGATACCAAGATTGGCGATGTGGATTACTACAAAACCGCTGAAGCCGATTTTGTAGCCGCCAGGGGAACGACCAGCGAAATGAAACCGATTACCGAAATCAACCTGGCCGATGTTGGTTCCTATGCCATCAATGGGCAGTCGGGCGAGCAGTTGATCGAGCTGGTCAAAAAGGCACAGGCCAGCGGGTCATTGCTGGTTTTTCTGTTTCATGGTGTGGGGGGAGGGCATTCGTTGAATGTGGCCTTGCCAGAACATAATAAACTCGTACGGTATCTGAAGCAAAATCTGGGCGATATCTGGGTGGCTCCGTTTATCGACGTTGCGTGGTATGTAAAAAGTAAGCAGGTAAGCCAAAAATAATGTAGTCATGACTCGTAAGCTCCTGCCTCTGCTTTTGTTGGCCTGTTCGTTCACAACAGTAGCTCAACGGGTATTCATTCAACAGACTGAACCGTCTGCACAAAGCCGATATGCAGCGGGTCAGCTTACCAAAGCACTCCTGGCAAAAAAATACACCGTTCAACAAGGTAAGGCTGGCTATACCGACTACACGATTCGGCTTGAACCCATCAATAGCGCGTTGGGATCGGAAACGTATAGGGTATACCGTCAGAGAAATCGGCTAGCGATTACGGGTGGTGATGCGCGAGGGTTGATCTATGGGTGTCTGTCGTTGGTCGAGGCCATTCAGAACGGGACACCGTTAGCGAAAATCACCGCCAGCAGCGAAAAACCCCATTTGCCGTTACGGGCCATAAAGTTTGACCTGCCCTGGGACACCTACCGTCACAGCTATGCGCTCGATTTGCATTACGACACCTGCCGGGATACCCTGTACTGGAAGGCGTTTCTGGATATGATGGCTGCTAATCGCTTCAACGCCCTGAGTCTCTGGAATCTGCATCCGTATACGTTCATGATCCGGCCACGGAATTTTCCAGCGGCTACTCCGTTCAACGATCAGCAACTGGCCGAATGGCAAGCGTTATTTCACGCTATTTTTCGGATGGCCAACGAGCGGGCTATCGATACTTATCTGATTCCCTTCAACATTTTTACAAGTCCTGAATTTTCGAAAGCGTACAACGTCAATCCAAAGCTCAACAATCTGGAACACCACCATTTTATCGATGGCGATACGTCGGCGATTGGCAAACGGTACACGCGTGAGTGCGTTACGCAGGTGTTGCAGGAGTACCCTGAACTAACGGGTTTTGGCCTGACGCTCGGTGAGGCTATGGGCGGCATGACGCCCCAGCAGCGTGAAGACTGGATGAAGGCAACCATCATTGAAGGTATGCGGCTGGCCGGACGAAAAACCAAACTGATTCACCGGATTCCGTTTTCCAGCACGACGGGTTCGCTGGGCATCACGAGCGTCGATACCGAAAAACTGACCCGCAAGTCGATCGAAAGTGAGGCTGCGTTGCCGTTTATTGAGGGACCAATCTGGGCGGACCTGAAATACAACTGGTCGCACGCACACTCGACGCCCAAACTTATAAAAGTACATGGCGGGAAGTTGTACGATACCTATTTCAATCCATTGCCCACGACTTACAAAATCACCTGGACGGCCCGAAATGAGGATTTTTTCTGTCTGCGCTGGGGCGTACCTTCGTTTGTACGGGCGCATATTGCGGCCAATAATCAAGCCTATGTGGGCGGCTATTTCCTGGGCTCAGAGACGTACATTCCGGCTAAAGATTACTTTACTACTCCCGGTGGCACCGTCGACTGGACGTATGCCTTCGAACGGCAGTGGCTGTTTTACAAGCTCTGGGGACGTTTGCTCTATAACCCCACCACGCCCGATGCTCTCTTCAAAGCCGAATTTGTCCGGCGGTATGGTCCATCGGCGGCTCCGTTGCTGGACGCGTATGCCCTGGCCTCGTCGACCCCGCTTCGGCTGGCCTCTGACTTTGATTTTACCTGGGATTTTTCGCTCTATAGCGAAGGCATGATGGCGTTTGATGCAGCCAAAAACGTATCCTATATCTCCGTCAATCAGCAGATTACCCAGCCAACCCTCGATCCAAACTATGTGTCGGTAGCAGATTATGTAAACGTGAAAAACACGGGATCAACATTCGGTCCCGAAAAAGTAACCCCGCCCATATTGGCCCAACATCTGGAAACCGATTGCCAGAAAGCCTTACAGTTGGTTAAATCGATCAATACCACATCGAATCGGTCGCTTTTGTATGAAGTAGCGGATGTGAAGGTTTGGGCCAATCTGGGGCTGCATTTTGCCGAAAAACTGAAAGGAGCGGTAGCCTTACAAACCTATCGAACCACCGGGCAGGAAGCGCAGAAACAGGCTGCTATTCAGCACTTAAAAGCGGCCCTCCGCTATTGGGATGAGGTGGTAGCCATTACGCGTCCACTCTACAACGACATGCCTTTGGTGCATCTGACCGAGCAAAAAGGCCACACCTGGGCCGAAAATAATCAACTCCGCTTCCACTGGGAAAAGCTCCGCCCCGACGTCGCCCACGACATCACCATCGCTGAACAGGCACAATTCTCCTCAAAATAGTCAGTTTTCAGTTTTCTTCAGGGTCTGTGAGGCTATCTGACTTTTCAGAAGAAATCTGGTATAATTCAATTTTTCAAAAAAATAATTAAAAAACGACTAAGTGTTTTTAATAGGCTGAATCGTCTATCCTGTAAGACGGACGAAGGCAGTAGGCCTATGACTTCGCTCGTCTGGCTATTCCACAAACAGATCCTGGTTTTTTGTCGCAGCGTACAAGCCTCTTACCATAACCTAGCAGCACAAACTACATAAACCCTGTACCATATGGAAAAATCAGTACGTATTCTACTCCTTCTGGGAGTAGTGATGGGAGAACTACATCCTGGCTTTTCCCAAACCCTGGCCCGAGCTGAACAGCTTCAGCTGAAAGAGGTCTATGCCAAAGCCTCAACAAAGCGATTAAAAGATGTATTGAAGAACTTACAGGATCACTATACTACCGACATCCTGTACATGGACCGTAATGTAGACGGGCTGACCGTTGCGGCCGATGCCGTCAACCTGAACGCCCGAATCGACGATAATCTGAGCACGATTCTGAAACCATTGGGCCTGCGCTATAAGAAGATCAGAAACGGTAGCTACGTGGTTACGGCGAAGGAATCGTCGGGCAAGGGTGAATCCAACAGTGCCCGACTTCCGATTGCTGGCCCGATCACCGAGATAAACCAGACGTTGGAGTCAACCACACAACTGCCCTTATTGGCCGCTTCGGCCGATGTGACCGCCGAAAAAGTGCGCGTGGCCGATATATCGGTTCAGGGAAAGGTGTCTGATGAAAAAGGAGAGGGCTTACCTGGGGTCAGTATTTTGTTGAAAGGCACGCAGAAAGGCACCACTACCGACGTTGACGGGCGGTATAAAATCGACGTCCCCAATGCCTCGTCTACGCTGATTTTTAGTTTTGTCGGCTATGCTTCGCAGGAGGTTGTGGTTGGTAACCGGACCAGCCTGAATGTTACGCTGGAAACTGACAACAAAACCCTGAGCGAAATCGTGGTCATTGGGTATGGATCTATCGAGAAAAAAGACCTGACCGGCTCGGTGGCCTCAATCGGCAGTAAATCGATTCAAGAAGTGGCCGTTCCCCGCGTGGACCAGGCCCTGATGGGGAAAATTGCCGGGGTGCAGGTAAAACCTGTTTCGGGCGAACCGGGTGCGGCACCTCAAATTCGAATTCGGGGTATCGGTAGTATTTCGGCGGGGGCCGGGCCACTTTATGTGGTCGATGGTTTCCCAATTTCCAGCATCCAGACGTTGAACCCGAATGATGTGGAAACCATCGACGTGTTGAAAGATGCATCGGCCACGGCCATTTACGGATCGCGGGGTGCCAATGGGGTTGTGATTATCAATACCAAGCGCGGTAAGACGGGCAAAGCGGCTATCAATTTCAGTTACCAATTCGGGTTTCAGAAAATAGCCAAACGGCCCAAACTACAATCGGGTCTGGAAGAAGCGCAGCACTACTACGACGGCGTTCGGAACCGAAATCTGGACGAAGGCAACGATGTATCAGGCGATCCGCTCAAGTGGAAGGCGCCCGTTCCGCAAACCATTCTGGATGTACTGTCGGGCAAGATCACGACGAACGAAGACCCACTCGATGCTATTCTGCGTACAGGGCCTCAGCAGCAGTATCAGCTAACGGCTTCGGGCGGCAGCGAGAATATCCGCTACGCCGTTAGTGGTGAGTACTTCAATCAGGATGGGATCATTCTGAATACCAACTTCAAACGGTATTCGGTTCGGGCCAATATCGATGCGAAACTGGCCCCCCGGCTTACGTTGAAAGTGAATCTGAACCCATCCTACACCGATAAGTTCAATGTAGGTGGTGTAGGTGCTGAAGATGTCGCGACGTACTCGGATATTACCAACAATCCGCTCTATAACGCGCTGGTTATTCCAACCTATCAGTCGTTATACAACCCGGATGGCAGCTATTATCCATTTGGCAACGGACTGGATGCAGTGGTGACCAGCAAGAATCCACTGGCGCTGGCCAATGAGATAAAGGCCCGGCAAAAAGGCATTGGCTTTCTGGGGAATACCTTCATGGAATACGCCATCCTGCCGAACCTGAAGGTGAATGTGATGCTGGGTATCAACCTGATGAGCATCAAAGGGAGCTACTTCAAACCCCAGATGGCGGCTTTCCTGAACGAGCTGGCCAGTGGTACCGACAATGCATCGCAGCGGCTCAACTGGATTACAGAAACCACCGTGAATTATACCAAGAGCGTTGGCAAGCATAACTTTACGGGTCTGTTAGGTTATACGACCCAAAAGGAAACGTTCGAATCCAACACGCTGACCAGCAACCGCTATCCCAACAACCTGGTGCCTACGCTGAGTGCCGTGAGTGGTATCCTGACGGGTGGTTCGTCGAACGTAGCGGAATGGTCTTTGCTGTCGTATTTAGGCCGGATCAATTATAACTATAACAGCAAGTACTACGCAACAGCTTCGTTGCGGACGGATGGCTCCTCGCGCTTTGGGTCACAAAACAAGTATGGTGTTTTCCCATCGGTAGCGCTGGCCTGGCGGATTTCGGACGAGGCTTTCATGAAGGATATTCGAGCCATCAACGAATTGAAACTGCGGACCAGCTACGGCAAAACCGGGAACAACAACATCGGTAACTACGATCACCTGGCTACGATCAATTACGAAAAGTACGTGCTGGGCGGAACGGGCGTAGGTGGCTACTCACCCGGTCGCTTGGCGAACCCAAACCTGACCTGGGAAACCCAGCAGCAGATCAACGTGGGTGTCGACGTTAGTTTCCTCAATAATCGGCTGGCGCTGACCCTGGATCACTTCCGGTCGAAAAACACCGACCTGCTCCTGAACGTAAACATCCCCGACATTACGGGCTTCAATACCGCGCTCCAGAACATTGGCGAAGTGCAGAACACGGGTTGGGAAATTACCCTGAACACGGTGAATACGCAGGGCGCTTTCAAATGGCAGACGGCCCTGAATTTCTCGATGTACAAGAACAAAGTGACGCGCCTGGGACCCTCCGGCGACCCGATCATTGCGAGCCAGGGCGGAAATATTACCATGATTGGGCAGCCGATCGGGATGTTTTATGGCTGGCTGACCGATGGGATTTTCAAGACCAAAGCCGAGCTGGACAAAGGGCCAATCTGGAACCCCGGTGGACGTGATGCGTCGCGGGTGGGTGATGTCCGGTTTGTGGATGTCAGTGGACCCAATGGCGTGCCAGATGGGATCATCAATAGCTTCGATAAAACCATCATGGGCTCACCTTACCCCGATTTTTACTACGGCATGACCAACAGCTTCTCGTATAAAAACCTGAGCCTGAGCGTCAGTTTGCAGGGGGTACAGGGCAATAGTGTGTTGGCCTTATCGCGGGAACAACTGGCCAACGACCGGGCCCGGTTCCGGCAGTATGCCTTCATGAACAACTACTGGAAGTCGGAATCGGACCCCGGCGACGGGTATTCGGTACGGCCCAACGATGTGCCTACCGGCAACTTCAGAGGTACCTACAGCCAGCGCTGGCTCGACGATGGCTCCTACCTTCGGATCAACAACATCGTGTTGGGCTATACACTCCCTGAACTGATCGCGAAAAAGGCGAAGCTCAGTTCGGTACGCCTGTCGGTAACGGCCAACAATCCCTTCCTGTTCACGAAGTTCATTGGCTTTAACCCCGATGTGAGCCGGACCGATAGCCCGCTTACCCCTGGTAACGAGCGGTACGACTACCCAACGGCAAAAAGTATTCTGTTCGGCATCAACATTGGTTTTTAACCCTTTCTTTTCCAATGAAAAAGACAATTTCTCTGGTGGCGCTGGTCATGTTGCTGACGACCGCTTGCCGAAAGGATTTTATCGAAATTCTGCCCGTCGATACCGTCACGGTCGATGTGCTGTATAAAACCGACAAAGACTACCAGGATGCGATTATTGGTGTCTACGGAATCTATCAGGATCAGTACGCCAACATGTACTACTTTGGCGATATCCGGGGCGACGATGTTTGGGACGAACTGGTGAAAGGTACCGCAGGCGCAATTGATAATTTTACCCTGGCCAACGACGATCCTTTGCTAATAACCACCTGGCGGAATTACTACAAAGCCATTACGCGGGCCAACACTATTCTGGAGCGCATTGCTACGGCCGATGCATCGATCACCAACAAAAATCGGCACATTGGCGAAGCGGAATTCCTGCGGGCGCTGGCTTATTTCGACCTGGTTCGGATTTTTGGCGATGTGCCGATGGTAACCAAAACCCTTAGCATCGAAGAATCGTACAAAACTCCGCGTGAGAAGGTCGATAAAATATACGACGAGGTCATTATCAAAGACCTGCTCGATGCCGAAAGTAAGCTACCCGCCAGCTATGCCGGTTCGGAAGTAGGGCGGGCTACGAAGGGAGCGGCCAGAGCGTTGTTGGGAAAAGTATACCTGACCCGGAAAGATTTTACCAAAGCGGAAGCCAAACTTCAGGAGGTGACCACGATGGGCTATTCTCTGCTGCCCAACTGGGCCGACCTGTGGGATTACAACAAGAACGAGCACCACAGCGAGTACATTTTCGACATTGAGTATGAACAGGGTTTAGGGGGCGAAGGCAGTATTTACACCAACCGATTTACACCCAAGGTGACGTCGATGATCGCGTTCTATGGCATTGCCGGTTCGGTCGATGATCAGAATACGCCCAACCAGGTGCTGTTCGATCTGTTCGAAGCTAAAGACAAACGGAAAGATATAACCGCCAGCCGGGGGTATACCGATGCAACAGGTAAGTTTATTCCGCTTCTGGTTTCGTCGAACAATATGTCGGCCTATACCCGCAAATACATTGTTAAAATCAGTACGGCCAACGATAGCCCGGCCAATTGGAAAGTGATCCGCTACGCCGATGTGTTGCTGATGTATGCCGAAGCATTAAACGAAAACGGTAAAACCGCGCAGGCACTGCCTTATTTGAATCAGGTTCGGACGCGGGCGGGTATCGATGCGCTGGCAACCAGCATAACGCAGACGGACCTGCGCGATCAGATTGTGCTGGAACGCCGTCGGGAGCTGGCCTTTGAAGGACATCGCTGGTTTGATTTAGTGAGAACAGGTCAGGCGCTTAAAGTCATGGAGAAGTACGGAATGAAAGCGCGTAATATCGTATTCCCGATACCCCTGGCACAAATTCAACTGATTAACGACCGTACGATTTTCCCACAGAATCCGGGCTATGATTAACGTTTGCTTTTTGTCATTCCTCACAGACTACGGTGAGGAATGACAAAAAGGATTTTCAGGAAACCGTAAACAGGTTCATCATTTATCTATAACCAAATTAGCCTTTTAACCTTTCTTGTATGAAGACGACAAAAACCGTTTTTTCGCTCCTCTTGTGCGGTATACTCTTTATATCGGCAACCGCTTGGATCACCGCTTCGAAAGATAAATTGGGCACTAATCCCACAAAACCTACGAAACCCGCTCCGAAAGTACAGCGCCTGCTCTACGTGGCAACACCAGGTATTCGGAACTATCTCGGCTATGGTGGGCATGGTATTCAGGTGTTCGATATTGACAATAATCATAAGTTTGTCAAGTTCATCAAGATACCCGGTGGTTTGTTAAGAAAAGACATGCCATCTCCCACGGGTTCGTCGAAAAAAGGCGTTCCATCCAATGTGAAGGGTGTCGATGTGAGTCTGGCCTACAATTGTATTTATATCAGCACGCTGGAAGCCATTCAGTGTATCGACCTGGTTACCGAAAAAACCCTCTGGGAAAAAGAATATGAAGGTGGCGTTGACCGCATTTCGATATCGCCCGATGGCAAAATTATTTATGCACCATCGCTCGAAAAAGCCCACTGGAACGTTGTTGACGCTAAAACTGGTGATGTGATCACTAAAATTGTTACCAACTCAGGTTCGCACAATACGATTTACGGCCCCGATGGGAAAGAGGTTTATTTGGCAGGCTTGAAATCGACTATGCTTAATGTAGCCGATACCAAAACACATACCGTTTCCCGGCAGGTTGGTCCATTCAGTGCCGATATTCGTCCCTTCACGGTCAATGGTTCGCAGACGCTCGTGTACGTGAACGTCAACGGATTACTGGGTTTCGAGGTGGCCGATTTAGTGACAGGCAAATTCCTGCATCGGGTCGTGGTCGAAGGCTGGAATATGGGTGAAGTAAAACGGCATGGTTGCCCCAGCCACGGCATTGGCTTAACCCCCGACGAGAAGGAGCTTTGGTTGTGCGATGGGCATAACTATCGGTTGCACATATTCGACAACACGGTAATGCCGCCTGTGCAGAAAACAACCATAGCGCTAAAAGACATGCCCGGCTGGATTACGTTTAGTCTGGATGGCAAATATGCGTATCCGGCAACGGGTGAGGTTATTGACGTAAAAACGCGGAAAATCGTGGCGAATCTGGAAGATCAGGATCATAACGATGTACAAAGTGAGAAAATGGTTGAAATTCACTTTAGTGGAGGTAAGCCTGTTGCCGCCGGTGACCAGTTCGGTCTTGGTCAGGTGAAAAAGGTGACCAAGAACTAGGTCTCAGTTTTTGATTCAGGTATCCCAGTGTCTATGTCCTCACAGACACTGGGATACCTGAATCAAAAACCGTAAATAGAATCCCGTAAACCCTTTAATCACTCCGTGATGAGAAAAATGGATGTTAACCGCTCGTTGGCCTTATTGGTCGCTATGGTCTTGTTGATGAGTGTTTCGGTACGCGCCCAGTCGGCCGAAAGCTGGACGGGGAAAAAGGCCGACCAGTGGTTTGCCAAAATGGACTGGCTGGGTGGGCTGCCCGCTAAACCCGCCGAGGTAATCAATAAGGAAGAGTTTGCCCGGCAGTACCATGGCAATAAAGCGGCCTGGGACAAAGCCTTTGCGTTTCTGAAAAATACCGATTTCACCCGGCTGCGTCCCGGCAAATACCCCATCGACGATGAAGCGGTCTATGCGACCATTTCAGAAGGCCCACCCCGCGAAATCTCCAACGACAAGTTTGAAGCCCACCAGAACTACAGCGACATTCATTTTGTGGTAAAGGGCAAAGAGCAAATCGGCATCATCCCGGTCGAGAAAGTAAAATCGAATCTGGTCGAGGCATACAGCCCGACTAAAGACATTATGTTTTATACCACCGATCAGGGGAAATTCTACGTAGCCGAACCGGGCATTTTCTACATCGTTACGCCCAAAGAAGCCCACAACCCCGCCAATAAAGTAGAAGGCTACGACGGAGTCAAAAAAGTAGTAGTCAAGGTTCGGACGATTCCGTAAGCGTGCTCTGCTCCGTATTTTCAACCCATTCGCAGTCTTTCCCTCAGTACCATTTACGATCCCCTTCTATGGAATTAGTGTTTCTGGATACGAAAACCATTGGTGATATTCCGAATCTGAATCTGCTGGAGAAATTTGGTCGGGTGACGTACTACGAAACCACCCAACCCGATCAAACGCTGGGTCGAATCAGGGATGCCGATGTTGTTGTCTCGAATAAGGTGGTGCTGGATAAAGCCATCATCGAACAGTCGCCTAAGCTAAAGCTGATCTGTATTGCCGCCACTGGCACCAACAATGTTGATAAAGAAGCGGCTGAAAAACGAGGCATTCCGGTAAAGAACGCCATGGATTATTCGACGCAGAGCGTTACCCAGGGCACGTTTGCCATTCTACTGCACCTACTGGTCAATGTCCCCTATTTTGATCACTATGTGAAAGACGGTGAATACGCTAAAACTGATATATTCACCCATTTTGGACCGGGTTTCTGGGAACTGGCCGGCAAGCGATTTGGCATTGTTGGCCTGGGGAATATTGGTCGGCAGGTAGCCAAAATTGCGTATGCGTTTGGTTGCGAAGTGGTGTACTACTCTACGTCTGGGCAGAATACTCAGCAACCCTATCTGCGACTGGAACTGGATGAGTTTTTACGAACCTGCGATATTGTTTCTATCCACGCCCCTTTAAACGAAAACACGGCCAATTTTATCAATTACGACCGATTGGTCCAGATGAAAAAATCGGCCATTCTGCTCAACGTAGGTCGGGGGGGTATTGTCAACGAAGCTGATCTGGCCAGGGCGCTGGACGAAGGGCTGATTGCGGCCGCTGGTATCGACGTGTTTACCAAAGAGCCCATTTTGCCCGATAATCCACTTTTGCACGTAAAACATAAAGAGCGACTGGCCCTCACACCCCACGTCACCTGGGCCAGTATCGAAGCCCGAACGCTGCTGATGGAGAAGGTCGGCCAGAACATCGAAGCGTTTTTGAAAACGGAGTCGTCACTAGCTAACGCGTAAATAGTGCTATTAATCACCAAGTAGGTCAGGTCAAAATACATTAGCTTTTTTTGTCATCCCGACGCAGGAGGGATCTTTGGGTAAGGCTTAAAAGCTTCCGGCTACAGAAGATCCCTCCTGCGTCGGGATGACAAAAAAAGTATTTGACTATTTTAGGTTGAGTTCTTACATAACTAGTATATGAAAATTAGGGCAGCCGTATTACACGAAATGGGCAAGGAGCGCCCCTACACCACCAGCAAACCACTGACGATTCAGGAACTTGACTTACAGGCACCGCAGGAGGGCGAAGTACTAGTAAAAATCAGGGCCGCCGGACTGTGCCATTCCGATCTGTCGGTAATCGATGGGAACCGCCCGCGACAAATGCCGATGGCACTTGGGCACGAAGCCGCTGGTGAAGTGGTCGAGCTGGGGCCGGGTGTTCATGACCTGGCTGTTGGCGATCACATCGTGTTTTCATTTCTGCCCATTTGCGGCCATTGTATGCCCTGCATGACCGGACGCCCGGCCCTTTGCGACAATGGATTGGCTGCCAACAACAAAGGCGAATTAATGAACGGTGGCATGCGCCTGCAGGATGAGCACCAGCACCCGGTTCATCACCACATGGGCGTGTCGGGTTTTGCCGAATACAGCGTGGTATCGCGCAAGTCCATCGTAAAAATCGACCCAACCCTACCCTTCGATATTGCCGCCCTTTTTGGATGTGCCATCATGACGGGCGTAGGGGCGGTGATCAATACGGCCAAACTGACCCTTGGCCAAACTGTACTCATTACGGGCATGGGCGGAATCGGCTTTGCTGCGTTGCTGGGCGCGTTGGCCGGTGGGGCCAGTAAAATCATTGTGGCCGATGTTAACAAAGACAAACTTGCTAAAGCTCTGGAACTGGGTGCGCATCATGTGGTCGATTCGTCGGAAGCGAATGCCGTTGAGCAGGTGAAAGACCTGACACGCGGTGGGGTCGATATTGGATTCGAGTTTGCTGGGGTGGTTCCTGCGCTGGAGTTTACCTATAACGCAACCGGGCGGGGTGGCAAAACCGTTACGGCTGGGTTGCCGCACCCCAGTAAGATGTTGCAATTGTCACCAACTAAGCTGGTGGCCGACGAACGTACACTGCAGGGTTCATACATCGGCAGTTGTGTTCCGGCGCGGGATATTCCGGCTTACATTTCACTCTATCAGGCTGGTCGGCTGCCCGTCGATAAACTGATGACGCACAAAATCCGTCTGGACGATATAAACGAAGGATTTGAACGACTGGCGAAGGGAGAAGCCATTCGCCAGATAATCACTTTTTAACGATAAACATGATGACCACTTCCGAAGACCGTATGGCGTTGAATTCGCTTATTCGAACGCAGGGGTATGTGAACGGCCAATGGGTGAATGCCGCCAGTGGGAATACCTTCGACGTAACCAACCCGGCTACGGGCGAGGTAATTGCGTCGGTTACGGATATGGATCAAAGCGATGTGCGACAGGCCATCGAAGCGGCCCACGCAGCCTGGCCTGCCTTCCGTGAGCTGACGGCCAAAGAACGGGCTACGTTGCTCAAGAAATGGTTCGCGCTGATTCTGGAAAATAAGGACGAACTGGCCCGGCTCATGACTATGGAGTGCGGCAAAGTGATCTCCGAAAGCCGGGGCGAAGTCGATTATGGCGCGTCGTTCATCGAGTGGTTTGCCGAAGAAGCCCGTCGAACCTATGGCGATGTGATTCCGGCCAATACCAAAGACAAGCGGCTGGTTACGATCAAACAGTCTATCGGAGTGGTCGCTACCATTACGCCCTGGAACTTCCCGCTGGCCATGATTACCCGCAAAGTGGGTCCGGCGCTGGCGGCTGGCTGCCCGGTCATTGTGAAGCCCCCTTCCGAAACCCCATTGACTGCTTTAGCGGTCGCCGAATTAGCCGAAAAAGCAGGTTTTCCACCGGGCGTGTACAATACCATCACTACCTCAAAAAATGCGGAAGTTGGCCTGGAGCTTTGCGAAAACAGTAAAGTCCGCAAGCTATCATTTACTGGTTCGACAGCTACGGGCAAGCTCCTGATGAAGCAGTGTGCGTCGAATTTGAAAAAAATCTCACTCGAACTCGGGGGTAATGCACCTTTTATTGTCTTTGAAGATGCCGACCTGGATGCCGCTGTGAAAGGTGCTATGGCGTCGAAGTTTCGTAATAGCGGCCAAACCTGCGTATGTGTCAACCGACTGTATGTGCATGATGCCGTCTACGATGCGTTTGTCGAAAAGCTGTCGAAGGCGGTAGGTGCCTTGCAGGTAGGGAATGGGCTGGACAGCCAGTCGCAGATTGGGCCGCTGATCAATGAAAAAGGGCTTGATAAAGTAAAACGTCATGTGGCCGACGCGTTGGCTAAAGGGGCTCATGTGCAAATGGGTGGGCATGAACTGGACGGCCTGTTTTTTCAGCCAACGATCCTGACCGATGCTACATCTGATATGATCATTGCTCAGGATGAAGTGTTTGGCCCGGTAGCACCCATCTTCCGGTTTACCGACGAACAGGAGGTGATTCGGCAGGCAAACGATACGCCTTACGGACTGGCAGCCTATTTCTACAGCAAAGACATTACCCGTTGCTGGCGGGTGGCCGAAGCGTTGGATTACGGTATGGTGGGCATCAACGAAGGCATGATTTCGACCGAAGTGGCTCCCTTTGGGGGTGTTAAAGAATCCGGTATTGGGCGGGAAGGCTCCAAGTACGGTATGGACTACTTTACCGAAATCAAATACATGTGCTTTGGCGGCCTGTAAAGTCCTTTGATTGATAACGGTTACAAATGAAGGCTTTGTCATCCCTCCTTCGTCGGGATGACAAATTCGCCAGTAAACCCAAACGAAACATGACTGAGCCCATTTACAAGAATAAACCAACAACCGTGAGTCGTACATCGCTGATTCGCCAGTTGCTGCAAATCCCCGTCATCGTAGCGGCACTGGGGTACTTCGTCGACATCTACGACTTGCTGCTGTTCAGTATTGTTCGGGTGCAAAGCCTGAAAGACCTTGGGGTTGGTGATGCGGATATGCTACCCACCGGAATCTACCTCATCAATATGCAGATGGCAGGGCTGTTGGTCGGGGGGATTATCTGGGGGATTCTGGGCGATAAGCGGGGACGGCTGTCGGTCTTGTTTGGGTCTATCCTGATTTATTCGTTAGCCAATATTGCCAACGGCGTAGTCACCTCGGTCGATCAGTACGCATTGCTGCGGTTCATTGCCGGTATCGGTCTGGCTGGCGAACTGGGAGCGGGTATCACGCTGGTAGCCGAAATTCTTCCCAAAGAAATCCGGGGGTATGGTACCTCACTGGTGGCGTCGGTTGGGCTGTTAGGGGCGGTACTGGCCTATTTCATTGCCGATATGTTTGCCTGGCGAAATGCCTACTTCATTGGGGGCGGTTTAGGGCTGTTGCTGCTGCTGATGCGGGTCAGCGTAATCGAATCGGGCATATTCACCAGTGTTAAAGAACGGGAAACGGTTTCCAGAGGCAACTTCATGAAGTTATTTTCGTCCTGGAGCCAGTTCAATAAATACATTCGCTGTATCCTGATTGGCCTTCCGGTCTGGTTTGTGGCCGGTATCCTGATGACGTTTTCGCCTGAGTTCGGAAAAGCCCTGCACCTGAGTGAACCCATCGTAGCGGGCAAAGCCGTCATGTGGGAATACATCGGCCTGTCGATTGGTGATCTGTCCAGTGGGATATTTAGCCAGTACATGAACAGCCGGAAAAAAGTGCTGGGGTTATTTCTGCTGCTAACGGCAGTGCTGGTGGCGGTCTATCTGTACGTGCCTTTTCAGTCGGCAGCGGTGTTCTATACCATCTGTGTAGGTTTAGGTGTTGGGGTAGGGTACTGGGCGTTATTTGTTACCATTGCCGCTGAGCAGTTTGGCACCAATCTCCGCGCTACCGTAGCGACGACCGTACCCAATTTTGTTCGGGGAAGCATCAACATCATGACCCCTCTATTTCTGCTTTTCAAAGGGGAGCTGGGGATTGTTAACGGAGCCGCTTTACTGGGTCTACTGACCATCTCCATCGCGTATCTGGGCCTGTGGAAAATGGAAGAAACATTTGGGAAAGACCTGGATTTTCTGGAGCATTAACCGCCTGCCTGATTGGTTCTAAAAGTAATTAACCATTGATTAGTAAAACCCATTTGGTATACTTCTTTGGGTAAGCAACGAAGTAAGCCTTACATGCCATGACTGTCGGACTTTTTATACCCTGTTACGTTAATCAGTTTTATCCCAACGCGGCCATTGCTACCCTGCAATTGCTGCAAAAAGTAGGGGTAAAGGTGGTGTACCCACCGCGTCAGACCTGTTGTGGCCAGCCGATGGCAAACTCAGGATTCGAACATCTGACGCAGGAATGCAATAACCTGTTTCTGGAAAATTTTGCGGAGTTCGATTACATCGTCGCCCCGTCGGCCAGTTGTGTATTGCACGTGAAAGATCACCTGCATTCGGACGAAGAGCCAGCTAAGGCGGAGCGGGTCCGCGCTAAAACGTACGAACTGGTAGAATTTCTGACCGATGTATTAAAAATCGATAAGCTAGCGGCTCGTTTCCCGCATAAAGTAGGGATTCACCAGAGCTGTCATGGGTTACGGGGATTGCATTTGGCCCAGATGAGCGAACTCAACGCGGCTCCGTTTTCCAAGCCGGTTCGGCTGCTGAATATGGTGGATGGTCTGGAACTGGTGACCCTGGAGCGCCCCGACGAATGCTGTGGATTTGGTGGTACGTTCTGCGTGGCCGAAGAAGCGGTATCCGTGAAGATGGGAAAAGATCGGGTGTCGGATCATGTCCGGCACGGGGCCGAATACATTACCTCGGTCGACCTATCCTGCCTGATGCACATGGAGGGGATTTTGCAACGGAGTAAAAGCGCCGTAAAAGCGGTACACATTGCTGAAATTTTAAACGCGACCCGGTAATGGAAAAAGCAGAAAAAGACCACGCAGCCCTGGCCGAAGAGTTTATCAAAGATGAAGAACGCGTCGACTGGCACGATGGAGCGCTCTGGTGGATTCGGCAAAAGCGCGATATGGCGGCCAAAAACATACCGGAGTGGGAAGCTCTACGCGAAGCGGCCTCGCAGATCAAAAACAATGTACTGTCGAATCTGCATGACTACCTGCTGGAGTTCGAAGCCAACGTAACAAAGAATGGTATTAAGGTCCACTGGGCAGCCGATGCCGAAGAGCATAATGCCATTGTGTATTCGATCCTGAAGGAAAAAGGCATCGAGCAGATGGTCAAGAGCAAATCCATGCTCACGGAAGAGTGCCACCTGAACGAATACCTCATCGAACGCGGCATCGACGTAATCAACTCCGACCTGGGCGAATACATTCAACAATTGGACAATGAGCCGCCCAGCCACATTGTGCTGCCCTGTATTCATAAACGCAAAGAGGAAATCGGAGAAATCTTCCACGAGCACCTGGGCACCGAAAAAGGCGTATCGGACCCGACGACGCTCACCCGGTTTGCCCGTCGACATCTGCGCAATGTGTTTGTGACCCGTCGGGCCGCCCTTACAGGCGTCAATTTTGCCGTAGCCGAAACGGGCGAATATGTAGTCTGTACCAACGAAGGGAATGCTGATATGGGCGCCCATTTATCGGAAGTCCAGATTTCGTCGATGGGCATTGAAAAGATTATCCCGCAGAAGAAGCACCTGGGAATTTTCCTGCGATTGCTGGCCCGTAGTGCTACCGGACAACCGATCACGATTTATTCGAGCCATTTCAAAAAGCCGCGTAAAGGACAGGAAATGCACCTGATCCTGGTCGATATGGGGCGAAGCCGTCAGTTGGGCCGTCCCGATTTCCGGGATTCGCTGAAGTGCATCCGTTGCGGAAGTTGCATGAATACGTGCCCTGTCTATCGGAAAAGTGGGGGGCTTAGCTACCACAATACCGTTGCCGGGCCCATTGGGGCTATTCTGGCTCCGAATCTGGATATGCGTAAACATGCCGATCTGCCGTTTGCGTCCACCCTTTGCGGTTCCTGTTCCAACGTTTGTCCGGTCAAGATCAACATTCATGAGCAGTTATATAAATGGCGGCAGGTAATTGTGCAGGAAGGGTATGCAGCCAATACAAAGGTGCTCGGTATCAAAGCGATGGCCTGGACCTTATCCTCACCCACGTCGTATTCGACCATTGGTAAAGCCGGACGGTGGGTTCTGAACAACATCCCGTTTGCGGTCAACAACAAATTCAATCCCTGGTACAAACAACGCGACATGCCCGACAGTCCGAAGGAATCGTTTGGAGAATGGTACGCGAAGCATGGAAAGGATGAGGTCAAATAGGTTTAAACTGACATTATGAGCACGAGAGAACGCATCCTGGCTGACGTGTTGAAAAATCAGCCTTCTGCCAGCCCATTGCCCGATATGAGTGCCTTTACAGGGAAGAATCAGAATGTTGTGCAAACATACAGTGAGGTGTTTACCGGGATTGGCGGCAAAGCTTTTCGGGTTAAGGGTTTTGCCGAAATCAAACATCTGATTGCCGAAAATTTTGATACGAGCCAACGCATCATTACGTCCCTGCCAGAGTTAAGCGATGTGTTTGAACGCCTGTCGATGGACATTGACCCGCATACATTCGATGACGTTGAGGTTGCCGTGATCGAGGCCGAACTGGCTGTTGCAGAAAATGGGGCCGTCTGGTTGCCCGAACAGCGCATGGGCCAACGTATTGTTCCCTACATCTGTCAGCATCTGGTGGTGGTTATCCCCGCCGAACGAATCGTTCCTACGCTCCACGAAGCCTATGCGAAAATCGGTGCGGGCGACTACGGCTTTGCCGCTTTTATTGGGGGGCCTTCAAAAACCGCCGACATTGAACAGGCATTAGTATTAGGCGCACACGGCCCTATCTCAATGACCGTATTTGTGCTGGAACAGGATACAATACTCAATACCGATTAGCAGTACACCGCAAAGACGCGAAGACGCAACGAGTAGTTGTTCATTCCTTGCGCCTATAGCGTCCTCGCGGTTATTTTTTACATCCATTTTACATTTTTGGCTATGCTAACTCACTTGATCTCCATTCGTGACAACCTGAACGAGACCTATTCCGACGTATATACTCATGAGGCCATCGATGCGCTCTCGGCCCTGGCCCCGTTTAACAAACGCATAAAAGAGGTGATGGACGCTCGAATGAAACGCCGGGCTGCCCGTCAGGCATCAAAAACCCGGATTAGTTTTCTGGACCCCGAGAGTCTGATTCCGGGTACATCCATCAAGGTGCAGGACGCTCGCGATGGGAAGTTCGAAGGAGCCCCGGTTCCGTCCGATCTACAACGGCAATGGATACAGGGAACCGGCCCGGCAGCCAAACCCAACGCACCCGTCGAGAGTAGCATCCGAAATGTGGCGTATGCCTTGCTGTCGGGGGCTGATGGCTGGATGTTCGATGGCGAAGACGCGCTGGGGCAGATTACTACCATGTCGCTCGATAACCAGCGGAATCTGAAACTGGCGATTCATAAAGATCCAATATTCCTGAAGGTAGCCGAACAGGTAGCGGCCGAAATGAACAAATGGGCCGAGTCGTTTCTGGGGCGAAAAACAATCGACAACTGGGAGGAGCAACTCAATTTCACCACCAAAATTTTCCGGGCGCGCGGCCTCCATCTTGATGATCGCCACATTCGGGATGGGGATGGTGTAGCCATGGCCGCGTCGATTGTCGATGCGACGTTGTATGTCGTAAACAATTATCAGGCGTTGCAACAGGCGGGTTCATCCATTGTGATGTACCTACCCAAAATCCAGACAGCCGAAGAAGCCGGAGTGTGGAACGAGCTACTTAGCGCGCTCGAAATCCATATTGGCCTGCCAGTTGGCACTATCAGGGTATACGTACTGGTCGAGCAGTTGGAAGCAACGCACCAGTTGATGGAAATTCGGGCGGCTTTGGGCAAGCATTTTGTCGGTTTCAATACGGGCCGTTGGGATTATATCAACAGTGTATCGGATGCGATGGCATGGGATAAAAGCTTCGTTAACCCGAACATCGAAGCCATCACGATGACCTACGGCTACATGCGGAATTACGAAGACCGCGTTCGCCGGGCCGTCAATACACCCGACAGCAACGGCAATTTTGCCCTTTGGCAGGGCGGTATGGAGCCGAATATTCCGGTAGGTTCCGAAGCGGGCGTATCGGCCAGTATGGCGAAGGCGGTGGCTGGTGCCGAGCGCGAACAGCGCGAAGGGGCCAGCGGCAAATGGGTGGCTCACTGGAAAATGGTACACATCGTCCGGCCCGTTTGGGAAAAGGTAGGCGAAGCCAATCAACTCGGGCGCTCGTTTCCGCCACTGACCTACACGCAGGCTGATGCCGATGGCTTAATCCTGATCGAACCGGCTCCCCGTGATATTCGTGGAGCGCGTAACCTGCTGAGTGTGGCTCTGCAATACGGGAATGCCTTTGGTCAGGGAATGCAGGCAGCCGCCCTGAAAGCCGCCGATTTCTTCGGCAACGACGATATTCTGTACCTGATGGAAGACATGGCCACGGGCGAAATCCGGTTGAGTATTCTGTGGGAATGGCTGCATAAAGGGGCTGTTCTGACCGAAGACGATCCTGACATTGGGGTTAAAGCGGGGGATACGTTTTCCGAATCCCTGTTCAATACCTTGCTGGAACAGGAATACGATAAGTTGCTGGAGGCTAGTAATAAAGACGTATTCGACGCATCGAAAACCACAACCTTGCCGATTGCAAAGGAAATCGCGACGGTTTATGTGCTCAGCCCTGAAAAAGCACCCTGGTTTATCGACCTGCTGAATATCAATCTGAATAATATGGACTTAGCAGAAGCACAGGACCGTATCCGGCTGTACATGGATACACTGGCCAGCGAAGGGAAACGCATCACCGAGAATCTCGATTTTGCTGTCAGCTAAGTCCTACATAGTCGAGTGTTTATCTAAGCGGGGGTATGATTTCTAGTTATTAGGAATCATACCCCCGTTGCTTTTAATGGAGTTTTAACCACTAGAAGCTTTTTTACCTGCTATATGCTATATATTATAAAAATTATGCAACCGATTGCAAATGATAAATTTATTGTGATATTTGTGCTAGGAAAAATAATACCGACTTTCGTCAACATACATATAGAGGCCGCTTAGCGTAATCGATATTAGGTAGTTAATAGATTATTTGGTGTGTAAACTAACTACATGCCTAAGTAAAAAAATAAGAAGCAATTTCCATTTGAGTATAGTTACAAATCTATCTTTTAGAGTTTTGGTAACTAGTAGGATACGTACCCGTTCTGATTTATAGACTATATGCCCTGTTCAACCGTTCTAACCCCCTTTTTCTGCCTATGCCCATCGTATAACGTATATGCATAAAAAAAGTCAGTAATGCGCCAACATTACTGACTCACTAAGTAATCCCCTGTACAATCGCGAGAAAGACGTCCGAAAAACGGATGCAGGGATTTTTTTTGCCGTTGCTAAACCGACAAACCCTTAAAATTATGCCAAACCAACTACAATTCCATGCGTTAGTGATTAAAATCATGAGGCAGGGTTTTGCACTGTTCGTTTTAATCAATTGCCTGATTACGACGACCTGGGCCAGACCAGCCGACCAGCCAGTGACAGGTACTGTGCTGGATGAAAAAGGAAGCCCTTTAGTGGGCGTAAATATTCAGATTAGAGGCACCACACGTGGTACAACCAGCGATACCCGGGGAACGTACCGAATCGATGTACCGAACGGCAATTCAGTGCTGGTATTCAGCTATATTGGTTATAAAAAACAGGAAATCACGGTTGGTAACCAGAGCATAGTCAACGTGTCGCTGGAAGCCGATGCCGGTTCGCTGGAAGAGGTCGTTGTCGTGGGTTATGGTACCCAGAAACGCTCTTCGCTGACGGGGGCCGTATCGACTGTAACCCCCAAAGAACTCACCGCTTTGCCCGTTCCCAACGTAGCCTCCGCCCTTCAGGGCCGGGTACCGGGTGTATCAGTCGTGAACAACGGTGGACCGGGAAGCTCGCCCATCGTGCAAATTCGGGGGATTGGGTCAATCAGCTACGGGTCAGGTCCCTTGTATGTGATCGATGGGGTACCCACTGGCGATCTGAATAGCTTCAATACCAATGACATCGAATCGCTGGAGGTGTTGAAAGATGCTAGTTCGGCAGCTATTTATGGGTCACGGGCGGCTAATGGGGTTATCCTGATCACAACCAAAAAAGGAAGCCGCGACAGCAAAATTCGCATCACGCTGGATTCGTACGTGGGTACGCAAAGCGCATCGCATAAAATAGATGTGCTGAACCGGGATCAGTATGTGCAGTATGCCAAAGCACTGACATCCAACGCTGGTATTGCGCTCCCCTCGCGACTGAATAACCTGAATACACCCATCTACGACGGGGCTACCCAGACCTTTGCCCAGACGGAAACCAACTGGCAAAACGAACTTTTCCGCAACGCACCGATTGCGCAGCATCAGCTTTCTCTATCGGGTGGTAATGCGGTATCCCGCTTCTTTGCATCGGGTAGCTATTTCAAACAGGATGGGATTATGATCGGAACCGACTTCGAGCGCGGTTCGTTACGGCTCAATTCCGACCATCAGGTATCCAAATTCCTGTCGATTGGTCAGACCCTGACAGCTTCCTACAGCAACCAGCGGGGCGAAACCACCGGCGACCGTTCGCAACTGATGCACGCCCTTCGGATGATGCCCTACTGGCCCACGACGGACCCGACCAAAGCAGGAGGGTATAGTGCTCCGACGGCTGCCGATGGATCGGACCCGGAGAACCCCCTTCGGGCACCGGCTATGGATGTTACCCGGACGAAGTTCCTGAAAGCCTTTGCTACGGTCTATGCGGATGTTCGGCTGACGAGTTTCCTCAAATATCGGTTCAATTACGGCGTTGATATGGGCTTCTCGAACGGTAGTACGTTCAACCCGATCTATAATGACGGTTATATTCAGCGGGTATCGTCTACGGTTTCGCAATCGCGCAACACGAATATTACGCAGACAATTACCAATCAGCTTTCGTTCGATAAAACGTTTGGGAAGCATACCATTACGGCCGTGGCTGTCGCTGAAACCCAGAAAGTACTTTTAACTGGTATGTCGGGATCAGGTAACCGGCCCAATAATGACCTGGATGTGATTCAGGGGATAAGCAACCCCTCCGTTAGTAGCTCTCGGTCTGAAATCGATCTGATCTCCTATGTGGGCCGTATCAATTACGATTATGCAGGCAAGTATTTGCTGAGTGCGTCGATTCGACGGGATGGATCTTCCTTATTTGCACCAGGCAAAAAGTGGGGTAACTTCCCATCGGCTTCGGTTGGCTGGCGTATCAATCAGGAAAACTTCATGAAAGATATGCCGAATTTGTCGGAGCTAAAACTACGGGTTAGCTATGGGAAGACGGGTTTCAATGGCATACCAAACTACGCCTGGCAATCACTTGTGTCGGCTGATGCAACCCAGTATCCTTTTGGCTCATCGACTAGCCTTGGGTCGTACTTTAATGCTCTGGGTAATACCGAATTGCAGTGGGAAACAACCGACATGGTCAATGGAGGTATCGATCTGGGCCTGTTCAATAACAAGTTCACGTTTACGGCCGAGGTTTATAACCGATTCACCGACGGGCTTATACTGGGTGTTCCCATTCCTAACTCGATTGGCTACAGCAATGCACCCGTGGCCAACATCGGCAGCATGAAAAACTGGGGCTACGAATTCCAGGCAGGTTATAACTACGCCAAAGGTGATTTCCGGGGGAATGTGTCGGCTAATATCGGTATTACCCGCAACCGGGTGCTGAGTCTGGCCACACCGACCGCTGCCATCTACGCGGGTTCGAATGCCGACTATGGCGGGGCCGATATTACCAAAACCGAAGCGGGTCAACCGATTCAGTCGTTCTATGGCTACGTAGTCGATGGTATCTTTAAGTCGGTCGACGAAGTGTACAGCGCCCCTGTTCAGAACCGACCTGCTTCGCGCGATGCCGACAATCCGGCCAAAAACACATCGGCTGGTGATATTCGCTTCAAGGACCTGAACGGCGATGGTAAAATTGATGCCAACGACCGCACCTACCTGGGAAGCTACCTGCCGAAGTTCAACTACGGAGCCAACTTTACAGGATCTTACAAAAACTTCGACTTCACCTTGTATTTGCAGGGTACTTACGGCAACAAAATTTACAACGGCACGAAGGTCGTTACGCAGGGTATGCTGCGGCTGTTCAATGCAGGTCCTGCGGTGTTAAATGCCTGGACGCCAACCAATATGAACACCGATGTGCCACGGGCTGTAGCCGGTGATCCGAACAACAACAGCCGGACTTCGGATCGGTTTATCGAAGACGGCTCGTACATGCGGGTTAAAAACCTGACCATTGGCTACTCGATTCCGGCCAAGGCATTGGGCAGTCTGACGAGTGGTGTCGTGAACAAAGTTCGGGTGTATGTATCGAGTCAGAACTTGCTCACATTTACCAAATACACGGGCTACGATCCCGAAATTGGTTCGCGAAATAACACCTTACTGCGGAATGGTATCGACTACTCAAACTACCCGCAGGCCCGTACCCTGCTGGCAGGTCTTCAGATTACGTTCTAACCGACTTTAACGACTTTAACGCATACGTTTTCTATGAAAAGGCACTATTTCTCAATCGGTGTTTTATTGCTGGGCCTGGCGGTTGGGTGTAATGAAAAAAGCCTGGATCAGCTAAATCCCAACGCGGTTACGACCGACAGTTATTTTCAAAACGATGTCCAAATCAGAAGTGCGGTCAACGGGGTTTATGCAGCCCTTCAATCGACAAACCTGGTGGCTCGTGAGTGGTTTTTTACCCACGATCTGCGATCCGACGATGTAGCGGCAGGAGGTGGGCAGCTCGAAACCCCGCGCAATCAGTTGTTGCTAGGGGTACATAGCACCGACAACTCGCTGGTAAGTTCTGTCTGGACAGGGGCCTACCGAATCATTCACCGGGCTAATGTCGTGGTGGATAAAGCGGCTGTAGCCAAAGCCCTGACGGCCAGTGTAGCCACACAGGCTGTGGGCGAAGCCAAGTTTCTACGGGCCTGGGCTTACTTTGAACTGGTAAGTATGTGGGGTGGGGTGCCGCTCTATAAAAACTATGTTACATCGGTAGCGGGTTCGTTGCCCCGTGCATCGGAGGGCGATGTGTACGCGTTTATCATTGCCGACCTGAAAGCGGCTCAGGATGCGCTGCCCGCTACCTACGATGCGGCCAATCAGGGACGCGCTACCAAAGGGGCTGCTCAGATGCTTCTGGCGCGGGTTTATATGCAACAGGGCGACTACACCAATGCCAAAACCGAACTTCAGAAAATCATTAGCTCAGGAACCTATGGTCTGGTGGATGAGTATAACGACAATTTTACCGAAGAGGGTGAATTCAACAAAGAGTCGATCTGGGAAGTAAATTTTCTGCCATCGGGCGGTAATTTCAACTGGAATGGCGATGGCGATGGCACAGCAGGAGCCGAAGAAACCGTTCGGACGCAGGAGTATTCGGGCATTGGCTGGCGGAATATCATTCCGTCGAATAGCCTGTTGGCTGAATTCGAACGACCCAGCAAAGGTGACGCGAAAATGGATCCGCGCTATGCAAAATCGGTGTATACGACTGGCGATAAATACAACAAAGATCAGACGATTCTGACCGATGAAATCCAGAACGGCAATAGTTCAACGGTAGATGGTAAGGTACAGAAGGTAAGCTGGCGGAAATTTACACTGATGTACAAAGCCGGTACGTCAACAACGGGCGGTATCAACCAGCGAATCATGCGCTATGCCGAAACGTTGCTGTCGATGGCCGAGTGTGAAAACGAACTGGGCAATCTGACCAGCGCCGTTTCGTATCTGAACATGGTTCGGAGTCGACCAAGCGTATCCATGCCAGCGTATCCGACGGCCAACTACCCTGTTTCGACCAAAGACCAGGTATTTACGGCCATTGTACACGAACGACGGATTGAACTGAATGGTGAAGAAATTCGGAACCGGGATATTCTGCGCTGGCGGAAACTGGGTAAATTGAAAACCGAGCCTATTGCCTATTTCCAGAAAGGGAAACATGAATTGCTGCCCATTCCTCAGCAGGAAATTGACAACAATCCGAACGTGGGCCTGAAAGGTCAAAATCCTGGTTATTAAACCTTTTTTGTCCTTCCGACCGGGACGCGGAGTCGAAGGAGGGTTCTCAAGCTTGATTAATACACAACGTTGAGATTCCTCCTTCGACTCCGCGTCCCGGTCGGAAGGACAAAAAAGAGCTTCTTCCTGAATTGAAAGGAAGAGATTGGATGACTTTAATTACTATTATACAATGACATCGGTTATGCCGGTGTCATTGTTATATTAAAGAGAACCAAAATGCTTCTATGAGACGTATACCGTTTTGGCTGATTGGAATGGGGATAGTAGCCAGTAGCTTACTGGCTTGTCATCAATCGGCATCGACACGATTTGAGCGGCTCTCCAGTGGTCATACCCACGTAACCTTTACCAACGCCTTAACACCAACTGAACGTTTGAATGGGTTCACCTTTACCAATTTTTATAATGGGGGTGGGGTAGGGGTTGGCGATGTCAACAACGATGGACTGATGGACCTGGTCTTTACGGGCAATCAGGTGAGTTGTCGACTTTATCTGAATCAGGGAAAGCAGCGCGAGAAAGCCTTTTCGTTTGAGGATATTACCCAATCGGCTGGCTTGACTACCGACCGCTGGTGTTCGGGAGTGGCTATGGTCGATATAAATCAGGATGGGTGGCTGGATATGTACATTTCGGTGGCCAGCCACCCAGCCTTGAAGCATACCGAAAACCTGTTGTTTATCAACCAGGGGCTAAAAAACGGTAAGCCGGTTTTTAAAGAGATGGCCGCCGATTACGGGCTGGCCGATCCCGCGTTCACCACCCAATCCGCTTTTTTTGATTACGACCGGGATGGCGACCTGGATGTTTTCCTGCTCAATACTGCTCCTGATTTTCAGAATCCGGCCCATGTTCGCCCGGTGGTGTCCGACGGATCACACCCGAGTACGGGTAAACTTTACCGCAATGAAGGAACGGGCCCCAAGGGGCACCCGGTTTTTAAGGACGTTTCGAAAGAAGCCGGAATAACCTACGACGAGCTCGGCTTAGGGTTGGTTATCAGCGATTTTAATAAAGATGGGTATCCAGATATTTACTGCTCCAACGATTTCACCAGCAGCGACATCCTGTATCAGAACGACGGGGAAGGTCATTTCACCAATGTGATTAAGCAGGCAACTACCCACACCAGTATGTATGGTATGGGCGTTGATGCAGCCGATCTGAACAACGATGGATTGCCCGACCTGATGCAACTGGACATGCTGCCGAAGGAGAACGAACGGCTAAAAATGATGCTGGGCGGACAGGACTATGACCGGAAACAGATGAGTATTTCACCCCAGTTCGGCCATCAGATGCAGTACATGCGCAACTCGCTTCAGATGAATCTGGGTGTAGGGTATGGGGCAGAGGGCATGGGGCAGCGGGATCAGCGGTTGAACCAGATTGCTCCTTACCCCATGCCCTCTGCCCCGAACCCCGTGCCCCATGCTTCCCCACCACTTTTTTCGGAAGTGGGTTTGATGGCAGGCGTCGCGCAGACGGACTGGAGTTGGGCAACGTTGCTGGCCGATTTTGATAACGACGGCCGGAAGGATATTTATATCACCAATGGCTACCGGAAAAACGTTACCGACCGCGATTTCATCAATTTTACCGAAGACTTTTCGGGCTTTGGTACCACCGAATACAACACAAAAAAACGTCTGGAGCTACTCGACAAGGTTCCCGAGATCCCTCTTGCCCATTATGCTTTCCGAAATAGGGGTGATGGGGCTTTTGACGATGTTTCGCAAGCCTGGGGCCTTCATGACGAGTCGTATGCGAATGGGGCTGCTTACGCTGATTTCGACAACGATGGCGATCTGGATCTGGCCGTAAACAATGTGGATGGCGAAGCCTTCATTTATCGGAATCAGAGCCGGGAACAAAACCCAGGCGGTCATTATCTGACCATTTCATTGGAGGGGAGTTCTGCCAATCGGCAGGGAGTTGGGGCTAAGGTAACACTCTGGGCAGGAGGCACGATGCAATACAGTGAAGCGTCGGTGGTTAGAGGGTATTTGTCGTCGGTCGATCCCCGGCTTCATATTGGTTTCGGGAAGAACACTAAAATTGATTCTCTGCTCATCGAATGGCCCGACGGCCGGGTGGAAACTAAACAAAACATTGCTGCCGATCAGGCGCTTACGCTTTCGCAAACGCAAGCTTCTTTGAGAGCTAAGCCTTCTTTCGTTCGAGCTAGTAAACCACTTTTTGCGGATGTGACGGACCAGTATCCGATTGATTTTATCCATACGGAATCGGATTTCGTCGATTTCAAACAGACGGCGGCCATGCATAAAATGCTATCCCGGTCTGGCTTTGCGCTGGCGGTGGGGGATGTCAATGGCGACGGGCTGGACGATTGTTTTATGGGTGGCTCTTACCGGGGCAGTCCATCGTGCCTGTTCTGGCAAACGGCAGGGGGCGGATTTATCAAACGACCATTTCCCGCTACAACCGATCAGGAAGCCACCAGTGCGCTATTTTTTGATGCCGATGGCGATGCCGATCTGGATTTGTATGTAGTGCACGGAGGCAATGAACGCCCATCGACCGAAAAAGCTTTTTATCAGGATCAATTGTATCTCAACAACGGCAAGGGCGATTTTAGTCTGGCACCCACTGGCACCTTGCCGGATGTATCGGGTAGTGGTTCCTGCGTCGTAGCCACCGATTTTGACCACGACGGCGATCAGGATTTGTTTGTCGGCGGTCGCCAGATACCGGGTAAATACCCTCTACCTGCCCGTAGCTATCTGCTCCGAAACGATGAAACAGAAAACGGGCATCGATTTGTGGACGTCACTCAGCAACTATGTCCCTCGCTGATGCAGGCTGGTATGGTGTGTTCGGCGCTCTGGTCCGATTATGACCGGGATGGTTGGGCCGATCTCGTACTGGCGGGCGAATGGATGCCGCTGACAATCTATACAAACACCAAAGGCTCCTTTCGGACAGCAACACCGATCCAGATTCCGGCTTCATCCGGCTGGTGGAACAGCCTCGCCCAGGGCGATTTCGATCAGGATGGCGACCTGGATTATATAGCCGGTAACGAAGGGCTGAACACACTCTACCGGGCTTCGGAGCAGGAACCCGTGATCATCATGGCGAAGGATTTTAACAGCGATGGTACAATGGACCCGCTTATGGGCTACTACATCAATGGCGTATGCTATCCGGCTGTCCCGCGCGATGCTTTGAACCAGCAGGTTATCCAATTTCGGCGTAAATACCAGCGTTTTGCGGATTACACGGCTGTTACATTCGATCAGTTGTTTACTACCGACGATCGGAGCGGAGCCTATGAAGCGAAAGCTACTTACCTGCAAAGCGCCTATATCGAAAATCTGGGAAACGGTAAGTTTGCGCTTCACGCGCTACCTGGAATGGCTCAGGCCGCTCCTGTTTTTGGTATTGTTACCCAGGATGTTAATCAGGATGGTCGATTAGATGTTGTATTGACCGGAAACTTTTATCCGAATGAAGTCAACATGGGTCGTGAAGATGCTTCTGTGGGTGTAGTACTGCTGGGCGACGGGCGTGGTCGTTTTAAACCCCTGAGTCCGGCCGAGAGTGGATTAGTGATTCGGGGGGATGCCCGGACTTCGGCTTTATTGACTGGAAAAAACAAGGAGATGCTGCTGATAACAGCAGTCAATTCACAGGGCGTACGGCTGAATCGGTGTTTAATACCTCATCAGATGCAAGTGGAAGAACGTATTTCAAGGAAATAGCTGTGCTTAATCAGGTTGGATAGCGTCTTTTAGAGCAATTTAGTACCCTGTACTGAAACGTATTTTGTCATTCAGACCGGGAAGCGTCCCGGTCTGAATGACAAAAAAATGCCAGGATCTCAGTTTACGGTGTAATGGTTTCCAGCGAGCCGTCTGCATTTCGTTTCAACTCCCGGACTTTGATATTGCGCAGGTGGGTTTTGCCCGAAAGCTCCACGTCGTGGTAGAAAATATACCACTTGCCCTGAAACTCAATGATCGAATGGTGCGTAGTCCAGCCCGTAACGGGTTTCATCAGCACACCCTGATAAGTGAATGGGCCGTATGGCGATTTACTGGTAGCATACGCCAGCAGGTGTGTATCGCCCGTCGAGTACGAGAAGTAGTATGTTCCTTTGTATTTATGCATCCAGCCACCTTCGAAAAACCGTCGATCGTGATCGCCACCGAGTAAGGGCTTTCCCGCTTTGTCGACAATGACCAGATCTTTGAGAGGTTCCTCAAACTTGAGCATGTCCTTGCTCATTCGGGCAACTTTGGCACTTAGGGCGGGTTCGTTGTCTTTTTTGAGGTCCGTTTTCAGGCTGCTGTCATACTTGCCTGTGTGCCAGCGTTGTAATTGTCCTCCCCAAATACCACCGAGATACATATACGATTTGCCATCGGTGTCGCTAAACACCGCCGGATCAATGCTGTAGCTGCCCGGAATAGGAGCGGGCTCAGCTTTGAACGGACCTGTGGGCGATTTGCTGGTCGCTACCCCAATCCGAAAAACGTCCTTTTTGTCTTTGACGGGGAAATACAGGTAATAGGTACCATTCTTATACGCGGCATCGGGAGCCCACATCTGCCGACCGGCCCAGGGGACATCTTTAATGTCGAGCGCAACCCCATGATCGGTCACCTTTCCACCAATTTTGTCCATCGAAAAAACGTGGTAATCCCGCATATTGAAATGGCCACCTTCATCATCCTGGGGCACGTTGGCTTCAATGTCGTGCGACGGATAAATGTAAATTTTGCCGTTAAACACATGGGCCGATGGGTCGGCTGTGTAGATGTCCGTTACGAGCGGTTTCGGTTTTGCCGGACTGGAAGTCGGATTCTGGCAAATACCGGACTCAAGGGCCAAAAGTGCCAGGCCAGCCGTAGCGACAATGAGTTTGTTGGGGCTAATCATAGACTAAGAACAGGTAAGGAATTTTTACGGTAAGAACAATGTAAAGAGCCTTTATGGAAACTTATGGGGTTTTAACCCGTTGAGACGACTGCCTGATAATCAGTTCGTAGTTTAGCAGGATACTATTCGTTGTACTTAGGTGCAGCAGACCATTCAGGTGATTGATCAGGGTTTGGGCGGCAATTTCACCCATTTCCTGACCGGGGTAGTGAATCGTCGATAAGTTTGGCTCCACAACCTGAGAGACTGGATCGTTGTTGAAGCCGATCACGGCAATATCGTCCGGTATCGTAAAGCCATACTGGCGTAACGCTCCCATGCAACTGGCTGCGCAAAAGTCACTGGCAATAAAAAGACCATCGGGTGGCATAGCCATCTGTCGGATATGACTGGCCAGATCCAGACCAGCCTGACGTGTTAGGTCGGTTAGGCGAATATATTCGTCAGAAAGTGGGAGCCCTCGATCGAACAAGGCCATTTTGTAGCCTTTGAGCCGGTCGGCATACACGTTTCGTTTGACGTTGCCCGTTACGTGCATAACCTGCTGGCACCCCTGATCGAGCAGATGCATCGTTGCGTCGTAGCCTGCTTTGACATTGTCGATGACAATATTGGTGCAATTCTTCTGCGGCATCACCCGGTCGAAGAGAATCATCGGAATTCCTTTACGGAAGAACGTATTAAAATGCTCCAGATCGTCTGTATCGGCGGCTAAAGAAACCAGTAAGCCATCGACCCGGCTATCGAACATCGTTTTGGCATTAGCGACCTCTTTCTTGACCGACTCCAGCGATTGGCTGATAATCAGATTATAATTACTCTTGTTGGCTATTTTTTCCATGCCCGCCAGTACGGTCGACATAAAGGCACTGTCGAGACGGGGCACGATTACACCGATGGTATTGGTCCGTTGACGGCGCAAGTTGCTGGCAAACAGATTGGACCGATACCCCATCTCTTTAGCCTTACTGGTAATGAGGCTCTTTGTCGAAGAGCTAATGGCAGGATGGTCATTCAAGGCCCTGCTTACTGTAGCAGGTGATAGCTCAAGAAGTTTGGCAATGTCATAAATCGTTACCTCTTTTTGCATTGTTGGGGTGGGTTTATTGAGAACATTTGCAATCGGTTGAAATAGTCCTTTTGCAAACGAACAGGCGCTTCTAAGCGATTATATACACGCGAAATGCAATAAAGTCTGTCAGGAAAAGTGACGAATTATCAGGAATATGTGCAATAATACGAAAAATTAGACAACCGATGATTTCCTTAATTCTTTTTATGCAACCGATTGCTTTTTCAAAAAAATAAAAGAAATTTATACACAGATCGGACAAACCAGCATGTGAGGGGTTAGACGATAGTTACTTTTTTTAGATTTATCATAGGTTAAATGCCAACAGCCCCCTGTCTACTGACAGGGGCTTTGTTTTTAGTACCCAACCCACCCTGTATGAAAACTCGCAAAAAACGCCCGACTCAATATGGCCGGGCGTTTCGGAGATTCCTCTATTTAACTAATATAATGCGTAACATACGCAGACGGATAGTTGTCAGATTGCTTCTGGATAAAAAAGTAACCTCCCGCTAAACCTGGGCGGGAGGTTAACTGCATTCTCTTCTTAACTTGTCTATATAACGTACTTTAACTGCCTCTACCAAACAAATGGATAACTACGTGTGAGGTGGTAATCCCGATAAACGTTTCCTGTTTTTACCCGATGAATGACAAGTGCGTAATGACTAGAGTACTGGTGTGAATAGCCAATCTATAAATCCTGCCAGTGGCCCAAAATTGGCGTAAAACGGTTGATACCCTTCCGATTCGTTGTCCTGAAGATTAAAGTCGCATTAAATAGGGGGGCGCCCTGCCTGTAGAAAAAAGAAGATTTTGCTCGGTAAATTTGTCTACTTTGTTACTAGTTGTTTAGATTTTTGCCTAATTTGTTATTGATTGTAGTCGAGTGTGAACTCGGCGGCAAGCTCTTATGGGTTAGATTTAAACGCTGGTACTTTTAGTGCCAGCGTTTTTGTTACCTGACCACCCTTTTTTGAGTCAAAAGGGTACATTGATAATCTAACCCATAGGAGCAGTCTTGCATTGAACCATTTTTTCATAAAAAAAACCGCTAGTCACTAGCGGTTTTTTTTATGTGTAACGTCTGGTAATAAGGGTAGGCAAGCTATCGAAACTACCAGCCAGCGCGAATAAATTCTACTTCGCAGGCTTTTTGAAAATGCTTTCATCTACTGGCCCGTTGACGGTAATTTTCTCGGTCGAGAACGTTAAGGCACCCTGTGGAGAAGCCATTTCCATGGTGTTGGCGAATTTGATTCCGTCTTTGTCTTTATAGTCCGAAAAACTAATTTCAGCGGTTTGGCCATTCATCGCCATTTTAACTTTGTTGACCAGGTAGGTAGTGGCATCCAGAAACTCATCGACCGTTTGTCCTTCTTTGGTCGTCACTTTCAGGTGATAGGCATCTTTACCGTCTACCTTCTCTTTACCAACCAGTTCGATCTTATTTTCTTTGGCTTTGTAATTGACTAATGCACCGAAAGGATCAAGCTGCCCCTTTGAACTTTTCAACTGATCGGCAGGCATATCTTCCGGATCGCCAGTGCCGCCCATCATGGCCGGGCGCACCATCCAGCCTGTTGAGCCGTCGACAACCTGAATCATCGAATTGCCCATTACCGACGTTTCGGTACGCATGGATTTGCCAACGACAATAGTCGACTTGCTGGGAATTTCCATGCCGTTAATAGCCATCGACCGTTCGATATACAGTGTTTTGACGTTGTTTAATTTGTCCATGCCACCCAGTGCGGCCACGTGTTTATCGACAAGTTCGTCGACGGTCTGAGCCTGGGCAAGACCAGAAAGACAAAGGGCGAAGCCCAGAGCCAGAAATTTGTTGGTTTTCATGTTGCGGAATTAGGTTACCGTTTTAGTTGACAAATATTACTATTTACGTGGGAATTTCAGCAATTAGGGCCGAGATTGACCGCCACCTGGTGTGCCACTTGATTGGGTCTGGCCATTTCCATCACTCTTCACGTCGTCGTTGTTGACCGACTTGGCTTTCTTACGAGGAGCGTCCATCGTCATTTTGCCAATCTTAAGGGTAAAGGTAAGCCGAACACCCCGGTTATACATATATATATCGTTGACCTGACTGAACAGGGGCGAGTTCAGCGTTGTATGGATATTGAACCGATTGTTCAGGAAATTTTCGGCCGCCAGACCCAGACTCGCTTTTTTGTTGTTGAACTCCTTTTTTACCCCAATTGTATAGAAGCCGAACCCACCCTGACGTCCCTGCAATTGTACCTGTGAGCCTTGCAAAAATCCGAATGCCTGGGCACCCCAGCCATTCTTGAAGGTCGCATTCATGAACGTACCTCCTCCGATGTTCATGCCGCTGTTGGTGATTTCAGCCGAAGCGCCATCTACCCCGGTAGCCTGCCCCGTAAGGCTTGTGTAGAAAGCGTTCAGGAATAAACCGATGTTAATTTTGGAGGTCGCAGCTACGTTGGCAAACAGGTTGGTACCGTAGGCATGCTGGCGCCCAATGTTCTGATAGGTTGTGACGATAGCCCCTTTGATCGAGTCGGAGGGTGAGCTAACCTGCGTGATGGCGTTGTTGGTAATGCGGCCAAAGAATGTAGCATTGATGAACGTCTTGCCAATGGTTTTGCTCACACCCAGTTCGGCGTTGTTGGTGAGTTCGGGTTTTAGTTTGGGGTTACCCAGCGTAATGACCTGCGGGTTGGCAGCGTTGAAGTTGGGGTTCAACTGTTGCAGACCAGGGCGCTGAATCCGACGGTTAAAGCCGAGTTTAAACGTTGTCCCTTTAATGGTTTTGGACGCATTTACGCTGGGCACCAGTACACCGTAGTCGCCCACACCCAGGCTACCGCCTTCGCGGGTGCTGGCATCGATAAAGGTGTGTTCATACCGTACTCCGCCTTTTAGCGTATAGCGGTTTTTGGTGGTATAGGTGTAAGAAGTGTACCCCGCAGCAATATTCTGATGGTAGGTCAGTTCGCCCAGTGTATTGTTCGACTCCGTGGTAAATTGGCCTGAAGGACCTGCAAAGAGGTACTTGTAGTCGCTGTTGACTTCCCGGAAGATTGCTTTTCCGCCAAACTCCAGCAGTTGATTTTTCTTGATCGGGGTCTGGTAGTCGGTTTGCAGGGTAAACTCCTGGTTCACGTTTTTATTCAGGTTGCGCTGACGGCCCGATAGGTCACCAGTGCTACCGAACAGATTCGCATCGAAGTTGTTGGTCAGGTCGTTGCGGCTGTAGAGGGTCGAAATGCTCCATTCCTGCTGGGGTTTGAAGGTATGCAGGTAATCGATGTTAGCGTCGACCGTACCCGACAAATTTTTGGCATCGACATTCCGGTTGGTCGATGAGTTGAGCGAGCCGTTGTTGAACAGTTGGGTGACCAGATCCTGCTGGTTGGTGAAGTTTCGAACCCCATACCGTACACCAGCCGTAAGGCTTTGGTTTTTAGCCAGGTCGTAGTCGAAACCCAGGTTGTACTGGCCAAACAGCCCCGAACTATGTCCATCCCCGCTTTGGCGGGTCAGAGTCGTTACACCGCCCGACTGGCTGGTCTGGTCAAGATTGGTTTTCGTGATGGTGTTGTACATGGCCCGACCGAAGCCGCCCAGCGTAAAGCCTGCTTTTCCTTTCCGGTAGTTGCCATTCAACGACAGCATAGATCCCCGGTTACCAACACCGGAATCGATGTTGAGATTCAGCCCTTGGAGGCTGTTCTTCTTGGTAATGATGTTGATGATACCGCCCGAACCTTCGGCATCGTATTTGGCCGATGGGCTGGTGATGACTTCAACGGTTTTGATCTGATCGGCAGGAATCTGCTTCAGCGCGTCCGAAACACTGCTGGCGACAATGGTAGAGGGTTTGTTGTTGATGAGTACTTTGATATTCTGGCTGCCACGGAGCGATACGTTACCATCGAGGTCTACCGTCAGCATCGGCACTTTGCGCAAAATATCGGTGGCATCACCGCCTTTGGCCGTAATGTCTTTATCGGCGTTATAGACCAGTCGGTCTACTTTCTCTTCGATCACAGCTGCCTGACCGACTACCGTTACCTCCTCCAGCGTTTTGACACTGGACGACAGTTTGATAACTCCCAAATCCAGGGTTTGCCCGTTGGTCAGGGTCAGGTTGGAAATGGTTTTATTGCGGAACCCGACAAAACTGACCAGAACCTGATAGTCACCGGCAACGAGTTTGGTCAGGGAAAATTTCCCTTTTTCGTCGGCAACAGTGCCATCGATGGCTTTGCCGGTCGATTTATTGTAGAGAGCAATACTGGCAAATTCAACGGGTTTGGCCGATTGGGCTGAATCGACAACCGAGCCGATAATTTTTGCACTTCCTTTTGGGCTTTGGTCGCCAGCCGTACCAGGCAATGCCTTGGATTGGGTTGAGCCCCCCATCATCGGGAACTGGGCCTGGGCGGGTGTTAGCAAACTGCCGACCCAAAAAAGAAGAGAGGTTAAGAAGATGTTCGTTTTCATAGCTTTATTCTGACCTAACAAAGGTCATTCATGCGACGAAGCCTTAAAAACAAAAGTGGATGAAGTGGCTATAAGACCGGATAGACTAGTGTTTCTAGCTGATGAATGAAGTTGGTAATACTCCATTTAAGGCCCTGATATTGATTTGGGAATGCGTACCCGATGATGAAGGCAGTTGGTCAATAAACGTTGTTTGGGCTCGTTGGCGGTGCTTTACGGCTGAAGAGTCCGTATGAGTTTTATCACCGATTTGCTTATTATCCAGTGAAAATGACGAAATTACCGGCCCATTATCCACTAGTTGTGAAATCGTTACCAGCCATCGGTTTTTTGATCCTGCTGCTCTACCATTGGTTAGGGCTGCCATTGGCTGTGCTTACGTTTGAACAAACCTATCAGCATGCCTCTCAGCCATCAGCTGCCGATGAGTTTAAACTGGTAAAGCTGCCTATATCCCTGCCCTATACAGCAGCCTGGGAAAACGCTGATGGACAGGAGGGGCTGATTCAGGATGGGGCCACATTTTACAACATCGTGGAGCAGCGCTATGCGAATGATACCCTGTATACGCTGCTCAAAACGAACCAGAACGCCAGAGAACGCTTTTTTGAACTGGCTGAACAATGGCAACAGCTAAGTGACGACCAACAGGCCACCCAATCGCCTTTGGGTAGACTTCTTAAGCTCATCAGCGAACGACTAACCACCTATCTTCCTCCTTTTGCCTGTCGACTGGAGCTTCCGGCACTACATTCTCTGGCGTGTGTAGTACGCTTCCCCAATGTTCTGTCGGCCCGGTACCAGGTCGACCAGGTTCCCGTTTCGCCCCCTCCACAAGCCTGACTTCCGATTTTCAGGTTGTACGATCCAAACGCATACGTAATGGGTATTGGCCAGGCGTGCCCGTCAGCTAACAGCTGGCAGACGCCCAGAGTCATCTTTGTTCATGAACTAGGTGTTTTTGCGCCCGAAATCGTCTTGTGTAAAACAGCCTGAGAAATCAGTACCACGATGGTCGCTTCCTGGAAGTTCCCGGTATCTGCGTGGTCCATACCTTGGGGAATTGGCCAGGTGACCGGATAAGTCGGCCATCAACAATCTTACTAAAGTCATCCCTATAACCGCTCTGTATCAGAACTGGCACTGCTTTTGTTGAGTCTATAAATTGCCTTCTCTCTGATAATTAGCTAGTTAGATAAATATTAATTCATGAAACAATTCTCAATCAGGCTTCGTCCGTTCTCTGATCTTTCCAGTACGACAAAATTACTGACCGTTGGCCTGCTGCTGGTGTCAGCCTCACTGCTGGCGCAGCAACAAAAATCGACAGTTGACTCGGCTCGTCTGTTAAACCCTGTCACCGTAACGGGTAACCGTTCCATCGTGGTACAAACTTTACCCAACGTACACGGAACCTATCTGATGGGTGGTAAGCGTAGCGAGGCCATTCGGGTGAGCGAAATCGATGCTAACGTCGCTGAGAAAAACCCCCGGCAAATCTTCGCCCGGATTCCGGGAGTCTTTGTCTACGACATGGATGGAACGGGTAATCAGATCAATATTTCGACGCGTGGGCTGGACCCTCATCGTTCCTGGGAAAATAACATCCGGCAGAATGGCGTCATTACGAATTCGGATATGTATGGCTATCCGGCCAGCCACTACTCTCCGCCCATGGAAGGCATCGAACGGATTGAACTCGTGCGCGGAACGGCCTCGCTGCAATACGGGGCTCAGTTTGGCGGGATGCTCAATTATATAACCAGGCAGGCCGATACAACGCGCCGATTCGGCTTCGAAACCATCAATTCCGTTGGATCGTATGGCTTGCGGAGCACCTTTAACGCCATTGGCGGACGCGTGGGTAAGTGGACTTACTACGCCTATTACTACCGTCGTCATTCTGATGGCTACCGTCAAAACAGCGGCACCGATGCGCAGGCTCAGTTGGGCCGGATTCAGTTTCAGGCAACGCAACGGCTGAGTCTGACGGCAGAGTTAGGACGATCGGCCTACATTTATACTATCCCTGGTCCGCTGACCGATGCCATGTTTGCGCAGGACCCACGGCAGTCGACCCGTAGCCGAAATTATTTTAACCCGGATATTTACATTCCTTCCCTAAAACTGGACTGGCGAATTTCGGATCGAACCCGGCTTCTTTGGACCAATTCGGCCGTGTTGGGGAATCGCAATAGTGTTCAACTGGATGCGTTTGCTACGGTTCCCGACACAATCAGCCGGGTAACGGGGCAGTATCGGCCCCGGCAGGTCGATGTTGATAACTTCAACAGCTACACGACCGAAGCCCGTTTGCTGCATCAATATAAACTGGGAAGCATGAATGGGGCTTTGGCAGCTGGTGTGCAGTTGATGAGTACCGATCTACACCGTCGACAACTGGGAGTAGGCACCACAGGGAGTGATTTTGACCTGACCTTAACCAGCCCTTTTAAACGGGATCTGCATTACCGGACAAAGAACATTGCTGCCTTTGCTGAAAATCAGTTCTATCTGACCAATCGACTCATGATTGCACCGGGTATTCGGATCGAGCATGGTAAAACGGAGATGCGGGGCACGATCAGTTACTACGACGCGTCTAATTTGCCCACCGATATTAGCCACCACTTTGCCTTGCTGGGTATCAACGCCGAATATCGGCTTACCGACGCTGTGAAAATTTACGGAGGCTGGTCGCAGGCCTATCGACCCGTTGTGTTCAAGGATATCATTCCGGCTTCTACCTACGAGCAGATCGATAAACACCTGAAAGACGCTTATGGCTATAATGCTGAAATCGGTTTGTCGGGACGCTGGCAGGGTATGCATGTGAACCTGACCGTTTTTGATTTACTCTACCGGAATCGGTTGGGCACGTTGTTGTTAACGAATACCGATGGCACCAACTACATATACCGAACTAACATCGGGGATAGCCGGAGTACGGGCGTCGAAGCGTTGATTGAAACGCAGATTTTGCATACGACAAAATTCTTAGTCAGTGGATTTAGTTCAACGGCCTATAACTACGCCCGGTACATTAACGGTCGGGTAGCAGCAGGTACCGAAAACCGGACCGTAACAGGAAACCAGGTCGAATCGGCCCCGCGTTGGACTACCCGCAATGGCCTGACCGCCCGTTACGGCCCGGCCAGTCTGACCCTCCAGTACAGCTACGTAGCCCAAACCTTTTCCGATGCACTGAATACGCCCACTGCTTCGGCCAACGGAGCGATCGGTCCGGTGCCTGCCTATAGCCTGTGGGATCTGAATGGCACCTGGCGTATCAAGCGGCTGATAACCGTACGCGGTAGTATCAACAATCTGCTTAATACGCAGTACTTCACCAAACGTCCGACCTTCTATCCTGGGCCGGGCGTATGGCCCTCCGATGGGCGAAGTGCTGTCCTGACGGTTGATTTGAACCTGTAAGTACCGAGTCGTCTTCCCCCGCATGTGTGCCGTATCGTCATAGGGTATGCATGCGGGTTGTACATCCCCGAAGTGATTTGCGTAAATGCCGGGATTTAGCCAAACGGCACTTAATCGCTTTGAAGGAGTATTCGATTTCCTGTCCTGTTGTCAGTACTTCAACGTTCAACGATTGAAAAATCCGCCCATCATTTTAAACTCCCTTTCTTTCTTGTCGGAGGCTTTGCCGATTCTGTCAGAGTTTTAAACGGTAAACGCCTTTTTAGATGATGACAAATCGGACAAGCGAGCATTAGAACGACTTTGAATGAAAGGGTTATCAGTTCAAGACTGCTTCCATTACTACGCAGCTAGTTAAGATTTCAATGACTATCTAGTGACTCATCATGGCAATTAATACCCTAGGAGGCTTAAACAAAGCTTTTTGAAGGCTTCTACGGGCTTTTTGACTTAAAACAAAGGTTTAGAGTATGTTGGGAAATCATCTTTGGCAATAAGTCTCGATTCGTTGTAACATGATCTGGCTATTGGCCAGATACAGCCAACTGACCGAAGAAGATGCTGTATGCTCATAGTCTTTGACGATTCTCCGAAAATAGTTCGTCCAGGCAATGCTTCGTTCCACTACCCATCGTTTGGCCACCGGTACAAAACCTTGGGCTGATTCAGGCCGCGACGCTTTCTCAAAATCGATACTCCAACGGTCAAGCTCTTGAGCAAACACGCCGTTGTAGGCTTGATCGCCGAACATCTTCTCCA
>NZ_KB893175.1 GCF_000374025.1 Spirosoma panaciterrae DSM 21099 | reverse complement strand
CACACAGCGGGCTACATCCAAGGGATGCGTCCGATTTGGGAAGCCAGAGGTTTGTACCTGTTTTTCTTGCCTGCTTACTGCCCTCATCTTAACCTTGCTGAAACCCTATGGCGTCATCTGAAAGGAGGCTGGCTAAGACCTGAGGATTATTTGACTAGTGATGATTTAGCCTATGCCTTAAATCGCTGTTTGGTGAATGTGGGTAGAAAGCTGATCATCAACTTCAGTGCTTTTAATGCAAACCAATAACCGAGGACTACTTATTTACCATATAGCAAATTAAATAAACACATAAGATACCGTATTTCTTATTTATATTTTTTTTGTGTTATTTTGGCTTTAAGCGACAATATCACCAAAGGCCTTCGCATGATAGCATCTCTCTACTATTTGATTCTCTTACTGGTTACTAGCTATCTGGTATTCAATGTTCTTTACTTGTTTCTAAGCGCTGTAGCGGGCCGAGTTGGTAAGGCCGACGATTCGCTTCCTGTGCAGGGTACCCTTCGCCGTATTGCCGTATTGATACCCGCCTATAAGGAAGATAGTGTGATCCTAGGCTCTGTGGTCGCCAATCTTAAGCAGTCGTATCCGGCCGAGTGGTACGATCTGATCGTCATTGCCGATTCGTTTCAGCCTGAAACCCTGGAGCAATTAGCCACTTATCCAATCAAAATCATCCCTGTTGAGTTTGAACAATCGACCGTTCAGAAGTCAATTCGTTTTGCCCTAAATGCTCTTCCGGAAAACTATTACGACATCATCGTTATTTCGGATGCTGATAACCACATGGCTACTGATTTTTTACAACGCATCAATCAGGCGTTTGAAAAAGGCTGGAAAGCAATTCAGGGGCACCGGGTGGCCAAAAACACCAACACGAGCGTGGCTATCTTCGACGCCATGAATGAAGAGGTCAATAATAATTTGTTCCGGGCAGGGCAGCGCGCGTTGGGTTTATCGGCTACGTTGATTGGCTCCGGGATGGGCTTTGAGCCTACAGTCATGAAACGAGCCATGAACCAGATTCAGACCGTCAGTGGCTATGACAAAGAGCTTGAAATGCTGCTTTTGATAGAAGGCATTAAAATTGGGTATCTGCACAAAGCATTTATTTTCGATGAGAAAGTGCAGAACATAGCGGTTTTTGAGCGCCAGCGTACTCGCTGGACTGCCGCTCAGGTTTACTTTATTAAGGAGTACTTTGCCATTGGAATGAACCAGTTAACCCGGGGAAATATCCATGCATTCAACGCGTTGCTGAAATCGTTACTCCTCCCCCGCACCTTATTATTGGTGGCGGTCTGCCTTCTTTTTTTCGTCAACCTGGTTATATATAATCCGGCTTTCCTGGTCTTTTCGGCTGGGTTGATTGGCGTATTATCATTCAGTCTGGCCATGTCTATCCCCTTATACCTCTGGCGTAAAATCTCGATCAGTGACTTTATGGTGTTGCCGCAACTCATTCTTAGTATGATGCGTACACTCCTCAACTTCAAGCAGGCTGGCAAAAAATTCCTGCACACCCCGCACACAGAAACGTCAGAATCACAGCAGGAAACGGCATAGGATCGTTTAATACCCATTTTTAGCAGGAATGACAGAAGCCCTTCGACTGGTCGAAGGGCTTCTAAATAAGGGTCGAAACAGTTTATCGATTTCTGACAGCTTAGCTTGTCAGCCGGGTCAGCTCTTCCCGAATCAAAGGCATGGCCTTGTCAAGACCAAACTTAAACTGATTCCAGGCTGATCGTATTGCTTCTGGATTAGGGTCTGTTTTTGCCTGGGCTTCTATGCTACGGAGTTTGGCTTCTAAAGCAGTCAGGCCAACCATGCCAACCCAGGGCAGCATTTTGTGCGCTGTTTTAGCCACCTCCACCCAGTTTTGCCGATCGATTTCCATTTCTATTTCTCGAAAATCAGGAAAAACCTCGTCCAGAAACAGTTCGAAAAGACTGGCTATCTGCTCGTTATCGCCGTCATATAGTTCATTTAAACGACCATAATCGATAGTATGCAAACTAGCCGAATTAAAATTTTCCATGGTTAAGTACCTTAGATAAATACGAAGAAACGTTTCGCCAACCGATCAATTGCCGGGAATACGCTGGCTATACTTTGCAATTTTATTAAATAAATCTTTAGGATTGAATGGTTTGGTGACATAATCATCCATTCCTACATGTACTGCCCGGTCGCGATTGCTAAACGTAGCTGAGGCTGTCAAGGCAACAATGGGGATTCGGGAATTCATTTTCCGGATTTCTGCGGCAGCCGTGTAGCCATCCATCACGGGCATCTGCAAGTCCATCAGCACCAGATCATAGTTGTTGGCCCGGCATTTATCAACACCCACCTGCCCATTTTCGGCGGTATCCACCTCGATTCCCCATTTGTGAAGAAACTTCAAAGCCACCTTCACATTGACAGGATAATCTTCAACCAGCAGAATATGCAGCCCTTTCAGCGTTTTCTCATCCACTGTATCGGGAACGGCCAGCGTAACGGCAGCCGATTGGCTAATCGGTAAGTTTAATATAAATGAGAATGTAGCCCCTTTACCCTCCTGGCTATCGACCCGAATTGCACTTCCGTACAACTCCAGTAACTTTTTAGTAATGACGAGCCCAAGTCCTGTTCCACCAAACTTACGGGTAGTGGCCGAGTTGGCCTGAGTAAACATATTAAAAATGGCTTCCTGTTTATCGGCGGCAATACCGATTCCGGTATCCTGAACCGACACAAAGATGGAGGCCATTTCTTCGGTGCGGTTTTCCAGGGCCAGTTCGATGGTGATCGTTCCATGATGCGTAAACTTGATCGCATTGGAAACCAGATTGGTAAGTACCTGCCCTATTCGAAGTGAATCGCCAATCAGCGCATTGGGAATATCATCATCGATCATCAGTCGAATCCGGTTCCCTTTTTCCTGGGCTTTTGCCTGCTGCGCCCGTTTAATATTCGAAACCAGTTGTTTGAAATCGAACGTAGTTTCTTCGAGTTCCACTTTTCCGGCTTCGATCTTGCTGAAGTCCAGAATATCGTTGATCAGGGCTTGCAGGTGTTCGATCGAGAACTGAAGCGTTTTCAGATTTTCGACCATCGTTGGCGGCACTTCTTCCTGAAGCATCAGATACGTCATACCGACAATCCCATTGAGGGGAGTACGAATTTCATGGCTCATCATCGACAGGAAGTCCGACTTGGCCTGCGTAGCTTTCTCGGCTTCATCCTTGGCCTGCCTTAACTCAGCCTCGATAGTTTTCCGGTACTCGATCTGCCGTTGCAGAAAATTAACCAGCCCAACCAGATTATCATTGTCAAAATCGGCAATCGACTCCCCTTCGGGCACTTCAATCAGCACAATAGCCTCCATCAGTTTTTCGACCGATTCCCGGCGCTGGCTCACCTCTTCTTTCAATCGCTGATTGACTTTCGAATACTCCCGATCGTTTAGGAGTGCCGAATGCTCCAGAAGTTCATTATCGCGGGCAAAGTTCTGATAAGACTCATTGACCGACTGAATAAACTGCTGCAGATTTTCATTCTGAAGGCATTCTTTGGTCAAATGCCGGTTTATCTGACGTACTAATGTTTTATGTAACGATGCCTCATTCATTCCTTACTGCTCCGAGAAAATGGTTATGGTCATAGTTTGATTATGCAGTTCGCCTGGCGAATTAGGCCCTGCTGGTGCAATTTCACCGTAGGAGTAGAAGCCGGTCATACAGGGCTTACTTCCAAAAATCCCTCGGGCTACTTCCACCTCCTCTTCCGTTCGCTGCCCTAACACCAACTTTCGGCCTACGCAGCTAATCAATAAGGCAAGCTCGGGAGTAGCACCCAATTGTGTCAATGAGTTTTGGGCAGCCGTTGCCGAAGCTTCAACCAACCGATCCAGATTCGGCCGCATAAACCGAACTGTTGACCCTTCTGGAATATCACCGGCAAACGTCATACTTTTTGCCGATTCATCGATGGATAAAATCGTGCGAACGAGCGGCCTTGATTCCGGTGTTATTTTAATCGACAAGGGGAAAAGTAAGGCTGTGCCGGGCAATCCTTCAGCATATTTACCTAAATAATCTTTGTACAGATCCAGCGCGCTCCGGTCGTCGATCTGGTAAAGCTCATTATAGGTCGACTTTGTTACTTCACGTTCGGGTCCGAAAACATCCCACCCTCCCATGGTTCCATGACCGATTTTCAATTCCTGGCCATACAATCCGATACCCACTACTTTACCGGATTCAGGATTCTGGTTAGCGCCAACCAGGGTCCGCTCAAATCGGTCAGCGTCCCCTGCTAAACCACCAATGACAGGCACCAGCCGATTCAGGCATCGGTTGGCTGCTCCTGTAAGTTCACTTCCATTCACTACGCCACCATCCGAAATAAGAATGATACCGGCCAGTTCTTCCCCATCGAGTGCCTGTGCGACCTGTTCGCCAACTCGTCCGCTATCTTTATGATTGCTGATATCAAACTGCACGGTTCGTACCATCGACTTTTCGAACCATACTGATGTTACCACCAAGGTATCATCATAAACTTTATCAGCTAAAATTTCGCCGGATGTAGAATTAATAACAATTTGGGCATTTGGATAAATTTCCCGTAAATAACCATAAGCATCTATTGTTTCCAACAATTTCCGCCCTCCGAAAGCTAGTACGAGTTGTGCCTTCTCGGCTAAAAAATCAGGAGATTCAGAAACTGTTTCCCAGTTATTTGCCGAAAATCTGGATTGCCTTATTTTCATATAGATGAATTGCTAAAAATCACAATAATAGGCTATTTTGTTTACCTACAAAACTACTAAAAAAAATTACTTAATTTATTTAATAAACAATAATGTTAATTCTTATTTACCCTTATAGCCGTATAATAAACATTTGAAAGTATGTTACATGTATAGTTAAAAAACTGAGCATATATACAACCCTTTTTTTGAGCGAAAACTGCCTCAAACAAGTGCCAGGAGACGTTTTTTTTTCGAAAGTAACTCATCTCATCTTCTACTAATGGCGATCGGCTTGCTGGTTACGGACAGACGGTATGACCAGTAAATTTCAACAATTTTGACTTTTTCAAATAAAATATAAAACTAATTCAACTAAACGAATCTCGACGTATGGGCAAAGGCGATAGCAAAACTCGGAAAGGTAAAATTTCTATGGGGTCGTATGGCAAAACCCGTCCACAGAAACCCAAGCGGTCAGGTGCGAAAAAAACGGCAACTCAACCTCCCTCTAAAAAGTAATTATTGCCCCTAAAAAAGCCCTGGCTAGGATATAGCCAGGGCTTTTTTAGGGGCAATATATTGGCAGTTGCTATGCCTTTCGGGCATTTGATTTCGTCGAAGAAGATTTCGGGGCCTCTACCGCAGGTGAGATAGCGACTTCAGGCTGGGGTGAAGGGCCAACGGGCCGATTGCGGTTTTCGTAAAAAATAACGAAGCCGATTAACCCGATCAGGAGCACATTACAGATCAGATCAATCATGTCGCCCGTTTTGGCCAGGGGTGGATCGAACCGAAACTCGATCGTATGCTTACCCGCCGGAACACGCATCGCTCGTAATGTGTAATTGGCCCGTAGATGTGGAGCGGGCTTTCCATCAATAAACGCCTGCCAGTCCTCTTCGCCCCGATAATAGACTTCCGAAAACACAACCAGGCCATCCCGAACCGCATTGGTCTCATAGATCAGCTTATCAGGACGATAGTTCGTCAATTGGATGGTACTACCTGTGTGGTCCATTTGCGAGGGTAAATTACCCAACTGCGTGGCAAACCGCTTATCCACAACGGCCGAATCGCGCGGGTTCAGGGTTTTCATGGCCGCCATTTCCGCATCGGCATCAGCTACCTGCTGAACCGTGCTTACAAACCAGGCAGCACCCAGCACTTCGGGGTTCGGAATTACAACAGGCCCACCTTGTTGTTGTGGGTTTGCCGGATCAGGCTGTCCCTGCTGAATAACATACTTTGCATTCAGCATATTGAGCAGATGCAGTGTATTGGCCTGGAAGGCGTAATTAATCAGTTCATTGTAGCGCCGAAGCCGGGTGGTGTTGTATCCACCTACCGACCGATGGAAATAGGAAGCCCGGTTGCTTTCCATAAAGGAGCCCGTCTGGTCAAATACTCGATACCCCAGCGACTTATCCTGAAGAATCTGCTCATCGGCCGGAGTTGCTTCGAAAATGGTAGTTACCTGCGATTTGGGAACGAAATCAGCGTTGTTCAGGAATCGTTTATCAACAGCAAACAGATCGAAAATCACTACAGCCAGGAGCAGTGAATAAAACAAAGTCGATTTGATTTTATCGGCAATAAACAACCAGACAACTCCAGCCGTCAGTACAATCAGGATTGCGGAACGGAAGGCATCCGAGCGCATCATGCCTTGCCGATCACTAATGAGCGGGGCCAGAAAGTCTTTAGCCGCATCCCCAAAGTACCTGGATAAGATCATGACATCGTTTGGTGTCTGAAAATTAAAGAAGGCCCCTCCCATGACCGCCATCACCAGGGCCAACCCGCCCGTAATACCCAGACTAATGAGTAATGGCTGGCGCAGTTGAGCCAGGGAAAGCTTTTCATTCACAATGGTCTGTATTCCCAAGGCAGCGCCAGCCGCCAAAAACAACTGAGCCAGACAAAACGCCATTGTCATGGCTCTAAACTTGTTTAGATAAGGCAGGTAATCAAACAGGAATTCGTTGAAAAACATCAGGTTCTTACCCCAGGCCAGCATCACCATCAACAAGGTAGCACTCAGCAGCCACCAACGTATCGGGGTCCGGATCACAAACATCCCTAGCACAAAAAGGAAAATTAGAGCGGCACCGGCATAGGCGGGCCCGCCTACCATAGGCTGATCTCCCCAATAGGTTGGCGCCCCCAATTCGGCCAATTGTTTTGCCGAACCCGGATCGACTCCTCTATTAACCATCGCCTTGTAAAATTCCGAGTCGGTTGTCAATCCTCCTCCTGAGGCCCCTCCGAATGCGCTTGGAATCAAAAGGGTCAGCGTTTCCGCTTTTCCATAACTATAGGTAAAGGCATAATCCTTGTCTAGTCCGCCTTTCGATTCACTACTGGGTGTTTTCCCGTCAGGGTTGGTTGTTTTTGCGGTCAGTTCCGATTTCCCCCGGATGGTTTCTTTGGTGTATTGATTCAGAACCAGCAATCGTTTACCGAAACTTCCAGCCGCTATTGCCCCAACGACAACCAAAGTCACTAATCCAATGGCCAGTTGACGACTCTTACCGTTTCTGAACAAAGCGATGCCCTCAATAAGAACATACAGGCCAACCGTCATGAACAGATAATACGTAATCTGGATGTGATTAGCGCCCAACTCCATTGACAGAAAGAGACCGGTCAGGGCAGCCCCTAACCAGTAACGCCCACGCAGGGTCAGAATAACCCCAGCCAGCATACCCGCCCCATAACCCAGGGCAAAAATCTTGGAAACGTGGCCAGCCTCAAGACTCACTATGCTAAATGTACCTAGTCCATAGGCAGCCGCCCCTAACGATGCGAGCCAGGCGTTACACCCCAGCACCGTTAGGAGAATATACATACTGAGCATCACGACGAAAATGATACTTGCTGTATTCGGCAATATATTGATTACTCCCATCACCGCTTTATATACTAAGATGTAGGGATAATTGAAGTCAATCATATAACCGGGCATCCCACTAAATACGGCATCGGTCCAAAGTGGCTTTTCCCCGGTTTGTTTTGCGATTTCCCGTATTTCACGAGCAGCAGCCGACGCTTCCTGAACATCGTGCATTGATAGGGTTTTACCCGATAAAACAGGAGAGAAATAAAGTAAGGTTAGGACAAATAGCCCCAAAACGGCAATCAGATGAGGCCGCAGGCGTTGAAATCGGGTTGGTTGGCTCATAAAAACAACTAATACGTACGTCAAAGATACGGGTTTGTGCTAAAACGGATAGGATGCAGCCGCATTGTTGCAGAGAATCAAAGTTGATAAAAACCTGGACATTAAAACGGAATTAAAACAACTGCCGTTTAATCAATTTTGTACTTTATCAAGTTAGCCAATAGTCTATGGGCGATAGCGCTTTAGTGGATTAAACTTTCAGGAAGGCTGTTTTGATAAATTCTTTATTGTCAACCGATTACCATAACTAACAAATCAGCAGATGACAATGCATAAAGTATAATTTTTCCGGTAAATCCAACGTATGTCCATGCCAATAAAGCAGTTTTTTTTTCAATAAAAAGTAACCAGTTATTGCTCTACTAGTCTAAAAATTTAAAATCTAACCCATAAGTAATTTTAACTTCATTACAAATGAACGCCAGGTATCATTTGCTGATTGTGGATGAAAACCCATACGTGGTCAACATTCTGGTCGAAACGCTTAGCAAAGATTTTAAGATTACTGTAGCCAATTCTGGGCAGGAAGCTGCCCGTTTGCTAATTCAAGGAAATCGCTTTGATTGTGTGCTGACGGAACTGGATCTGACTTTTTTCAATGGCCTTGAGTTAACCAAACTTATTCGCATGAGCCGACTGGCCTCACAAACACCTGTGGTCATTCTCTCTAACGTATCGGATAGTGCCACTCGGATTCAGTGCCTTGAACAAGGTGTTGATGCATTTCTTTCCAAACCATTTAACCCTCTGGAAGTCAAGGCAAAACTACATGCTTTACTCCGGCGGATTGAACTACCCATCGAAGAAATTCATCGGCAACTTATGCCCTTGACTACTGATACCGGAACCAAATCATTCTGGCAACAGAAGTCGCGACTTTTGTCGATGCTCTTTGGCAATTATCCATTGTCCCAAAGCGCATAAGCCTGACTACCTAGTTCGTTCTGCTTACGGAAGGTTTACACCTTGTTAGTATTCGTATATACCTCAAGGAATATAATTATTCCAATAAAAAACACGAATAAAAATCCGCACTTAATTCCTGCCAAGTTTCAAAGAGTTCGTCTTTTTGATCGGTATTAGGCTACTCAACCCAACAATGTCGGCCTGTCAGCTACCATATTACCCCCATTCAACGTCCGTTTTAGAAACTAAAATGTTAAACTCTTGTGTCTTACTGGTCATGCAGGACGATCTGATCGCCAACCGCATCGCTACCATAGCAGGCACTACCTGTGCTGTTGTACGGTTCAGGGACGAAAAAGATGCAGAACAGTGGTTGACCGACAGTCAGAAAGTCGATTTAATCATTGCCGATACGAATACTGGCCAATCGATGTCTGCTATTGTTCGTAATAAAGAAGACTATCGCCTGGTTCCTTTTCTGGTCACTTGCCGTCTTGGTAAAACTCAGATTTTACACACCGCCCTTATTACTGGTGCTACAGACATTCTGATTATCAACGAAGAGAACGGTAAGCTCGAATCAAAAATACAGTACTATCTCTCGTTAAATAGCCATATACGAACCTTACTGACCCAGGGAACTGGCTCTGTCTCATTTACGCATCCGAAAACTCCCTGGTGGAAACGCGTCATTGACATCAGCGTGTCACTGATTATCCTGGTTTTATTATCTCCCCTGATGCTTCTGGTAGCTCTGCTGATTTATCTGGACTCTAAAGGTCCTGTAATTTATAAATCAAAGCGGGCCGGTGCCAATTTCCATGTATTCGACATGTACAAGTTTCGCACAATGCGCGTCGAAGCCGATCAATTATTGAATCAACTTGCCGATTATAATATATATGCCCCCTCAACAGGTCCGAATACTCCAAACAATGATGTGGAACACCTTTGCAGTGCTTGTCGAGCACAGGGGATATCCTGTCAACGTCTGCTTTTTGATCAAGACAAACCCATCTGCGAAAAAGCGTACTTACAGGAAACGAGGACCTCAGCTAAATTTATGAAGTTCCGAAACGACCCCCGCGTAACCCGGCTGGGATCGTTCCTCCGCAATAGCAGCATCGACGAGTTGCCTCAGTTGTTCAATATCCTGCTGGGCGATATGTCGCTGGTCGGCAACCGACCCTTACCACTCTATGAAGCTGAAAAGCTCACGTCCGATGAGTATGCCAAACGATTTGCGGGCCCTGCGGGTCTGACAGGTCTTTGGCAGGTACAAAAACGGGCCAAAGGAAAAGGCCCCATGTCGGATCGGGAGCGGACTTTGCTCGACATTGAATATTCACACACGTTCTCACTCAAAACGGACCTCCTGATTATCTGGAGAACCTTCTTCAGCTTATGGCAAAAAGAGAACGTGTAGAGGGCCGTAACGAGCGGGCCTTTGTTTCGATAATCACGATAAACTACAACCAGGCCGAAATAACCCGGCAGTTTCTGGAGTCGGCCAAGACACTGAACTACCCGCATTATGAAATCATCGTTGTAGACAATGCCTCCGTTCAGCCGTTTGAGGCTACAATCGACCCAACCCTGTTTCCTACCCTCCAAATTGTACGAAGCGAAGTAAACCTGGGTTTTACGGGTGGTAATAATTTAGGTATACAGGTAGCTAAAGGTGACTATTATTTCATTGTAAACAATGATACGGAGCTATCACCAACCCTACTCGACGAACTGTTAAAGCCATTTATGGAGAACGAACAAGTGGGCGTGACCTGCCCCAAAATTCGCTTTTTCGATGCGCCACAGTTGGTTCAGTATGCTGGCTATAATCCGATCAATATGTTTACCGGGCAAGCTACGGCGATCGGATTTAAGCAAAAAGACGATGGGCAGTTCGATCAGCCTCACCCCACCTACTTTGCTCATGGCTGTGCGATGATGGTCAGCCGAAACGTAGTGGAGCGGGTGGGTCGATTTGCGGAGCGTTTTTTTCTGTATTACGAAGAACTCGATTGGTCGCAGCGCATCCGGAATGCGGGTTTTCTGATTTATTATCAACCATCGGCCTCAATTCTGCATAAGGAATCTGTATCGGTTGGGCAGAATAGTCCCTTGCGGACCTATTACCTGACTCGCAATCGTATTCTATTCATGCGACGTCATTGTTCTGTATTTCAACGGCTGGTCTTTTTCCTGTTTTTCAGTGCGTTCGTTTTTCCAAAACATGTTGGGACTTACCTGCTATCGGGTCGGCTCCGACACGCCAAGGCGTTTGTGAATGGAGCGATCTGGAATCTGACCTCGCCCAGTATTTCACCTGTGTAACCAATTGACAAGCTCGTTATCTACTTTAAACAAATACACCCATCTACTTTGACTCTGAGTTAGTAGCACTATGAATCTCCAGGCAACAACAAACCATCCCTTTCAACGAATCAGCCAATGGCGTGATAAGCCTTGGTTTTTTACGGTGATGGGTATACTAGTTGCTATAGCAGCGGGTTGGCTGGTTGGTGCCTGGGGAATCATGGGTGCAGTCATTACGATCGGGTTACCCATTGCGCTGGTCGTAGGCATTAGCGTTCTACTTGAACCCAAGATTGGTCTATTCCTATATATACAAATCAGCTTTGTGCTGGGTTTCAGCCGATTTCTGGAAACGGAATTAGCGGTAGGCACCGCCCTGGATGCGCTGTTGATGCTAACCCTGCTCAGTACATTTCTGAATGGAAAACGAATGGATTGGAAACGGCTCCGCCGACCCATATTCTGGCTGCTGATAACCTGGCTTTCCTTTACGATTCTGGAGTATTTCAATCCGAGCCACCCATTCCCGGCAGCCTGGTTTTATGGTGCCCGTTCGCTTTCGCTCAACTGGTTTCTGATAGCCATCGTGGTTCTGGTAGCACCGATTACCAAAAAAGACATTCGTCTGTTTGTGGGCTCCTGGCTTTTCTGGTCGTTCATGGCCGCCTTATGGGCGTTTAAGCAGCAATATATTGGCCTGGAGGCTGCTGAGCTTCGGTGGTTGGCTGCAGGAGCGGCAAAGCAGCATATTTTGTGGGGTCAGTTGCGTAGTTTTTCGTTTTACTCCGATGCCGGGCAGTTTGGCTCTGAGATGGCTGGGGTTACGCTCGTTTGTATTATTTTCTTTTTTGAAACAAGCTCCTGGATCAAGCGTTTCCTTTTACTGTTTCTGGCCATTATATTCTTCTGGGGATTTGCCGTTTCCGGTACACGTGGAGCCCTTTTTGTGATCGTGGCAGGTTACCCCGCTTATTTTGTTCTGAAGCGTAACCTGGTTTATATCTTACGCGGGCTCATGGTGGCCCTGCCCATATTAGCCTTCCTCTTATTTACCCATATAGGTGACTCGGTCTACCAAATCTGGCGGATTCGCACGGCTCTTCGGCCTACCCAGGATGCTTCGTTTCTGGTTCGGCTGGAGAATCAGCAAAAGTTGCAGCAGTATTTAAAAGACCTGCCTTTTGGCGCTGGTATTGGAACTACGTCGGGCAATGGCCAACGGTTTACCCCTAACTATTTCGCAGCCCAGATTCCAACTGACAGTTGGTATGTTCAGGTCTGGATTGAAACGGGCATTGTTGGTCTGTCCGTCTATCTGACATTCCTGGCGATGATCGCTCTCATCGGGACCATCAAAGTCTGGCAACTCAAAGACCCTTGGCTGACCTCAGTCATGATTGCCCTGCTCGCTGAATTTATCGGTATCTGTGTGGTGAGTTATACGAACCCAATTCTGGGTCAGTTCCCAACCAGTACGATTGTCTTCATCAGCTCAATTTTATTTACTACCTGCGATCGATGGGATTCACTTCCTGAGGCCCGGTCAACGGTTGATACTACCCATAAGCGCTATTTATATGAGAATCGGAATAGAAGCACAACGACTCCTTCGCCCGCATAAACACGGGATGGATATCGTAGCGCTGGAAACCATTCGAGCGTTGACGAACTTTAAAGAACACGAATTTATTGTTTTCGTCAAACCCGATGCAGATCGTAAGGGCTTGCCCAATTCACCCAATATTCAGTTCGTTGAACTGCCCGGAGGCCCCTACCCCGTTTGGGAACAGTATGCCCTGCCTAAAGCGATCAACCAATATGGTATCGATTTATTGCACTGTACTGCCAATACCGCCCCTCTCAACTGCCCGGTTCCCCTGCTGGTAACCCTCCACGATATCATTTTTCTGGAAACACAGCCTTTGATGGCCGGAAGCTGGTACCAGCGGTTTGGCAATCAATACCGACGCTGGAATGTGCCCCGAATCGTACGGTCCTGCGAACGAATCATTACGGTATCCAACTTTGAACGCCAGCGTATTATCGATCATCTGCATCTTGATCCTTCCCGCGTTGTAGCGATCTGGAATGCAGTGAGTGAACAATTTCGGGTCATCGACGATCAGGAGCAAATCGATACCATTCGACAGAAATATAAATTACCCAAGGAATTTATATTTTTCCTGGGCAATACGGACCCCAAAAAGAACGTACGGGGCGTTCTGAAATCATTGTTATTGCTTAAAAATCAGGGGCAGTTAAGTTTACCCGTGGTTATTTCGAACCTGCCGGCGCCGGCGCTTAACGACATCCTGACCGAGATTGGGGGGCAATCGCTCGCTGACGATATTATTTTGTGCGGCTATATACCTAACTATATTCTGCCGTTCATTTATAATGCCGCCACGATTTTCCTTTGTCCATCCCTGCGGGAAAGTTTTGGTCTGCCCATTCTGGAAGCTATGGCCTCTGGAACCCCTGTGCTTACCTCAACGACCTCATCCATGCCCGAGGTTGCTGGTAATGCGGCTCTGCTGGTCGATCCCACATCGATTGAGGAAATGGCCGATGGGATTAATCAACTGATACAGAAACCAGGTTTGCGAACAGACTTACGACAAAAGGGCTTGCAACGGGCAACCTTGTTTTCGTGGGACGCTACGGCGGGGAAATTACTTGATGTCTATAACCAATCGGTGCAGACACCAAGCTTAGTCTCCTGAATGTAAAGTTATTATCTATAAACCTTCCTCTTTTTAACCACCCATGAACGTTTTTTCTAACCCCGGCTGGCTTAAACCTTACGAGTATCCATTCAATTCCCTCGATCAGGTCCCCCAATCAGTATTCAATGAAATAAATGCTCGTCTGGATGAGCGTATCAGCCGCACTCCCCTGGTTTCGATTGTCATTGCGGCCTATAACGAAGAAATCAATCTGATTCGGGCCATCGGTACCTTATCCGCTATCGAAACGAAGATCCCGTTTGATATCATTGTCATTAACAATAATTCGTCGGACCGAACCCAGGAAACCATGGACAGGCTACACATTCAACGGCTTTTCCAGCCTATCCAGGGCTGCGGCCCGGCACGACAGCTAGGTCAGGAACATTCGACCAGTCAATATATTCTATTGGCCGATGCCGACTGTTTATACCCCAAAAACTGGCTCGATGAGATGATGAAGAAATTGACTCAGCCGGGTGTAGTATGTGTATATGGCCGTTATTCGTTTATAGCCCCACCTGATATTCCACGGTGGCAGTTCTTTATTCACGAAACATTGAAAGATGTGATGGCCGAAATCCGGCATGTCAAACGCCCTTATCTGAATGCCTATGGCATCAGTATGGGATATGTACGGGAAGCAGGGTTAAAGGCTGGGTATATTACCCATAACACCCGTGGCGACGACGGACGGTTATGTTTTGATATGATGCCCTACGGTCGGGTTGTTCAGATGAAGTCCAACTCTGCCCGGGTCTGGACAGGCCCACGAACTATCCTTCAGGAGGGCTCGCTCATACATGGGCTGAAAACCCGAATCGGCAAGGAGATAAAACGCGCGTTTACGTATCTGTTTCCACATCCTCCGCACGACACAAAAACGTCACACAATTAAGTATAATTGCTCAAATAAAACCTATTCAATCAGTCATACATACACCTAGTTTATTACCTGTAAACTTACACACTATCCCACTGCAACATCTTCCTCGTCCACCGCGTATCTAGTAAAAAACCACCATTCTAAAAAAGGACGTTTCGTTTGCATACATGCAACAATTTGACAGCATAGTCTGCCTCGGTCAGACAACCTGGGAAGGGGATTTCCAGAAGGCAGTTGTGCAACTTATGACTGAATTATCGGCTCGACACCGAATACTCTACGTAGATTATCAATATACGTTGAAGGACTGGGCTATGGGTCTCACCGGGCGACATGGTATGCCAGTCCGGGAGATTATTCGCTTAAAAGATCCACTCATCAAAAAGACCTTTGCCACTGGGCATGAGGTCCATGTATGGACTCCTCCTCTCATGCTGCCTGTCAACTGGATGCTGCCGAAAGCGCATGATTTGCTCGTCCAGCAGAATGTGAATCGGTTGGTAACCGGACTCCGACGGGTTATGCGGCAACTGGGCATGAGTCGTCCACTGGTCATCAACGGATTGAATCCGGTCTTTGGCCTGCCAATGCTAAAAAAACTGGACGAGTGTGCTACTATTTATTACTGTTTCGACGAAATCACGATCATCAACTGGATGCGTCGCCATGGTAGCCGTTACGAACCCGATTACCTTCGGCAAGTCGACGCGGTAGTTACCACCTCCGAAACGCTTCGTCAATCGAAGGCCATGCTCCAACCCAACGCCTACTGTGTGAAGAATGGGGTAAACTTCGAATTGTTTAACCAGGCATTCGAGTTAGCGCAGCAGCATCGGCCACAAAAACCGATTGTTGGCTATCTGGGTACGGCCGACAACCGGATAAACGTCGATATCGTTGAATACTGCGTCAAGACAATGCCCGACGTTACATTTCAGTTTATTGGTGAAGTGCATGAGCCCCGTTTAACCAGCAGGCTAGCTGCATATCCAAACGTACTTTTCACGCCATCGCGTCAACCGGGGGAGCTTCCGCCCTTGCTAGCCCAGATGCAGGCCGCTATGATTCCCTTCGTATGTAACGACCATACGTACACCATCTATCCACTCAAAATTAATGAGTATTTAGCGGCTGGACTGCCTGTCGTATCTACTCCTTTCTCACTATTACAAGACTTCGACGGTGTCATTGAATTAGCCAATAATCCGGAAGAGTTTGCCAGCGCCTTGCGTAGAGCACTAGCCGATACAAGTCCCGAGCGGGTAGCGGCTCGGGTTGCGATGGCCAAAGCCAATTCGTGGGCGCATCGGGCCGAAGAATTTGAAGCCGTTATAAAACAGGTTCCAGCCGCCTGGCAGCCAGAACCTGTTTTATAACTGAGTGTATCTTTTGCATGAATCTGTGACGCCTACAAAACGCCTTTCCGCATTTCTTTCACGGCATGGTCAGCAGCCCGCGCTGTGATGGCCATGAACGTTAGCGAAGGGTTTTGCGTGGATGTAGAAGTCATACAGGCACCATCAGTAACAAAAACGTTTTTGCAGCTATGCAACTGGTTCCATTTGTTGAGCAATGAGGTTTTCGGGTCTTTACCCATCCGAACACCACCCATTTCGTGAATATCAAGACCGGGTGCTTTGTCGGGCACATCGTGGGTTTGGATGTTAGTAAAGCCAGACACCGTTAGCATCTCCGTCATTTGCTCATGAAAATCCCGAATCATTTTCTCGTCGTTATCGTCATAGGCAACGGAGATACGAAGCAGGGGGACACCCCACTGGTCGGTCTGATTCGGGTCCAGAGCCACATAATTACTTTCTTTAGGAATGGTTTCGCCCATCATGTGCGATCCCACCCGCCAGTTTCCGTATTTAGGCTGCATAAGACTCGATTTCAGGCTCTCGCCCATACCCGACGTATCCATGTTTGTCATGCGGGATGACCCAAACCCTGCGGCATAGCCTCGCAGGAAATCGGTTTCCTGCTTGAACACATTGCGGAAACGGGGAATGTAGCTGCTATTGGGCCGAATCCCTTCCGTTTTCGTATCCTGAAATCCTTCATGCTCAGCCGAAATGGTTGTCCGGAAATTGTGAAAAGCTACGTATTTCCCCAACAGGCCATTGTCGTTACCAAGCCCATTCGGAAAACGGTTCGAGGTAGAGTTCAATAAAATCAGGTTTGAGTTGAGGCAGGCCGCATTGACAAAAATAATACGGGCGTAATATTCCGTCATCTGTTTGGTATGGGCATCAATCACCCGCACCCCAGTAGCCTTATTTTTCGTTTCATCGAAAATAATGGAATGAACAACCGAATCGGGACGCAGGGTCATTTTGCCGGTTTTAGCAGCCCAGGGCAAAGTCGATGAATTGCTGCTGAAATAGCCTCCGTATGGACAGCCACGCTGGCAAAGCGAACGGTTCTGGCACTGGGCCCGCCCCTGCTGATAATGAATCGGTTGCGGCTTGGTCAGGTGTGCACAACGGCCAATGATGATCGGACGTGTACCGTTGTAATGCTTCGCCATCTGGTCGGTGAAGTGTTTCTCCACACACGATTGTTCGTGCGGGGGCAAAAACTCGCCATCCGGCAATTGCGCAAGCCCATCTTTATTTCCTGAAATACCCGCAAATTTCTCTACATAACTATACCAGGGGGCAATATCGGCATAGCGAATGGGCCAGTCGACGGCAAATCCATCGCGGGCGGGGCCATCAAAATCATAGTCGGACCAACGTTGTGTTCCCCGCGCCCACATGAGCGATTTACCCCCTACCTGATAGCCGCGAATCCAGTCGAAGGGTTTTTCCTGAACATACGGATGCTCAGCGTCTTTGACAAAAAAATGGGTAGCATCTTCCCGAAACGCATAACATCGGCTGGCTATCGGATTGGCCTCTTTCAGCTCGCGGGTCAGTTGGCCCAGATGTTGAAACTCCCACGGCTGCATCATGGTAGTCGGGTAATCGGTAATGTGTTTCACATCCCGGCCCCGCTCCAGCACCAGTGTGCGTAAACCTTTACCCGTCAATTCCTTGGCTGCCCAGCCTCCACTAATACCTGAACCCACAACGATGGCATCGAAGGTACGCTCTTTAACCGAATCTATATTGAAATAAGACATGATGACAAATGAAACGAAATGATTGACTACGACACGTTATCGGCTGGCATTTTCGACTGTTTTCTGGACAGGTACACAACCATGATAAAAACCGGGGGCCATGTTGAATTTCTCCACGTTGACCAGGTAATACTCCGAGTTCAGATACCCCTGTATGGTTAGTCGCTTGGTCAGATCGATAAAGGGCTTAGCAACCGGATCGGTAGAAGCGGCCAATTGAGTCAGTACGGCTACTCGTTGCGTTGGATCACAATCGACAAACGGCTTGGTATAGGCTTGCTGGGCCGTTGCATCGACCAGAGCCAACCCTTGTTGCAGGGTCGTTTGGGCGGGTGCAGCGTAGCAATCCCGAATCATCCGTAAAGCAAACTGATGGACTTTCAGCGACTTTGCACCGGGTGTTGTAGTTTCGGGAATAAAGGTTTCAACGATTTCACCCAGTAGCATTTCTTCATCGACCGACACGATGGCTACAGAGCCCAGTGAGTCGGGAGTCCAGCCAGAGGCCCAGGCCGGAAGGCTCACCAGTCCGCCCACCGTTACGGCTAAGTTTTTTAAGACAGAACGTCGTTGCATAGGTACTAAATTGGTTTGTTCAATAACTTCAGGAAATCTGCTGTCCGACTCGATCCAGCAGGCGTTTAGTGGCGCGAATGCCTTCGTCCTCACTCAGCCGGTTGCCGGAATATTCGATACCGATATAGCCTTTAAAGGCCGAGGTCTTTTCTTTCTTCACAATCTGAAGCAACCGCTCATAGTTGATCGTTACTTCGTTTCCCTGTTCGTCGAAATCACGGGATTTCGCGCTTACACCTTTGGCAAATGGCATCATTTCCTGTACGCCCAGGTAGCGGTCATACACATCAGAATCGGTCAGTTTAAAATTGTCGAAATCGGGTAAGGTGCCCGCATAGGGGTTATTAACCTCTTTCATCACTCTGGAAAGCCACTTCCCATCAGACGAGTAACCACCGTGGTTTTCGACGATAACACCGATTCCGGCCTTGCGTCCATACTCGGCCAGCCGACCTAAACCGTCGATACTGCTAATAGCGATTTCATCGGCACTACCTTTTCCCCGAAGATTAACCCGGATGGAATGGCAGCCCAGAAACGTAGCTGCATCGATCCACGGGTAGTGGGATTCAACCGCCTGCTTCCGTTTAGTATCATCCAGATCAGCCAAAGGCCCGGCCGTATCGACCATAATCAGTACATTCCGTACACCCAGATCAGCCGTTCGTTTCTTCAATTCGCTCAGGTACGTCTGGTCTTTGGCTTTGTCTTTAAAAAACTGATCTACATATTCAACGGCAGTAATCCCAAAATCTGTCTTCGCTTTCGCCGGAAATTCCATATTGGTCAGTTTCCCGGCCTGTAAGGTCCGATGCAGGGACCATTCGGCCAGCGAAATGTCGAAGAACATCTTTCTGGCAGAAGCAGCCATCACGGATTCGATCGACCAGCCATGCAGCAGACTGACTCCGGCAGAAGTTGTCCCAAACTGTTTCAGAAATTCACGTCGGGTAGAGGGCATTGGATTGAGCGATTAGTATGAACCAAAGACATCAGTTGTTTGAAACGCCTGATCAGGTATCTCCGGGTATGAATTGGATGGACGATACACGCATCAGAATCTGGTTATCCCTGGCATTCGGATTTTTAAAGACAAAGTAAAGTTTATGTACGCCTTCGGCACCTGCAACAGTAGCCTTTCCAGAAGCAGGTCGTGGTACTTGACCAACCTGCGAACCCGACAGACGTGTTGGGTCCCGGACTTCTATAAAGGCGGTTTCGCCTATTAATTTACCCGAAGGCGAGTCCAGTCGAACCTCAATTACGCCCCCAGCCGCATCTACTTTGGGGGATGTCTGCACAACAAAATCAATCTGGCTGATACCTGTCAGGTCAATATCGTGATAACCCAGATAGGCGCCCGACCCAACTACATAAAAGGCTTTCCCCTGAGCCGTGATCAACTCAGTACGTTTTGATTCGTTGGCCGTTTCAGGAGCAACCATCGGATTTCGTAAAAAAACCAGGCTTTCTGACCGACTGGATGGTATCAACGATGAGCCTTTGTCTGCATAAGCGGCTCGTAGTACAAACGCCCCTCTGGCACTTTCTCCGGCTGGAATGTTGGTGGTGTAACTGCCAGTTGTTGGCAACATATTTACAAGAGGCTTCCCATCCGACAGGCTTAGAATGTAGTTTACAATCTGAGTGGCCTCAGTGATTGAAAGACCGGGATGAGGACTCATACTCGATTCACCCCAAACCCCTTTCCCTCCGGCTATGACTTTTCTGGCCAGACGCTCCGACGCACTGTTGTCGCCTTTATATTTTGCAGCAATCTCTTTGTAAGCAGGGCCGACTGACCGCGTTTCCAGAGAATGACAGGCCTGGCAATCACTACCGGCCATCAGTTGTTTTGCCGTTGAAGCCAGCATAGCCGTAGCATCGGCATACCGATGTCCAGTCGCCAGTTGAATCGTATCGAACCCCTCGGGAATGTACTGAATATTGACCGCAACCTGACTGGGTGAAATACGACCATCCTTCAGGCTACCATCTTCCTTATCACTAACCTCGACAGCATACTCAATCGTTTTACCCGGAAAAAAGAAGGTCTTGTTCCCTCGGGTAATGGCAAAATTCACAACTGGCGACTCATTACCCGCTTTCAACTCCAGTGACTGGCTATTCGTAGCTCCTTTCGAATCCGTTACGGTCAGGGTTGCGGTATAAACGCCCAGCTGGTCAAGGGTAAAACCAGGGTTAGCTTCGTTCGAGGTTTTGGCAACCCCATTCGACGATTTGACCTCCCATTGATATACCAACGCATCACCATCGAAATCGGTCGACCCTTTGGAGGAGAGGTTTACCTGAAATGGGACCGCTCCACTCGTTTTGCTGGCCGACGCCTGCACGACTGGTTTGCGATTGCCTCCATTGTATTCGATACGCACCAATCGGGCGTTGTCGTTTCCGCGAAACCAGTTACTCCCGTATTCAAGCAGGTAAAGGTCACCACTAGCCCCAAATTTCATATCGATGGGACTGTCGAAGCGTTCATTGGGCAGAAATCGCTCCATCGACACGTAGTTACTCTGCTGATCCATCGTAACAGCCATGATCCAGCCCCGAATAAAATCGGTGATGAACCATTTCCCTTCGTAGTAGTCGGGAAAAAGGCGTTCAGGGCTATTGAAATCTGCTTTGTGAAAGATGGGTCCTCCTACGGCACTACGTCCACCGCTGCCCATAATCGGGAACGTTTCGGATGCACCATACGAATACCAGATAAACGCTCCCTGCGCTGGCGGCAATTGAGTCAGGCCGGTATTATTGGGGGAATTATTAACGGGTTTGGCCGGATTGAAACGTTCACCCGATTTTCCAGTGGCAAAATCCCGATCCCAGTACGCGGCATTATTACCCACGAAGTAAGGCCAGCCAAAATTACCAGCCTTACGGGCCTGATTGAAATCGTCATACCCATTTGGCCCAATGCCTACCGAATCGCGCATATCAGGACCAACTTCACCCCAATACAAATACCCCGTTCGGCTATCGATCGACAATCGCCAGGGGTTACGCAAGCCCATTATGTAGATTTCGGGTCGGGTTTTTGCCTTTTCTTTCGGGAATAGATTACCCGCCGGAATGGTATAGGAGCCATTCGGAGTGGGATGAATACGTATAATTTTACCCCTCAGATCGTTGGTATTGGCCGATGATTTCTGGGCATCCCAGGCTTCCCGACCCGGCCGTTCGTCGATGGGTGTATATCCTGTTGCGCGTGGACTGGTATTATCGCCGGTAGCCAGATAAAGATTGCCCGAACGATCGAACACCATTCCTCCGCCTGTATGACAGCATTGCTCGCGCTGGGTAGGAATTTCTATCAGTACTTTCCGGGACGACATCAGTAGTTCATCACCACGCAGTTCGTACCGGGCAACAATATTTTTAGCCTCATCTCCCGCAGGTGAATAATACAGGTAAAGCCAGTGGTTGGTCTCGTACTGCGGGTCCTGAACAATACCCAACAACCCATCTTCGGCTTCGGAAACAACGCCCTCCCGGCTGGTGTATTTGGTACTGACGGGTATTGTAGCGATCAGGTTAATTTTGCCGGTAGCCGGATTGTAACTATGAATTTGCCCCTTCCGCTCGATAAACAGTACCCGGCCATCCCTGAACATGGTCATGGCCATTGGCTCATCCAATTTATCCGCTAACACTACCCTGGTAAATCGGTTGGCTTCGGGCGGCTGGCCAGCCTCCATCTGGTTCATCCGCTGCTCATGCTCAATTGACGAGAATGCCACCAGGGAAATCAAGACAATGGCAGACAGCAATATCGAAGGAAGCTTACGCATAAGAGTCTGGTTAAAAGGTAACAATTACGTTAACTAGTAAAAAGTACCTTTCCTCAAATTTACCCATTTTCGCTGGCAGGTTTAGCGCATTTATAGAATCTTCGTTCTTTAGCCTAACCCAAAAATCGACGATCGAGCGTATAAAATTGAGGAGCTTTACTCTTCAGTGGATGTGCCACGGCTGCCGGATAGTTCTCTTCAACCAAAAAGCTGTTTACCTGCCAGTTGCCTGAAGCCCCAATTATCAGACTATCAACGGTGTGACTCCCATCCAGTGAGGGAATCCGCGCGAAATCCTCATCGACGCCTTTTGCCGTTGCTTTAACCAGCGCTTCTTTCCGGGTCCAGAGCGTATAAAAAGCGTCAGTACAATGAAGGCTTTCAGTAATAAACCGTTGCTCTGACTCACTGAAACTCGGTGATAGAATCTCCTTATAGTCAAACTCCGGAACGCATTTTTCAAGATCAACACCAACCCATTGCTGGCTAACGGCTACCAGTATCCAATTGCCAGAGTGGGATAGATTAAAATGCCAACCGGGTGCATTTGTAAGCATAGGTTTTCGATTCACTCCCTCAGCAAGTACTATCGTGGCAGGAGATTGGCCCAGGTAGTTTCCAAGCAACCGTCGAAGTATACATCGCCCATGCACAAATCGATGTTGATCTTCCTGCCGACGAAAACGGTGGGCACGGTCGATTTCAGCCGGGGTTAGTTCGCTGGCAATTGCCTCCGGAGCGATCTGGTACGGCCACTCGAATCGAAAAATAGCCAACTCATCCGTAAACGAACAGGTATCCCAGTTTTGCCATTGAACAGACGACAATGTTGTACACGAGACGACAGAATTGGTACCGCTTTGATTCAACACAGGATTGTTAGTTAATACTAATCTATAATAGATACACAACAAAATGATATAACCCCACAAATGGTGACCAGGAAATTAGAATACTGTCTTAATAGACAGGTATGATGTGTGCGGCTCGCAAAGTTATCAGGAATAGCTATCGGCTATCCATTCCGTTTCCCCTTGCAATCGGTCTGATTGCCAGTTTCTTCTTTGCCTGCCCTCAACCGATTATGGCCCAACAGTGCGCCAATCCCTCTGGCGATCTGGTAATCAATCAAACGTTTGGTACGGCTGGCAATCCGGTTTCGCTTGTAAATCAGACAACCTATGAATTTGAGCCAATCGACTGTCCTGGAGATGGCCAATATGCGGTTTTGTCTTCGCTCGATGGCACCTGCTTCAATTCAACCTGGCATGCCGTTGATCGGGATCATACAGCTGCTGGTATACGGGGCAACATGCTGGTGGTCAATGGAGGAAACAAGCCGGGAGTTTTCTATCAACAGCCTGTTTCTGGTTTGTGTAAAGGTACTTCCTATGAGGTTTCCTTCTGGGTCATGAATCTTCTTCGTACAGAAACCTGTCTGAATGCGCTGATTCCTAACCTATCCATCCGGGTCGAAACCTCCGAGGGGCTTCTGATTCAAAGCCTTGCCATTGGTCAGATTCCTCAAACCGATACGCCCACCTGGCGTCGTTACTCGGTCCTGTTTACTGCGCCAGTCTTAACCGACGATATCGTTATAAAATTGATTAACAATCAGGGCGACTATGGCTGTGGAAACGATATGGCTCTCGATGATTTTCAGGTACGCCAATGTGGCGATTGCCCCGACCAGCCGGAAACCGTTTATATACCCGATGCCTTCAGCCCAAATAATGACGGCATGAACGACCGACTAACATTTTTCACACAGCTTAGAACAACAAACTCATTTAGAATTAACGTATTCAATCGTTGGGGAAACCTGATCTTTAGTAGTGACAATCCAGCCGATACCTGGGATGGAACCTTTAACGGACTGCCCTGCCCGGCCGATACTTACACCTGGATCGTTACCTACCAGTCGGTTACGCCACCTAAACGAGAAATTAGTCAGAGGGGTCGTGTTTTGCTGGTTCGCTAAGTGGTTTTGCAGACTAAACAACGATCCTGAAGAACCAGTAACGCAAAGGGAGTACATCGGGTGTTACAAATGAGTAAAATCAGAGTCTCAAGATAAACATCAGTTACGATACGCAAGCCTATCCTGGCAGTTTTGTTGACTGAATGCATAAGGACCTGTTGTCTAAGCGAATAGGACTTATTAACCCATAAGATATTAAATGAGTAATACACAAAAGGCAATGAACGGGGGAAAGTGGATTACCGTGTCAACGGTAATCGCTACCCTTTTTCAGTTTATACAGGTAGCCGTTCTGGCCCGCGTATTAGCGCCTTCCGATTTTGGCATCGTCAGTGTAAGCAATCTGATTCTTGCCTTTTTTCAGGTTTTTGCGAACCTTGGTTTCGCTAATTCCATCATTTACAAGCAGGAAAGTGATCGCAATGTTTTGTCGACTCTTTACTACCTGAACTTGCTGGTGGGCTTTGTGATTTTCATTGTTATTCATCTTTGTAGTCCATCCATTATCGCTTTTTATCACGAACCCAAACTGGCGCAGGTACTTAACCTATCGTCGTATTATTTTGTGATCGTGTATTTCGGGCAGATCTATATGTTTTTGCTCGAAAAAGAACTCCGGTTTAAATCGGTGGCCATCATCGACATTACGGGCTCGGTACTAGGCACAGCGGTTACGGTTACGCTGGCCTATAGTGGTTACCATGAGTTATCGCTAATCATCGGTTCGTTGGTTTCGCAAACCACCCGCTCTCTTTTGCAGATCGCCTTCGGCCTACAGTTCTTTATTCCCAAACTCTACTTCAATATCCGTACAATTAAAGAACACCTTCGTTTTGGCCTCTATAATATGGGGGATGGATTCCTGGGTTACGTTCAATCCAATACCGACAATATTTTTCTGGGCGGTATGCTTGGTGTTAAAATGTTGGGTTATTACACCGTAGCCTACCAGCTCTGTGTGTTCCCGATCATGAAACTGAACCCGATCATTCTACAGGTAGCCTATCCGATTTTGGCGCGCATGAAAGAAAACACGTCTGAGCTTCGGAAATCGTATCTGAAGATTCTGGATTTTATCAGTTACTGCAATCTCCCCCTTCTGGCTGGCCTTTTCATTACGGCCGATACGGTAGTACCGTTGATCTATGGGCCGGGCTGGGAAAAAAGCATCGAACTCATTCGGATCTTTGTCTTCGTAGGCATCTTCATCTGTTTAAGTCATCCGCTGTATACGGTAGCCTTTACTAAAGGAAAGCCTGGTCTGCTGTTCTACCTCAATCTGGGTACGCTGATCGTCAAGATCCCCTTGGTCTATCTCTTTGGAACCTACTGGGGTGTTATGGGTATTGCTGTCGCCTTCCTGCTCACTACCTTCCTGAACATGATCGTCAATTTTGGCATGGTTAACTACCTGATTGGCGACTTTTTTAGCGAATTCCTGAAAAACATTGCCAAGCCCGTTACCTTCTGCCTGATTATGGTAGCTATTATCAGCGTGTACAAAATGCTTGTTGGATTTTCAGGGCCCGTCAATGCCTTCGCAGAAATTGCGATTGGGGGCGCCATTTATGCCGTTCTCACGTTGGCCTATAAGCTCTCCTTCGATCAGATAAAAGCCTACCGCCAGGGGCTCTTGTGAGGGATGCTTTACTTTAAAGCCTGTTTTGCCTGTGACTTAACCCGTTGGGGATGATAACAACTTAACAAAGTCATTCTGCCCAGCCTCACGGATTGGGTTTCTCGACCGTTACCCAAAACGGTATATTATATTGGCCGTAAATACGTGTGCATGGCTATCCTACGCAAAACCGAATAACCAATAGGCTCCCGGCTTTGAAGGCTGTACAAACCGGCTTGAACTCACGCCTGTTTGATACTCCAGTAAACTAGAGAAACCCCTAAACAAGTAGGGAGTTGAATCCTGATGTATTGCGTGTACGTCCGGCGGACAAGTTCGCATTTCTGCTAGCTGGTGAGTTCCATCGCGGTTTCCCTGGGCATATGGGGTTCTTCCCAATACCCTTTAGCCCCACAAACTCTGAACCCATATAACAAGAACTTGGGGCATGAATCCGGGCACCAGACTTCCTAATAAATTACCCCAGTAAGAATCTTCCCAAAATCTGGTAATCATACCGGCACTAACGGCTCAGCTAGTGCTGTTCCAGTACCCACTGTTCAGGTTGAGGCCAATCAAAATCTTACGTCGATTTGCCAGTTTTCCTTCGCATTACAAGCGTAGTTCTCTCCTATAAACTGGTTGGTCAGAGTACATCTGTCGGATCTAGTGGAGGGAAATTAGGCTATCGTTTCAGTAGGTTATTTATACAAATTATTCTTTAAAGTATAATAATTTGGGTACACAATTTGCTATATAGAAAGCATTACTGCAGGCATGACAATCAAACCAATTTGAAGCCATAATTGCCGAAGTCGGGAAAGTAAGTCAGGAAATTACAAACTCGCTTATTGCTTGATATGCGAGCCGAACGAGTAGTGCATTGACTACCACAGGCGCAGCGGTTGAACAAGCTACGCTTATGTAAGCTCCCCTGAACCCCTTGACATCATTCATCGTCTCTAGTATTCATTTGCAAGCCAATTTACCCCATGAGTAACACCCAAAAGGCAATGAATGGAGGGAAATGGATTAGTATCTCAACAGCCATTTCAACGCTCTTTCACTTTGTACAGGTCGCTGTGCTGGCCCGCGTACTAGCCCCTTCCGATTTTGGCATCGTCAGTGTAAGTAACCTGACTATTGCCTTCTTTCAGGTTTTTGCGAACCTTGGCTTTGCCTACTCTATTATCTATAAACAGGAGAGTGATCGCAACGTTTTATCCACAATTTACTATCTGAATCTGCTGGTAGGTTTCGTGATTTTCATTGCCATTCATTTTTGTAGCCCATTCATCAGCGCATTCTACAACGAACCGAAACTGACCAGGATACTTAACCTGGCCTCGTACTATTTCGTAATCGTCTACGTAGGGCAGATTTATATGTTTCTGCTCGAAAAAGAACTCCGGTTTAAATCGGTGGCCATCATCGACATTACGGGTTCCATTTTGAGTGCAATTGTCACGATAACGCTGGCTTACAATGGCTACCATGAGTTATCATTAATTATCGGTTCGTTGGTTTCGCAAGCTACCCGCTCTCTTTTGCAGATCGCCTTCGGCATACAGTTTTTTGTTCCAAAGCTGTATTTCAATATTCATAAAATTAATGAACATCTTCGGTTTGGTATCTACAACATGGGCGACGGCTTTCTAGGATATATTCAGTCCAATGCTGATAATATTTTTCTAGGGGGTATGCTCGGTGTTAAAATGTTGGGCTATTACACCATTGCTTACCAGCTCTGTGTATTTCCAATTATAAAGCTTAACCCAATTATTTTGCAGGTAGCCTATCCGATTCTGGCGCGTATGAAAGAAAACAAGGCAGAGTTAAGAAAGTCCTATCTGCTCATTTTAGACTTTATTAGTTACTGTAATTTCCCCCTTTTAGCTGGCTTTTTTATTACGGCTGATACGGTGGTTCCACTGCTCTATGGACCGGGCTGGGAGAAAAGCATCGAATTAATACAGATTTTTGTTTTCGTCAGTAGTTTTATCTGCCTGAGCCATCCGCTGTATACGGTAGCCTTTAGCCAAGGCAAGCCCAATCTGCTGTTTTACCTTAATCTGGGTACGTTGATCGTCAAGATCCCCTTAGTTTATCTGTTTGGAACCTACTGGGGCGTTACCGGTATTGCGCTGGCTTTTCTACTGGCGACTTTCCTGAACATGCTCGTCAACTTTAGCATGGTCAACTACCTGATTGGCGACTTTTTGGGCGACTTCTTAAAAAACATTGCCAAACCCGTTATTTTCTGCCTGATCATGGTTGGCATGATTAGCCTGTACAAAATGCTCGTTGGGTACGCAGGTCCTGTCAACGCCTTTGCAGAGATTGCAATTGGTGGTGCGATTTATGCTGTTCTGACACTGGCTTATAAGCTTCCGCTCAATCAAATTAAAGCTTATAGTCAGGGGCTACTGTAAGGAGATGCTTTAGTTGAGGAAATTCGAAGTTGACAGAATCATTCTGACCAGCTTTACGGATTGGACTTCCCGACCGTTACTCGAAACGGTACATTGGCCGTAGCTACGTGCCCATGATTGTCATACACAAATCCGAATAACCGATAGGCTCCCGGTTTCGAAGGCAGCACGAACTGGATCGAATGAACACCCGTTTGAGTAATCAGGCCATCTACGGCCTGTATTGGCGTATCGATATAGTCGGCAGTTAGTCGGGCAGCGGGTTTAATTTCCCAATAGTAGGCCAGTGAGTCCTGATCAGGATCCTCTGCCAGTAGCTGAGCCTGATGAATGCGTTCTGTAGCAGACCATTGTATCCGCATCGTACTGGCACCATCAATACGGATCTGCCGGATTACCGGCGCCTGATTTTCCGGTGGCCGTTGCGTCCAGAGTTGCTGCATGAGTCCGACCAGTGAGGTTTCCCGCCCTTGCTCATCGAACATGCTAAACCAGGTGTGGGTATCCTCCTGCTTGTTGCCCCAGTAAAACATGTAGGCTCCTAAACAATTAGGGGGTCGGGACCCGATGTATTGCGGATACGTTTGGCGGACAAATTCGTATTTCTGCTGGCTGGTAGGTTCCATCGCGGTTTCCCAGGGCGTATGAGGCTCTTCCCAATACCCTTTGGCTCCAAATTCTGAAATCAGGTAGGGCTTTGTCCAGCCCCCGTCTTTCAGGTACTGATTTACGGACGAAATGGTACCGTAAACGTTAAACGAAAGGATGTCAATTTCTGGGCAACGTTCGCTGACGAGCCAAATAGCCCGACCACTATCGGGCGCAATGGCGGTCGTAACCGGATGATCGGGATCCAGTTCATGTATCATAGCAGCAATGCGGTTGACCTCATCGAAAACCCCGAAATTAGTAGCATCCTGCGCCCACTCATTTCCGACGCACCACATCAGCAAAGCCGGATGGTTGCGGTATTTCAATACCGTTTTCCGAATCTGCTCGTATTGCCGGTCTACTGCCTGTCGGTCATGGTAATCGAAACCATCCGCTTCTTTCCCCACCCAAACGCCAAACAGTACGGTAAGGTCCAGTCGTTGTGCCTGCGCCAAAATCTGATCGGCATCGAGGTCATCCCAGATTCGAATCGAATTCCCTCCGCAGGCTTTCAGTCGTTCAAAGTGGCTCTTACCGCCTGCTCCCTGAATAAAGTAGGGCCGACCATGCCGCAATAATTCATACGATTTTCCATTCCAGTGAATCGCTGTCGGTTTAACCGTCGATGAGTTTTCATCTTTAGGCGCTGTCGAACTAGGGCAACCGGACATGAGATAGCCCACCAGCAGATTGAATACTAGTAAACCCGTTCGCATTACTATTAAAATTTATCCTTCATCTATTTTGACTCTGGATATTTTTTAAAGTCAAAAAAGATACGAATTACGTAATACGAATACATAATCACGGTCCATTATTTTACTGAAAACCAGATCGTTGACTAAATGTGTTTTGTAAAGCGCAGTTTGAATCTAACCCATATGAACTGGCTTACTCATCTTCACCGTTCACCGAACGCTGACTATAACTTTGTCTATAAACAGAGCGACAGACAGCCCATTCGGATTCTGATTATCGCTGGTCTTTTATTTATCGCGGCTTTTTTAGGCGTGTATCTACAACCCGGCAATCGGGGCTATAGCTGGCTGTTTGCCATGCTAACCCTATCGGTTTTCTTCAAGCTCTTCCGGCTTCTCCACGAATGGTATCATTATTGGCAGGTTAAACCAGCCGTACCACCTGCCTCCTCCCGCACCTGGCAAGTCGATGTGTTAACGACCTATTGCCCGGGTGAACCGCTCGACATGGTCATCAACTCCCTGCGAGCCATTCAGGCAATGCCGTATCCGCATACAACTTACCTGTGCGACGAAGCCAATGATCCTTATCTCCGTCAGGTTTGTGCAGATATGGGCGTACGGCATATTACGCGTACGGATAAAAAAGACGCCAAGGCAGGCAACATCAATAATGCACTTCGGCAGGCTACGGGCGAAATATGTCTGGTCATCGATCCCGACCATGTACCGGCCCCAGACTTTCTGAATCATGTACTGCCCCATTTTGAGGACCCAACGATTGGCTTTGTGCAATGTGTACAGGGGTACTATAACCATAAAGAAAGTCTGGTTGCCTACGGGGCTGCCGAACAAACCTATACGTTTTATGGCCCCATGATGACCTGCATGGGGAATTATGGCACAGCACAAGCCATTGGGGCAAACTGTACGTTCCGAAGGGAAGCTCTCGATTCCATCGGTGGACATGCCCCAGGCCTTTCAGAAGATATGCATACCGCTATGCTTCTACACGCCAAAGGCTGGAAATCGGCCTATGTCCCCATACCGCTCTCCTATGGCCTGGTACCCAGCACGTTATCGGCTTACTTTAAGCAACAGCTCAAATGGGCACGGGGAACCTTTGAACTTCTGGTTACGACTTACCCACGAATTGTTGGCCAGTTGTCGTGGCGGCAGCGGCTTCACTACCTGACCATGCCCTTATATTACCTGCTGGGCGTGGTTCAACTGCTGGATTTGCTGATCCCAATCCTTTCGCTGGTGACGATGCGACTCCCGGTTCACGTAGACCTGCTGTTGTTTGCTACGGCCTATCTTCCGCTACTGCTCACTGCTTTTCTTATCCGGCAGTATTCGCAACGCTGGCTGATTGAGAAACACGAAGCGGGATTCCACATTTTTGGGGGTATTTTAAGCAGTGGTACCTGGTGGGTATACACATTAGGGTTGATCTACACCCTCTTTCGCATCGAAGTACCGTATCTGCCTACGCCCAAGCGCGACCAGCCCCGGAATAATCTGATACTGTGTCTACCTAATTTGCTGATGATTATTCTGACACTGAGCGCCATTGGCTATAGCATTTACCATTATGGCCGATTTGCCGTCAGTAATATCTATTCCCAACTCATGATTGGCTTCGGACTGCTCAACATTGCGATTCTATCACTGAATGTGATGATCGGCCAGGAGGTTTGGCTGGCCCAGATGAAAAGCTGGATAGCTCCCCGAATTTCGTTTCAGCGCCCCGTTTTCTGGCCGTTGCGAATTGCCTTCTGGCACCTTCGGTACGGCCTTTATCGCTGGCTTCGGCTTTCAGCTATCCCGTTATTTGTCCTGTTATTGATTGCTACAACCGGATTGGTAGCCTACACGAGTCGTAAGAAAACAGCAAAACTTCCGTCCGAACTCCGATACGCAACCACCCAATCATTTTATTATGGGCTGGAGCCTGCCCAAAACGATGTACATAAATCGGTTCCCGTACCTGACAAAGTCATTGTGCCCCAACATCTGGCCTGGTCGATTACTGGCAACGCTTTATTCCCCACACCCAACCTGTCGCTCCCGTCCAGCCAGTTACCGTTAATCTATCTGGAACCCACACTCACTGGGTATTCAGAGAATTCTGAAACAGCCTTGCAAATCTTTTTACGTACCATCTGCCAGGGTAAGTACGATACACAACTGCTGGCATTCACCAACCGACTAAAAAGCGATAAGCAGCCCCTCCTTATTTGTTTTGCGCCGGAATTTGACGATACTACACACGTTTGGGGAACCCATCAGGAGAAAACCCTTAAACTGTATAGGCAAGCCTGGCAATACCTGGTACTGTTTTGTCGGCAACTGCAACTGAACAACCTTACCTGGGTGTGGTGCCCCTCTCTACCATCCACCGTTGTCGACTACTATCCGGGGGGCGATTCGATTGACTGGGTAGGGCTCAATATAACCAACAGGCCACTTTCCAATGATGACCACCAGATCCATTCCTTTGCGGCTCTATACCAGTTGATGCACAATACGATTCGTTTACACGTTGCGTATAGTATCCGTCAAAAACCTATTCTGGTGACGCATTGTGGCACGAATACTTCAGGAATAACGGAGCGTGAATGGCTACAAAATGCCCTGACTATGATTACTGAGCGTTATCCTGAAGTTCGGGGTTTGATCCTTAACCCAAACCAGGCTGACCTGGTAAAACGAAGCCATTGAGCCTGCTTAACCGTTAACATAAACGGTTAAGCAGGCTCATCAAGAATTGTACGCGTATTTTTATGCAGTATCAAGCGCCCGCTGTAGTGCTTCGGCAAAGGCTTTATCATTTGGAGGCAAAAGCATCAGTTGATGATCGCCAGGCACACTATGCACGCGTACGCCTTGCTTAGCATATTTTTTCCAGCCCAGAAACTTACTGTCATCCACAAAGTACAGGCGGACCTGAGCTTTAAAAAGATCAATGATTCCGTCGTAGGGCTTCATGGTATAATGTGAAAACGCGTACTCGTGCTTCTCGATGATTTTATTCAGGTACTCCAGCCCCACTTCCGGTTCTGGTTCCTGACGCATACCGATTGCCTTTAGCAACGAATCAATTTTCCATTCAACATATCCTTGCTGGTACCTGAGCGTCTCAATAGGCTTCTGAATCAGCGACCTGGTAAACCATATTAATTTCGGAAACTGGCGGAGTACTTTGCGGATGAGCCAGTCGCCCATTGAGCGGTTCATATCGGATTCCTGCGCATTGGTATCGAACATTGCCAGCATTTTCACCTCTTTTCCCATCGCTTTAAGTTGCCGGGCCATCTCCAGAGCGACGTACCCTCCAAACGAATAGCCAGCAATAGCATAAGGGCCATTGGGATTTTGTTCCAGAACCTCGCTCAGATAAAAGGCTGCAATATCTTCCATGTTATCGAGCGGCTCATCTTTTCCATCCAGCCCCTTGGCCTGAAGCCCATAAATAGGTTGCTGTGGATCAAGATAACTAATTAAACTACTGAAATTCAGTAGATTCAAACCAATTCCATGAATAATATACAGGGGAACTTTATTTCCTTCTGGTCGAATGGGCACCAGCGACTTCCAGGTAGTTGGCTGATCGTTGGCCTGTAAAAGCTGCGCCAGTTTTCGCACCGTCGGGTAGGTCAGCAAAATGGATAAGGGGAGCCGCTTCCCGGTTTCTTTTTCCAGTTGGGTCATCACCTGCACCGCAATCATCGAGTGCCCACCCAATTCAAAAAAGTCTGTATCGATATCAATCTGGTCCAGCATCAGGGCTTCCTGCCAGATTACCGCAATCAGCTTTTCGGTGTCGGTAGAAGGGGCAGTATGCTTTCTATGTTCCACCGCCTGCATAGAAACGGGCTTAGGCAGTGCATTTTTGTCAATTTTACCATTTGGCGTAATAGGTAATTGAGTCAGGCTGACAAAATCCGTCGGCACCATGTACGAAGGCAGGTTTTCCTGCAATTGCCTACGCCACACCAGAATCTGGCTTCTGAATGCGTCTTCGCCCAACGGCGGATTCGTCACCAGATAAGCAATCAGTCGTTGGTCGCCAGGCCGATCTTCCCGAGCCACTACCACAGCTTCACTTATGCCTTTCTGGGTTACCAACGCATGTTCGATTTCGCCCAGTTCAATCCGATACCCTCGCACCTTCACTTGCTGATCGATGCGCCCCAGGCAATGGATTTCCCCATTGGCCATAAACTTACCTAAATCGCCCGTTCGGTACATGGTGCTTTTCTTCTCCCTATCGAACGGGTTAGCGACAAATTTTTCCCGCGTCAGTTCAGACCGGTTCAAATACCCGCGGGCCACCCCATCGCCAGCAATATAAATTTCGCCAACGCTTCCTTCGGGCAGCCGATTCAGGTGTTCGTCCAGAATATAAACCTGGGTGTTCTGAATGGGTCGCCCAATCGTAATGATCTCGTCGCTGGCCAGAATCTGCTTCCCGGTCGAATAGATGGTGGTTTCGGTTGGGCCGTACATATTCCAGAGTGAGCCACAACGAGCGGTTAATTTCTGGGCCAGGTCTTTCGACATAGGTTCTCCACAGCACAGAATTTTCAACGGCAAGCGAGTCTCCCAGCCAGCCGCAAGCATCATTTTATAGGTGATGGGGGTCGCCTGAATGATACTCACTCCAAAGTTCGACACCGTTTCGAGCAGTGCCCGGCCATCTTTTGTCGTTTCAGAATCGGCCAGTACCATCGTTGCCCCCACCAGAATCGGCAGATACAATTCCAGGCCAGCAATATCGAACGAAACCGTAGTAACGGCCAGCAGTATATCATCCTTCGTAATTCCCGGCCAGCTTATCATACTATAGAGCAGATTGACCAGGTTATGGTGCTCAATAAGCACCCCTTTGGGCTTGCCGGTCGAACCCGAAGTATATAGGATGTAGGCCAGATCGTTTCCGGTAACGTCAACAGCCGGAGCCTCTTTCGGATATTGATCAAGTTCGGCCAACAGGCTTTCCAACAACACGACCTTTGTTTGACTGGCTGGCTGACCGGAAACCTGATACGTAGTCTGGCTGGCCGAATGGTATTTTTTTGACGTAATCAGCAAGGTAGCAGATGAGTCGGCCAGCATAAAGGCAATCCGATCATGCGGATACTCGGGGTCGATCGGGACGTAAGCGGCTCCGGCTTTCAGAACGGCCAGCAACGTTATGACCAGATCGGGTGTACGATCCAGTACAACCCCCACTATGGGGGTGCTGCCATGAGCCGCATTCTCTAAACCCTGTTTCCGAATAGCCTGTGCGATCTGGTTAGCTCGTTCATGCAGTTCACGATACGTAAACGTCTGCCGCTCTGTTTCTCTGGTGAATACCAGCGCTGGTTTGTCGGCAAATTCCCTGGCTGTTTTTGCCAGTAACGAATGCAACGAAACCGTATGTGGATAGTTTGCGGCAGTATCGTTCCAGGCGGCCAGTTTTTTACTTTGATCGTCCTTATCCGCCAGAAGAATATCCTCGATCTGAATGTATGGATTTTCGACGATAGCTTTCAGAAGCCGCTCAAACTCAGCCATCATCCGGTCGATGGTCGTTTCCTTGAACAGGTGCGTATTATACGACCATTCAAAAACTAACGACGATTTGCCCGTTGCGGCATCGCTGATGTTCAGAAACAGATCGACGGCCCCAAACTCTCTCGGATTGCTGATAAACTGATAATCGAGCCCATGAAAATCCACTCCATTATCGAGACCCATATCAACATTAAAAATGACCGGAACCAGAGGTACGCGAGACGGATCGCGGGCAATCGGCAGTTTCTTCAGCAGACTGCCAAACGTCAGTCGCTGGTGTTCGTAGGCGTCGAGTATACCCTCCTTCCGTTGTTGTAAAAACTCCAGAAACGTCAGTTCAGGTCGGGGAAAGCTTCGTAATGGCAGCAAATTGACACAATGCCCCACCAATCCCAGGTAGCCGGTTGCCGACTGCCCGGATGTGGGTAAGCCTACGACAATATCATCCTGGCCCGTTACCCGATGCAGAAACACCTCAAATGCGGCCATTAATGTTGTCACAAAGCTGGCCCCAGCCTTAGCCCCCATTTTTTTTACGGTCCCGGCCAGGGTATCGTTCAGCAAATGGTCGCGTCGGGCAATGGCATACGTTCGCAGGGCTGGCCGCGCAAAGTCGGTCGGTAATTCCAGAACGGGAATCGTACTGCTGTATTGATTGAGCCAGAATTTTTCAACCTGCCGGTACCCCTCACTTCGCTCAAATATCTGCTGTTCAGCAGCATACTGACTATAGGCCGGAGCCTCGGGCAAATTGGGCGTGCGATTCCGGGCAAAGGCTGAATACAACGCGCTTAAGTCCTGCAGGAGAATCCCCAATGACCAGCCATCACATACAATATGGTGTCCGGTTAAGGTAAAGTGATAATCGGTGTCGGATAGTTTGATCAGGCAACCCTTAACCAATGGGCCGTTCAGCAGGTCGAACACATAGAGGGCATCCTGCTGAACATAATCGGTTAGGGCCTGTTCCTGTTCAATTTTTGATTTGGCGGAACAATCCAGATAGGCCAGGTCGATCGATAACTCATCGAAAATACAAATCTGGCGCCCATCAGCACTAAATGCAGAATGTAGTGCTTCATGACGGTGCACCAGGGCCTGCCAGGCCTTTCCGAAAGCAACCCGGTCCAGCAACCCATGAAACCGCAACGAAATTGACTCGTTGAAAGCGCGGCTGGCATCGTCACCACCGAGTTTACAGGCTGCCCAGATTTCGATCTGTGGTTCCGTTGCCGGAGCCAGACTCACGATTTGAGGCCCCTCAAACGGGTTAAAATCAACTGCAATCAGGTTTACATTCGCAATGCTTTCCGCCATCCGTCATTGATTTAATTCAACCTGCAGGTATTTTCCAGGCTGATCTGGATTAGGAATAAACCAGGCCGGATTGCCCTGCTGATCCCGCCCTAACTTAGCGCCAGGTGCCGGTGGTGTATGGCTGACACGAGCCGTCCCAATGGATTCCGGACTACGTGCGCTCACTCGATCGCCCTTAAAAATACCGACTTCAATTAATTCCTTTACACTTTCGGCAAAACATCGAACGATAGCATCGATTTCCTGTTCGGTATGTGCTTCTGTCAGAAAGCAGGGAAAACCGTCCCAGATGTGAATGCCTTTATCTCGCATCAATGTAAACAACAATTCACCGTATGCTACCTCTTCTTTAAACTTAATTTTCCATAATGAGCCAAAGTTAACCACAAAAAGGGGAAGTTTCCAGTTCTGCAAAACGGCATTCAGCTCATCGGCCAGCCGACTTGTCTTAAAGGTTAACGCCTGCTGTAATGCCGGACCCTGGGTTTTCATGTACATCAATGAAGCTTTAGCAGCCGCCAGAGCCAGAGGATGCCGAACAAAGGTTCCGGCAAAGTAAGTTACCCCGACTTCTGGAACCGATGCATCGCCATATTGCCAGAACCCTCCATCCAGTGCATCCATAAATGCCCGCTTACCAGCAATGACACCAATTGGTAAGCCAGCCCCCACAACTTTGCCGTACGTAGCCAGATCGGCTTTAATACCAAACAGGGCCTGGGTACCGCCCGGATGCGTTCGAAAGCCCGTAATGACTTCATCAAAAATTAACGCTGTACCCGATTTTTCGGTAATTCCCCGTACTTGTTTCAGAAACTCGACGGGCACAAACTCCGGTCGGCGGCTTTGTACTGGCTCAACCAGCACGGCAGCTAACTCATGGGCACGCTCGCGAATGATTTTCAGACTTTCGTCGGTACCATACTCCAGAATGAGCATATTCTGAACCGCTTCGGGCATGATACCCGGAGCGGCCGGGAAAGGCTTCAGTTTTTTGGTACCTCTCACCAGCACTTCATCCACAATGCCATGGTAAGATCCCGAAAAAGCAACGATGAGCGATCGGCCGGTAACTGTACGGGCGATCCGCATAGCCCCTAGCACAGCTTCGGAGCCGGTGTTACAAAGGGCCGATCGGTCGGTTTTGGTTAATTCACAGATAAGTTGCGTAACCTCGCCAGCCAGTTCATGCTGGGGGCCTACCTCAAACCCCGCTTCAATCTGTTCGTGCAGAACTTCTTTAAGCCAGTCAGGCTGATAGCCAAACATATTAGAGCCAAAGCCGTTCAACGCATCAATGTACTCGTTGCCATCAATATCCCATACTCTACTTCCTGCCGATCGGTTAACAACCAATGGATAAACGATTTCCTTCGTTAGGGGCCGAAAACCCGTGACCACTCGTGGGTCGGCCATATGGGCCCGATTTTGCTGCGCATACGCTTTACTTTTAGCCGTTTTCAGGGTGTACTGTTCCGTAAACTGGGCTAAAAACTGCCGCTGTCCGGGGCTTAATTCCGATGCCTGACGTTCGATGCGAGCGGTAGCGCCAAATGGCTTTTTCAGTTCGGCTTTCTCTTCCGGTGTCAGGTCGGGGGTATCCGCAATCGCATTCCCATTCTTCGCTGTCGTGTTATGGCTGATTATTGGCTGGGGCTTTGGCGCAGCCGTCGGCTGAGCGGTCGGCACGCTTCCCGTTTGTAACAGTTCAATCTGTTTGGCAAGCAATTGCAGTTGCTGAGCAATCAGGTCCAGGGCAGGGTTATGTTGGGGAGGACCATAGTGTCCGTTCACAACTACAGGCGGTACCGAGACAGAAACCGGGGCCGGAGCAACCGGCTGAGGGGCTGGCGGCAACTGCTGGTCAATAAAATCAGCCAACTGTTCGGGCGATGTGTATGTGCTGGTTAGCTGACGAAACGTAATGGGTAAGCCAAATTCTTTTTTGAGGGTTAAGGCTACCTGGGTCATCAAGAGCGAGTCCAGACCGATTTCCAGAAAACTGGTATCGGGCGAAACGCCCTCCATATCAATGCCAGATGCCTCTTCCAGCAGTTGATTGATCCGGCTAATCAATGCGTTTTTTCTCATAGTTTTTGGTGTGATTATTGGCAATGCAACTAGCGACCGATCCGGCAAATCTGTAACAGGTTGCTGATCGACAGGGGCATTACTCACTAAACCTATTTGTTTATGGGTATCAAAAGAGGAATTTTTCGATTGAGCTTCTATCGGCTCAAGCCAGCAATACGTTTTATCAAACGCATAGGTCGGCGCATGAACCTTTACCCGTTGTTGCCCATCATAAAAAGCCTTCCAGTTTGGTTCTATACCGTTCTGGTACAATTGCCCCAGCGTAGTCAGCAACGACTGGCAGGAGGTGGGCCAGTCGGGCAGATTGGCCAATCCGGCCAGCACTGGAATTGGCTTTTTCCCAACCTGCTGCCGAGCCAGCGTTGCCGTTACGTGGCCTGGACCAACTTCCAGAAGTAGCGGGTTTTCCAGAGCGATAATTTTATCGAGTGCATCGGCAAATTGTACCGTAGCCCGAAGATGATTGGCCCAGTACATCGGATCGGTAGCCTGTGCATCCGTCAGCCAGGTTCCGCTAACTGTCGATACGATTGGCTTCATAGGCCGATTGAGTGAAACGGTTCGCACAATCCTGGCAAACTCTCCCACAATTGGCTCCATCATACTCGAATGAAACGCATGGCTGGTTGCCAGCGGCTGGTTTGGGATTTCCTGTTCGTCCAGCAATCGGGCAAAATCAGCGATATCCTCATCCGGCCCGGCTACAACGCATAGCGTGTGGCTGTTTACAGCGGCCATGGAAATCGTGTCGGGCATCATTACGGCAATAACGCTGGCAGGTCTGCGAACCGATAACATACTACCGCGAGGTCGTTCACTGACCATACGGCCCCGGGCCGTAATGAGCATAAGCGCATCGGGCAACGAAACGATGCCTGCCAAATGGGCAGCCACGAATTCACCGATGCTATGGCCACATAAAACGGACGGCTCGATCCCCCAACTCATCCATAATTGAGCCAGTGCATATTCGGTCACAAACAGGGCGGGCTGTGTATAGCGTGTATTCTTTAAGCGCTGCTCAGCCTCCATATCCATCGATTCGGGGTAAATCACCCGCCGAATGTCAAGATCAAGATGCGGATGCAGCAAGGCCGCACAGCTATCAATAGCCTGCCGGAATACCGATTCATGTTCATACAGCCAGCGTCCCATGTTAAGGTATTGCGATCCCTGACCAGGAAACATAAACACCACCTCGTCGGGCCGTTGGACGGCCTTAGAAAGAGATGGTTTAGCCTGCTCAGCCTGTAATTTCTGTTTCAGTTCGGCCGATGTAGCAGCAACCATAAACCGTCGATGGCCGAAACTTACCCGAGTCGTCTGCAAGGTAAAGGCCAGATCGGCCAGGGTGGTGTCATCAAGCTGTTCGGCGGCCTGTGCCAGCTTTTGGGTATATGCGTTCAGGCTCTGCGACGACTTTGCTGACCAGCTAATTAACTGTATCGGCCGCCCCTCCGCTGATTTTGGTCGTTCTTCACCAAATTCTTCCAGGATGACGTGCACATTGGTACCTCCAACTCCGAACGAACTTACCCCGGCCCGACGGGGCAGATCGCCCACGGCCTTCCAGTCTGACAGGTGCGTATTGACAAAAAATGGCGAATTAGCAAAGTCGATCGCGGGGTTGGGTGTCTTGAAATTGATCGATGCCGGAAGTTGCTTATGAAACAACGCGAGTGTCGTTTTGATCAGCCCAGCTACACCAGCCGCCTGGGTTAAGTGCCCCATATTGCTCTTAATGGAACCGATCGCACAAAACTGTCGATTCGGCTGTTCGCCAAACGCCTGGGTTAAACCGTCAATTTCGATCGGGTCGCCCAAGGGTGTAGCGGTTCCATGCGCTTCAACATAACTGATCGTCGCGGGGTCGATAGCGGCATCGGCGATAGCCATAGCGATGGCACCAGCCTGTCCTTCCGAACTGGGAGCCGTAAAGCTTCCTTTTCCACCCCCATCATTGTTTACCCCCACCCCTTTGATGACCGCGTAAATTGTGTCGCCATCGCGGAGAGCAGCCTCCCTACTTTTTAGTAGCACTACCCCCGCCCCATCACTAAAGACAGTGCCCTGAGCATCAGCATCGAATGATCGGCAGTGACCATCCTGACTCAGCATAGCCCCTTCCTGATAGAGATGGCCGCTATGAATGGGGGTTGTGATACTGGCGCCACCCGCCAGGGCAACCTCGCACTGACCGTTGCGAATACACTGCACAGCCTGCGTAATGGCCAGCAGGGAAGTCGAACAGGCCGAATACACACTCACAGCCGGACCTTTCAGATTGAGTTGATAAGCCGTTCGGGAAGCTATGTAATCTTTTTCGTTCAGGGTCATCACCTGAAATGCACCCACCTGATCGATCAGATCTGTATGGCCTGGGATATTCTTCTGATAATACGTATTGTTGCCGCATCCCGCAAACACCCCCACCCGACCGTCGTAATGGTGAGGCAAATATCCCGTTTGTTCCAGCGTTTCCCAGGCAATCTCCAGGAAGATTCGCTGCTGAGGGTCCATAAGCTGCGCTACTTTAGGCGATAGCCCAAAGAAGGTCGCATCAAACTGTTCAGCTCCATCTATCACCCCCCGTGCCTTTACATAAAGCGGGTCCGTTTTCAGGCGAGCCGGAATCGATGCATCCAGTTCATCCTCTGTAAAAAACCGCGTTGTTTCTTTTCCAGCTTTAAGTAGCTCCCAAAGCTCATCAATCGTATTGGCTCCCGGAAAGCGTCCCGACATGCCAATGACGGCAATATCTGAGTTACGACTTGTAGAAGCAGTGTTTTGGTCTTTGGCACTGGATAGGTCAATCCGTACAGCCGACTGTTCTTTAGGCTGTAAATACCGGACTATACCTGCCAGGGTTGGGTATTGATAGAGCTTCGTAATCGGCAGCGTATACTGTCGCTCTTTTAGAAGCGCAACTGTTTTCTGAGCCAATAGAGAATTCCCACCCAGTTCAAAAAAGTTATCATCCAAACCAACCTGATCAATTTCCAATACCTCTTCCCAAACCTGGGCAATGCCCTGTTCAAGCACTGTTCTGGGCCTACGGTACGCTACCATCAACTCGGGTCGCTTGCGTTCAGGGGCTGGCAATTGCTTTTTATCGACCTTGCCGCTCGTGGTTTTCGGTAATTCCTCAAGCCATACAAAGGCCGAAGGCATCATGTAGTCAGGCAATTTTTGGGCAAGCTTCAACCGTACTTCCGGCGTCTTCGACTGACCGTCAGCCGAAACCAGATAGGCCACAAGCTGTTTTTGCCCACCCTGAGCCTCACGCGCCACAACCACAGCCTGTTTGATGCCCGGCACCTGATTGACCACTACTTCTACTTCACCCAATTCGACCCGGTGACCACGAATCTTAACCTGATCATCCCGACGGCCCAGAAAATCGATAGCGCCATCGGGTTGCAACCGCCCCAGGTCTCCTGTACGATAGACCCGCACTGGCCCCTGACCTGACACCGCCAGCTCAATGAACTTCTCACGGGTCAGACTGGGCTGATTCAGATAACCTTCGGCCACACAGTCGCCCCCAAAACACAATTCACCTGCCTCACCGGGAGGTAGAATATTCAGATTATCATCAACAACAAACAGATTCACGTTGTCGATCGGATAGCCTATACCAGGCAATGCCGGCCAACTGGCAGAATCACCCGTAAGTGTTAATTGGGTAACAACATGGCATTCGGTTGGTCCGTATTGATTGAATAAAACGCAATTCGGCAAGGCGGAGAAAAACTGAGCAACCTGAGGGGTAATTTTCAACTGCTCACCTGCCGTCATCACTTCCTGGAGCTGCTTCGGAAATACCTTCGTACTGACGGCAGCCTCAGCCAGATATTGCAAGGCCACAAATGGTAGAAACAACCGATTGATCGACTGCTCATCAATAAATCGAAGCAGGGCATTGAGATCCAGCCGAAGCGACTCATCGACCAATACGAGGGTTCCGCCGGTAGTTAATGTGGCAAAAATTTCCTGAAATGAAACGTCAAAACTCAGGGGTGCCAGTTGCAGCGTCTTTGTACCAGCGCCTGCCTGCGAATGGTTTGCCTGCCAGTTGAGTAGGTTTACGAGTGCTTTATGCCCCATGCAAACCCCCTTGGGCTTCCCTGTTGAGCCCGATGTATACAGCACATAGGCCATGCCTGCCTGCTGAGCCGCTGTCGAGCCTTCCAGCCGAAGAGTTGCTTCGGCCGACATAGTCAGGATACCTAAGCTCGCAAACCGGGCCTTCTCAGTGCCTGCCGCCACACAGCTTTGAAGATGCGCGTCGCTGATAATTTGTTGCAGACGCGCATCAGGATAGGCAGGATCGAGAGGTAAATAGGCTTTTCCGGCTTTCAAAATAGCCAGCACGCCAACTATCATGTCCAGGCTACGCGTACTACTGATACCAACTACCGGAGCCGAAGGTGTCGTCTGTAAAATCAGCTGGCATGCATGGTTGGCACGTTCATTTAGCTGACGATAGGTTAGGGTATCCTCGCCAAAGACAACGGCTAGGCGATCCTGATTCGCCTGAGCAACCTGCTCAACGAGTTGATGAACCAAAAGGGGTGCGAGGAAACTCCTGCTTAACGAATTATTCTTATGGGCACTCATAACTACTCAGGCAATTTCAGATTCTACGTGTTCTGTAGATAATATGGGCATCTACTACAGAATTAAACCTAAACAGATTGTGCGCTTTGCTTAGCAATGGTCTCTGGAACCAAAGGCCATTACTGACGTCTTCCATGAGGGTACTTTCTCATGGATCAATACGGATCGTTACTTGATGCTACAGCGCATTTCGCTGGGAATAGATCGAGTTTTCCTGAGTTGGTGGCAATGGCTGAATGGCATCAGCCCGACCTGGTACGTCGACGTAATCCCCCTCAACCCGATTCAATACCGTCAGAATGGGTTGATTCGTTACCCGGACATACATACTCAGTAGTTGTTTCTCGGCCCTTGCCCACGGGCTGTTTGCATCAATTACAAGTAGGGATAAAGCGCTGCTTTTGAGCAGATAAACTGGAATTTGATTATTGATAAGGGCAGGCAATTCAAGGATAATCCGATCAAACTGCGAAGGCTCAAAGCCCTGCGTATAATCAAGCAGGTAATCGATACCTGTAACATTCATAAAGTCTGGCCGAATCGTATATGGGAAATAGGTGATTCCCCGCTGCTGCGTACGCTGCTCTTTGCCCGTTGCGCGTGGGTAACAATACGCAATCCGTTGATCGGCATTTTCATAAAGTTGGTTCAGCCCATTCGCCACCCAGGTTTTCCCCTGCTTCGAGCGAATACTAAACAAAGTGATAATGGGAGGATAAGGCTTGGTCGTATTTTGCGAAACTTCAATGTTGATGGCATTGAAAAGCTGCTCAAACATACTTCGGGAGGCCATTGTAGCCCGGGTAAAGACCTGGGGCTTCCGAACCGTTGGAAAGATCGCTGATACAGGCATTCCGATCATGGCTTCGGCTTGTTCGGGCGACTTGATTCGTTTATCCATCCAGAACCGGAGGGCAGTTAGTAATAATGCCAAAAACAACCCTACTCCGAAGCCAATAGCAACCAGTTGCCAGCGCTTGGAAGGTTGAGGAAGCAACGGAAAATCGGGAGCATCCAGAATCTCCAGTGTTCCCCCAATGGATACATCCTGCCGACGGGTTTTCGACTGATCTACATTCTGTAACAAGTCGAAGTACTCTTTTTCGGCTACTGCCAAATCCCGATTCAACTGACGAAGCTGCGACCCCAACGGACCATACTCATTGGTTTTGGCATCGTATTCGTTCATCCGCTTCTTGTACAACTCCAGCCGAGCCGACGATTCTTCATATTCTAACGATTTAGCCAGTCGGTCGTTGGCTATGGTTTGAGCCGGAATAGCGTCGGTCGAATTGGTGGCGGCATCATATTTCTGAGCGCTGATTTTTAGGTCTTCCGAAGCTTTGTTGACCATCGCCTGCAACTGATCAAGGGTTGCTTTCGATTGTCCGTATGCTTTGGCATTGGCAAGTTTGTTTTCAGCATCCGCCAGTTTTTTTTGCTTTTCACTCAGATCATTATTTGCCGAGCGAATGCTGCCCTGCTGGCCCATCCGCTGATTGAGCGCATCCAGCGATGCTTTAGCCGCATTTCTTCGCATCAACTCATGGTTGTATTCCGTCTGCAACGCTTCACGCGAGGCCGCTACGTTTTTGGCTTCCTCGTCATAATCCAGTACCTGGTGGTTCTCGCTGAAATTACGTAGAGCGGTTTCGGCCTGTGCCAGCTTTTCTTTCGCCTTTTCCAGTTTTGATTCGTAATACCCAATTACGGAGTTGGTTTCAGAGGTTTTAAGCGTTGCGTAGCGCTGGTTGAGGAATTCGATTGCGTAGTGCAATGTACGCTGTGCTACGCCCGGGTCGTCGGCCTCATACTCCATCTGGAGTACATCATTGGTATTTTTACGGGGAGTAGCTTTAATGGCTTCACCTAGATGCTGGATCGAATAGTACGAATCCGATTTCATCAACAGGCTTTTGATCGGGTTACTGTACTGCGATTTGGCCAAACTATCAATCGTCCGCCGTAACAGAGCAGAATCGGCAGCGATAAACAACAAGTTTTCAAAACCAGGCGTAATGGCTTTATGCAATTGCTGAAACCCGGCATCGCGCAATACCAGCGTGTCAGGATGTTGTAGTCGCAAATGATCCGTCAGCAGACTAACAGCCACCTGAATTAACGTTTCGCGCGAGTTGAGCGTAGTAAGAATGTTGTCTATAGCACTGGCCGACCGATCCTGAAAAGCACTCTGCCGGTCCGACAGTAGGGAATAGCGCGAAACCAAACCCGTGTATAATGTTGCCTGCGATTTATAAACTTTAGGTTGATTTCGAGTAACAATAAAAGCCGTTCCTGCCGCCACAACCGGAATAAGAATGAACCAGAGCAAATGCTGTTTCAGCAGACGCAAAAAAACTTCGATTGTCATACCCTTTCCCTTAATTACGTTTCAAACGCTGAATCGGCATTCCCATTAACGCTTCGAAATAGCGTACATTCTTAATGAAATTACCTTTGGCCTGTTCTGATGCTGTTTTTGCCTGAACATATCGGCTGGTAGTGGCGGCCATTACGTCGGCGGTTATTCTCCCTTTTTGAATGTCGGCCTCCCCTACCCGAAGGGCTGTCAGCGAAGCCTGCTCATCGATAAGAAGAATTTTCAACAGCTGCTGTGAGGTAATCATGTCCTGATAAACCCCGATCAAATCCCGCTTCAACTGCAACTCGATGGTTTCTTTCTGAACCACTGCAGCTCTGTAATTGGAATAGGCCTGCCGAACCTGGTGTTTGCGCCCAAAAAGTTCATATAGTGGAAGCCGTACATCGACGCCTACACGATAGCCGTTGGTAATTTGCCCAATTGTACCCTGCCCGGGCAGTTTGGAGTCTCCTGATGAAACCAGCAATTGGTTCCCTCCAGAATAGTTGGCAAAGCCGGATACGTTTTGTAGAATCTGCAGTTTAGCCACTTCATGTGCTTCACTCAATGAGTTGGCCACTTCATTTTGATATTTAATCAGCGGGGAGTGCGAGGCAGCAATTTTCACTAAATCTTCGAATGGCAGCAATTGCCCCGCTACATCCTGATTAATGTCGAGATACAAGGTGTCATCGGCTAGTCCCGACGAAGCGCCAAAGGATACCATCCCTCGTGCATTACGGTTTTGACCGAAACCTGTTGTTACTGAAAGTAGCCCAATGAGAAAAAATAGACTAACTCGACAACCTATATTTAAATTAAAGTTTACTAAACGGCATACCATTTTGAAAAAATTTACACGAATCTATCTCCGCAGCAATCTACCGATAAGTCTACAATTGTCTTATTCCGACAATTTATTATGCATTATTAAGCTAATTTATATCGTTTAACTAATTAGCTTGTTGTTTACCCACTTGAGCAGGCTGTTTATCTCTTTTGACTCCTTAAATTCGGCTTTGTCACACACCAGTCTAAAGCCAGCCCCTACAAACTAGGGGGCCTGCGCATCAGGTGACCCTGTATGGGGTGTATGCATAAAGCGTTTAAAAGCTTTACGAATGTTCAGTAAGGCCTTTACAAAACTTAGCAGCAATACAGGTATAAATAAAAATTCGCGTATACTTACTCGTTTCCATAAATAAGCAGGCACTGATAGAATCAAACTGACACTCATCACCAGCAACAGGACAAGCGGAATCTGCCAAAGTAGCGGGTAGGGTGTCAGAAAACCGACTAAGAGCCCTAAAAGCAACAATCCCAGCAAAAGGATTTTTGGCAAAATAACTGCCTGAATAATCTTAAGGCCACTGGCAACACGTCCCTGTAAAATCTCCTGTATGCCTTTCCAGAAATAGAATTTAATAAACTGCCACTGAGCGGCAATCCAGCGGGTACGCTGATTCTGAAATACCGCCCGATGGGCTACTTTCTCATCATAAATGTAGGCATCTTCGAGATAAGCAATTTTACACCCGCTCAACACAATGTTGGTTTCCAGTTCTTTATCATATCCACCCATCGTATGCTGGGTCGACATAGCCTCTTTCATAAGCCTGGGCTCAAAGGCCATCCCCGAACCGATTGTAGCCGACGATAAGCCTAAAACCCGACTACCTTTCCGGAAAATATGGTTGTTTATCTCTTCACTAATGGCGTCCAGAATAGCCACACTGGTGTTGCTATTTTTAGCCACCCGATGCCCTTGAACCGCTCGCCATCCCTGTTCAAAAGCGGTATTGATACGAGCCAAAAAATCCGGTGCCATATGGTTATCGGCATCAGATACTACAAGTATATCATATTGCTCAAGTGGCAACCTCGATAAAGCCGCATTGATTGCCTTGGCAACCGTCGAAACGTCGAATGAGACTTCAAGTACCTTGATTGGAAACGTAGCTAATTGGGCGAGTGTCTGTGGCAAAAAGGAATCAGCTATTACAATAAGCTCAAGTCGGTCTGCCGGGTATTGCTGCTTCAGATTTTCAGTCACCGACTCTAAAATGACGGCATCTTCTTTGTAAGCCGGAATCAGTACACCAATTTTTCGGAATGTAAGCGGACTTGATACTGGGTTACGGTCATCCGCTTTGCCCAACCGACCAGCGATAGCAAACACGGCCCAGTACAAGACATTCACTACAATATATCCTAAAAAAATGCAATACAGACTATAAATAACTGACATAAAGCAATGACGATATTCAATTTGTACAGAAAGCTTTACTGAACAAAAAAGCAAACCGATTTACACATGAATTAGTAAACGAGGGAAAATTGGCAGGCAGATTTCCTTACTCTGAACGATTCTGAATCCCCTTCCGCCTGTTTACAATTCTGCGGGTGTAGGTCAGCCCGTTAGTTGTTCGGCCGGGTCGTTTTTCGTAGGATAGCCCTTTCATCTTTAAGACCAGCGTTTCGTTACCAAGTCACATAAAACAACGCAACCAAAACGACTTGCGCTCCGTATATATGGGCATGCGCTACATTGTTGTTTTCGCCCAGGCAGAAATTGGCTACGCGGTGGGGTTCGACAACTCCGCCGATGCTGTTGATTTTTTGTACTGGGGCTACGAAGAATATGACTTAATCCCCTACGGCATCTTCGATGTACTGACGGGCGAAGTGTGGCCATACGAACATCGGGGAGAGCGGGTAGTCGACGTCGATGATGAATTAATTAGCCGAACAGCCAAAGATTATTTAAAATCAGCCATTCGGCAAACGAAATAGCCCTGTAGGGAGAATTAGGGAATATATAGGCTGAATTACAGGCGAACGTAAATCAGCTCTTTACAATCAAAAAGCCGACCGTTGATGAATGGTCGGCTTTTTTTGATTATGCGGAGCCGTTATACGGCCAGAATATCTTTCTCTTTGGCCACGAACGTCTCGTCGATTCGAGCGATGAAAGCGTCTGTTAATTTCTGAACACGCTCCTCACCAACCTTTACGGCATCTTCCGAAACCCCATCTTTCACGAGCTTGCGGATGTCTTCGTTGGTGTCTTTACGGATGTTGCGAACGTTTACTTTAGCAACTTCGACCTCCTGTTTTACTTTTTTGACAAGGTCGCGACGGCGCTCTTCAGTAAGCGGTGGAATATTTAAGCGAATTAACTCTCCGTCGTTGCTCGGCGATAAGCCAAGGTTCGAATTACGGATGGCTTTTTCAACTTCGCCGATCAGTTTTTTCTCGAAAGGCTTCACCGCAATCGTACGTGCATCGGGCGTCGTTACGGAGGCTACCTGATTAAGTGGTGTCATAACCCCATAGTATTCGACCTGAATTCCGTCTAACATTTGGGGTGACGCTTTACCGGCGCGGATTTTTGTTAACTCGATGGCCAGGTGTTTTAGGGCCTTTTCCATCGTGTCCTTTGCATCATCGAGAAATAGCTCGATCTCTTCCATATAGTTTTTAATTTTGAATGAGTGAATAGTTGACTGACTGAATAAGTGTAGCGATGACTATTCAATCAGTCAACTATTTAATCATTCCATCCTTATAGTTTAGTCGTAACCAGTGTACCGACACTATCATCGCCCTGAATCAACCGGAGCAGACTGCCCTGATTGTTCATGTTAAAGACGATGATCGGCAGATTATTTTCCTGACAAAGCGTAAAGGCAGTAAGGTCCATAACGCTCAATTTCTTTTCGTAAACGTCGTCGAAGGTGATTGTCGTATACCGAACGGCTGTTTTGTCCTTCATAGGGTCGGCCGAATAGATACCATCTACTTTGGTGCCTTTCAAAACGACATCGGCCTCCACTTCAATGGCTCGTAATGCCGCCGTGGAATCGGTAGTGAAATAAGGATTGCCCGTTCCGGCTCCGAATATAACAACCCGACCTTTTTCGAGATGCCGGACAGCCCGACGACGAACGTAAGGTTCACAAACCTGTTCCATTTTGATGGCCGACATCACGCGGGTATACATACCGTGTTTCTCCAGCGAACTCTGGATAGCCATAGCATTGATGACGGTTGCCAGCATACCCATGTAATCACCCTGCACACGGTCGATGCCTGACCGCTCTCCCGAAACGCCCCGAAAGATATTTCCCCCACCAATGACAATAGCGACCTGTACGCCCAGATCAACAATTTGTTTGATTTCTTTGCTGTATTGTTCAAGCACATTTGGGTCGATATTATACCCATTAGGCCCAGCCAATGCCTCCCCACTCAGTTTGAGCAGGATGCGTTTATACTTTGTCTGTGATGTCATGAAGGGAAGTTTTGCGGGCAAAGATAGGAAAAGGGAGGAAAGGGAAGAAGGAAGGAAAGGAGAAAAGGACTGAGATTTTACCAGATGGCTTTGCTTTACTCCTTTCATTCGTTTCTCCTTTCGTCCTCTTCAGTCGTTGATCAGGCTTCCTGCCAAAGCGTCTTTATGCGACTCATATCGCGTTTCATTGCCGCAAACACTTCATTTTTAGGCACCGAAATCGTGGTTTTGCCGTGTTCAGCTCCCCCTACTGGATATTCGATATGGAGGGTGATCGGTACGTTTACAGCGTGCTTTTTTAAGTAAGCAAAATAGGTTTTGAAATCGATCATCCCTTCGCCAATGGGTACATCCTGCACGACCCATTTATCGCCCTTTTTCGCCCAATGGAAATCTTTCAGGGTAATGGCTTTGATCTGTGGCAAGATTAACCTTAGTCCATTGGGCCAGGCGGTACCCCCCTCGACCGTTGCGTGTCGGATATCGTATTGTACACCCATATGCTGCGGATTGGCTTTCTGGAGAATTTTCCAGATCTCCCAAATGTCGGACCCTACCAGTACACCAGCATGGTTCTGGTAACAGCCAATCAGATTGAGCGCTTTATTCAACTCGGCCAACGCCTGAATCTGATTCTGATATTGCTGGATCGACGCGGGCAGCGAACGTTTCTCGTCGTATTGATACCAGGCCATCCGATACGCCTGAAACCCAAGTCTGGCGGCTGTTTTCAAAAGACGCTGATCAACAGGGCTGGTGGCATCGCCAACAGCGGTGGTCATGAGTCGGGGAGGAAGCCCCGCTTTTCGGAGAGCTTCCGCAGCTTTAGGGAGTTCCTCTTCCACTCGCTCTGGACGCACATGTCCGTCGGGCCGTACGGTCAGGTCCACGCCTGCAAACCCCATACTGGCGGCCGCATCCGCCATGTCCGTATAATTCAGAAACTGCAGATGTTTGGAGAATATATGGATCGGTGGCACCACGGCGTCATCGGTTGGCAGGTTCGTATCAGATGCCGAAACGACTTCGGGCCATATCGGTAACATCCCTGCGGCTAAAGCGGTCTGGGTCAAAAAACGACGACGGGTATAGTGCGTATCCATACCTTCTAAATACCCGATCAGGAAAATTCTACCAATACCTGCCCTTTTTCAACCCGATCTCCTTTAGCGACCCGAATGGCTTTGATGCTCCCGGCGCCCGGTGCTTTCAGTACGTTTTCCATTTTCATCGCTTCCAGAATCAGCAGACTATCGCCCTTGTTGATGGTATCACCAGGTTGTACATTTATGCCAACGATCAATCCGGGCATCGGCGCTTTCAACTCATTCACTTTCGTGCTGGCGGCACTACTCATGCCCATTTTTTCGAGCAGTAAATCGAAGCGATCTTTTAGCTGAACCTGATGAATGTGGCCATTGATTTTCAGGCTTACCAACTTCTCGGCAGCATTTATATCCAGAATTTCAGCGTTGTAAGAACGATTCTGATGAAGAATATGAAAGGTTCGATCGGATAACTTCGCTAAATCCCAGGCAAATGGTTCCCCATTCAAGAGCGGACTGCCTGAACTAAAATCAATCGTGAATGTGGTTTCATCGGTTAGGGCAGCGGTGTACATAATCGGGATACGTTTTACGGTTGGCGTTGGCAGACACATCATCATACCAGAGACTACAAACATCAAACTTATTTATTCACCAGCCAAATTCCCAGCAGGCAAATACCCATTCCCGCAAATTGTACGGCATAAATAGTTTCGCCATCCAATACTCCCCACATCAGTGCCACAATTGGGATGAGATACGTTACCGAAGCCGCAAATAAAGGGGAGGCCAGTTGCACGACCCGGTTAAAAAAAATAGACATGAGCCCAGAACCGAACACCCCAAGCGTGGCTAAAGCGGCCAGTGACCAGTTATTTTTCACATCAACGACCCGGCTCAAAAAATCCGTTGGAATAAGGGTAAACAGGGCAATAGGACCCGCAAATGCAAACAACCAGGCTGTTGATACCAGGGCCGGCAGATGACTCAGGTAACGTCCGATCAGGTTTGTATTCAGCCCATAACAGATCGTAGCCAGCACAACCAGCAGGGCATATCCATTAAACTGAAACGACCCCGTAGCACTGAAAAATACCAGCAGTAGCGAACCCGCCAACCCTAACAAAATACCTGCCACCTGCCGAACCCGGAGCGGTTGACCAAAAACCAATCCACCCAGAATCAGGGTAAACAACGGGCTAAGTGAATTCAAGGCTCCGGCCAAAGAACTGTTCAGATGTGCTCCTGCTTCGGCAAACAGAAAAGCCGGAACAACAAAGCCAATTACGCCCGACGCCAGCAAGGCCATCCACCGATGCCGAACGGCTACCCGAACAGCAGACTGGCTACTTTGCCTTGTCAGAAAAGGGAGAAAGAAAACTAAGGCAAACACCAATCGGCCAGCGGCTACCTGTTCTGGCGGAAACGCTACCAGACTACGCTTAATCAATATGAATGAACTCCCCCAAACCAGTGCCAGTGCCCCAAGCAGTAGCCAGGCCATCAATGGCCGCTTGTGCAGTTGGACAACAGGCGGTTCGGTAGTCATATTTTTCAAGTAACAGGAGCGAGGATAAGTGCCAGGAGAAAACGGGCATCAGCAGTTCCTGGTACTTATGCTCGCTCCGGCTTTTAGGCTAAAAGAATTTCTTCTGAATAATGGTCAGCGATTTCATCCAGTACGGCACTCACTCCACTATAGGTGTCGGTAGTCACCAAACGCATCCGGTAAGGTTTGAAATCGGGCAGTCCTTTGAAGTAATTGGCATAGTGACGGCGCATTTCGAAAAGGCCAACGATTTCGCCCTTCCAGCGAATCGAGAAATCGAGGTGTTGACGGCAAACCGCTACCCGGTCGGCAATAGTTGGTGCAGGAAGATGCTGGCCCGTTTGGGCAAAGTGCTTTATTTCGTTAAAAATCCAGGGATACCCAATACTGGCCCGGCCAATCATGACACCATCCACCCCATAGCGGTTCTTATACTCAATCGCTTTTTCGGGCGAATCGATATCCCCGTTACCAAATATTGGAATATGAATACGCGGGTTGTCCTTAATACGGCCAATGAGGGTCCAGTCAGCTTCGCCCTTGTACATCTGCGCCCGTGTTCGCCCATGGATGGTCAGCGCCTTAATGCCGACATCCTGCAACCGCTCGGCAACTTCACCCACATTTTTTGTTGAATCATCCCATCCCAGTCGGGTTTTTACCGTTACGGGCAGTTGGGTGGCTTTCACCACCGCTTCGGTCATTCGGGCCATTTTAGGAATGTCCTGAAGGAGGGCTGCCCCCGCTCCCCGGCACGCCACATTCTTAACTGGGCAACCATAATTTATATCGATCAGATCGGGGCTTACCCGACTGGCTATTCGGGCACACTCGCCCATGGTTTCTACATCCGACCCGAAAAGCTGAATCCCAATAGGGCGTTCATATTCAAAGATATCCAGTTTCTGAACGCTTTTTGCCGCATCCCGAATTAAGCCTTCCGACGAAATAAATTCCGTGTACATCAGATCGGCTCCGTTGGCTTTGCAAACCGCCCGAAACGGCGGGTCGCTGACATCTTCCATAGGAGCCAACAGCAACGGGAAATCTGGCAGTTGTATAGTACCAATCGTGACCACTCAGGTATTGATTTGTGAAGTATGATAACAAATTTACGATTTGTAGCCTTATTTGGTTCCGTTATTTGCCGATACAGGTAGTTCATAGATCGTCATTCGTACACCATACGTCCGTATATTTACACAAATTATGCAACCCGTTTACCCTTCAGGAACCTCCAACTCCCGTCCTCCTACGCTTGGCGGCCTTATTATGCTCGTCGGTTTTATCCTCATGGGAGGTGTTGTCAGTACGTATTTGCTGTTCGGGCTGCTGGCCGCTACCCGTGGGCTGGATTTTGAGAAAACGCAGGCTTATCTGCAATCGCTGGCCGCCAACCCGATGTCGGTACCGGATAGCTGGTATGAACTTATGCTCCTCCAGGCCATCAACCACATGGGTACTTTCCTGCTGCCTTCGCTGATTTACTGGTATTTTATTGAGCGCCGTTCGTGGGGACAGTTCAACGATCGGCCTGTTTCGGCTGTAGCCGGCTTTAGTCTGGTTGCTCTGATTGTTGTAGCGTTCATGCCGTTTGATGGGCTTATCATCGAATGGAACCAGAATCTGCACCTGCCCGAAACACTGGCTCCCATTGAGCAATGGATGCGCGATCAGGAAAAGAAGCTAAACGGTATTACGCAATACCTGACCACGTTTAAATCGACGGGTCAACTGCTTATTGCGCTTTTGGTCGTGGCTGTTATCCCGGCTATTGGCGAAGAAGTCCTGTTTCGGGGAATTTTACAGCGCAACTTCAGCTACTGGACCCGAAATGCACACGTAGGGATCTGGCTGGCGGCTGCGCTGTTTAGTGCCATTCACGTGCAGTTTCTGGGTTTTTTTCCACGTATGCTTCTGGGGGCGTTGTTTGGGTATCTTTATTTATGGTCGGGTAACCTTTGGGTACCTATTTTAGCCCATTTTGTGAATAACGGGTTTACTGTATTCATGGTCTATCTGTATCAGCAAAAAGTTACCTCTATGAACATCGAAAGTACAGAGTCGGTACCAATTCTGGCTTCGCTGGCCGGGGCGGTTGTTACAGCCGGGCTCTTGTATTATTTCCAAAAAAGTAATTCTATACAAACGTAATGCAGAGACACCATGCTTAACCTCAGCAAATCATCCGGTCATGAGACGCCCAATCTGGTATCTCTACAATCTTAAAACAGAATGAACGAAAACTGGGAATCTATTTACGTAACTCCGCTGCCTCACCGGGCCGAACTGGTTAAAGCGCTGCTTCTGGAACATGATATTCCGGCAGTGGTCGTAAATAAACTAAGCAGTAGTTATCCGACTATCGGGTGGGGAAAAGGTGAGGTTGAGGTTCATGTACCGGCCAAGGATGCCATTCTGGCCAAAGTTATTTTAGAGAATGAGGCAACGTTTAGCTAATATGACCAATTTGCAGCAACGAGTAATTGCGGCTATAATTGGAGTTCCGTTTATTTTATTCATGATTTGGTACGCAGACTGGACATTTGCCCTCCTGTTCTGCGTAATCAGTGCATTGACCCAGCGCGAATTTTATCGGTTGTTAGGGCTGGACGGTTTCGAACCCCTTACCGCCTACGGCACATTGGTGGGCTGTATGATCTGTGTGCTGGCTTATTTTGTTGAAACTGACCAGATCGGGATGGGCAACTATTTTCTGATTTGCCCGGCTTCGTCGATGATCTTCCTGATAAAGCTCTATAAAAAGCGGGATATGAAACCCTTTACCAACATTGGTTTCACCTTTCTGGGTATCATTTATGTAGCCATGCCTTTCGCCCTGCTGATTATTCTTGCTCTGCGGGGTGGTGGGTTTCATCCAATGATTATTACGGGTTGCCTCCTCCTGTTATGGGCCAGCGACATCGGGGCTTATTTCGCGGGAACTAAGTTTGGACGACGAAAACTATTTGAGCGCGTATCGCCCAAGAAATCCTGGGAAGGTGCCTTAGGTGGCGCTGCTGCCGCCACCCTTATTGCGTCAGGACTGGCTCTTTATGCCAATGAGCTTCAACCCTGGCAATGGTATTGTGTGGGGGCCATTATTGTGGTAACGGGTACGTATGGCGATCTGGTCGAATCGTTATTTAAACGGAGCATTGCCATCAAAGACTCGGGAAGCAGTATTCCGGGACATGGCGGGTTTCTGGATCGTTTCGATGGCTTACTGCTGGCGGCTCCCTTCATTATTACCTTTCTAAAATTATTTGCCTAGCGCTTACCCGTCTACGAAAAAGAACGGTTCCTATAAAAACGCCCGGTTTCAAGCTGAACCGGGCGTTTGCGTTTACCGTAACTGTACTTCTTACTAAAACAAGGTGTTTGGATGCGTACTGAGTTAGATACCAGATCGATCATCAGGTAACGGTTTCCACCGATCCAACCTGCTTATTTTCTGCTTTCCCTGGTTATCATACTCTTCGGATCAATTCGCGCTGGCCATACTTACAGACCCATTTCGATCGGGGGCTAAGTAACTATCCCATTGAATACCGGGAAAAGACCCACTTAAATACCGGGAAGTACTCGTTGCTACACATGTATATCTGTAGATAATTTTGTACCCAGAAAAACTTTCTTTTCAGCTACTCAAGTTAAAACGTCTTAAGTAGTAAGCCCGGCCTGACTAACCGGGCTTTTTTTTACGCTTTCAAGGCGTAGTGGTTCGATTTTGCCCCCTAAACCAGCCCAGGCTAAACAGGTTAGCTTAACTCAGGGGTTAAAAATTTATGATTTAAAAATTCTTAAAAAGCCCTCCGCATCGCATTCATTCTCATGCGTTATCGTACAGAATCGGTAAATTTGTCACCTAAACTTTCTTAAAATTCGGGTAGTCGAAACCATATACTGCCTTTTCCTCGTTTACTTTGTAGTTTATTTGGCGAGTCTATGAAGAAGTCATTGACGTTATTGGTTCTGATTTTGGTGTTAACTGCCTTAACGGGACTCTATTCATCCGTAAAGGCCCAGGGACAGGACCGACAGGTAACGTTCACAGGCTTTATAACGGGAGGCAAAACGAACGAACCGTTACCCGGAGCCTACATTTATATTCCGAAAGCTGGTCGTGGGGTTTTGGCAGCTCCGAACGGGTATTTCGCTCTACCTGTATTTCCGGGCGATAGCGTTATTTTTAGTTATGTTGGCTTTCGCACCCAGTACCATATCATTCCGAACCGCTTATCTGACCTTACGTATTCGGCCGTGGTGGCGTTGCAGGAAGATGTAAAAACCCTGGCAGAAGTGAAAGTGTACCCGTATGCAACGGAAGAACTCTTCAAGGAAGCGTTTGTAAATCTGAAACTTCCAGATGAAAAAGAGCGGGAGAACTTAGCGAAGAATACAAGTCCGGAAGCCATCATGCGTCAGGCTGCTACGATGCCTATGAGTGCATTGGCCAACCACCAGAACTTCGTTAATCAGCAGTTTTTTGGCCGGGAATCTATTCTTGGACGAAGCTCTGCAACGACGTTTGCCTTCACCAACCCATTTGCTTGGGCTAACTTTATTCGCTCCGTGAAGCGAGGGGATTTTAAAAACAAAGAGTGGCGTAACGAAATCAATAAAGCCCCCCGCGAAAACGTCTCCCGAAAAGATATTTTACAAGACAATAACAATTAGCGCTCCGGGCAAATTTTACTACTTTCCTTACCGTTTCCAGGCATTCAGTTGTAAACCCGTTTCGTCAAAAACGGCATACGTTTTGGCGGCTACCCATTCCCCGAGATTTATGTATCGGCTAGCCTCGTTGACGGCCAGATCAAGGGGTAAGTGCCTGTGTCCAAAGATGTAAAAATCGTGGTGGGTTACGGCCTCTACCTCCCGACAGTACTGCATGAGCCATTCCCGGTCTTCGCCCAGGAACTGCTCCTCCCCTTTTTTCTGATTGCTGATTCGGCTCCGGCGCGACCACGCCTGAGCCAGTCCAATACCCAGATCAGGGTGAACCCAGCGAAAAAGCTGCCGGGCCAGTTTACTTTCAAATACTGTTTTCAGGCGTTTATAAACGAAATCGCCGGGGCCAAGGCCATCACCATGCCCAATCAAAAATCGCTTACCACCGATTTCGTACCGTCGCGGCTCCCGATAGACGGGTATCCCTATTTCTTTTGTGAAGTAATCCTTCATCCACATATCATGATTGCCGGTAAACAAAATAATTTTTATACCGGAATCGGTCAATTCAGCCAATTTACCCTGTAGACGAATGAATCCTTTCGGAATGCTGTGCTTGTATTCGAACCAGAAATCGAACACATCCCCAACCAGAAAAATCACCTCGGCATCGGTGCGGATTGTATCCAGCCAATCAACAACGGCCTGTTCGCGTTCACGACTTTGACTGGGAGATGGTGTACCTAAATGAAAATCAGAAGCAAAATACGCTTTTTGGCCAGGCGGCAATAAAATGGTTTCGATGGCGGACATGGAACGGGTATATTCAGCCGCAAAACTACGCAACGAACGTCGATCTCCCTCATTGGCACCCCCGTTAAGGCTGAGAACTTCGACAGAACCAATCAAATCCAGATAGCCCGATGCTTACTCCGACTCGATTAAAAGCCTGTTACAATCACGCAAAAACATAGTCATCTCTAAAATGGTATTTAAGAAAACGCTAATTTTGGCTTTTCTCCAATCATACCATGAAACTAAAGTCGCTGATAGTTGCTTTACCTGTACTGTGCTTTGCCTGCAGTAACCCTGGCTCAGACACTTCCGATCCGGCCAGCCAAATGGATGCCAGCCCAATTCTGGCCAAAAGACCCACAGGCCTCGCTGCACTCACAACTGATTTTAACTACGACGAACCCTGCAATATTCTGGGTGAAGAATACGTTCGCCAAACGTTCAATCTGGGCGAAACAGTTAAACTGGAAGAAGGACACGAACACGGTGGCTGCGATTTTGCCTGGGAAGGTGGCAGTAAAGTTGTTGTCTCATTTGGTGGTACAAGACCCTACTCCTCAACGTTCATGGCCGAATACCAGTTCGACAAGATGTACCAGGGGAAATCAGACGCTCAGCCTGAACCCGTAGCTGACGTACACGAACAGGAAATGACCAACAGTTCGGAAGGCACGAATCCAGAAGCAATGGTAGCCGACTCAGCCGTTTCGGAGCATCCTGCTACCGAAGATCATCAGCCTACTCATGGTGGTGTTACAGCAGCGACTCCTCACTTAACGGCCCCTGCTGTTAGCAAAGGGAACTTTGAAGCCATAGCCAATGTAGGCGACAAAGCCGTATGGGATGCAACCACGGGTGCCATGCACGTACTGTACAATAACCACATCATCAACGTAACGGTTGAAACGAAAGATAAAGCGGAAGTTAAGAAAGAGCGGGCCGCTTCGTTAGTCGAAGTGATCATCGAGAAGATCAACGAGAACGAATACATCCGTCGTTTATAATCAATATTGTATACCATAAAAAAAGGGACCGAATGACTCGATCCCTTTTTTTATGCCTATAGGTTGGGCACTAGACGACGTTAAAGCGGAATCTGTTCAAACACCACAGCAGGTTGATCGCCATTTTTGAAGGCTTTCCGGGGTCGGATGTTGAGCGTCTGAAATAACTGCTGATCAGCATCTTCGTCCGGGTTAGGCGTTGTCAGGAGCTTGTCCCCGGCAAAGATGGAGTTAGCTCCAGCCAGAAAGCACAAGGCCTGTTCTTCGGTATTCATCCGAACACGACCCGCCGAAAGACGTACCATGGCTTTAGGCATGATAATCCGAGCGGTAGCAATCATCCGAACCATTTCCCAGATCGACACCCGAGGCTGGTCTTCCAGAGGGGTTCCTTCAACGGGAACCAATGCATTGACGGGTACCGATTCGGGGTGCTGGGGTAATGTAGCCAGCGTATGCAGCATTCCGATCCGATCCTGATCCGACTCACCCATACCAATTATTCCCCCCGAGCAGACCGAGATTCCGGCCTTTCGAGCATGGCTAAGCGTATCTAAGCGATCATCGTAGGTGCGGGTTGTAATAATGTCGCCATAATATTCTTCGCTGGTATCGAGGTTATGATTGTAGGCATACAGGCCTGCATCCTTCAATCGCTGTGCCTGACTTTCAGTAAGCATACCGAGTGTGCAGCATACTTCCAGGCCCATTTCGTTGACCCCCTGTACCATTTCGAGTACTTTATCAAAATCTCGATTATCGCGTACCTCACGCCAGGCCGCCCCCATACAGAAACGGGTGCTTCCGGTATCCTTGGCCCGCTGTGCTGCCGTAAGCACTTCGTCGACTTCCATCAGTTTATGCACCTTTACACTGGTATGGTAACGAGCCGCCTGTGGGCAGTAGGCACAATCTTCAGGGCACCCACCCGTCTTGACCGAAAGCAGGGTACAAACCTGCACCTCCTGCGGATCATGGTGTTGTCGGTGAACAGTTGCCGCCCGGTACATTAAGTCCAGAACTGGCGAATTATAAATGTCGGCGATTTCAGCGCGGGTCCAATCGGTACGAAGCATGTCGTTGGCAATGAATTGATTCGAGATGTAACGTGAGTTCGGCATTGGAATGGCAATCCATCAGCAACAGGTACCATTCCCGAATTCAGCTTATGCTGGTAAAAATAGATGCTTCACCCCAATCAGGCAACTTATTTCATACCAAACAGCACCCTCATTGGCTTAAATGGACGAATCAGCATTCTATAGATAGCTATACAGCTACCTAATGACGACAGACTCACCACAAGAAAACCTGTGTAAACGCCCAGGCTGGTGCGCGTCAATACGAAATAGCCGATCAGGACAATGACCGTTTGATGAAGAATGTAAAACGGATAAACAGCCTCATTTAAATAAGGCAGTACAGGTTTACCCTTCCAGGATGGATTATGATTCAGATACTGATACCCATAGGCAATAGTCGCCAGCACCGAAAACCAGGTCAACGCAATCCGTTCGAAGCTGAACAGCGTGGTTAATAGCCTGGAATCATCGATGGTATCCATACTAACAAAGGCCCGAATGCTGTACAGGATTACGGTGAACAGGAGTGTGGCCATCAGATAATAACGGCGCTGCTCAGTAAGTATCTGCCAAAATTCTCGCCGACTGATGAGTACATAGCCCAGCCAGAATAGCAGTAGGTTCTTCATAAAATACGCCCAGTCGTTGACTAATGCGTGCGTTTCATGCGGAAAAAACCCGCCCAACAGTACATCATTCAACCACAAGGCACCAACCAGCCACAGCGCTCCACCGGGTTTGGCGATAAGCCTGCCAATTCGGCCGACAAACCGCTGTCCGTTTTCGCTTTGCAACCAATTGAATACGGGAATACTGAGCAACGAGTATAAAAACAGATAGCATACAAACCAGAGATGATGCCAGCTAAAGGCCCCTCCTTTGCCACCATCCTGATAAGGTTGAAACCGGAACACTTCGGGATAGAAATCGATGTAACTGCCTGTAAAGCGCCCCCGAAATAGCCATTCGATATAAATTTGGGGTGGAACAATCACCAACATACCGAACACCAGCGGAACAAATAACCGCCTTACCCGTTCACCTGCATATGACCTGAACGATCGTTTTTTCAGGGCGAAAAACGTACCCGCTCCCGAAATAAAAAACAGTAGGGGCATCCGCCACAGATGCAACCATCGCATTACCTCCTCCATGACCTGGCTGTGATGAGCGCTTTTAATATGCCAGCCCCACGACACATAGATCATGCCTGTATGGTAAAAAAGTAACGTCACAATGGCGATAACCCGCAACCAGTCGAGGTCGTACCGTCGTGTTGCTGAAACCAGATGAGCCGTAGAAACAGATTGAGGTTTCATCATCGTTAAGGCAGTTTAAACGCCATGACAAAATCACCCAGTTTTGTTCCCAGCTTTCCGTGTCCACCGGCCGCAATCACAATATATTGCTGACCATTCACCTGATAGGTCATAGGGGTAGCCTGCGCACTGGCTGGTAATGGGGCTTCCCATTGCAGACTACCATCTTCTGTTTTAAAAGCACGTAGGTGCCCATCAAAACTGGCAGCAACGAATACTAAGCCACCGGCTGTGGTAATGGCCCCACCGAAATTCAGAGAACCCCACTGTTTTGCCTCCGGGTATTTCCCTAAATCCAGCATATATCCCAGTGGAACCTCCCAGGCGAGTGTACCTTTCTGTAGATTGAGGGCAACCAGCGTACCCCAGGGTGGCGGGGTCTGCATCAGTAAACCACCGTCTTTGGGCTGAAACAAATAACTGCGTTTCATCACATACGGTGTACCAGCCTGCATACCCGTTTCGGCCCGCAGCAATTCCTCGTTGTTTCGTAAGGTGCCGGATAACTCCTCACGGGGTATCAACCGAATCAGCGCAGCCAGACGATTCACATTAGTAATCAACAAACCCGATGAAGGATCATAGCTCATACCACCCCAGTGAATCCCACCTACATTGCCGGGGATGATAATACTTCCCTGAAGCGAAGGGGGCGTAAAAGCACCTTCGTACCGATACGGCTCAATCCGATGCTGTGCGGTTGCTTTATCTTCGGCTGTAGGCCCCCAGGCTTCCAGTTTCTGCAAACCCAGCAAGGGGAGTGTTTTAGGAAACGGTTGGGTTAGGTGGGTTACTTCGCCCGGCACCGTCGATTTAGGAACAGGCCGCTCCTCAATCGGAAGCAGAGGTACACCCGTTTCCCGATGCAGGATGAAAACATGCCCCATTTTTGTCCCGACGGCTACGGCTGGAACCGGCTTACCCTTCTGGTTGAACGTAAACAACAGGGGCTGTGCAGCATTATCATAATCCCATAGATCGTGATGGACTGTCTGAAAATGCCAGACGACCTTACCCGTCGATGCTCGTATGGCGACAATCGAACTGGCATACAAGTTTTGCCCCAGTCGCTCTCCGCCGTAATAATCCGGGCTGGGGCTGGTGGTGGGTACGAAGACCAGATCCCGTTCAGGGTCGGCAGATATCAGCGACCAGGCATTGGCAGCACCCGACTGATGAGCATACGGGCCTTGCCAGGTATCATAGCCCGCATCTGCTTTTGTTCGGGGAATAGGATCCCAACTCCATCGCAACGCGCCCGTAACCGCATCATAGGCTCGCACAACCCCTCGCTCATAATTAAATCGATAGTTATCGCCCATCGACGAACCAACGACAATCGTATTTCCGATGACAGCAGGTGGTGACGTTACGCTGATGATTCCGACTCCCTGACGCAAATCGACACTTCCCGACTTGCCAAAAGATGCAATCAGCTTACCCGTAACGGCATCTAATGCCATAAGCCGTCCGTCGAGAGTGGCTACGAAGATTCGCTTAGCCACACCCGCCGATGCCTGTTTGTCGTTGGGCGCCGGCCAAACAGAAACGCCCCGGGAAGTAATTTCTGATAATTCCTGACGCAGGTACACTTCAGGATCGTACACCCATTTTTTCTGGCCGGTAGCAGCATCAATGGCAAAAACACGGGAAGTAGGTGTACTAAAATAAAGCGTCCCATCGACCATGATGGGCGTTGCCTCAAACGCTGCTTTTTCGGTAGCGTTTGTCCCTTTGTAGGTATCTAACTCGCCCGTCCGAAACGTCCAGGCCAGAGTAAGCTGTTTCACGTTGGCGGTGTTGACCTGTTTTAAGGGGGAGTAGCGCATACCTCCTCCGTCGTTCCCATAAGCGGGCCATTCGACCGTAGAGCTGGTCTGTGCGTTTACAATTGACAGTCCGAATAAGAGGCTACCCAACAAACAGGTAAAGTTCAAGCGTACGCTTTTCTTCGTAAACCCATAACGAGTTGCATAAACATTCATGAGCAAAGGGGCTTTTGAGTTGATGAAGCAAAATTGCGCTCTTCATCGTCCAAACGCTCTATTTGCCGATATACATGAAGTTCTTGCCGAACGGGACGAAGTTTTTCAGGCCTTTTGTTCCAGAACTTTTGACCGATACTGAGCCGGAGTCAGGTTGGTTATTCGCTTAAACGCGGTATGAAAGGCAGAAGGGGAGTTGTAACCGACCCGCTCGGCTATCTCGTCAATTTTGAGATTGGTCGTTGCCGGATCTTGTAGAAGTTGCTGAGCCTCACGCACCCGGTAGGAAGCCAGAAGATCAAAAAAACTCTGCGCTAATCGATCGTTCAGAATTTGCGAAAGATAATGCGGGGTTGTGTTTAGTCGTTGAGCTAGTTTAGGCAGCGATAGGTCACTTTCCAGAAACGGCTTTTCAGACTCCATCAACCGATTTAATTTTAGCAACAACGTTTCTTCAAGCTCTTCCGACAAGGCCGATTTCTCGTACTTTTTCTTTGGTTCAACCGATGTGCTGGACGATTCATCGACGGAAATTTCTTTGTCCTGAAGCGCACTTGACCCTTGCATTACCAACAGCGATGTAGCATAAATGGTCAGCGTTAGATAGGCAGCCAGAAAATGATCGCCCATATCTTCATGATATGTAGCTTTAACAATACCAATCAGCACCGGAAAAAAAATGACCAACGCCGATACGTTTCGAGCCATCACCATGGAAGCTGGCGCTTTTCCAAATAAGGGCAGATTGGCCTGTTTAAAGGCCTTCCTTACCTCCAGCAAAGCCAGTACGGTGTAAATCAGGCAGCTTAACAGTGTTAACTCGTTGATATAATCACGCAGACCTGTAAAATCGTCGTGCATGTAAGGCTCAGCATGTACAAACGGCAACTCAGGGTAAAAAGCGTTTATGTATGAATTGTATTTGAATTCAGCGGGCTGAACGATCCAGGTAATGGCATTCACCGACCAGATGGCTGCCGGAACCAGGTGCCATGCCCAGCGCCTGGGTAGTCGGGAATTTAACTTGGCATAAACAAAGAAATAAAACAGGGGTGCCAGGGCAAAATTGAACAGTTCACCATAATCGACCAGAGCCAGCATCCGAAACATGTAATTCGAATACTCCAGTCCAATTTCCAGCATGATCGCTGATACGCTCAGCAGGTAAAAGCCAAAGCACCGATTCGCCAGACTCTTTCGCCGTTGGCCTGTCAGGAAGAATACACCAAGAAACCACCCCTGTGCTACGCCCAGAAAGATCAGAAACGCAAACAGGTCAAGGCGAATCGGGAGCGTTTGCATCATAAATGACAATTGCGTAATGCAAGGTAAACAAAAAGGCCCGTAAGGTTTTCATCCTCATGGGCCTCTTCTATACATGGAACTGCTATTTATCGAATATCGATTTCAAATGGCAGACGCATCTGAATACCCTGCATCATTTTTAGTTTCTTCAGATAGGTAACATAGGGGGCCAGTTCGCCCAGTTGGGCCTGCACTTTCGACTCTTCATCGCCCGAGAATGAATTCATCAATTGCTCAAAGAATTCTTTCTTACGCGGCTGGTACTTCAGCCGATAGTCCCCTTCTTTCAGTTTTGCCGACTGGGCTGCCAATTTGATGGCATCATCTAACCCGCCAAGTTGGTCAACCAATCCGATGCTTTTACCCTGCGTACCCGTCCAGACACGCCCACCCGCAATAGCCCGAATGCTGTCGACGGGCAATTTCCGACCAGCCGCTGCTTTCCCGGTAAACTCCCCATAAATGCGTTCGGTAGCACGTTGCATGGCCTGTTTCTGAAAGGGTGTCATTTCGTGCGTAGCCGTCGGGAAATCGGCGTTGGTGTTGGTTTTTACCCGATCGTAGGTAATCCCCAGTTTGTCCTTAAAGAACGTTTCGGTGTTGAACAGAAGCGAAAATACGCCGATTGAGCCCGTAATCGTATTCGGCTCGGCCACAATCTTGTCACAGCCCATCAGCATATAATATCCGCCCGAAGCGGCATAATCAGACATAGAACCGATTACGGGTTTTGCTTTCTTAGCCAGCTCTACCTCCCGATACATCACATCCGATGCCAGGGCGCTTCCACCACCCGAGTTCACCCGCAGCACAATAGCTTTCACTTTATCGTCCTGCCGGGCTTTCCGCAGTTCTTCCACAATGGTTTCCGAACCAATGGTATTATCGCTGCTTTTTCCCGAATGAATATCACCCGACGCCACAATTACCGCAATGCGATTGGAGCCACTTCCCTCCGAATCAGAGCCCTTTTTTCCGGAATCTTCATACTTGCTCAGCGATACATAATTGATTTTCTTTTTCTCATCCAGACCCAATTGCTTGCGAATTACTGCTTCCAGTTCATCCTGATACCCCACGTTGGTAACCAGTTTAGTACGCAACGCATCCTGAGCCGTCTGGATGGTCAGATTATCGGCATATCGCTTGAGTGAATCGACCCGAAGCGCCCGGCTTTGTGCCACCCGGACAAGCATATGGTCGTTGATCGAATTCAGGAACGAGGTAACCTGACGACGGTTCGGCTCACTCATATCTTCCCGAATAAAGGGTTCAACGGCACTTTTGAATTCACCAACCCGGAATATTTCCGGCTTCAGGCCCAGTTTGTCAAGTGTACCTTTAAAGAACGAAAGTTCGGCCTCCAGCCCATTCCATTCCAGTTCGCCGGTAGGTGCCAGATAAATTTTATCGGCTACCGAGGCCAGATAATACCCTTTCTCACTCATGCCCTCGGCATACGCGTACACGAACTTTTTCGAGGCCTTGAAATCAATGAGTGCATTCCGAATTTCTTCGAGGGAGGCCCAACCTGCCATCGGGCTTTCAGCTTGCAGATAAATCCCCTCAATATTTTTGTCTTCCTTAGCGTCTTTTAAAGCCTGTTTGAGTTCAATCAGGCCGATCGCATCGCCCGTCGTACGGATCGGGCCAAAATCCCCAAACGGATTGTCGCTACTCCGCTCTTCAATGGGTTTATCCAAATTCAGTTTAAGGACCGACTTGGCAGCCACAGATGTCTTCGTGTCGGACGAGGAAAAAGCGGCCCCCAGCCCAATCAGCATCAAAAATCCAACGAAGGAGAACAAAATCAACCCGACGATGGTGGCTAAAACATATTTAAGAAACTGTATCATGAATAACTTAACTGTTGTGTGTCGCTACATCTATTACGCAAAAGTAACGTCAATTTAAGGCATCCCGTCGAAAAAATGTTGAGTGCACATTGGAGTGGATAAATGGCACAGGGCAGAGGGCGTATGGCAGCGGGTGATGTTCGCCCAAGCCATATGCCTTCTGCCCTGTGCTTCTAAACGATACCTTACATCAACTTATAATCGTTGATCGATGTTTGAATAACTTCCCAGGCTTCGGCCTGCCCATACACATTGGCCAGCTCCATGGCGACTGGCTCATCAGGCAATGTTTTGTACGTCAGGAAGTAATGGCGCAGCCGCTTCACAACGGCTTCTGGCAATTGCTCCAGTTCGGTATATTGCCCATACATGGCATCCCCTTTGAGCACGGCAATGATTTTGTCGTCGGCTTCGCCTTTATCGATCATCCGGAATCCGCCAATCGGAATAGCCTGTAAGATCAGGTCGCCATGCGTGATTTCCCGCTCAGTCAGTACACAGATATCGAGGGGGTCACCGTCGCCCATGCTAACCATCTTACCCGATTTTTCGGTTGCCAGTTTAGCAATCTGATCGCCACAGAAGGTTTGGGGAATAAAGCCGTAAAGAGCAGGCAATACGTTGGAGTACTGCTGAGGGCGATCTATTTTCAGAAAACCAGTTGTTTTGTCGATTTCATATTTGACGGTATCGGTTGGTACAATTTCGATAAAGACCGTCACTTGTTTGGGTGCCAGATCCCCAATGGGAATACCATGCCAGGGGTGTGCTTTAAAATTACTCTTCATTCGTGTTGTATATATATAAATTAAATTAATGGATGATGAACAATGTAAAGGCGACACTAAGTTACCCCCTATGCATTATTCTGTGTATCAGACAGTAGTTTTTTGTTCTGAAAAGCCGATTCGTTCGGCCACCATCTGGTCGCCCGATCGGTTCAGACTCTGGCGAACCAGCAATTCGCCCAGAAAACCCGCCAGAAACAATTGAACGCCCAAAATAATGGCCACCAGACCAAAAAAGAAAAGCGGATTGTCGGTCACGTTCCGAAACTTGACGCCATTGGCAATATTGATCAATTTCTCGGCGATCAGCCAGAGGGCCAATACCGAACCGATGAAGAACGATAATGTCCCAAAGGTGCCAAAAAAGTGCATAGGTCGTTTGCTGAAGCGATGTACGAACGCAATGACCAGCACATCCAGAAACCCGTTTACGAACCGTTCCAGCCCAAATTTAGTGGTTCCATACTTGCGGGCGCGATGCTGGACCACTTTTTCCCCAATCCGACCGAAACCATTCCAGTTTGCCACGATGGGCAGATTCCGGTGCATATCGCCGTACAGGGCTGGGGCAATGGTTTTCACTACTTTTTGTCGATACGCTTTCAGGCCACAGTTGAAATCGTGCAGTTGAACCCCGGATATCCAGCGCGAAACCGCATTGAACAGTTTCGTTGGCAACGTCTTCGTAATGGGGTCATAGCGTTTCTGTTTCCAGCCCGATACCAGATCAAACTTTTCCTCGGTTACCATCCGGTACAGTTCCGGTATTTCGTCGGGACTGTCCTGCAAGTCGGCATCCATAGTAATCACAATCTGTCCGCGTGCGGCCTGAAAACCCGTTTGCAAAGCCGCTGTTTTGCCATAGTTTCGGTTGAACCGTATGCCCCGAACGTTCGGGTTTACGCTCGACAACTGTTCGACAATAGTCCAGGAATCGTCGGTACTCCCGTCATCAACAAACAGGATTTCATACGTATAGTGCTGTTCCGTCACGACCCGCACAATCCAGTCGTGCAGTTCGGGTAACGACTCGTCTTCGTTATAAAGTGGGATCAGAACAGTTAGTTGAAGTAATTCAGTCATTGGATTGACGCTCCCTTAATTAACTCATTAACCGCCTTGTTGAATTGGCCTGGATTTTAGGTTTCAGTTCAACCATACAGTTTGTACTCGTTTGCTGGAGAAACTTTGGGCAAACGCTATCTTTACCAGAAACAAGTTTTTGCCGGAATTCGCTCTCGTTAATCGTATTATTCAACTCTTTAATCTCCTGTGTAACGTACTGGGTCACCTCACCTATTATGTCTACTGCATTTCCAACAGCAAAGGTAGTTGTCAAAATTGGAAGCGAGTGCATAGAAGGTCATTCCTGCCCTAAATTCATCGACCGATTCTAAACCCATCCAGACTATATTCCAGACTCAATCCATCGATCCTTCTCCATTCACCCCAGACGCTACTGCACAATTGTCAGAATATCAGATAAAAGTCCTGAAGCAACGCCCTGAATTCAGGGGTATAAGCCATCCCTGACTTACTTTGGGCATTGTGTTCGTAAATGGTCAACGTTTGGTCAGATACGTCAGATTGTGAGTATGAAAATCCGGTTATAACCCGAAAGAAGGGCTTTTGTGCATGATGACGTATCGATAGCCTTCTGAAGGGATACAAGCCTGACCGTTGAGCCAACTCAGCCAGTTTGCCAGCTTCATAAGGGGGCAACAGCACCCACCACTGACCATCCGGTTTCATCAGTCGGGCAACAGCCTCAATCAAGGCACCAAATGGTAGTTCATCGGTATGCAACGCCCGATTGACAGCCGCATCGGGCGACCGAAGATGATTGGTATAAAACGGCGGGTTGGTCAGGATTCGATCATAAATCCGCTCATCCCCAAAATCCTGAATGCGACTATGAAAAACCGTAACTCGTTCCTTAAACGGACTGGCAGCGCTATTTTCAGTAGCCTGAGCAAACGCACGTTCATCGATCTCTACGGCATCAACCCTTATGGACGGATTCCGTTGGGCCGCCATCAGCGCCAGCAACCCCGTTCCCGTACCAATATCCAGCAACCGTACCCCACTGGAGTCTAGACCTTCACCAACATCGGCGTAGGCTCCCAGCACACAAGCATCCGTACACACCTTCATGGCGGTGCGTTCCTGATGAATGGTAAACTGCTTGAAGGCGAACATGAACCGGGATTATTATGATTTTACTGTTTAAATCAGGGCGATCAAATTAATCATAAAAATCCTGGTTCAGATTACTTCCGCCCAAAATCGGCCGGATTTTCGCCCCAAACCGTCGTTTCCCATTTTAAAACAGGATTGGCGTAGCGATGCGTCTGAAGCCAGGTTTCGGCCCGGTCGAGGAGATCGAACAGTTCCGCATTACGAGCCGTTTCTTCCAGCTTGGTATTAGCCTTTTTCTTTTTCACCCAACCGATTGCCGTTCGGGAGTCGGAATAAACGGGAATGTTGCTGCCTTTTTGATGCAGTAAAGCCAGTGCATGAACAATCGCCAGAAACTCGCCAATATTATTGGTTCCATCTAGGTAAGGACCTTTCAGAAATAACCGTTGCCGGGTGGCGAGGTAGATGCCCTGGTATTCCATATCGCCCGTTGCAGTGTTCCAGGCCGCATCAACCACCAGACTGTCCAGAATTGGTTCTCCAACCAGTTCATCCAGTTTGCCCTGTTTGGCAGTAGGTTTAGTTCCCTGACCCATATGGAGGTGGGGTTTCTCCTTAAAGGCTTTCAAAGCAGCCGGTTTGCTATCGAACGATTTGAATAAGGGCTTGGCAAATCCGTCGGTCTGGGCTTTGGCGTCCTCCCAACTGTCGTACACACCCGGCTTTCGCCCTTGCCAGACCACATAATATTTAGGCTTTTTCTGAGCCATCGATTCTTTAAATTCAACGAGTAAATGAGGTGATTGACCCGTAACCTTATCTTTTGTTCCGGCCAATCGCGGGTCGATTATCGATCAAAATAACACGTTTCTTTCCAGAAATACGCTTCATACAGCCCGGTTATCTACCAATTCATGTCCCATACGGCCGATCTTACATCGACCCGTTATCCATAAACATGGCCGATCAGGTTTTCGAGCCCAGACCTTTATCGATGTTTTTTACCTGTCGATAGCCAAGCTTGTCCGATACGCCTGATCTTGCCATCCCCTTTGGTCAGAATATACATTTCCCTGGTAAACCGATTGTAGGCAATTCGAAGATCAACACGCTTTGATCCAGACAGTTCTGCCAGATTCGTAACTTTCCCATTCTGCATAATTGTCAGTTCATGGACGGAATGATCGGTCAGGTTCTTATCGATCGTGGCGAAGAAAACCCGGCCTCTGGCAATATCGCCAAAAACGTATTTGTGCTTCAGCGCTACCATGGGGCCATCATATACATAGCCTCCACTAATTGCATTCCCGTCCATATGATCGTACTGAAGAAAGGGGCTGATGAACCTGTCAGATTTTGTGTCGGGTACGGGATATACATTCTTCAAATCCTTCGAAGAAATGCCGTAATTCCCCTCCCGCACATTCCAGCCATAGTCGCCCCCTTTCCGGATAACATTGACTTCTTCGAAATTAGACTCGCCAACATCTGTGCAGAACAAGCGACCAGCATACCAGGCCAGCCGGTGTGGATTTCGGAAACCATAGGCATAAATTTCTCTGTATACCGCCGTGTCGTTCGCAGCCACAAATGGATTGTCGGCCGGAATACCATACTGCCCACTTTTACTATTTCGACCGAGCGGATCAATACGGATCAGGGTTCCTAACAGGGAGGTGAGCTTGTGGCAAAGTTCGGGATGCTTTCCGATCGTCGACCCACCATCACCGATACCAATGTATAGCTTACCGTACTCCTGCCCTCCTTTTATCGCTTCGGGATTAAACCCAATATCCTGCATACCGTGTGCAGAGGACGGCATATTGACGCGTAGCAATTCCCGTCGCTTGCCACGAAACACCTGACTGGCTACATCATCCATGTGCCATTCCGACACCACCCATTGCAACGCCACATTCACAGAGTCACTATAGCTATAATCGGCCCGCTTCCCCTTAAACGATTCGGTATGCGTAGTGTATATAAGCCCGTTTGTCAGAAAATCGGGATGAAAGGCAAAACTGCCCAGACCCGTGCCAAGCCCCGGTTCATTAATAAAATTCTCGATCAGGGGACGAACATCCAGAAACGTGCTGACTTCTTTACCGACCATTCGGTAGATCAGCCCACGTTGGTCACTGACGAACTGTATCCCATTGCCCGAAGGGTGAGGACGCAGGGAAGCGATCCGGGTACGTGGCATTTTATCGCTGGATGGCGGAATGGTCACGAACTCCTCCAGTTCAATGGTAAGGTCTGATTGGGCTACTGGCTCCGTCAATCGAGTGTTGGCTGTACCCGTATTATTGCTGACCGCCAGCGGTTGACTATTCTGTTTTTGAGTCTCATCAGCGATGTAGGCCACTATGGCCTTCAGTTCGTCGTCTTTCAGAAAATCGAATCCCGGCATAATCATCTTGTACCGTTTCGACAGACTTACCGCCCGTACATTTCCCGACTCAATCGCTTTCAGGGGATTCTTCATAAACGCAATGAGCTCACTCTCAGAAAGTAGACGAGTGATACCGCCCAGTTTCGGCCCGATTCCATCCTGTTCCAGTGCATGACAGGATACACAATGCGTTTTAAAAAGCGCTTTTCCCGGCAAATCATCCGGCATTTTCTGTATTCGGTCAGATACCGACAAGTCGTGGTTGTGGGGAACAGTAAGCCATACCAATGCAAGAAACGGAAGGCTATAGAGATAACGTAACGAAAAGGCCATACAGAAACAGTCAACCTATTTAAAAGCGTAGTTGAGCCTCCAACTACCATTCGGCTGTCGTTACACGATCTGAGCGTACGGCTCGTTACCTACTTCACTTCTCTTGAAAGATGAGTCAGCAGAAAAAAATCTAAAAAACTTTTCCATTAAACTATTGGTTGATATATCAACACAATAGTACATTTGCGCCATGATTACGAACAGAGAAGAGGAATTAAAGGCGAGGTTTTCGAAACGCATGGGCCGTTCACTCATTTTTACGGCGAATCATATGGGGCATCTACTGGCCAAACAATCGAATCGGGAACTCACCCGATTGGGTTTCACCCTCCAGATTGAGCAGGTGCCGATTTTGTTTATGGTGTATTTTTCGGGTGAGGACTTACTATCGCAAGGGGAAATCGCGAATATGTTGCAGAAGGATAAATCGGGCATTCAACGCTCCTTACGCACCCTGGAGCGAGATGGTTACCTCCGTATCGTGCCCGATAGTATTGACCGACGTAAGAATTTGATCCAGCTGACTCCGGCTGGAAAAATGGTGGTTGAAAAAGCCATTGAAACCGCTGAAACAATTGATAAGCAAGTGACCGATCAGTTAACGACAGAAGAGTTAGATGCATTCCTGGCCACACTACGTAAAATTTCTTCTATACTCGAGAAGTAACTTTTTTTTAATTAAATAGTTGATAGGTCTACAGTAGACACCTCAACTTTATTGGACGTATGAAACATAAAATTGCACTGAGTTTATGCGTACTGCTGGCCCAGGCTGGTTGGGCTCAGTCTACACAGAATTTTCGGTTGAAAGACTGTATCGATTATGGTCTTCAACACTACGGAACGGTTCGGATCGCTCAGAACCAGGTCGAATATGCGAATCAGCAATCCCGTCAGGCGCTGGGTCTGTATCTGCCACAGGTATCGGCAACCGGAACCCTAACCGACAACGTGAAGCTTCAAAAAAGCGTTATCCCGGCTGGGGTATTTGGTCCCGAACCCCAGGTATTCATTATCGGTCAAAAATACCAGACCAACGTTACGGCACAGGCCAGTCAGACGATTTACGACCGATCGTTGCTACTGGGTATTAAAGCAGCTAAACCCAATCAGCGGCTGGCCGATCTGAACACGCGTCAGACCCGCGAGGAGATCATTTATAACATAGCCAGCAATTACTATCAGGTATTTATAGCCCAGCAGCAAATTGCCTTACTCAAAGACAATCTACAACGGACGCAGCAGGTACTCAATATCTTAAAATTACAGCGCGACAACGGCGTTATTCAGCCCGTAGACTATACGCGTACCGAAGTCAATTACAACAGCACACAGTCGCAGTTAACGCTGGCCGAAAACGATTACAACCTGGCGCTGAATCGTCTGAAATACCAGATGGGTTTGCCTCAGGAACAGGACCTGACCCTATCCGACTCCACGTTGCTCACGCAGTTACCCGTTATCGAACAAGCGCCTTTTGAGGCTCAGAATCTGGTTTCCTTTCAGCAATCGGCCACCAATCTGGACTTACAGCGGCTGCAACTGGAACGAGTCCGGGCGGGGTATATACCAACCGTTTCGCTAACGGCCAATTACGGAACCGTCAATCTGGGGGCCCAAACAATCGATAAACTATTTACCAACTTTGTCGGCTTTGGAAGCATCGCCCTGCGGTTCAGCATCCCCATCTTCGATGGTTTTCAACGCGATGCCCAGATCAAGCAGCAACGGTTGACGGTGCTGAATCAGGAGGAACAACAACGTCTGAACATTGCGGCTTATCGGCTTCAGTTCAACAACGCCCAATCGCAGATTCAGCGGACGCAAACGAACGTATTGAACGGCGACCGAAACGTTAAGCTGGCTCAGGAAGTGTATAACATCACGACACTGCAATACAAACAGGGCGTCAAGTCGCTGACCGATCTGGTCAACGCGGATACTTCCTACCGACAAGCCCAGTCCGATTACATCAATTCACTTATTAACCTGTATCAGGCCCGGCTCGACCTCGAACAATCGAAGGGTTCTTTACTCACTTTCTACAGTCAACTCTAGTTCGTCAGAAGGCAATACAACCGAAAGCCATGAAAAAGACAACACTCATCATTATTACGTCGGCCCTGGCCATCGTCGCTTTGATCGGCTTCCGACTGGCGTCGAACAAAAAGAAAATAGATGCGCAAAATAAGCCGGTCGTCAATACGAACGTAGCCATTCCGGTAACCGTCAACCGCGTCGAAGAAGGAACGGTTAGTCAGCAGCTTATCAAAACGGGTAACCTCATCCCCTTCCGCGAAGCGACCATTACAGCCACAACAGCCGGAAAAGTAACCCGCGTCAACTTCGATCTGGGCACGCAGGTGCGGCAGGGGCAAACGCTGGTCGAACTGGATAACCGCCTGAAAGAATTGTCGTTGCAGGCCACCCAACTGAATATCGACAAGCTGAAAAAGGATGTAAACCGTTACAACACCCTGCTGGCTGGCAACGCGACCACCGAGATTCAGGTTAACGAAACCAAATACAATTACGAAAATGCGGTTAATCAGGCCGAGCAGATTCAGAAGCAGATTCAGGATGCCAATGTTAAAGCACCGATCAGCGGGCAAATCGTTCAGAAAGCCATTGAACCGGGCGTTTACATCACGGTTGGCAGCACCCTGGGTAAGGTACTGGACGTGGCCCGCCTGAAAGTGGATGTACTGGTCAATGAAAGCGATGTGTATCAGCTCCACAAAGGGCAGGCAGTGAAGGTAACGGCGGATGTATTTCCGGGAAAAGTTTTCAACGGCCAGATTTCCTACATCGCTCCACAAGGTACCGACGAGCATAATTATCCGGTCGAAATTACGATCAGCAATGCCAATGGTCTGAAAGCCGGAACGTTCGTCAACGTTGATTTCTCGCAAAAATCGAATCAGAAAGCGCTACAGATTCCACGCATTGCCCTGGTCGAAAGCATCAAGAATCCGTACGTATACGTGGTTGAAAACAACGTCGTTCACCAGCGCAAGCTCACCGTCGGACGGGATTTTGGCGATACCATCGAAGTACTGAGCGGCCTGTCGGTCGGTGATGTAGTTGTTACAACGGGGCAACTGAATCTGGGCGAAGGCAAACCTGTACAGATCACAAAATAATATTGAGCGATTGAGCGAATGAGTGATTGCGTGGCCTTCCACGTTCACTCAATCACTCAATCATTCATTCACTCAACAAGATTATGTCAATAACCGAGATCGCCATAAAACGGCCGTTACTGGTAACGACCATCTTTACTGTACTGATTTTGTTCGGTTTTCTAAGCTACCAGCAATTATCGTACAACCTGCTGCCCAAGTTTGAAGCCAACGTGATCAGCGTGGCTACTACCTATCGGGGCGCTTCGGCCGACGAGGTCGAAACGAACGTCACCAAGCGGATCGAAGACGCACTATCGTCCTTGGAAGGGCTGGATCGCATGACGGCTACCTCGCAGGAAGGCGCTTCAATTGTGATTATTCAGCTTAAAAACGGCGTCGATGTGACGCTGGCCCAACAGGATGCCCAACGCAAAATCGAACAGATTATCAACCTGTTGCCGGATGAAGTTGACCGCCCAATTCTGAACAAGTTCTCGACGGATGAGATTCCGGTGCTGCGGATGGGCGTAACGGCCAATTTGTCGCCAACGAAATTGTATGACCTGATCGATGATGAATTGAAACCACAGCTCTCGAACGTAGCTGGCGTTGGTCAGGTAAACGTGATTGGGGGAAACGAACGTCAAATTCAGGTCAACGTTGATGCCGAAAAACTGCGGGCCTACGGGGTTTCGATCGGTCAGGTATCACAAGCCATCAACGCAGCCAACACCAGCTATCCGGCCGGTCAGTTAGAAACGCAGCAGTCGCAATATTCCATCCGGTTCGATGCCTCGGTTGAAACCGTCAATCGATTACGGAATCTGGTCATTGCCCGACGGGCCGATGGCAGCGAAGTGCAGTTGAACAACGTGGCCGAGGTAGTTGATGCCGTAGCGAAACCAACGGCCATCAACCACATCAACGGCTTGCCCTCGATCGGTATCCAGATTCAAAAACAGTCGGATGCCAACGCTGTATCCGTCAGTGAACAGGTTCGGGCCCGGATAGCCCAACTCGAAAAGCAACATAGTGATGTAAAGCTAAAATTCAACATTGCATCCGACCAATCGACCTACACCCTGGCGTCGGCTCATGCGGTGGTTGACGACCTTTTTCTGGCCGTACTGATCGTTTCGGTTGTGATGCTGCTGTTCCTGCATAGCTTCCGTTCGTCGTTGTTCGTACTGGTGGCTTTACCATCGTCCATGATTCCGACGTTTATCCTGATGTATGTTTCGGGCTTTTCGCTGAACCTGATGACATTGATGGCGCTTTCGCTGGTCGTTGGTATTCTGGTCGACGACTCGATTGTGGTTCTTGAAAATATCAATCGGCACCTCGAAATGGGGAAAGACCGGGTTAAGGCAGCGTTGGATGGCCGGAACGAAATTGGCTTTACAGCACTGGCCATTACGCTGGTCGACGTGGTGGTATTCGTACCGCTGGCCATGACCGGCGGGCTGATCGGGAACATTCTTCGGGAATTTTCGCTGGTGGTGGTATTCTCCACGCTGATGAGTCTGGTCGTATCGTTTACGCTGACACCTTTGCTGGTATCCCGATTCGGAAAACATGAACCCCTGAACCCAAACTCGCTGTGGGGCAAATTAAACCTGGGTTTTGAAAACTTTCTGACTCGTATTACCAATGCATACGGACAAATCCTGGCGTCCGTACTCGGCCACAAGCGCTGGATTTTTCTGGCGGTGATCGGGTTGCTTATTGGGTCGATCGCCCTGGTACCAGCCGGATTTATCGGGGCTGCCTTTATGCCCCAAAGCGATCAGGGAGAGATGAGCGTTCAACTGGAATTAGCCCCAACGGCCTCTATTTACCAGACTAATTCGGTATCGCAGCGGGCAGAGCAACTTATTCTGAAGCACCCAGAGGTGACGAACGTATTCACCAATGTCGGGTATACAAGCAGTGGGATTGCTACTTCATCGAACAGCAACATCGTTGATCTGAACGTAAAGCTGGTTGACAAGAAACAACGGACCGTGTCGACGGATGATTTTGGGCAGATTCTCAAACGGGAAGTTGGGCAAATTCCCGGAGTTAAAGTTACGGTTAGTCCAGTGGGTATCGTTGGGGCTTCGCAGGCTCCGATTCAGATTGCCGTTAAAGGAACCAGTCTGGCCAGTATCCGGCAAGCCGCTGCTCAGGTGAAGGATGTAGTCAATTCTGTTGCAGGGACGCAGGATGTGAAATTCTCGGTCAAAGATCCTAAACCAGAAGTAACCGTCAGTCTTGACCGGGAGAAAATGGCCCAACTGGGTATCAGTGCTTCGGATGTGGGGATTGCCCTGCAAAATGCCTTCCGGGGAAATGACCTATCGAAGTTTAAGCAGAACGGCAATGAATACGACATTCTCATCAGTCTGGATCGTTTCGACCGGACAAATCCACAGGATGTCAGCCGCCTGACGTTTGTTAATAACCAGGGCCGGACGTTCGAACTTTCGCAGTTTGCCCGCGTCCAGGAACAGACGGGAGAAAGTGTACTGGAACGAATTGACCGGCTGTCGTCTATTACAGTTAACTCGCAGGTGGTTGGACGCCCGGTCGGTACTGTTGGCGCAGACATTCAGGCCAAAATGGCGAAGGTTAAACTCCCGGAAGGAGTTACGGTTCAATATCTGGGTCAGTTGCAGCAACAATCCGACGCATTCGGTAGCCTGGGTCTCGCCCTGATGATTGCCATTTTGCTGGTGTACTTCATCATGGTAGCGCTCTACGAAAGTGTGGTCTATCCATTCGTGGTACTGTTCTCCATACCAGTTGCACTGATCGGCGCGTTACTAGCCCTGGCTCTCACAATGCAAAGCCTGACCGTCTTTTCAATTGTAGGTATGATTATGCTGCTGGGTCTGGTTGCCAAGAACGCTATCCTGATCGTCGATTTTGCCAATCAGCTCAAAGCCGAAGGCCACGATGTAATTCATGCCCTGATCGAAGCGGGTAAAGAACGCTTACGCCCGATTCTGATGACGACCCTCGCCATGGTATTTGGGATGCTCCCCATCGCACTGGCGAGTGGCGCCGGTGCCGAAACCAAAAACGGGATGGCCTGGGTAATCATCGGTGGCCTGACGTCTTCCCTGCTACTTACCTTATTGGTTGTACCGTCGGTGTATCTGGTTGTGGATCGGCTCATTGCTAGGTTCTCAATGAAGAAAGTGCCCCCGAAAAAGCCACAGGAGCTTAATGTAGCCAAAGCCATTAGTTAGTCAATTTCTGTATCGCGGGTATTTAGCCCGCGATACAGATTTATATCGGATGTGCAAGCAACAAAAAAAGTACCTGACGCGTACTAGAGAATACAACAATACACATCAACAATGCGTACTATTTTTTAGATCAAACTGGTTGTTAAAACGGCTGTTGACAGACTAAATGGAAACACTGGATAACGAATAAGGGGAACTGGTTTGAACGGCCACGCCTACTTACGGATCGTTATCCATTACGCATTTCTAAAAATTCACTATTCATGACAACCTACGAACGAGTATTTCAAAAACTACAGCAATTTCTCTCCCGAACCTTTACCTTACCCTACTCAACCATTGCCGCCTATCAGCAACTGCAAGGCACTCTGGGCCTGAGCGAGTGGGAATTTACCGAAGCCGTCGTTGTACTGGAAACCCATTTTGGTGTGGTACTACCCGACGAAGTACTCACACCCAGGCTGACGGTTGGCGAATTATGTACGCTGGTCAGTCAACAGGCAGGTGTACCCACCCGATAAATCTGTATGTGGCCGTTTTTTAAACTCAACACCTGAACGATACGCTTCCGGGAAGACATTCGTAGGGTAAAACCAGCGATTCAACCGATCTGAATGGGCATTCGGATCGGTTCTTTTTTGATTAGCTACCAATGGCAATAACTTTCCGGCCGTTATCGTATAACGAATCATTAGCCGTATAACGCCACCAACCGCTAAACGAACGCATTTATCTTGTTCTGCTCATGAATACAATCTCCATCGTAGGCCTTGCCCCACTGATAGCCAGCTTGCCCGGCTCAGCTACCAGCGGTCTATTTATCAATCACCTGGAAAATGTCTTAGGCACATCGTTCGACCTTAAACTTTCGGCTCGCTCCTATACAGCCGCCCGTCTGGCCGAACAAAAGATTTTGTCCGAGATCGACCGACTCAATACCGTGTTGAGCGGCTATCGACCGGATAGTGAATTTAGTCAGTGGCTGGCGGCTCCCACCAACGAACCCGTTGCTATTTCTGATGATCTGTTTGCGGTATTGCGTGCATTCGAGCACTGGAATACCCAAACCTCGGGCGCTGTCAGCGCAGCCGCGCAGCAACTCAATCAACTTTGGCAGCAGGCTGCTGATCGGCAGTCGGTGCCTACCGAAACGGAACGCCAACAGGCAGTAGAAACTATTCATCAAGCCCATTGGCAACTTGATGCCGAACAGAAAACCGCTACGCGCTTAACGCAGGTTCCTCTTCGGCTCAATACGTTCACCAAAAGCTACGTACTGGATCGGGCCGCCGAGGTGGCGCTCAACGTACAGGGTATAGATGGGTTGGTACTCAATAGCGGTGGCGACATCGTGGTTCGGGGCCATTGGCAGGAACCTGTTTCCGTTGCCAACCCACAGGCCGATGCCGAAAATGCCGCTCCCATTGCCCAGCTTCAGGTAAAAAATAGTGCGATAGCCACCAGTGGAAATTACCGCAGGGGTTATCAGATCGGCAACCAATGGGTGTCGCACATCATGGACCCACGCACAGGTTTACCGGCTCAGGCGGTTATCAGCGCCACGGTACTACACCCCGATGCGGTAACGGCAGGTGCATTGGCAACGGCTTTCAACGTACTGTCTCCTTCCGAAAGCGAAGCGCTGGCTGCTCAGTTCCCCAATACCGAATACCTGTTGGTCACCCGCGATGGTCAAACCGTAAGCAGTGCCAACTGGCCGACCGCTACAGTCCCAGAACCGTCGTCCAGCTCTGCCGAAGCATTAACGACGGCGCATCTGATCTCGCTCCCCGTTAAAGACAAACTATGGAACCCCAGTCAGGAATTACAGATAACGCTGGAACTGGCCCGGTTCGAGGGACGTTCGCACCGACCCTTTGTGGCGGTATGGGTTGAAGACGAATCCGGAAAACCTGTTCGGCAATTGGCTCTTTGGTACAATAAACCGCGCTGGCTGCACGATCTGCGGGAATGGTATAGCCTGCAAACCGACAAAGCAGCTTCCGTCACCAGTGCAACCCGATCGCCGGGTGAGTACACGCTGGTCTGGGATGGCAAAGACGACGACGGCCAGTATGTTAAACAGGGAAAATACACCGTCCTGATCGAAGCAGCACGGGAGCATGGCTCTTATCAGCTTATCCGCCAGACCATGGACTTCAATGGAAAAGTTAAACAGCAACCCCTCACCGGAAATGTCGAAATCACAGCAGCCGCCCTGGATTACCGCGAAAAAACACCAATTCGCTAATGGACACTCCGTACGGCAACAGCCAGCCGCAAAGTCGCAGGGGGGAGTGCGCTGGGCAGGGTTGGCCCGCTGGCTACACCTCTATCTGTCGGTAGTGAGCTTTGTACTAGTGCTGTTCTTCGCCGTAACGGGCCTTACGCTCAACCATGCCGACTGGTTCGACGATGCGACCAAGACCACGGAACTGAAAGGAAAACTTAACCCCTCGTGGGTAGCAGGCACGGATACTGCTTCTGTCAATAAACTGGCCATTGTCGAATATCTGCGGGCAACGCACCAGTTAAAAGGGATGGTCAGCGAATTTCGGATCGACGACCGGGAGTGCTCGTTGTCCTTTCATGGACCGGGCTATTCGGCCGATGCGTTTGTGAAACGACCCGATGGAAGCTACGAGATCACAGAAACCAAAATGGGAGTAATGGCGGTACTCAACGACTTGCACAAAGGTCGGGATACGGGCCGTGGCTGGGCCTGGGTAATCGACATTGCTGCTGTATTCATGACGCTGGTTTCTATAACCGGGTTAGCGCTGTTGCTCGTTCTGAAAAAGCGTCGGGTTAGTGGCCTTGGCTGGTTAGTTATCGGGGGCATTGCCACGGGATTGGCCTACTGGCTACTAGTCGTTTAGCGTTTTAATCGAACACAGCTTGTTAGGCTAATTATGAACTGCGTCAATCATAATTAGCCTAACAAGCTGTGTTCGATTTGTTATTTAGGCGAGTGCTTTCCGGGCTTCGCGGTCGGGGTCGTTGGCTAGCGCAGGCACATCGTCCAGAATCATAGTTTCACCGTTCTGCGTTGTATAGGGCTTCCAGTTGGGGAGGCCACCGCCATTCGGATTGCCGGTTTTTGCAAAATTGATAAAGGAGCCAGCCATTTTTTCTGACAACGCGCGTGGCCGCTTCCCTCCGCCCGTATGGGTCAGCATCAGATCGGTGTTGTAGAACCAGAAACAAATGTCGTCGCAATGGAACGCCCGCATCCGGCCATCAAATAGCGGAGGCTGCCAGCCGAACCAGGCTACATACACGGGGGCTTTATGTTGCGACGCCTTGGCATCAGCAGCCGCAACAGCGTTTTTCCGGTTCGACACGATCAGTGCCCAAAGTTCAATCGGTCGGGCTTTCGGAAAATTCCGGGCATAGGCATCGACAATATCGCCCGATTTATCGCCAAATCGGGGTTTAAGCTTTTCCTTGACCTGATCCATCGAAATAGCCTCCAAAGATGCATCGGTACGATTGGGATTCATCTCGTGGAAGGTCGTGCAAATCATCAGCGGAATGTCGGCCGAGAAATGGTTCGGATCGCTGAAAAATGCACCACTGTTGAGATATTCCCCATCGCCAACGGGCGAATATCCTCCCCGCTGGATACCCATCCGTTTGGCTTCATCGGCCATTTTTTCGACCGCCCGATTCGCCACGGCAATGTATTCCAGCCAGGGTAGTTGCTGCAGTTTCTCGATTTCGCCAGGTTTCAGCCCGGCTTCTTCCATCACCTTCTGGCCCAGTTTTTCGGCATAGTCTTTATTAGCTCCTGCCAGTGAACTGCCACTTAGAGCGACCGCCTTATGAAAAAGTCCTTTAGCTGATGGCATATTCATGAGCGTCGTGACTTTGGCTCCCCCACCCGACTGCCCAATAATGGTTACGTTGTTAGGATCTCCGCCAAAGTTAGCAATGTTGTTTTTGACCCATTCCAGAGCTGCAACCATATCCAGGTTACCCACGTTGCCCGAAGCAGCATGACCACCCACCGCTTTCAGATCGGTATAGCCCAGCGGGCCAAGCCGGTGATTGAGCGAACAGAAAACCACATTGCCAAACCGGGCCAGATTTTCGCCATGATAGCCGTCCTGCTCGATGCCGTTTCCATTGGTGAAACCACCCCCGTGCAGCCAGACCACGACCGGACGTTTTTGTTTGTCCAGTGCCGGTGTCCATACGTTTAGCTTCAGACAATCTTCCGATACATCGTCGTAATTCCAGTGGTCGACAAACGAAGCATACGGATTGGCGTAGCGTTTTTCCATAATCTGGGGAGCCGAGTTCCCCCACCACAACGCGGGCCGAATGTCGGTCCAGGGAGTAGGTTTTTGGGGCGGCATAAACCGATTCTTGCCAGAGGTATCAGCTCCATATGGAATGCCCAGAAACTGATGAATGCCTCTGAGGATAAACCCTCTGACCTTACCGTATTCGGTGCTGGCCACTGCAATGGTATCGCCTACAAATAGCACTTGATCGTCACTTGTCGGCTTTGTCACTTTAGGGCGATTCGGAGCGGCATCCGTCGAATATGGTACGCCTAAACCGGCCACACCAACTCCCAGCGATTGCAAAAAATTGCGTCTTGAAGCGTTCATCGTTGACTGTATTAAAAAGTTAAAGATCGGTTAACTCTGCTACTGAAAATCCCAGACGAGTAAAGGAATAAGCTTATTGTCAAAAAGACACAATGAACCTTTTTTACTCTCCAGATGAGGCATTTGTTTCTGATTTTCACCGGATTTCCCTCTGCCTATACCCCAGCCGATTCTGCTTTCGTTTTCTCGTACAACTCAAGGCCTTCGCGGGTCAGCAAACCACGGATGAAATGATGCTTAATGGCGTCGTCGGAGTTTTCGTAGGGCGTTTCCCGCTGGCTTTGGTCGGCCCATAACCAGGCGATTACGGCCAGATCCAGATCGGCCCGGTACATAGCCAGTTCAATGCCGTGCTGCAGGTTGCTGACCAGAATGGTTCGGATATACTCGGCCCGGAACTGCTGAAAGAAACTCCAGACGGTGGGATAATGACGCTCAATATCCCGGAACAAGTTTGGGTTTACGGTCCGTCGGTAATGGATCAGTCGATTCCAGATTAACAGGGCTTCCAGAATCGGATTATCTATCCGCGTTAGAATGGCAGTAGCTTCACGCAGGTTTTCGTTCAACTGATTTTCCAGCATCCGTTGAACCAGTTCTTCCTTACTAGCGAAATACTGATAAACGGTCTTTTTCGAGATACCGAGTTCCTGGGCAATATCTTCCAGCCTGACGGTTCGCACGCCAAACTGATTAAACAGGTGCCGGGCTTCGGCAATAATTCGTTCTTTCATGCCTATTCGCTCTATAGCTGTATAAGCACATAAGCCCTAAATAGTTAATGGGATTAGCCTCAAATTGGGAAAATAAGCAGCATATTGCAGCTAGCGCCCAAAAAATATCTCCCCACTTACGGCTTTTTTTGCCAGCAAGTGAGGAGACATCCGGTGTTTGTGATTATACGTTAGTTCACAAGGTTTTATCGATTACGCTGAATGGACCAGATCATGTAGGTGAGTAAACCAGCCACTAATCCCAGACCCAGACCCCGTGCGACATGAAACGAAACCGGCGTTGGCATTTCTACAATTCCATATTCATCGGTTATAGCCGCCTGTTTCACGTATCGGCCCTCTGACGAAGGAATCGAACGGGATTCGAATTCGTGTGCAAGCCGATTTAACCCTAATTCCAGATCAAGCCCGCGTACCGATACACCGTGTCCGGTTCCGGCCGCCAGCGGATTAAGGTTGTTCAGCTTAATCACCGATTGTTTGGCCGCTTCCCAATCGCAGGTAAAATAGGCAGGCGGCCCGTGAAACTCTTCCCGCTGGGTAGCCACCGCTGTAATAGCGTTCTGGTTGGTGGTCACGAACGCATCGCCCGCAATGAGTGTCCGGTCTTTATCGCGGAACAGGGATATGTGCCCAGGTGCATGGCCAGGCGTATGAATAACTCGCCAATCGGGTAGTTCAGGGATTAGCCCATTCTCCGCAATCGGCTGAATGGCATCCCCAAAGTTCATAGGGCCAATGGGAAAAATCCAGGACATGTACGACATTCCTCCACCGCCAATGGCCGGATCGGGCGGAGGATAACTCGACATTCCGGTTAAGTACGGGATTTCCAGCCGATGCGCATAAACGGGTACATCCCAGTCGTTCAGCAATACGTTCAAGGAGCCCGCATGGTCGGCATGCCCATGGGTTAACACAATGGCTTTGGGTTTAGTACCGGGTCCAAACAGCTCCTCAGCCCGACTTTTTATAGAACTGGCATAGCCCATCAAACCGGCATCGACCAGCACCCAGGGATTACCATGACCGGGTTCCCCAATAAAAAAAACATTGACAAACAGTGTCTTCAAGCCCGCTACATCGGCGGTTACATCATAAGGGCTTTTCGCGCCGACCGTTATCGGCACATCCAGTTCTTGTTCGCTTTCCATATCCGTGACGTTTATAAAAAACGGTCAGTTCAGTTTACGCCATGGTTTCCATTTGATAAACGAACCCTGATACAAACTAACCTGACCGCCTTGTCACTCAACCCACAGATATGATGGATTGTTCAATAATACCGATATACGGTCTATTGCTCAACTCCGTTCTTCCCAGACCCTGGCTACATTTACGATAACTTCAACCGCTTTCTGCATATCCTGAACCGAAACCCATTCCAGCCGCGAATGAAACGCATGCTCTCCGGCAAATATATTAGGACAGGGCAACCCCATGAATGACAGTCGCGACCCATCCGTACCGCCCCGAATACTGCGTCGTTGAGCCGCTAGGCCAGCCCGCCGGATGGCTTCCAATGCATTATCGACCACGGCCGGGTACTGGTCCAGCACGTTTTTCATGTTGCGGTACTGTTCTTTAACCACAAATTGTGCCGACGAGCCGGGGTAGCTTGCCAATACATCGTTGAGCATATTTTGCAGGTACAATTCTTTCTCCTGCAGGCCCACCTCGGTAAAATCGCGAATGATAAATTCAAGCACAGCCTGGTCCTGATTACCATCCAGCCGCGTTGGATGAACGAAGCCCGCTTTCTCTTCGGTTGTTTCGGGCGAAAGGGCATTTTTGGGAAGAGCCGCCAGCAAATCGGCCGCTATTTTCAGGGCGTTTTCGAGCTTACCTTTGGCAAAACCCGGATGTGTGCTGACTCCCCGAATGGTAATTTTTACGGCATCGGCCGAGAAGGTCTCGTCTTCGAGCGTACCCAAAGCTTCTCCATCGATGGTGTAGCCGAAATCGGCCCCCAGCTTCTGAATGTCTACTTTTTCGGTACCCCGCCCCACCTCTTCATCCGGCGTAAAAAGCAACCGGATACGGCCATGTTTTAGGTCAGGATGCGTGAGCAGGTAGTTAGCCGCATCCATAATTTCGGCCACCCCAGCTTTGTTATCAGCTCCCAGTAGCGTAGTGCCACTAGCCGTGATAATATCGTTGCCAATCTGATGCTGAAGATCAGGATGTTCGTTCAGGCGAATTACCTGACCGGGATCGTCGGGCAGTATAATATCGCCACCGTTCCAGTTTTGATGAATAATCGGTTTTACGCCTTCTCCTGTCACATCGGGCGAGGTATCGACATGCGAACAAAAGCAGATGGTCGGAACCGTCGTTTTATCGGTATTAGCCGGAATGGTCGCATATACGTATCCCCATTCATCCAGTTCAGCATCGGAGATTCCCATCCGATGCAATTCTTCTACCAATAACCGACTAAGGTCTTTCTGTTTGGCAGTACTCGGATTGGCTGTTGACTGCGGGTCCGATTGCGTATCGATCTGGACATACCGAAGGAATCGTTCAACAGCCGTAAATTGGTAATCTTTCATACACGCTCACATAACTTCGGATTCTATGCTATAAAGAGAACTTTTTAACAACGAATCTACTCCTAATAAATTTCTCAAAAATGCAGCTTCATCCCCTCATGCGATGCGATGAAACCAAGCTTTTCATAAAATCGAAGAGCGTCAGGCCGTTGTTTATCCGTTGTTAATTGTACGGTATGGGCTTTGCGTTCTCTGGCTCGTTCAATCGCCCATTCTATCATTTTCTGGCCAATCCCTTCTCCCCGAACATCTTCCCGTATGCGAACCGCTTCAATTTGCGCCCGAATACCTCCCCGATAGGTCAGATACTGGATGAAACTCAACTGAAGGGTGCCAAGAAGGTCTCCGGTTTCGCTTTCCACCACGATCAACTCCTGATTCGGGTCTTTATTGATCGCTTCAAAAGCGTTGTAGTAAGCTTCCGGTAACGGATCTGTATCGTTTTCGCGCAACTGACCCAGTTTGTCGTTGGCCAGTAGTTTTACAATCGATGGAACGTCCTGCCGGGCAGCTTTTCTAAAAAGCATAAGTCCATGCGTTGGTTAGACCAGTTCGTTCAGAACTCCCTCCAGATCGGCTGGCGAGTAATTGACACTTTTCAGGGTTTTGTGATCCGCGTCGCGATATACCAGAAACTTACCGTCCGATTCAATAAAATGGCAGGCTACACCTTTGGCCTGGTATTCGGCTACGGTTGCTTCGGCTTCAGCTACGGTCAGGCAGGCTTTGCTCATATTCGAGCGCTGCACTTCATCAAATAACGCTTTGAATTTATGGCCCAGCCCAAATTCCAGTACAGCCCCCGACAGTACATACTGCAAATCACAAAGGGCATCGGCTACAGCAACAATGTCGCCTTCGGTAATGGCCTCGCGCAATTCATCAAGCTCTTCTGCCAGTAAGGCTACCCGCAGTTGACAACGGGCTTCCGAGGGGATCTGCGGAGTGTCTAAAATAGGGGCATGAAAGGTTCGGTGGAATTCTGCCACCTGATTAAGTGAGTCGGGTTGTTGCATAGTCCATTGAGTGATTGAGTGGTTGAGCGATTGAGTGAATAGTTGATATGTATTTTTTCACTCAATCGCTCAACCACTCAATCACTAATTAATTTTCGTCTTCGCTCGTGAAGGAATACAGGGTTGTGTCCAGGGAAAGTTTGTTGGCGTTGAAGTCGCGGACGAATGCTTCGACGATATCGTCGTTGATCTCTTCTACGTTCAGACACACATCCAGTGCAATGCCATAATCGGATTGCATATCGACCTCTACATGCTCCTGGACTTTTACCGTTTCGGTTTCTTCGATCTCGTCAATAATTTCGGTCAAAGCCGTTTCGGCCTCTTCTTCCAGCTCAGGCGAGATTTTATAGTTTGGCTTGCGGTCTTCGGGTGGCACATATTCCGGATAGGTCTTACGTACCTGCTCCACAGCCATTTCATACACTAAACTGCTGTGGTGTAATCGAAGCGTGTAGACCAGTGTATCGAAAATAACCTCTTCACCCTGGTATTTACCCGGAAACTGAATGTGTACGCATTCGCCTTCATCCAGGGTATCCAGATCATCGTCTTCGACATAAACGAACGATTTGCCTTCCTTCCGACATTCCTCCTTGAGGGCGCTGATTTCTTCAGGGTCGTACCCCTCGTTTTTATAGTTTGCCATGGGACAAAGCTAATGGATAATGTATAATGAACAATGCCGTTTACCGCCCCCTTGATTATCCGTTATTCATGATCCACTTCAACACAACCGCTTCGGCAAGCTCGGTGGCATCATTCATTGGCTCAGTTTCAATGTGTTCAAGGGTGTCGGTGGGCTGATGAATACGTGGCATCCGGCCTTGCTCGTCCAACGCACACAAAGCCAGTACGGGAATCCGATTGCGTACAAACCATACACTGTCGAAATCGGCGGTATGCCAGCGTCCAACCTGCGCCCGATCCCGAAATCGATCACTCATCAGCAGTTGCTTCGCCAATTGGGTCACTGTATTATCGTAGCGGATGCGATCGACCGTACCCGTTTGCTCAATGACGGTCAGCTTTCCGGCACCAAGTGTGTCAAAATTGATGGCCATCGTTTCGGTCCGTTTCCAGTCTCGTTTGTGGGCTTCTACGTAATGATAAGCGCCAATCATACCCACTTCCTCGGCGCTGGTAAGAACAACCTCAATGTCCAGATCGGGCAGATTTACGTCCAGCAATCGCTCGGCTGTCGACAAAGCCGCTGCCACTCCCGTTGCATTATCACTGGCTCCATTCGTGTACCCATTGAGCCAGTAACCAAGCGTTCCTAAAACTGCCTGGAGCCCAAAATAGGTCATCAGCGCATACCGAATATACTGAACATATGGCAAGCCCGTTTTTAGCGCTTCGAGGGCCGCAATACCAACCGCAAAGCCCATAAGCCAAAGCGAAATGATCAGCGACACCCGAAAGTTTGCCTGCTGTTTTGGCGTGTAGAGAAGCGATACAGGTGCCGTATCATAGTGAGCCATCAGAATAACTTTGCGCCTGTTTTCTTTGAGTCCGTTACTCGCCCAGCTACCAATCACATTACTGGCCGTATGCTGCACCGGAAACCGGGTAATAAATGAATAGTGCCAGTTGAAATACCGCCAGGCCATAACAGTAAAATACAACACCAGACCAACCGCAACGCCCGAAACCGGAATTAACGCCAGACTTATGAGCAGGCCCCCAATCAGCCAGTAGACAATCGTTATGTAGGTACGCGGAGTTTGAAACGATTCTGTACGCACCTCCGCTCCCATGTCGGTCAGGTAAGCTTGTAAAAGACGGGCCGCTTCTGCCCCCTGCGGGGTAGCCGCCCCCCTATGGGGTAACCGACAAAGGTCATGTAGTAGGTTAGCAGCAGAATACACGGGCTTGAGGTTATGATCGACGAAATAGCTCCGCAAATTACGTATGCTTTTTAATACAGTATCGAGGACAGGCTAATGTCAAATTCGCAAAAACTGCTTATTCTTTTAGATTCACCCTAGGGTCTACATTAAAAAGAGATTAAAAGGCAAAGTTAAGAGTTTACTAAAAACTGCTATCTTCACCCCTAAATTGTATAGGCTCCTTTTCCTATTGACGACTCATCAGTCACCATCTTTTTACTTTAGTTATGACAAGCTACCAGCAAATTTTTGAGAATAACCAGAAATGGATCACGGAAAAAACGCAGACCGACGGCGATTTTTTTAAAACACTAGCTGAAAATCAACAACCAGACTATCTATACATTGGCTGCTCCGACAGCCGGGTAACTGCCGAGGACATGATGGGCATTAAGCCCGGTGAAGCATTCGTTCATCGTAACGTTGCCAACCTGGTCAATAACATTGACCTAAACGTCATGTCGGTTATCGAATATGCGGTGCTGCACCTGAAAGTAAAACACATTATCGTGTGCGGGCATTACAACTGCGGAGGGGTTAAAGCTGCTATGCAGCCTAAAGATCTGGGAACCCTGAATCCCTGGCTACGTAACATCCGGGATGTGTACCGGGCGCACCAGGACGAACTTGACCTTATTACGGACGAACACGCCCGTTATGACCGGCTTGTTGAGTTAAATGTGCAGGAGCAATGTGTAAACGTTATCAAAACGGCCGCTGTTCAACTTTCCTATTTTGAACACGGTTATCCTGAAGTACACGGCTGGGTATTCGATCTTCGAACCGGGCGCATTAAAGATCTTGAATTGAATTTCCCGGAAATACTACACAACATCCAGAAGATTTATAACCTGACCGACAAACCCTGGTATTAGGCTATTCACCAAAACCGCATCGGCGACCCATTGGGTCGCCGATGCGGTTTTGACTATTTCACAAACAACAATTCCCGGTATTTTACCAGCGGCCAGTCTTCGTCGTCCACGATCTCTTCGAGCTTGTCTACTTCATAGCGAATGATCTCGAAATGATCCTTTACTTCGGTTGCGTACAGACGAGCCCGTTCAACCGTATCGCCCACGTTATTCGCTTTCTTCCGCGACTCAATCATGGCTTCAACGCCTTTTTTGATAACCAGCACGCGGGTCGAAATTTCACGGAGAATGTCTTTGATCGGCTCGGCTTCGGCACTCATACCCAACTCGACCAGATTTCGGGCGGTTTCGGCCAGTTTATTCTGATATTTGAGTGCTGTTGAAACGACGTGGTTCATAGCCAGATCGCCCATCACCCGCGACTCGATCTGCACATTTTTGATGTATTTCTCCAGCTCAATCTCATAGCGCGATTCGACTTCGGCATGATTCATGACCCCTGTCCGTTCAAATAAGGAAAGGGACTCGGGCTGAACGTAAACCGCCAGGGCTTCGGGCGATGATTTGATGTTCGACAGACCGCGCTGGGCCGCTTCCTCTACCCACTCATCCGAATAGCCATTCCCTTCAAACAGAATCCGTTTTGAGTTCGCATAATACTCTTTCAGAATGTCGACGATGGCCAGTTCTTTCTTTTCGTTCCGGGCCAATCGACCATCCAGATCGGTTTTAAACTTGTTCAACTGATCGGCAACAATGGCATTCAGCACCGTCATGGTCGAAGCTGAATTGGCCGAACTCCCTACTGCCCGGAATTCAAACTTATTGCCCGTAAAGGCAAACGGAGACGTCCGGTTACGATCGGTATTATCGCGCATCAGACTCGGAATCCGGTTCAATCCCAGTTTGTAATACACATTATCCCCTTTGTTGATCGTCACTTCCGACTTAGTTTCCAGATCAGTCAATGCCTGCGTCAATGTTTCACCCAGAAAGACCGACATGATGGCGGGTGGCGCTTCATTGGCTCCAAGGCGATGTTCGTTACCAGCCGATGCAATACTGGCCCGCAGCAGATCGGCATTGTCATGAACCGCTTTGATCACGTTGACCAGAAATGTCAGAAAACGAAGCGTCTCTTTAGGCTTTGTACTGGGAGCCAGCAGGTTAACACCCGTATTGGTCCCCATCGACCAGTTATTATGTTTGCCGCTCCCGTTGATTCCAGCAAACGGTTTTTCGTGGAAAAGGACTTTCAGGTTATGCTTTTCGGCTATTTTTTCCATCAGATCCATTAGTAGCGCGTTGTGGTCAATGGATAAATTGACTTCCTCAAAGGTTGGCGCTACTTCAAACTGTCCTGGTGCCACTTCGTTATGCCGGGTTCTGACGGGCATACCCAACTTCATCGACTCAAACTCAAAATCGACCATGAAGGCATTGACTCGCGGAGGAATCGAGCCAAAATAATGGTCTTCCAACTGCTGCCCCCGCGCCGGCTGATGACCAAACACCGTTCGACCCGCCAATACCAGATCAGGACGGGCATAGAACAAAGCCCGATCGACCACAAAATATTCCTGTTCAGGTCCCAGAGTAGGCGTCACTTTGGTAATGTTGCGGTCGAAATACTGACAAACAGCCGTCGCGGCCTTATCCAGCGCATTCAACGCTTTTAGTAAGGGAGTTTTGTAATCAAGGGCTTCGCCTGTATACGATATAAATACCGATGGAATACAGAGTGTCTTCCCCCCGGCACCATTATCCATCAAAAAAGCGGGTGAGCTGGGGTCCCATCCGGTATAGCCACGGGCTTCGAAAGTATTCCGAAGTCCGCCACTGGGGAACGAGGAAGCATCCGGCTCCTGCTGCACCAAGGCGCTTCCTTTGAATTTCTCCATGGCTTTCCCGTCTGATCCTACATCAAAAAAAGCGTCATGCTTTTCGGCCGTTTCGCCCGTCAGCGGCTGAAACCAGTGGGTATAGTGTGTAGCTCCTTTCGAGGTAGCCCACGATTTCATAGCGCCAGCTACTTCGTCGGCTATGGCCCGGTCGATCTGGCCATTGGTGTTGATGGCCTCGGTAACCTTCAGGTACGCTTCGGGCGACAGAAGCGATCGCATTACTTCATTGTTAAAGGTATAACTGCCAAAAAAATCACCAACGCGCTCGGTAGGTGCTGTTACGAGCATCGCCTGACGATTCTGGGCCATTTCAAGCGCTTTAAACCGAAAATTGGACATTGAGACGGTTTCGAGGTTTTAGGTTGAAAAATTAACCAAACATACACCCCTTCGGCCAGTTACAGCATACTAGCCTGGTATTTTCTTGTATCAACTTCATTCGGGAGGTCCATCCCCTGCTCTAGCAACTGGCCATCGGTGTACTACTCCTCGCTCGAAAGTAAACCTGTCACACCGAACAGGACTGTTCCTAAGATTTTGGGGCCGAACTTTTTGCCCGTAAACCGCCCGAATTCACTCATCCATTTCGTTTTTTCCAGTACTTTATCACCTGTTTCCCGCAAGGCATCTGCCGTTTCTTTTCCAGCCGCTTTCTTGGTAAAGTACATCACTGGAGCGCTTAACCCCAACAAGGAAATGCCTACTACAGCCCCGGCCACCGCTCCGATCGTACCTGACAGTTCCTTACCTGTTTCTTCAAACTGTTTCCATTTCTCTTCGAAATCATAGTCGTTGGCTTCCATACCTATTGTGCTAAGATTCAGTGATATTGACCATTAAAGGTAACCAAAAGCCAGACTACTGGACAAATATAATTCAGTGGCCGTATGCACGTTGTCAAAATTGGTTATCCAATAAAAAACGGGTTCGTCTTGCTTGCGCTTATCTTGACTAGCATCCCGATTGCGACGCATAACCAACTTAAGTCGGCAATCAGGTCAGTTGATCCAAGCCCAGACCGCTCTCTTGCGTCGTAGTGCTCTTTTCTCTAAACCCCGGTAGCTGGTTCCAATGTCATATCTATAACATTCTCGTTGTAGACAAATAACAAAATCGATGTCCTGCTGATGCAGAAAGGTAAACCAACGCTAGCCAGTATATTTCCGATCAGCTAAAAGTACCTTGCCTTTTAAGTTAAACCGTCGACTGGCTTGTTCGCTAAAGGCTTGCCGTTCACGTTCGTTACTATGCCCCTTTTTATTGAGATCCTGCGGCCGACCGTCAGAAAATAGGAATAGCGACTCCTGGGTAGAGAAGCCCTAGCAACTGTACGTTTTTTTGGCCAATCTGCCAGGTAGTGGCATCTAAAATGAGGTATCTCACACGACCACTTAATAAAGCAAACGTACAGCGTAATATACCGAGCGTAAGTTGTTCGGGGCACGTTGTGTTGAAAAATAGCATTAGCCACTTGTAATGACTGGCGGGTTGTCGATCTGGCTTACTCAGATGCGTGCCGATGCGATCTTTACCTAGTTATGGAGGTTGATTGCCCTATGGTGAATTAAAAAAGTGGCTTGAACTTTCTGGACGTTGAGAAGCTATTTCCCGATTTAATGGTATTACAGCACAGGAAGTACGTTGGAAAAACGTAGCAGATTTTTATTCGTCAGTCCGAATCAAGCCCATACATAAAGAAGCACGAAGTCGATTTACAAAGACTGAACCTGTAAACCGACTTCGTGCTTCTTTATGTATCACTGACTAACTCATTGATAAACTTTTATTTCCGCGATGTTGCCCCACCCATTGTTAGGTGATAGGTAGCGAATATAGCGTGCACTAACAGCCCAGGTAAAAGGCCCTGTTGGGCTAGCCCCCCAGTCTTTCTGGAATATTTCATAATCGGAGAACGTGATAGAACTAGAGCTAGGTATCGTATAAAGCGTGACAGCGTTGGTAAAGTTGGGGTCATTGCTAATCTGAAATTTTCCGCCTGGCATTCGGCTTCCCCAACCGTTACGGGGTCTATAGACAATCCGATTAATTGACTTGACGGAGCCTAAATCCAAACCGACCCATTGACCGTTTGCGCTTGGTGCATCAAAATAGGTATTGATGTTGCCATCGAAAACTTTATCACGAGTTGATACACCGTCATACGAGCCACTTGATCCTATAACCGTTCCCGTCAATCGGTGGGCAGCTTCACCAGCAGCCGTTGCTGTATATGAAGTCAGGCTGGCATAGGATGAGCTGGCTGGGCCACTGATAAATGGAGAATCAGATGGTCCCCAGCCTCCATATAAGGCTACAGCCGCCCCGACTTTCGTCGTTATTTTGACCGTTCGGGCCGTTGGATCGAAAACAAGTTCTACGCGGTAGCCAGCTCCCATGGCTCGTATTCTGTTTGTTTTCTGACTCGTGAGGTTACCCTGATTATCCAAATAGGTAATTGAGTTTGAGGAGGGCGGAGTTATGGAAAGGATAGTTATATCGCCACTCCCAGTTGTATTGATTTGTAGGGCTACGTCACATCCTCCGGTTGGCGTGCCATTGTTATCCAAAGCCCAGTTCAACTTCATGGTGATCGGGGTTACTCCACCAGGCACTGTAGCTAAAGTGGCTTCCTGATTGAGCAGGACCTTCTGGTCAGCAATAGCCACTTCTAAGTCATCACCCATGCGGGCACCCGAATGGGTTTGCTCACGAGCCGAATCATTACTAAGGGAAGGGGAAAGCTCGGCATGATTACAGGATAAAACGAACCCTACCAAGCCCAGCAGCAGTAAGATGAGATAAGTTTTCATATAGAAACTATTTTAAGGTTAAGTACATGAGACTTTAGTATTTAAAAAAGTAACCAATAATGAATAAAAATTTATATTCTTTTCGGCACTTATGGTTTCAAATACTTTTGGGAGACAGGATATGGTATCATTCTCTGCATTATAGATTCTATCTGGTCAAGTCAGCACAAATTGTAAATAAGTAATGAATTGAAACCAGGTTACTGTAAGCTGTATATTTCGGAGAAGTTGGATCTTCACCATTTTTGATACTGTTGGTGAATTCAAGTGTTATCGTTTTGGGACAAAAGTTGATCGACGCGTTTTAGCCCTTAGCTCCTCATTGAGCCAGTCATCCAGTCGACACAGATTGATGGCTGCCGCCGTCAACACATGTTGAAGGTGGGTCTTAGGCAAGCCAATATACCGCGACCGACGTAAACCAAAGGCTCGGACTCCCTGTGAAAGGGTGCCTTCTGAGATGGTCCTATATATCCGGACACGAAACTTATTTAACTTCGTGTCCGGATTTATAGGACCATCTCACTAATAGGGGGTTAGCAGCAAGTTTCGGGTATTTAGGTTAGTACTGCGACTAGCTAGCAAGGCTTGAGCGAGTAGCAGGAAATTCTTAATGATACCTCGACTGAACTGCGGAAAATAGCCGCTAAATTGCTGATAGAGTGAGTGGTCCACGAAGGTAATAATTAGAAGTGTAGTCACGGCTTCGGCCGTCCGATCCTAAGTTACCGACTGCTCACTCAACTTCTCAAAATGTCCAGTAGTCTAACCAAAAGCCGCTTAGGTACGCAACAAACCTGATGATTAGTCTTTTATAGCAACAAAAAGCCCAACCACTTTCACAGTTGGGCTTTTGCATGGATCTATTCAGGTGGGCTTACGCTTTTACAGCTTCTGCCGCCTTAACGGCCTTTTCGATGAGCACAGCTACTCTGTACGCATCGGCTGTTGATCTGGACCAACAGCATGTAAGCAGTAAATAAGATTATATTAGCTGATTTAGCCTTAAATTGGCTAATATAATCTTAGATTTAGCCTTAAATTGGCTAATTTACTTTATGATACCACGTCAATTAACGAGCGCCATCCGTCAGAAACTTGTGGAATCAAACAAGATTATTGTTCTGTACGGGCCACGGCAAGTTGGCAAAACCACTTTAGTACGACAATTGATTGATACCTTGTCGTATCGTTCGTTAAGCGTAAATGCCGATGAACTACTCTACCAGACCGTTTTATCAGGGCGTGATCTAAACCAGATGAAGTTACTAGTCGAAGGCTATGACCTACTTTTTATCGACGAAGCCCAGCGGATTCCCGATGTAGGCCTCAACCTAAAAATTTTACACGATGCACTGCCCAACTTAAAGATCATTGCGACTGGCTCTTCCTCCTTTGAATTAGCCAACAAAACGAAAGAAGCCTTAACCGGACGAACCTGGACTTACGAACTTTACCCCATCGCCTTGGGCGAACTCCGACACCAGCAAAACGCATTTCAATTAAACCAACGGCTTGAAGAGTTTTTACGGTTTGGTACCTATCCCGATACGCTCCAATTCGCCAATACAACCGACAAAGTACAGTATTTACGCGAGCTTTCTTCGTCTTACTTATATAAAGACATCCTGGAAATGGCTTCTATTCGGCACGCAGACAAGTTGCGAAAACTGCTGCAATTACTGGCGTTTCAGGTAGGTTCTGAGGTATCCCTAAACGAGTTAGGCAACACCCTTGGCATGAGTAAAGATACCGTCAGTACCTATATCGACTTACTTGAAAAAGCATTTGTGGTATTTCGATTGTCGGGGTTTAGCCGAAATCTTCGAAAAGAAATCAGCAAAATGGACAAGATTTACTTCTATGATCTGGGTATTCGTAATGTAGTCATTGATAACTTCCAGCCCCTCGATTTACGGATGGATGTTGGGGCTTTATGGGAAAACTTCCTGGTGATTGAGCGTCGCAAACGAAATGCTTATAATGGCTGGTTCGCTAATACTTATTTTTGGCGGACCTACACAGGTGCCGAACTAGACTATGTAGAAGAATCCAACAGCCAACTGGCTGGTTTTGAATTTAAATTTTCCCGCAAATCGGCCAAAGAACCCGCTTCATGGGCTGAGAACTATCCGGGTTCTAGCTTTCAGGTCGTCAATCAGGAAAATTATTTATCGTTTTTATTGGACTAGCTCTGGGGTACCCGCCCCGATCACTCAACCAGTAAGAAGCTGATTATGCACAAAAAAGCCCAACCACTTTCGCAGTTGGGCTTTTGCATGGATCTATTCAGGATGGCTTACGCTTCTACAGCTTCTGCAGCCTTAACGGTCTTGATGATGATCGCAGCTACTTTGTAAGGATCGGCAGCCGAGTTTGGACGACGATCTTCCAGCCAGCCTTTCCAGCCCCGCTCTACCGTTGCGATTGGGATACGGATCGAAGCACCGCGGTCCGATACACCGAACGAGAACTGATCGATCGACTGGGTTTCGTGTTTACCAGTCAGACGCAGGTGGTTGTCGGCACCGTATACATCGATACAGGCTTTGATGACCTCAGGTGAACTACCAAATCCGCTACAAATTTTTTCGTAAACTTCTTTGCTACCGGCTGTACGAAGTGTGGTATTCGAGAAGTTAGCGTGCATACCTGAGCCATTCCAGTCGGTAGCGCCCAGCGGCTTACAGTGCCAGTTGATCGAAATACCGTATTTCTCACCGATACGCTCCAGGATGTAGCGAGCAACCCAGATCTGGTCACCAGCTTCTTTCGCGCCTTTAGCAAAAATCTGGAACTCCCACTGACCTGTAGCTACCTCAGCATTGATACCTTCAACATTCAGACCAGCATCAAGGCAAGCGTCGAGGTGTTCTTCAATGATGTAACGGCCGTACGCATTTTGAGCACCAACCGAGCAGTAGTAAGGGCCTTGTGGACGTTTTGGGAAACCTTCTGCTGGGAACCCGAGCGGCTTATCGATGCTCATGTCCCACAGGAAGTACTCCTGCTCGAAACCGAACCAGAAATCATTGTCGTCATCTTCAATCGTGGCACGGCCGTTCGACTCGTGAGGGGTACCATCAGCATTCAGCACTTCGCACATCACGAGGTAGCCATTCTTACGCTGTGGATCAGGGCAGATGAAAACGGGTTTCAGCAAGCAGTCGGACGAGCCACCTGGAGCCTGTTCAGTTGACGAACCATCAAACGACCACATGGGGCAGTCTTCCAGTTTGCCAGAGAAATCGCCTTCAATTTTGGTTTTTGAACGTAAGCTTTGGGTGGGCTTATAACCATCGAGCCAAATGTATTCTAACTTCGCCTTTGCCATGATGTACAAGTGGATTGAGTTGAATAGGGGTTTTGTGCAATACTTTTGGCAAATATAATGCGGCTTTACAATAAAAAATAAATGCCATATACCCCTTCAACCATATTTTTTATGGTTTTTGCGGAAAAATTATAATTAAAATTCGTTTGGTACAGTAAATAGCCATATTTAGGCTATTTTTTTTATCACTTTATAATCTTAGTGGGTTTTTATAAAAATCCAGGAATTCGCCCGTTTTGCCCTTAAAAATCCTGTATTTATCGCCTGAATTTGTCTTTTTTGGGGATTTTCGCTTTAATTCAAAAGCTATTAAAGTACACTACTGGCCCTAAAAATCGGCAATGAGGTTCGTTTTGAACAACTTTATGGCGATGGCTAACAGGATAATACCGAATATTTTTCGCAACACAGCCAGGCCACCTGCCCCAAGTCGATCCTCCAGCCAGCCCGACGATCGCAGGACCGCATAAATCAGGATTAAATTCAGAACTATACCAATGATTATATTGACCGTCTGGTAAGCAGCCCGCAGGGAAATAAGTGTTGTTAGGGTTCCGGCTCCCGCAATTAGCGGAAAAGCGATTGGCACTATGTGGGTAGCTCCGCCTGTATCTACTTCCGACTTAAAAATGGTTCGTCCCAGAATCATTTCCAGACCGATCAGAAAAATGATCAAGGCCCCCGCAACCGCAAACGATGCAACATCGACTCCGAACAGAGCCAACAACTGATCGCCTACAAACAGGAAAGCAATCATGAGAGCACCTGAAGCCAGGGTAGCCCGCTCCGATTCGATCTTTCCCGACTTTCGACGTAGGTCGATAATCACAGGCAGCGAGCCAATTATATCGATTACCGAAAACAAAATGAGCGTAACCGAAACGATTTCTTTAAAATTGGGCATATGCAACGTGGTATACGCGGTTACCTGCCGAGACATTCCGACAGTGTATTGATCATTGTGCGGGCAGGCTGTCCGACTTACAGTAATTCAGTAAAAAATCCTTGAGGGTCTGCACATCAGCGTCAGAAATAGCGGGAAAATTAGCGATTCGGAATGTCGTCGTTTTCCAGTCGCCATATCCATTCCCCAACATGATTCCAGCCTGTAGGGCTGCCGTTTTAATAGCCTTTATGTCCGATTCGGTTCCTTCAACAGCAATAACTGTATCGGACCGTACCGATGGCTCCTGGTTCAAAACACGAAAGGGTGATCGAGCCAGTTCATTCTCAAAAAAGGCATACCAGTTGGCGGCTCGCTGTTTGATCACGCTGGCCACCTCGGCAACTGGCGGAACTTGCTGCAAAACGCGCATCAGCAGATAAATCCCCAATCCGTTCGGCGTATAGGGCGTTTGGAACTTTGAAAAATTCTCGTGAATAAACAGTAGGCTATTGTAATGGCTGTTCTCTCCTATGGCTTCGGCCCGTTTCAGCGCAGCCGGCGAATAAACCAGAACGGCAAGTCCGGCGGGTAAGCCAAAACATTTCTGGACCGAAGCAAACCAGACATCGGCTAATGACCAGTCGAGCCCAATACCGGCCATCGACGAAACCGCATCGACAGCAATCAGTCCCGTAAAATCACGGCGAAACTGGCCTAGCGTTTCCATCGTTACCTGAGTTCCGTTGGAGGTTTCGTTCTGAACGATACACAATACATCGGCTTCACTCAGGCTGGTCGGTGGTTTGATCCGGTAGGCATACTCGGCCCATTTTTTTCCGAACGCACCACTATGTGGATGCAAACTTGCTGTTTCGGTTAGCGACTGAGCCACTATCTCCCAGCATTCCGTTGCCGACGATACGAACGCAATATGATAGTCGGCCGGAATGGCCAGTTTTTCGTGCAGCAGACGAATGGTTTCTTTCACAATATCCATGAAACCGGCGCTCCGGTGATTCAGGCTAACAATTCCCTGACGAACTGCGTCAACGGCATAATCGGCCACCTGCGGATATACTTTTGAAGGACCGGGATAAAAGGTAATCATTCGTGCGACAAATTAAACGTGAATACCAGACCCTTTGCGCGATTAAACTTAAGTTGCATCACTCGATTCTTAAGGTTTTATTTTCCACTGATCAAATACCTCACGGCCATTTCATAGCCCATTAACCCCAGCCCGACAACAACCCCTTTGCATTTGGCCGACAGATAACTGTGGTGCCGGAACGATTCGCGGGCGTGTACGTTCGAGATATGCACCTCAACGGCTGGCGCTGTAACGGCCGACAGCGCATCGGCTATAGCAATGGATGTGTGGGTGTAGGCTCCGGCATTGATCACGATACCATCGACATCGAAACCAAGTTCGTGAATTTTATCGATCAGTTCGCCTTCGTGGTTCGACTGAAAATAGCGAAGTTGCACATCCGAAAACTGCTGTTCGAGGGTTTCCAGGTAATCGACAAACGAGCGGTTACCGTAAATAGTCGGTTCGCGCTTACCCAACAGGTTCAGGTTCGGGCCGTTAATAATAAGAATCTGTTTCATACAGGTAGGCTGGACGGCCACGTCCGGGCATCAGGAGCAAAGTACAAACCCTGGACGTGGCCGTCCGGGCTTCAGATATGTGGCAAAGTTATATAAACGCCTTTAAGAACTACCTCAAGCTGGAACGGTCGCTGGCCGAAAATTCGGTGGAAGCGTATCTGCACGACGCCGAAAAACTTTACGAATACATTCTTCTGACCGATCCTGCCCGAACGCCCATGCAGGTTACGGAAAAAGAGCTGATGAATTTTCTGAAGTATCTGGGCGAACTCGGTTTATCGGCACATAGTCAGGGGCGGATGTTGTCGGGGTTAAAATCTTTTTTTAAATACCTGTTGCTCGAAAATCTGATTCAGCATGACCCCACGCAGCAGCTCAAAGGGCCAAAACTGGGTCGTCAGTTGCCCGATACCCTGAGTTTTCCGGAGGTTGAAGCCATTCTGAACGCCATCGATCTCTCAACCCCCGGGGGCACCCGCGATCGGGCCATGCTCGAAGTGCTGTATAGTTCCGGTCTCCGGGTTTCGGAATTACTCAACCTGCGCCTGACCAACTGCTTTTTCGATGCGGGTTTTATTCGGGTTCTGGGCAAAGGCGATAAAGTCCGGCTGGTACCAATCGGCGAAGACGCCATGCACTATACGCGTATCTATGTACAGCATGTACGTAGCCAGTTGGATGTACAAAAAGGGGATGAAGACACTATCTTTCTGAATTTGCGTGGCAAGCAACTATCACGCATTTCGGTGTTTACAACGATCAAAAAACTGGCTACCGAAGCTGGGGTCAAAAAAACGATTAGTCCACACACATTCCGGCATTCGTTTGCCACCCACCTCATCGAAGGAGGAGCCGATCTCCGGGCGGTTCAGCAAATGCTTGGCCATGAATCCATTACCACTACCGAAATCTACACCCACCTCGACCGCGACTATCTCCAGCAAACGTTAAGGGAGTACCATCCAAGAGCCAGAGGATTTAAAGAGCGAACGAGCGAACGAGCGAAAGAGTGAAAATGGTATGCGCCAGTATTCCGCTCTTTCACTCTTTCGCTCTTTAAAAAAAGTCCCCGCCACTGAAACAGTAGCGGGGAGCCTCCAATCTAACTAACCCAAAACTATATGAAATAGTTGTGTTTTGACCAAGCGTTATTCCTACACATCGGCCAATGCTTTTTCACCCACAAACTGTTGGTTCTGATTCTTAAACAGCAAATTGAACGAGGTTAAACTGCCGTAGATCCGGGTGATATATTGTTGAATATTTATTTTCTCTTCATCGTCGAGGGCACTGGCATTTACCCGCTGTTCGAGTACGCGAAGGCGGTCCCGAACCATCACGATTTTATGAAAGAACGCATCGATAGGCATCTCTTTCTGGGCCAGATCGGCCCGACCGGGTTTCAGAATGAGTTTGCCGCCTTTCCACTTATCGCCGAGTGGCACAAGTTCGGTCTGGTCGACCCAGCGCTGAAGAACCCGAGTGAGTGATTGTTCAACATCGAACAGACTTACCAGATCACCATCGGGTTCCAGCGCATCGAGGATACTGAGCGGTGCGTCGAATTTGATTACTTTCACGCCATGCTCGATAAACGTAATTGTATAGCCATTGGCTTTTAGATTAATGACAACGCCATCGCCAAATTCTTCGTGTCGAACACGTGAGCCAATGCCTAGTAATGTAGTCATTGTATGGGGTAGGTTTTAGGTTTCAATCATGCCTTTACAAACCCCGTGCCAATTTTTTTCAGCAATCAACTTTTTATATGCTCATCAACTCAATTCCTCTTCGCTCACAAAAAGAGCAGTTCAATTTACCAACGTCCATCCATTACCTGAATTGCGCTACCCGTGCTCCCTTTAGTCGCTCTGTCGAACAGGCGGGTCATACGGCGCTTTCGCAGCAGGCCAACCCATTTGGCTTACACCCCGATGATTTTTTTACGGGTGCCGCTCGCACACGGATTCTTTTTTCCGAACTGATCCACAACCCCGATCCTGAGCGCATCGCTATAATACCCTCTGTTTCGTACGGCATGGCTGTAGTGGCTCGTAATCTTCATCGAAAACCCGGCATTCGGGCAGGGCAGCACCTGGTAACGATTACCGACGAATTTCCGAGCGATGTGTATGCCTGGGATCGTGTAAGCCTCGAACTCGATTTAACCGTTACGACCGTCGCTATGCCTACTCAGTTTCCGAAAGGAGCACTTTGGAATCAGCGGCTGCTCGACGCCATTGACGCCACTACAGCGTTGGTGGTCGTTCCCCCCGTTCATTGGATGTACGGCATCCGGTTCGATCTGGAAGCCATCAGCAAACGGGCCAGAGAAGTTGGAGCCTGGCTGGTAATTGATGGCACACAGGCCATTGGGGCACTTCCGTTCAATCTGGCGGATATACAACCAGATGCCGTTATTTGTGCAGGATATAAGTGGCTCATGGGCCCCTACTCGCTGGGGCTAGCGTATTTTGGCCCGGCTTTCGATAACGGGATTCCGCTGGAAGAGAGTTGGATGAACCGGCTCGACAGCAATCAATTTCATAGGCTGATGGACTACCAGCCTGCCTATCGCTCAAAAGCGTATCGGTATAACGTAGGAGAGCATACCCATTTCCTGCAAATGCCTATGCTTGAAGCCGCCTTAACCCAACTGATCGATTGGCAGCCTGCACGCATTCAGGCTTATACCAACGGTTTAATGGCCGATGCCTGGCCCATTCTTGAGAACTTAGGATGCCAGATCGAGCCCGAAAACGAACATATGGGTCGTAGTCATCATCTGGTAGGCTTATGGCTTCCAGAACATACCGACCCTATGGCTGTTCAACAGGCGCTTTTGAAGCGGAATGTATCGGTTTCGGCCCGTGCCCGCGTCCTTCGCATTGCCCCGCATGTATATAACGATGCCAATGACGTTGACGCCCTAATTGAGGTATTGCGTGACGTACTCATGTAGAGACGCAATGATGCGTCTCTACAGTTCATATAGTTCCAGGGGCAGCTCATCCGGATCGGCAAAGAAGGTAAACCGACGTCCGGTATGTTCGTCTACCCGAATGGGTTCCGTTACCACGCCCTGTTCGGTCAGGTGCTGAATAGCAGTGTCCAGATTAGCCACCGCAAAGGCCAGATGACGTAGCCCTGCAGCCTCTGGTCTTGATGGTCGTTTGGGCGGATTGGGAAACGAGAAAAGCTCAATCAGATACTGACCATTTAAGGCCAGATCCAGCTTGTAGGACTGCCGTTCTGCCCGATAGTATTCGCCCAGTATCGTACATCCCATTACCCTCGTATAAAACTGCTTCGACCGTTCATAATCGGAGCAGATAATGGCAATGTGATGAACAGCGGTCAGTTGCAACATGGCTTATCAGGGATTAAGTAGCGTATCTGTGGCCATGGTATCGGCAACGGTACCGTCTTTAGGCGGCAAAGCCCGTTCAACCTCACGGCGCTTATTCCAGGGGGCCGTTGTCCGACGAGCCATATCAATGGTAAACAAGACCACAAGGGTCGTGAAGGCGATAAAAACGATGACGAATATGCGACGATTACGATTCATTTTTCATTTGTAAGCTGCTTTGGTCCAATTTGAAATTCCAGATTTCCGGTTCGGCCTGAAATTTCGGACCAGTTCAGGTTTCCGAATGTTATAGCCACCACAGCCCCTTTACTCATGGAGCCAATATCCTTGTGGGTCAGGTACTCACCCAGATACGACACATCGGGGTTATGTCCTACAATCATGGCTGTAGTGACGGTAGCAGGCAATCGATTCAAAGCTGCCAGGTATGCCTTGGGCCCACCTTCATACAGAAACTGATTTAGGTCAATGCGGGATGTGTCGAATCCAGTTTGTTCGGCAATGACCTTGGCGGTGTCTTTAGCGCGGGGGGCTGTACTACTGATAATTACATCAGGCAAAACTGCTTTTTCCTGCAGGTATCGCCCCATTCTGGCGGCTGCAATGATGCCATCGGCAGTGAGTTGTCGGTCATGATCAGTCATAAACATGGCCCGGTCTTCAGCTTTAGCGTGGCGAACGATATACAAAGTTATCGGCATGGTGTCACAAATATGTGGGTGGTCTGTTGTCTGGATAAACGCAAAAATAAGGCCGTAATCGCCCCTGACCTACACTCTTATGATTTTACGGAATAAAATTGTTTATGGGCTATTCAACCGACAATCCGTACTTTTGCGGCCACAACTATTACTGGGTCATCATTTTAGTATGAGTTACTTACCGATAAAGCAGTTATTGAAAGCCGCTACTGGCGTGGATTCGCCTGTTGGCTCTACCGCTACCGTAAAGGGCTGGGTCCGTACAAAACGTGAAAGTAAAAACGCCGTTTTCATCGCTCTCAACGATGGCTCTACCATACAGAATATTCAGGCGGTAGCTGAGGCTGGCCAGCTTCCCGAAGTCACCCTCAAACTGATTACGACAGGTTCCTGCCTATCCATCACTGGGCAGATTGTGGAATCGCAGGGATCAGGGCAGGCTATAGAAATTAAAATTGCCGAGGTTGTCATTTATGGCACAGCCGACCCCGAAAAATATCCACTTCAGCCTAAGCGTCACTCGCTGGAGTTTTTACGCGAAATTGCCCATCTGCGCCCCCGAACCAATACGTTCAGTGCCATTTTACGCATTCGGCACGCCCTGGCTTTTGCGATTCATAAATACTTCAACGACCACGGTTTTTTCTACCTCAACACGCCCATTATCACCGCTTCGGATGCCGAAGGGGCCGGTGAAATGTTTCGCGTAACCACGCTGGATGCGATCAAACCGCCACTAACGGAAGACGGTAAAGTGGATTACAGTCAGGACTTCTTTGGACGTGAAACGAACCTGACTGTATCGGGTCAGTTGGAAGGTGAATTGGGCGCAATGGCGCTGGGTAAAATTTACACCTTCGGACCTACTTTCCGCGCCGAAAACTCCAACACGACCCGCCACCTGGCCGAGTTCTGGATGATTGAGCCCGAAATGGCTTTTTATGAACTGGAAGACAACATGAATCTGGCGGAAGATTTCGTAAAAACCGTAATCCGATACGCGATTCAGCATTGTGCCGACGACCTGGCTTTTCTGGATAACCGCCTTAAAGAGGAAGATAAAACCAAAAAGAAAGAAGAACAGAGTGAGCTGGGCCTGCTCGAAAAGCTTCAGTTTGTGATCAACAACGAGTTCGTACGACTTACCTATACCGAAGCAATCGAGATTCTGATCAGTTCAAAACCAGCCAAGAAAGGTCAGTTCCAGTTTGAGGTGAAATGGGGGATTGATCTACAATCGGAACATGAGCGGTATTTGGTCGAGAAACACTTCAAGAAACCCGTTATCCTGACCAACTACCCGCGTGCCATTAAGGCTTTCTACATGAAACAGGACCATGAACCAGCTACCAGCCCGCGTGGAGAGGTGTTTGGGCCAACGGTTCGCGCTATGGATGTCTTGTTCCCAGGAATTGGTGAGATCATTGGGGGTTCACAACGGGAAGAAGATCTGGACAAACTGGTTGCTCGAATGCAGGAAGTGGGTATCGAGCCCGAAGCCATCTGGTGGTATCTGGATACCCGACGGTTTGGCACCGCTCCCCACGCCGGTTTTGGCCTCGGTTTCGAACGTCTGGTTCTGTTTGTGACGGGCATGGGAAACATCCGCGATGTAATTCCTTTCCCCAGAGCCCCCAAAACAGCCGAGTTTTAACCTAATGATTGAATGATTGAGTTGCTGAATGATTGAATAAAAAAGCTTGCGCCAGCTATTCAATCATTCAACAACTCAATCATTCAATCATTCAATCATTCCCAACATGCTTGCTCTCCCTATTTTCCTGGCCATGGCTTCCGGCTTTGTTGTCGTTGGGGTTTATACCGAACGGAAGGTATCGGCCTTTATGCAGGATCGGCTCGGCCCTATGGAAACCGGAAAATGGGGATTGTTGCAACTCTTTGCCGACCTGCTGAAGCTACTTCAGAAAGAAGACATTGTGCCCACGGCAGCCGATCGTCGATTGTTTCTGCTGGCCCCTTCAATCATTTTCGCTTCGGTTTTTGCAGGCTTTGCCGTACTGCCACTCACACCAGATCTTCAGGGCTCCAAAGCGGATGTAGGCGTTTTTTACCTGATGGCTATTGTTTCGTTCGATGTGGTGGGCATCCTGATGGCTGGCTGGGGGTCGAATAATAAGTACTCGCTATTTGGCGCCATGCGTTCGGTGGCTCAGATTATTTCGTACGAAATTCCGCTCGGCCTGACCATCCTGTGCGTCGTTATGATCGGCCAGACACTTAATTTACAAGACATTAGCTTTCAACAAGGGATTTTCGGGCATGAAACCAACTATCTGTTTGGGTCAAAAGCATTAGGCATCGACGTATCGACTTGGGGTGGTATTTTTAGCTGGAATATCCTTCGAAATCCGTTTCTGCTCTTTGCCTACATCATCTTCTTTATCTGTACACTGGCCGAAAGCAACCGGGCTCCATTCGACTTACCCGAGGGCGAATCAGAAATTGTTGCCGGTTTTCATACTGAATATTCGGGTATGCGGTTCGCGCTGTTGTACCTGTCCGAATACGCCATGATGCTGCTGGTGTCGTTTCTGGGCGCGGTCCTGTTTCTGGGCAGTTGGAATACGCCATTCCCGAACCTCGGCCCTCTCCGACTAGCCGATTGGACCAGTGGTGAACCGGGTACGATCTGGGGGCACATCACAGGTGGTTTCTGGCTACTGTCGAAAGCCTTTTTTGCAGTCCTGATTCAGATGTGGGTACGCTGGACGTTTCCTCGCGTACGCGTCGATCAGATGATGTTCCTGTGCTGGAAAGTACTGACACCAGCCGCATTGATTTTACTGCTCATCTCGGGCATCTGGCGGCTGCTTATGATTTAATGAGTAAAAAGGTGTCCAAGCAAAAACGCCCTGAAATGTTCTATTTCCAGGGCGTTGGCATCACGAATATCGGTCGTTTCGCCAGGGGTAGGCCGTGTTCGAATAACCACGTTCTTCCCAGAATCCAAGTTGATTTTTTGGCAGAAATTCAATGCGTTTAATCCACTTTGCCCCTTTCCAAGCATAGAGTTGTGGAGTAATCATGCGCAATGGTCCGCCATGCTCGCGCGGTAACGGTCGTCCATCAGCGGTATGAACGAGCAATACATCGGGCTTGAGGGCTTCTTCGAGCGACACGTTGGTCGAATAGCCATCGTAGCCGTAGCACATCACATGTGTTGCTGTCCCTTTGGGGTCAACCAGGGCGGCTAAATCCATAAACCGAACCCCAACCCACGGAATATCTAGCCGCGACCAGGTGGTTACGCAGTGAAAATCACTCGTATCTTCTACCTGCGGCAACGCCAGTAAATCATCCCATTTGAGCCGAACCGGATGATTCACTTCACCGTCGATAGCAAGCTGCCATTTATCGAGTGGGATATTCGGTTGATACCCTAAATCCAGTACAGGCCATTTCGTAGTGACGGTCTGTCCCACCGGAACGGTTGGCATCCCATGGCGATTCGGCTGTCCCGAACCCCGTGGTTTTTCATCGGTCATGGAGGGAGTCTGCGCCATTTTCTCCTCAAACCGACGTTTGAGTTTCATTCGGGCTTCGACTATTCGCTCTGTTTTGTCGTTCGATTCCATGCCGTTATAAGTGATTTTACAGCGAAAAAGTTACAGTCTTTGATCGTCAATCAGGCAACCCGCACATAACTACCCAGCCATTTTACTTCGGCTGCATGATGGTTCAATATTTCCTGCAAATCGGGGTCGTTGGCATGGCCTTCGCATTCCAGCAAAAACCAGTAGCGGAAGGTAGCCCCTTCCCGCAACGGGCGGCTTTCTATTTTGGTCAGATTGATCCGTCGGGCATTGAATTCCTGTAGAAATTCGGCCAGCACCCCCGGTGAATCCGTATTCTGAAGTTTCGCAATCAGCGTGGTTTTGTCGTGTCCACTAGGCTGATTAACAAAGTCTTTTGCCAGGATCAGGAATCGTGTCCGGTTCAAATCACTATTTTCAATATTGTCGAACAGAATCGGGACATCGAACAACTTGGCCGCAATACCCGAACAGACAGCGGCCGAATTCGGATGCTGCGAGGCCAGTTTAGCCGCCTTCGAGGTCGATTCTACGGGCACCAGCTCCGGGCTAAGTCCATCAAAATAATCATGCAGGAACCGACTGCATTGGCCAAAGGCAATGTCTTTGGAATAAATGTGCGTAATGTCGGCCAGGTTTTCGGCTTTTGTCGCGAACGTAAAATGAACAGGAATCTGAATTTCGGCGGCAATCCGCAAGTCTTTTTCCAGTAGCAGATCAATGGCCTCTTCCACAACGCCCTCCTGATTGTTCTCAATAGGCACTACACCAAAGCGAACCCGTCCCGTTTCGACACTTTCGAACACCGACCGAATGTTGGGCAGAGCCAGATAGGTACTCATTGCCCCAAAGCGGCTTTCGGCCGCCTGATGCGTAAAACTCCCTTCTGGACCTAGATAAGCCACTCGTTCGGGAAGTTCCAGATTCCGTGAAACGGCAAAAATCTCCAGAAAGATCGCTTCAATGGCAGGGCGATTCAACAACCCATTATTCTGTTCATGCAGTCGATCAATAATCTGCTTTTCGCGTTCGGGCCGGTAGATCACGGCGTTGGTCGAACGTTTTAATTCACCTACCTGACGAACCAGTTCCATGCGCTGATTGAGGAGCGCCAGAAGTTGATCGTCGAGAGAGTCGATTTGGTTACGAAGGGATTCTAGAGTCATTATGGCCATACTTAATTCACAAAAGTACATTACGGGTTGCCTCCTGCAAACTTTCCTGGCCGAAAAGACCGGAATTGTAAAACACGCCATCCGTGAGCGCGATCCATTCGGTTTATAACCTTGACTGGCCCAAAACACCAACGCGCCTGACCGAAATTTCGGTCAGGCGCGTTGGTTTGATCTACAGAGGGTTTATTATAGCGGGTTCTGTACAATGGCCGCGTTCGAGTTGATTTCCCGACGTGGAATCAGGAATTCCCATTGGTTGTCTCCGGCAGGTACATCGAAGAGTACTGATACCGCCGAACTCAGGTTGGCTCCGTTTCGATTAAGCGGCTGATTCAACCGTTTTAGGTCGGTAAACCGGAATCCTTCACCCCAAAGTTCGACACGACGATGGAACAGTATCTCATCGATCAGGTCGTTGCCCGTTTTTGTTGACAGCTTGTACGAAGGGTCTCGCTGGCTTATCAGGGCAAACAATGTACTAGCCGCAGCGGCTGTATTCCCCTGACGGGCCTGAGCTTCGGCTTCGATCAAATACATTTCGGCAGCACGCATATAGGGGACATCGCCCATCGTACTGGTCGATGGCGTACCTGGCAGCTTAAATTTCTGAGTCATATACGGCACCCGTACCCCGCCCGTTGGAACGACTGAATTGGTAGTTGTAGGGGCTTTAACCCACATTTTCGAACGCACATCCGTCGTTGGAATCTGATCATAAAGCTTGCTGTTAATCACTTTGGGGTCTACACGAATGTTGGTAGAGTTAAAATTGCAGGAGATGTACGAATGATAGGCTCCAAAATACTCCGTCTGGTCTTCAAGGTGATCGAAACCCCACATCCATTCGGGATTGCTGATATCCGAAAAACCATCCTGGTATTGTGTTGCCGTCATAGGCGCATAGTTTTTACGAGCTTCAGCCGCATATTTTGCCGCATCGGCCCAATTTTGCTGAGCCAAAGCAACCCGAGCCTGAAATCCCTTGATCACCTCCAGGTTGATGTGCGACTTGTAGGAACGCGTCGTTGTCAACAAGGTAGCCGCTTCAGCTAAATCTTTGTTGATCTGCGCATACACGTCTTCGACCGTTGCGCGAGGCAGTCCTTCTGTGGTAGGCGTCAGAACCAGTGGTACGGCAAGCTGACTATTCGGTTTCGAAGCCGCATTATAGCGTTTTCCAAACAGTTGCACCAGATTAAAATACGAAAACGCCCGTAAGCCCAAGGCTTCTCCTTTGATCTGATTCCGTTCCGTTTGTGCTCCGGCAGCGGCATCAATATTAGCGATAGCGATGTTAGCATTGCCAATCAGCCGATAATAAAGCTGGTACGGCAACTGATCGCCTACTGACGTTTCGGATCGGTGCGCCTGCCAGCGGGTTTCGCCCAGATGCCAGGTATTCGATGTATTTGGAATGACGACATCCTCACCTAACACGTCCACAATAATCATCATAGCAGGATGTCCAAAGTGGCCCTGGGAATCGAGGTACCGTACGATCATGGCGCGGTAAATACCATTGATAGCCGCAGCCGCATTTTTAGTCGTGGCATAGGCCGCCCCGGCATCGATACTTCCGGTGGGGGCCGTTTCCAGATATTCTTTATCACAGGCCGTTGTGAGCATACCTACGACCAGAGCAGTTGTTAAAAATTTCAGTTTCATGAGTTGATGATGCTTAACTTATAATGTAAATGAAACCCCAAGAACGACACTTTTGGCCGGGCTGAATACGTTGCTGGTGACCCCAGTAAAATTCTGTTGCACGTTCATACCCTTTCGGTTCGACAGAATCAGGAAGTTTTCCGCACTCAGATATACCTGCGCATTTTCCAGGAATACTTTCCGGGCCAGGGTCGTTGGCAACGCATATGAGAGCGTTACTGAGCGAAGGTTCAGATAACTGGCATCGATGAGCCAGCGGTCCGAGGCCGCATCAAAGTCCGAAGTCCGACCGGCATCCATACGAGGCACATCGGTGATGTCGCCCGGATTACGCCACCGCTTCAGAATATCGACATGCTTGGCGCTACCATACCCTCCAGCACTCATCAGCGCAGCATAGGCTCCATCGTAGGTTTTACCGCCAATCTGATACACGACCAACGCCGATAGCGACAGCCCTTTGTACTTAAAGGTATTGGTAAAGCCCCCCATCAAGGCCGGGATCGATGTACCATTATAACGATAGCGGGCATTATTGACACTGTTGGTCAGGGTATCGCCCTGCTCAGTAATACGGGTATTTGCCGCTACGTAGTTGGCCGCTCGATACTGCGCTTCGCCATTGGCAGAGTTCACGCCTGCATACTCCCGCAGCCAGTAATCGTAGATTGACCGTCCCACTGCCAGTTTTTTTGTACCGTCGATGATCTCCGGGTTTTCGTCTGGCATTTTGGTAATCCGGTTTTTAAGGGTAGTCGCATTCAGATCCAGGCGCCAGGTGAAATCTTTTGTCCGAACAGGCTCTAGCCCCAGTTCTACTTCAATACCCCGGTTATACATGGTTCCAATGTTTCGGGTAACAGTAGAAATACCCGCCGACAGGGGTAGAGGCACATCAAAAATCAGGTTCGACGACTGGCGATTGAAGTATTCGACGGTACCCGATACACGTCCTTTGAATAGGCTAAACTCCAGCCCGACATCAAAAGAATTGCTCGATTCCCATGCCAGATTTCGGTTACCCAGACTGGTTTGCAAAATACCCGCTTCCGACGCGTTGTTCCAGCCCAATCCGTAAAGTGGCTGCCAGGCGTAGTAGCTAATATTGGCTCCATCGGCCGTATTGCCACCGCCGTCGTTACCCGTTTGCCCATATGAGCTTCTCAATTTCAGCAGATTGATACTCGGAATCGACCGGACGAACTCCTCCTGATCTAACCGCCACGCACCGCTGACCGAATAGAAAGTACCCCAGCGAGAATCGGTATAAAATTTACTTGAGCCATCCCGACGAACCGACCCCGATAGAAAGTATTTCTGGTCGTAATCGTAATTTACGCGTGAGAAATACCCCTCAACCCGGCGTGTGTTGAATACCGAAGACAGGTTGGTAGTAGTCGTGAAGTTTACCAGTTCATAATTCCCTTCCAGAATCAGTTGAGAGCGTGAACCGGCCAGGTTATTGTCATTGACCTGGAAATTTTCATGTCCGAGTAGTACTTCAAAATTATGCTTGCCAAATCCTTTGTTGTAGTTCAGCAACTGGTTCAGGTTGTAGCTCGAAATATTCTGAAATTCATGCGAAGCCCGGCCAGCCGGCGCCCCATCTCCCACTTCAGGGTTACCGAACGTATACCCGTTGTAGTTGGTAATATCGGTACCGATATTCACCGAAAACTTAAAATCCTTCAGGAAGGAAACTTCTGCAAAACCACGAGCACCCAATACATTCCGGCGGAAATAGTTCTGGTTCAGCAGCGTTTCGGCAACGGAATGGCGACCACCAAACTGCGGGCGGGCGGGCAGACCCAGAGCCGTCAGGTTACCATAATCCCAACGTCGATCCCCATTGGGCAGCGTTAGAAACTGGCCCGGATTCGCAGGATCGTAGGCATATACCGGGTAGATTGGCCCCATGTTCCGTGAGAAATAGAACGGATTGACAAAGGCAGTACTGCTACCTGCATCGGCCTGATTCGACTTTGTTAGGGTAGTTGAAATATTGGCACCCGCCCGTAACCACGACTTCATCTGCGAATTCACATTCAACCGGCCCGTAAACCGATCATAGTCCGACCGGATCAGATACCCTTTATCATTCAGATATGAGAACGACACGTAATAATCGGTCTTATTCTGGCCACCCGAAAGCCCTACGGTTATCTCATCCCGGTTGCCCTGGCGCATAATCGGCTTTTCCCAATTCAGATCATCGGGCGAAAACTTAAGCGTAGCATTCGGGTTCATTTGTCCGTTGACATCAACAACCTGGTTGTCCGGTACATTATATACGTTGTAACCGACAAGGCTAATCAATCGGCTGGTGGCATCCGCATTCGCCGTAGCCAGTGCCACTGGATTGGTTGCCCGATACGCCACACTGTTCCGATACATTTCCCACATCAGCGGATAGTACTCTCCTACGCCAACCCGATCATACTCAGGCAAACCGCGCGTACTAAACCCTTTGGTGTAGCGCACGTTGACAGCACTTCGGTCTTTCTGTCCTTTTTTTGTCGTTACTACAACCACCCCATTGGCCGCCCGCGACCCGTACAGCGCCGTCGAAGCGGCATCCTTCAAGACCGAGATACTTTCAATATCATTAGGGCTCAGGTTGGCAATGCTTCCCGAATATGGAATTCCATCAACTACATAGAGTGGGTCATTTCCCGAGGAAATTGAGCCAAAACCCCGGATTCGAATATCTGGTGCAGTACCAGGCTGTCCACTACCAGCCGTTGTCTGAACCCCCGCAATTGCACCGGAAAGAGCCTGCCCAATGTTTGTAATTGGACGATTCTGGATTTGCGTTGGCGAGATGATACCCGCCGAGCCTGTAAATGCAGCCTTTTTGGTGGTTCCGAAAGTCGTAACAATAACCTCATCCAGATTCGCTGCATCGGGAGTCAGCTCGACCGTGATCGTAGATTGATTCCCGATTACAAACTCTTTTGAGGCAAACCCAATAAAACTAAATACAAGCCGACCACTGGCTGGTGCATTGATCCGGTATTTTCCCTCGGCATCGGTGGTTGTGCCGCGCGAGGTTCCTTTGAGTTGAACGCTTACTCCGGGTAAGCCTACTCCATCTTCCGATGATGTTACCCGGCCCGACACAGTTATATCCTGTGCGACAACTGGCAAACTAAATACAATGGTTAATAACCAAGTAGTTAATAAAAGTTTTTTCATGAAGTGTTTGTAAGGTTGATTTTCCTTTAATCATTTTTTAATAAGCCGCAAAAATATTCCATAAATAGATATTAACAATATTTTATTCCAAAAAAGTAATTAATATCGGTATTAAAGATTGATATTATTAAATACATAACACTTTCAAGAATGAATATTATTTTCCATTTAATCCATGTTCGTTCTTGAGTAATACACGTTCCTAAAGGTCTCAAAACAGAAATGCCCACTGGCCAACCAGTGGGCATTTCCCAATACAGCTAAATCGTTAGCTATTTAGGCTACCAGTGCTGCTTCATCTACATCTTTTTCGATACGAAGGTTATCGATGATAAATCGCTGCCTCTCGGGCGTATTCTTCCCCATAAAATAGCTGAGCAGCTTCGGAATCGAGGTTTCCTTCTCCATAATTACAGGCTCTAATCGCATATTTTCACCGATGAATAAGCCAAATTCTTCCGGTGATATCTCGCCCAGGCCCTTAAATCGGGTAATTTCAACCTTCTTCCCACCCTTTGTAAGCTTGTCAATCGCTTTCTGCTTTTCCTCCTCCGAATAGCAATAGGTAGTCTCCTTATGGTTTTTAGGATTCCGAACCCGGAACAGAGGAGTCTCCAGGATGTAGAGGTGGCCATTCCTGACCAGATCAGGAAAAAATTGCAGGAAGAAAGTCAGCATCAACAACCGGATGTGCATTCCATCGACATCCGCGTCAGTAGCGATCACAATACGGTTATACCGCAGCCCTTCCAGGCCATCCTCAATGTCGAGCGCGTGCTGAAGCAGGTTAAACTCTTCATTTTCATACACCACTTTTTTGGTCAGGCCAAAGCAATTCAATGGCTTGCCTCGCAGGCTAAACACAGCCTGAGTCTGTACATTCCGCGATTTTGTAATCGAGCCACTGGCCGAATCCCCCTCGGTGATGAACAGAGTGGTCTGGTATCGATCTTCTGCTTTCAGGTCGGACAAATGGTTTCGGCAATCGCGTAGTTTTTTGTTATGAAGACTTGCCTTTTTGGCACGATCATTGGCCAGTTTTTTGATACCAGCGAGTTCCTTGCGTTCCCGTTCCGACTGTTCGATTCGCTTTTTGAGTGCATCACGTACCGATGGGTTAATGTGCAGGTAGTCGTCCAGGCGTTCTTTCACAAAATCGATTACAAATGAACGAACCGATTGGGCATTTGGCTCCGGCGACATATTGACCGAACCTAACTTAGTCTTCGTCTGCGACTCGAACACAGGTTCCTGAACCCGGATACTGATGGCAGCTATAATACTGGCCCGTATATCAGTGGTTTCATAGTTTTTGTCGTAGTGTTTACGTACGGTTTCTACAACGGCTTCTTTCAATGCATTGAGGTGGGTACCATGCTGCGTTGTGTTCTGCCCGTTGACAAACGAATAATATTCTTCGCCATACTGATTGCCGTGAGTAAGCGCAATTTCGATATCATGTCCTTTGAGGTGGATAATCGGATAGCGGAGCGAATCTTCATCGGTTTTATTCCGCAACAGATCGAGGAGGCCATTCTGAGAAATATACTTCTGCTTGTTGAATGCGATGGTTAGACCAGCATTCAGGTAGCAGTAATTCCAGATCATATTCTCCAGAAACTGCGGGATGAAGTGAAAATGCTTAAAGACGGTATCGTCGGGCTCGAAGCAAATCAGCGTGCCGTTGCGTTCAGACGAGACTTCCTCACCCTGTTGTTTCAGTTCACCCCGCTCAAATTCAGCCCATACGGTTCGGCCTTCCCGAAACGACTGCACCCGGAAGTAGGTCGATAACGCATTAACTGCTTTGGTCCCGACGCCATTGAGCCCTACCGATTTCTGAAAGGCACCAGAGTCATATTTCCCCCCGGTATTGATCTTCGATACTACCTCGACCACTTTACCGAGCGGAATCCCCCGGCCATAGTCGCGCACTTCGACCCGATGGTCGGTTACCCGCACGTCGATCGTTTTGCCGAAGCCCATTACGTGTTCGTCAATGCAGTTATCAATCGTTTCTTTCAGCAGCACATAGATACCGTCATCGGCAGCCGATCCGTCGCCCAGTTTACCAATATACATGCCTGGTCGCAGGCGAATGTGCTCACGCCAATCCAGCGAGCGGATGCTGTCTTCATTGTATTGAACCGGCTGGTTCAGAGATTCTGTCATGTAGGTTATCGGATTAACTAAAAAAGTAGTAGTTTTGCTACTCAATCCAACACATCGGAAAAATTATACCGTGTGTAGTTAGAAGTATAAAACTTACCATTCAAAAGGAAACTATTTAAAATCCAACAAAAGTTCACTTACTTTGCCAACTAAACTATCCTGCGTACTACACGAATTAATTGTTCGTTAATTACTGGTCTTAGTCGGCGTTGCTTGCAATTTGTTCGACTTCTTAAAAATATGCAAAATCCAAGAATTATTCACGTGTTCCCACTGAATTTTTTTCTTTTCGGCGATAGCCGTTTACCCCGTCAATTGACTAGCTGTTTTATTGGTTTACTGGCTCTTTTAGTCGGGTTGACAACCCAGGCTCAGGTAGCGCCCTCAACAGGGGCCGCCCCTGCTGCGCCAAGTTCGGCTAACCCAGCCGCCCCCGGCAGAGGAACCGCTCTTCCATCGGGCGTGAATCCAGCTAACCTACCAGCAAATGTTCAGCAACAACTCAACCAACGGGGGCAAAACGCAACCAACGGTCGTACTGGGAACCCTACCCCTGCCCAACAATCGCGTACGGGCAATAACGGGAACACAACGAACACGCCTAATGGTACGAATGGCAATCAGCAGTTCGATAAGCAGGACACCAATTCGGAAACCGCCCCGGCTACGGATGAAGAACTTGCTGAAGAACGCATAAAACAGGCTCAGCGCCGTGAACAGGAAGAACGTCGTCAGAAACTGTTCGGGTATTCGCTGTTCAACGACCCCGCCATGGCTGCGACTTTCCAGCCAAATATAAACATTGCCACGCCCCGCAACTATATCGTTGGTCCCGGCGATGAGTTAAACATTCGGATGTACGGGTATTCGGAAGGAGACTATTCGCAAAAGGTTTCGCCCGAAGGCTTTGTTTACATTGCTCAGCAAACGGGTATTGGACCAATTTTCGTTTCTGGCTTATCAGTAGAGAAAGCGAAAGAACGGCTGCTCAGCCGGATGGCAACGAAGTTTGTAGGGCTTCGGAATTCATCCTATGGGGCACAGAACACATTCCTGGAAGTATCGCTCGGGTCGATCCGTAGTATCCGGGTGACGGTCACCGGCGATGCTGTTCGTCCGGGTACGTACACCATGTCGGGTTTATCGACGGTCATGAATGCCATCTATCAGGCTGGTGGGCCTAACGACATTGGCTCCTATCGGAAAGTGCAGCTCATCCGCAACAACCGCATTGTAGCTACACTCGATTTATACGATTATCTGCTGAATGGTATTCAGCAAAACGACCTCCGTTTGCAGGATAACGACAACATTCGATTCACCACCTTCATTGAACGAATTGAAATTGGCGGAGCCGTAAAACGATCCAATATTTTTGAAATGCTCCCAGGCGAAACCCTCGATCGGTTGCTGTTCTATGCGGGTGATTTTACGGCCAATGCTTATAAAGGTCGTCTGAAGGTTACCCGGGTTACTGACCGCGAACTGAAGGTTACCGACGTTACAGCGCCAGAGTTCAAGACGTTTGTTATGCAGGATGGCGATGTCGTGTCGGTCGAACGGGTTTTGAATCGTTTTGAAAACAAGATTACGATTGAAGGGGCTGTTTTCCGTCCCGGTGAGTACTCGCTCGACAACAACAAGACGCTGAAAGATCTTATCAAATCGGCCGAAGGCATACGAGGAGATGCCTTTACAGGGCGCGTAAATATTGTACGAACCCGCGAAGATTTAGCGGTCGAAAACCTGTCGATCAATCTGGCTAACATTTTGGCTGGTACTGACCCGGATATCCCGCTTCAGCGTGAAGATCAGGTCATCATCCCTTCACGCTTCGAACTGGCTCAGCAGGCAACCATATCAGCCATTGGTGAATTGAACAAGCCTGACCCTGGTATGGCTTACATGGCCAATATGACGCTCAACGATGTGCTGGTCAAAACGGGTGGCCTGAAGGAATCGGCAGCTTATTCAGTTGTGGAGGTAGTACGCCGTAAAAAAGACGTCGATCCCAAATCGCCGACAGCCCAAATTGCCGATATCTACCGTTTCAACGTCAACCGGGATCTGACCCTATCCAATGATGCAAACCGAAATTTTGTTCTTGAACCATTTGATCAGATCATCGTTCGTCGTTCACCTAATTACCTCGAACAAACCTATGCGGCTGTTGTGGGCGAAGTAATTATGCCGGGGCCTTATGCCATTCGGAGCAAAGACATGAAAATTTCGGATCTGGTGATGCAATCGGGTGGTTTAACTCCGCAAGCTTATGTAGAAGGGGCTACGCTGGTCCGCCCTGTGCGATTGAGTTCAGACGAACTACAGCGGAAGCAGCGGGCTATTCAGGAGGTGGGCGACAATGCTTCCAAAACTATTGTCGAAACGGAAGTGCAATCGCCAACCTCTACGGAGTCGATTGGTATCAATTTGAAGAAAATCCTGACAAAACCAGGCTCAAGCGAAGACATCCTGGTACAGGAAGGCGATACACTTCGCATTCCAAAACTGCTTGAGACAGTACGAATTCAGGGAGAAGTGCAATTGCCCAACACGGTTAAATACCGCTCAGGACAGACATTCCAGGACTACATCTCGCAAACAGGCGGATTTACGTCGAAATCACAGCGTCGGAAATCGTTTATCGTGTATGCCAACGGTTCGGTCGACCGTACCCGGAAATTTATGTTCTTCAACGTTTATCCGCGTGTAGAACCCGGCGCGGAAATTGTAGTCCCAAAACGGACAGCAACGCCACTAACCCCACAGCAAATCCTCAGTTCAACCGCTGGTACCATTTCGTCATTACTTAGTGTCATCGGGTTGATCATCGCTTTAAGCCGGGTCGGAAACTAAGTCAGGAGTCTACGTATGAACCCTACAAATAAAACAAATACAGATCCAAACGTCATCGTGAGCCGTCCGTTGCCTCCCGATGAGATTTCGCCCAAATCGGTCGTTTTACGGGTATTAGCCGTCAAGAACGTTTTCTATCGAAACTGGAAACTGCTCGTTATTCTGGTTGGTATTGGGGGCATTGCCGGTTTTATCTACGACATGATGCACAAACCCCGAATCGTTTATACGGGCAGCATCATGTTCAACCTCGGTGGCGGCTCATCCAGCAGTAGTTTTGGTGGCGACTTAGGGCAGTTGGCCAGTGCATTTGGTCTATCGTCGGGTGCTCCTGATGCCAATATTTTCGTGGGCGACAACTTCCTGATCTATGCTACATCCCGGCCTGTACTGGAAAAGACGCTGATGAAAACCGACACGATCAATGGCAAAGATACGCTGCTGGTCAACTACTATATCCGTCACAGCGGCATCCGCGATAAAGAGTGGGAAGACAATGACTCCTTACGCGCTTTTTATTTTAAGAAAGCCAAAACGCCCGATCAATACACGAAAATGGAACAGATCGTGATGGCTGGTATCTGTGGCCGGATCGAAGGTGAAATGGCGATCAAGCAACCTGAGCGTAAATCCTCCTTCATGCAATTGGAGTGCTTCATGGAAGACGAAAAGCTGACGGCAACCTTCCTGAACACGCATCTGAAAACCATTGAGGAAGATTATCAGAAGAAACAAACAAAGAAAACCCGGGAGATGTATGAGATGCTCGAACAACGAGCCGACTCTCTAGCCAAAATAATCACGGGAACGGAGAATCAACTGGCTCAGTATATGGACCAGAATCAGCAGGTGGTCGTAGCCCAGGCCAAACTGAAAGAGAGTAAGTTGACCCGCAATTCGACCTTCCTCTCCGGTCTGTATTACCAGGCGCTCCAAAGTGCCGATAACATGCGTTTATCGCTGATCCGGGAAACCCCATTATTTACCGTTATCGAGCCCGTTACCTATCCATTATTCCGCGAAGTTATCAAGACACAGGGCCTTCAGGTTGGCATTGCGCTGACGCTGGTCCTTTCGATCGTGATCATTTTCGTACGGGAGACCTATCGTTCAATCATGAAAGAATAAGACGTTACGCTGAAGCGGTGACCAATAAACCCCACGAACTGTCTTATCAATACCTATAAACTGTAATTCGTTTTGAAAACACACGAAGTTGTTATCCAGCCAGGCCGTTCGGAACGGCACTATTGGCGGGATCTGTGGCGCAATCGGGAGTTGCTTTATATTCTGTCGATGCGCGACGTAACGGTTCGTTATAAGCAAACAGCACTTGGTACAGCCTGGGGCCTTATTCGCCCGCTTACCACCATGCTGATTATGGTATTTGTTTTCAGCAAGATTGCCAAGCTGCCGCCCGATCCCGGTATTCCATATCCGCTGATGGTGCTGGGAGGCATTACGGTTTGGACATTCTTCTCGACCGCATTTACCCAGATCAGCAACAGTGTTACCCTCAATTCAAACCTGGTCACGAAGGTATACTTCCCAAGATTAATCATGCCTTTGAGTTCGATTGCCATCAGTCTGGTCGACTTTCTGGTATCGCTTGGGCTGTTTATTCTGCTGGCCATCTGGTACCAGTTTATTCCCGACTGGCACCTATTGCTGCTTCCTGCCTTTATTTTACTGGCGTTACTGGCCTCTTTTGCGTTTGGCCTGTTCTTCGCGGCTGTCAATGTTCGCTTCCGCGATATAGCCCAGCTCATTCCGTTTATTGTTCAGGTTGGGTTTTATATCTGTCCAATTGCCTATAGCAGCCGACTGGTTGCCGATAAAGCGTCGGAATGGTGGGCGCCCTTGTATTGGGCCAACCCCATGGTGGGTATTATCGATGGGTTCCGGTGGTCGCTGCTGGGCGAGAAAGCCTACTTCAATCCGCAGAGTTTACTTATATCTGTCAGCATTGTACTGGTATGTTTGGCCCTCTCCCTCTACTTTTTTCGGAAACGGGAGAATACCTTTGTAGATGATATTTAAAAGTAGTAAGGAATAAGAAAGGCTAACAGACAAATAAAAGCGTTGTCGTCGGCCCTTCTTACTCCTTACTACTCGCTCCTCACTGCTTATGTCTGTCATTACTGTCGAAAATATTAGCAAGCAATACATCATTGACCATAAAAAGGGCAAGGGTGTCAATACATTGCGGGATGTCATCTCGGAAAATTTCCGGTCGATATTCGGCAACAAGAAAGACCAAACCACCATCACGCATGAGGAATTCTGGGCCTTGCGTGACGTTAATTTTTCGATTGAACAAGGAGATCGGGTAGGTATTATCGGACATAACGGCGCCGGTAAATCGACCATGCTCAAAATTCTGAGCAAGATTATCCAGCCCACCACGGGTACGGTTCGCATTCGTGGACGGGTAGCCAGCCTGCTCGAAGTAGGTACTGGTTTTCATCCTGAACTGACGGGTCGGGAAAATATATTTCTGAATGGCTCCCTCCTGGGTATGAGCCGGACCGAAATAAAAAAGCAGTTCGACGAGATTGTCGCCTTTGCGGGTGTCGAAAAGTTTCTCGATACGCCCGTAAAACGCTATTCGTCGGGGATGTATGTCCGATTGGGTTTTGCCATTTCCGCCCACCTCGACCCCGAAATTATGATCGTCGACGAAGTGCTGGCTGTTGGCGATGCGGAGTTTCAGAAAAAGAGTCTTGGCAAAATGCGGGATAATTCAGCGAGCGGCCGGACGATCATTTTTGTGAGCCATAACCTGACAGCCGTTCAGGCGCTTTGCAACAAAACCCTGTATTTCGAAAAAGGCCGATTGATCGAACAGGGAGAAACGAATCAGGTAGTGGCATCTTATCTGAGCAAGGTATCCAAAACGCGGCTGGTCCGCCAATGGGATACCCCGAAAGAAGCCCCTGGCAACGACCTGGTTCGGATTCGTCGAATCGAGCTAATCCCTGATTATGTAGATGATCTTACTCATATCGACGTTCGAACGTCGATGAAGTTCCGGTTCGAATTCTGGAACATGATGGAACGTGCCAATTTGAATCTGAGTCTGCATTTGAACTCACTTACAGGCGAGTGCATCTTCAATATCGGTACTCAATCACAGCCTTACGGCAAGGGATTAATCGCAGGCGAGTGTACTATTCCGGGGTATTTCCTTAATGATGGTTCCTACACAATTTCCATGATGATTGTCAAGGATACCGTTACCCCCGTTTTTGTTATGGAAGAAGGCATTACCTTTGATGTGGAAGATTATCGGGAAGGCATAGCGTGGTATGGTAAATGGCCTGGCTATGTACGCCCCCAATTTCCCTTTCACATTAAAATGCTGGAACCAGTTGTAAGTGAACAATAACCTGTTAGTCGGTTTGTAGTATAGGGATTTAGGGATGGTCAATCGTACAGACGTTTACGGTTTGTCTGTGTTTACCATACTCTGTATTAGAAATCAAACCCAGGAGCTGTTCATCAGGAACTGCCAATTGACGTATGATCTACATAACGAAATCATATTTACCTGACCTACAGGATTATGTAAAGTACCTGGAAGGTATCTGGGAGCGTGTACACCTCACCAATGACGGTCCATTGCTACAAAAACTGGAGGAAGACCTGAAAAAAGAGTTAGGTGTAAAACATCTTCTTTTCTGTACCAACGGCACCATCGTGCTTCAGATGGCGCTCAAGGCACTCAACATCACAAAAGAAGTCATCACAACCCCATTTTCGTATGTAGCCACGACCAATGCACTCCTGTGGGAAGGCTGCACGCCGGTTTTTGCCGATATAAACCCCGACGACTTTAATATAGATCCTGGCAAGATCGAGTCGTTGATTACCGAAAACACCCAGGCCATTCTGGCAACGCACGTATACGGCAACCCCTGCCAGATTGAGCAGATACAGGCGATTGCCGATCGGCATAACCTGAAGGTGATTTATGATGCTGCTCATACATTCGGGGCCAGCTATAATGGCCGCTCAATATTGAGTTATGGGGACATAAGCACCTGTAGCTTTCATGCGACAAAGGTATTTCATACCGTTGAAGGCGGTTGTATCGTCACAAATGACGACGCAATTGCCAAAAAACTAAGGCATTTCCGCTCATTTGGCCATCGAAACGATGATTACTTCGAGATGGGTATTAACGCCAAAAACTCAGAATTACATGCCGCAATGGGGCTTTGTGTGTTGCCTAAAGTTCCCGAGTTGATTGCAGCGCGTAAACTACGGTTTGGTTACTATGCCGATAAACTGGATTTTACCCGGATTACCCGGCCCACACTGCTCCCCGGTACTGATTACAATTACGCCTATTATCCAATTGTACTCGACTCCGAAGAAACCCTGCTGCGGGTTACCGAAGCCCTGAAAGCGCAGGATGTAGTACCCCGGCGTTATTTCTATCCATCGCTCAATACCCTCCCTTTTGCACTCAAAGACGGCGTTCAACAACCATGCCCCATAGCTGAAGATATAGCTTCGCGTGTGTTATGTCTGCCTCTTTATCCCGACTTACCCGAATCCGACATTGATCGAATTGCCACGTTAGTGAACGAAGCCATTGCCATTGTCAGCGAAGTAAACGGCTAATCTGTGATGATGACTACAGGCGCTTGCCAAAGCACGGCCTGCTTCACACGCACTCATTGTTCACCTGATCGCATCCGTTTACCTTAGTACCTGCACCGTATACCGTGCTTTATGACCCTGATTTATCTTCTCGCGTTAGCGCTATTTATTGGTTACATTAGTCGGCTCTCGACACAAATCTCAAGGCGTTCACTTACCGAATGGTGGCTGATCACATTTTTGCTGGGCGTAAGTAGCGTCATCCTAACCGGTTTTATACTGTCAGCTCTTTATTTAACAGCAAACACTCTGGTCTGGGCGGTTTCCGTTTTTTTAACAGCTACCCTCATCGGCTTTATACTACGCTGGCTGACTCCCGATCAGAAACCGTATTCTGTTTTATCGCTTATCCAGGAGCGTTGGTATATTGGCCGTCAATGGTTCGGGGGGCTGTCAGGTTATTCGCGTTTCTTATTCTCCCTACTATTCATCACCTTATCCGTACTGGCCGTCACCAACCTGCTGCTGGTACTGTTTACTGTCCCTAACGAATGGGATAGTATGACAGGCCATTTGAATCGTGTGATGCAGTACATTCAACGCGGCTCGATGCGCCATTTTGGCGGTACAAACTGGAACATCGATACCTATCCGAAAAGTGTTTGTACGCTTCAGATCTATTCATTTCTGATGACGGGCCATTTCGAAAATGGCTTCAAATTCATTCATCATCTAAGTTACTGGACAGCCATTGTTGCTGTTTTTGGTATTGTTCAGCGCATTGGTCAAAATCGACTGTCGGCCAGTTTCTTCTGTGCATTGGCTTTCGCTCTGCTGCCCGATTTTCTGATGCAGTCCATCACAACGGAAACCGATATTGTTCTGACGGCTTACCTAAGTGTGCTTTTATACATGCTGTTCAGCTATAAAAGCAGCCAGCCCAGCACCGACAATCGCTACTTGTACCTCGCGGGTATGGCATTTGGGATCGCGTTTGGACATAAAATCACCTTCGCTCTACTCCTCCCCTCGGTTTTCACCGTAATGGTCTACACCGTCTTTCTATCCTCTTCCTGGAACATTACGCTTCAACGGACCTGGCGGTTGGGAGCCGCTATTGTCGTGGGGGTCTGTTTATGGATGTTACCTACAGGGTACCTGAAAAATATTGAAGTATTTGGGCACCCGATCGGTCCACCAACTGCCCTCAAACACCAGTCCGTTGAACGAGCTGGTACACTTGGTAATTTGTTTGAACAAGGGAGCCGCAATGTCATTCGCTATGGTTATGACCATGTAAACCTGGATGGTATTCGCAATCTGACTATCGGTGCTCAGGTGAACCATGCGATGCGCCAACCACTGGTGGTGCTAGAAGATAAACTTCATATGCGTCTGGATGAAGAAACTGATTTCTCAATCCAGCCATTTGCTTTCGACCGCAAGTTCGTATTCTACAATGCGAATCCCTATTGGGGAATCTTTGGCTTTGGCCTTATCTTCCCTTTGCTGATTCTGGTTCTGATCGGCTATGTGCGCTCAACCCCACATACATTTCTGGGTATTGCTCTGCTACTTCACTTTGCAGCCCTGTCCTATTCAGCGCCTTACGACCCCTTCAAAGGCCGATACTTCATTGAGACCAGTTTATTTGGTGTCCCCTTTCTCGCCCTGCTGTTCCTGCACGCCCGCACATCGGTTGAGGTTCCCAACCGGGTCATCTGGAAAAGTTATGTCGGCCTGGTAACTGTTTTGGGATGTCTTTCAGCGATTCTTTGCATCTTCTTTAATACCCGCGCTCTTCCTTTTGCCTGGACCGCACCCGATGGACGTTCATTTCCGTCGGCTTTTGAGGCAGACCGCATCAAACAAATGACCCTGGGCCGTCCCGACACCTATATTCCTTACAAGCGTTTCGATGAACTGGTCCCCGAGCAGGCCACAGTGGCTCTGGCAACGATCAACGACGATTACGAATATCCGCTTTACGGCCCACACTTATCCCGTCGGCTTATTGCGATCAACCCGTTTGAGCAGGGTTTGAAACCCATTCCGAAAAATGCCGATTACCTGTTTTTCGATAAAAGTGTGATTCGTCCACAACCCGGCGACATTCGATTGGGTACTGATACCACCATGCGGGCCGCGATCATTGTTCCGGGAGAAGACTATTATTTACGAAAACTTAAAAAGGAGTGAGAAGTCAGAAGCGAGGTGAGCGAATCCATCTGGCCGTCATTGGCTTTTCACGTCCACGCCAACTTCCCAACTCCTACCTATGCCTATGACCATTGCGATCATGCAGCCTTATTTCCTGCCCTATGTTGGCTACATGCAACTCATTAAGGCTGTTGACAAGTTTATTCTCTACGACGATGTAGCCTTTATCAACCGAGGCTGGATAAATCGTAACCGACTGGCTATCAACGGGCAGGAATATCTGTTTACCGTTCCTCTGAAAGACGCCAGCCAGAATAAGCGAATCAATGAAGTGCATATAGCCGATGATCCGAAATGGCAGGGCAAATTATTGAAAACCATTGAGCAGGGGTACCGTAAAGCCCCCTATTATCAAACGGTTATGCCACTGGCCGAAAAAATCATCAACTTTACCACCGATTCGATTGCCGAATTGGTGTACTTTAGCCTGCATGAACTAACGCAGTATCTGGATTTACCGACTGACTTGATCCAGTCGTCGAGTATTTACAACAATGCAGACTTAAAGGCGCAGGAACGCATTCTGGATATTTGTCGACAGGAAGGGGCAACCCGGTACATCAATCCAATTGGCGGTACCGAGCTGTACGATAAACCAACGTTTGCCCAGGCTGGCATCGAGTTGAATTTTATTAAATCAAACAAAGTCGAATACCCGCAGGGCAATAACCGAAACCCGTTCATTCCCTGGTTATCGATTTTGGATATATTAATGAATAACGACTTAACCAGTGTCAGAGCGATGCTGGATGAATATGAATTAGTGTAGTATCAGGAGTTAGGAGCGAGAAGTGCACAGGGCAAAAGTTATCATTTTTTCGTGCGGCTGCCTGCCCAATCCTCGCTCCTCACCCCTCACTCCTTATAAAGCATGGCAAAAGTTATCATTTTTGGCGTAATGGATACGGCCGAACTGGCCCATTTCTACCTTAAGCACGATTCTGAACATGAGGTAGCCGCCTTCACCGTTAGCCGCGACTACATGAACGGTACTGAATTTCAGGGCCTGCCTCTGGTTGCGTTTGAAGAAGTCGAAACCATTTTTTCGCCCAGTGAATACAAGTTCTTCGCGCCTATGACAGGGCGCAATATGAATCGCAATCGCGAACGAATCTACCTCGAAGCGAAAGCCAAAGGGTATGAATTCATTTCGTATATCAGTTCAAAAGCGACAGTTTTTGGCAATCAGATCGGCGAAAACTGCTTTATTCTGGAGGATAATACCATACAACCCTTTACAACAATAGGCAACAATGTTGTGCTATGGAGCGGGAATCACATTGGCCACCACGGGCAGATCAAAGACCATGTCTTCTTTACATCTCACGTTGTTATGTCGGGGCACTGTGTCATTGAACCCTATTGCTTTTTTGGTGTCAATAGTACAATTCGCGATTTCCTCCATATTGCTACTGGCACGCTGGTGGGTATGGCCTCAGCCGTTTACAAAGACACCGAAGAGTGGGGACTTTATCTCGGTAATCCGGCTAAAAAATTACCCAAACCCAGTTACGAAGCGTATTGATTTTAGTATGCAGGAGTTAGGAGCGAAAAGAGAGAAGGTCTAATGCGTTTTTCCTGATGCGTCAGCCCTTCTCTCTTTTCGCTCTTAACTCCTCACTCCTTAAGCATGAATCTCCTTCTCATCGGGCATGATGCCAACCGCGCCGGAGCGCAGCTTGTTTTATTGAATGTAATGCGTCTGCTGAAAGCGGAAGGCTTTCAGATGCGCTTACTACTTGGGGAGGGAGGCCCACTTTTAGAAGACTATCAGGCGATTTGCCCCGTTACAATCTGGCCTACGCCCCCCACCTATGCCGTAGGAATTCTGGCCGATAAGGTTTTGTGGAAACTAGGTCAGTGGCAGTCGTTTTATGACCGAAAAACCAAAGCCCATCAGCAGGCGATTCGGACTCAACTCGCCTTGGACACGGTCGATCTGGTCCTGGTCAATACGGTTACCAGCAGCCGATGGTTTGCCCAATTGGCCATTCCTGCTCAAACACCTGTGGTTACGTTTGTCCATGAGCTGGATATGTCGGTTCGAATTTATACCCGACCCGATGAGCTGTCCTTACTACTAAAACGAACAAACCATCTGCTGGCTGTATCGAAAGCAACCGCCCGCTATTACGAGCAGGAGCATGGGTTCGATGCCGCCCGTATATCCTTATACACACTCATTGATACGCCTACCCTGGCGAAAAATGTACAGATAGCACAGCAGCAATCAACGCCCTATGCATCACTCGGTTTGCCAGCCGACGCGCTGATTGTGGGAGGGTGTGGTAATGCGGAATGGCGGAAAGGCAATGACCTGTTTGTGAGTATTGCCCGTCAGGTAATTGGTCGGTATACGGGCGAACAACCCATCCACTTCGTTTGGGTGGGTATGCCCAAAGGCACGCTGCACGACGACATCTGGCTGGATATTCGCAAAGCAGGGCTGGCCGATCGGGTACATCTGATTCCCCCCACTCCTGAAGTGCTCCGGTACACCAGTCGATTTGATGTGTTTGTGCTCTGTTCCCGCGAGGACCCCTACCCGTTGGTCGTGTTTGAGGCTGGTCTAAGTAGTGTGCCTGTCGTATGTTTCGATGGAGCCGGTGGGTCACCCGAACTGGTAGAAGCAGACGGTGGTTTCGTTGTACCGTACCTGGACCTGGATGCCATGAGCGATCGGATCGTTGAATTACTACAAAATCCTGACCTCCGTCGACAAATGGGCCAACGACTGGGACAAAAGATTTTAGAACGGCATCCGGCAAAACAAAGTGTTGATACACTCATACACTTGTTCAAGCAACTCACAGCCTAATTTATAGGAAATTAGCCGCACTAGTTGACTAATTTCCTACAGGCGAGGTTATGACTGCGCGATCCCGCTACCCGGTCGAATCCAGTTGGTATGAGCATCGTTACGTTTCTCGTAAAGGGATGCGTGAACCGACCCATTAGGACATCCGTTTTGTCGTCACTGAATTATCTGCTATCTTCCCAGCTTATTTATGACACTTGCTTTTACAATCTGCTCGATTAACTATCTGGCTCAGGCTCGAACGCTGGGGGAATCACTCCAGCAAACCAATCCTGATTATCGGTATATCATCGGGTTGGTTGACAAACTAAGCGCAGCCAACCTCCCCACTGAATTAATCCCTGATTACCCCATGCTCGAAGTGGACAAGATCGGGATTCCAGACTTTGGGGCCATGTGCGACCGCTACGATATTACCGAACTCAACACGGCAGTCAAGCCGTTTTTTATAGACTATTTTTACAAAACCTATCCCGACGCTACCGAAGTTATTTATTTCGACCCGGATATTATTGTATATCAGCCTTTACTGGATCTGAATAAAGCCCTGAAAACGTATAGCCTGGTACTGACTCCGCATACCTGCTCCCCCACCCCTGACTGGGAACGTCCAAACGAGTTACATCATTTGAACACGGGTATCTTCAACCTCGGATTCATTGGCTTACGGGCCGATGAAACAGCCCGTCGGTTTGTGAACTGGTGGAAAGAGCGCCTGGTCTATGAGTGCCGGATCGATCTTTGTGAAGGCTTGTTTGTCGATCAACATTGGGTTAATTTCGCCCCGGTTTACTTCGATAATGTACTGATCGATCACCACTTAGGGTATAATGTTGCCTACTGGAACCTGCACGAACGCTATTTCTTGCAGAACAAGGCCGGGGAGTGGCAGATTCGGGGAGCCATAGAGCCGCCTTTTCCGTCTGGTTCCCAACCGAACGTTGAACCGTTGCAGTTCTTTCATTACAGCGGTTACAATCCCGATCGACCCGATGAAATTTCGAAATACCAAACACGCTTTACTTTTGCCGATGCAAGTCAGGCCAAAGAGCAGCGTCCCGATGTACGCCCGCTATTCGATTTCTACCGCGAGCGGTTGCTGGCGAATCACAACGAACAGTATAGACAGTATCCGTGCGTTTACATTAAACCACCGGTAATACTTCGTTACAAACGAGTTCGTAAATTCCTTCAAACACCGTTCAACCAAGTTATTTCGCTGTTAGAATCGCACTGAGTATGAATGAGGGACCGCCTTTCCGGGAGCTCTGGACCTACCGTTTTCATAAGTATACCCACATAATCGGCAAGTTTTGGTCGGTTGGGATCAAGTATGTTCAGCTATGGTGGCTTAAACAAAGCAATGGACGTCGCCCCCTTGTCGCTATTATTCTTTCCGAACAAATGGGCGACATCATTGCCTGTGAGCCAGTAGCTCGGGAAGTTCGACGCAGGCATCCGAACGACTACATTATTTGGGTAGTGCGTAAAGCCTATCTTGATCTGGTCAAGTATCATCCAGACCTCGATGGGTACCTGATTGAAAAATGCCCGGGCGAACGGGTACGACTCCTCCAATCGGGCATTTTTGATAAGGTTTACAATCTGCATATTTCGCATCGAAAATGTAAGTACTGCCCCGAAGACCCCGTCAATCCGATAGCTGATCAGATTGGCCTGAACTTTGATAATTATTATGATCGGGGCGACCTGCTGTATGTTTTTCCACAGGCGGCTGGTTTACCTGCGCTTACCGCCGACCCCAAAATGTATATCCCGGAAGCGATTCGGCAAAAAATAGTCTCGCTATATCTACCAGCCAGGCCCATTGTCATTCACTGCCAGTCGAGCCACGTAATGCGCGACTGGCCGGCGGCAAACTGGAATAAACTGGTTCAGTGGATCCTTGACACATACCCTAACCCAGTTATTGAAATTGGGTTAACCCCTACCATAACCCTGAACCACCCGCACTATCGAAGCGTATGCGGCCAACTGAGTTTACTCGAAACGGCCGAAGTGATTCGACAGGCGTGTCTGTTTATTGGCATCGATAGTGGTCCTGCCCACATGGCGAATGCCGTCGGTACAGAAGGAATTATTCTATTGGGAAAGCTGTTCGACTTTGTCGATTATCTACCTTACTCAGGTCGTTTCAAGCGGGGCGAGGGCATTACCATCCTCAACCATTTCGATCACCACTGTGCCGATCTACCGTATAGCTGGGTACAGAAAGCGGTCGCCAAGCAACTGGGTCAGCCTAACTTTGCATGAAAGCATCAACACCCGTCAGCGTAAACGTCGTTATACCCGTTTACAAAACACAGCTTACTGACTATGAGCGCATTGCGCTAACTCAGTGCATAAACGTTTTAAAAAATTACCCGATTTGGTTAGCCACACCGCATTCGCTCGATATAGCCGCCTATCGCGAGATAGGGCCTAATTTGCAGGCCCGCTCCTTCGACGATCATTATTTTTCCGATATACAAGGCTACAATCGGCTTATGGTTTCAGAAGAGTTCTATCAGGCTTTTGCCGATCAGGAATATATGCTGATCCATCAGTTAGATGCCTTTGTCTTTAGCGATGAATTGGCGTACTGGTGTCAACAGAATTATGATTACATTGGTGCTCCCTGGCTACGTGACCGGGATTTTACGGGCCTGGGCGACCAACTTTGGTTTACGATCAAACAAAGGGTAGCCACTTGGCTGGATCTGAAAAAACCAGATGGTATTACCCCTCGGGAGATTATAAATCTGAACGGTGTTGGGTGCGGAGGTTTCTCACTTCGGCGTGTTCCGGCGATGCTACGCTGCCTGAAACCTTTCGCAAAAAAAATTGCTGAGTATAATCAACTTACTATGCACCAATACCACGAAGATGTATTTTGGGGTATTGAAGTGAATCGGTACTGGCCACACCTCCGCATTCCGAATTATCGGAAAGCATTGCATTTCTCGATTGAATTTTTTCCGCAATGGGCCGTTGAGCATTACAATCAAGGGCAATTACCATTCGGTTGCCACGCCTGGGATATTCATGGACTAACGTACTGGCGCCCCATTTTCGCCCAATACGGCTACCAAATATGACTGCGCGTATGACTACATCTGTGCAAAAACCAACTATTTCCATCGCCATCTGCACGTACAATGGCAAAACCTACCTACCCGTGCAATGGCATAGTCTGCTACATCAGCATCTGCTACCCGATGAGGTAGTAATATCCGACGACTGCTCTTCGGATGGTACGCCCGATTTGCTGAAGCAACTGGCCGACGAAGCGCCGTTTGACGTGCGTATTTTACCCAATACGACCCGCTTAGGCTATAATAAAAACTTCGAACGAGCTATTGCAGCCTGTAAGGGCGATCTGATTTTTCTTTGCGACCAGGATGATTTCTGGCTCCCGGAAAAAATCAGTACCATGACGGACTATATGGTTCAGCATCCTGAGGCCCAGATGGCATTCTGCGACGCCTGGGTTACGGATGAATACCTGGATGGGCGCGAAGAACGATTCTGGAAAGCCGTTCGGTTTGACGAAAAAACCAAAACCCGATGGCTGGCTGGAGAAATGATGGATGTTATGCTGGATGGTAATCGGATGATGGGCTGTGCTACCGTCGTACGGCAATCGTATTTACCCCTGATCATCCCTATTCCGAAGAACATTCCGGGGTATATATATGATGGCTGGATGGCCCTGGTTGCCGCTACCCAAAATGCCGTTCACTTTATAGACCAGCCTTTGCAGCTCTACCGAACGCATGTACAGCAACAAGTAGGGGTTCGACCACAGGAAGTTGGAGAACGCATTCGACTACGCGATCGGTTTACCCGACATAGAGCCCGTAAACTGGCCCCGTTGCATAAAAAGCAGATTCAATTAAATGTAATCAGCCAGCTTCTGAGCGAACGAGTCCCGCAGGATTCGCCAGGTTTGCCTCAACTTTATCGCCAGTTAGCTCATTACACCATGCGAAGCAATCTGCCTCCTAACCGTCTGAAACGGTTTATTCCCGTACTTACCAGTCTGTGGAAAGGCAATTACCATCGATACGTTGATCCGGCGGCCGACTGGTATGCACCTTATCTGGCGGTTTTGGGCGATTTGTTTGAATGACGTAGTTTTGCGCTTACTGTGTTACTTACCATCTGTACCCTTCGTCAATTACCCCAGGCGTTTGCCCTGGCCGATAGTTTCCGTCAGTTTTCGGCTACTGACCCATTTGTTCTGATTGGGTTGGCCGATGATCCTGCCCAGTTACCAACGGGTTTTACTTCGCCCTATCCGATTCTGCCAATTCAGGATATATTACCGGGTGAAGAGTTAAAGTCGTTGTCGGCTCAATACACGCCAACAGAATTTGCCGCAGCCTGTAAACCGTTGTTTATTAGCGAAGTATTCCGCCGGTATCCAGATGTAACTCGGCTTATCTATGCCGATCCGAATATCCATTTTTCGGCTCCTATCGATTCAATCTGGGCCCAGTTGGAGAAAGCCAATTTTGTGCTGACGCCATTTATCACCCGCGATCTTGCTCTGCCTGGTAGTACTGCCAAGTCGTGGCCCGACGAAAAGGCGTTCCAGAACATCGGACTTTATAATGCTGATTTTCTGGTCTTTAAGCGATCCGCTGAAACCGAACGGATGTTGGCCTGGTGGGATAATCGGGTGCGCGAACGAGCCAATATTGATTTCTGCGCTGGATTGTGTCTGGATCAGATTTGGCTTATGCATGTGCCGGTCTTTTTTCGCGATGTGGCTATTGTCAAAAATCCAGGCTGGCATGTAGGGCTTTGGAACCTTCCCGAACGAACCATCCATTCGATGGCCGATCGCTGGCAGGTAAGCGGTCCATCCAAGCAAAATCAACCCCTGCAGTTTGTTAATTTCAAGGGCTTATATAAAGCTGACGAGGGGTTTTTCCCGCATCAGAATCGCGTTATTCTGTCGAAACAGTCATCCATTGGAACATTACTGAAGAGGTATCAGCAGGCCGTTGCCCAGCAATCAGCGTCGGTATTTGAACCACTTCAGCCCGCTTATGGACTGAAGCCAGAAGCTCGGATCATTCGTGGCTGGCGTTATAAAACCATCCAATCAATGCAGGGTATAAATCGTTTTCTTGACCGGGTCTATCTGCCTGCCATTTGATAAGAGTATACGCCGAATAATCAGCATAGGTCAAGGATTTATCGCTAAATACCGTTATTTTTGTCGGCACGTTTTCTCAGAAAAATACAAACCGGCATTTGGTTTGTAGGTTTTCCTACATGAAAGTACTCTTCGACCATCAATCGTTCACGGGCCTGCCCTATGGGGGTGTGTCCCGCTATTTTTTTGAACTGATGCGTTCATTCACCAAGCGATCAGACATTGACTTTGAACTGTCGCTTCGGTTATCGAACAATGAATATTTAGATCAGGCTTCGTTTAGCAATCATTTTCGGTATCATGGGCTTGCCCAGATCCGGAATGCACACCGTGTTGCCTCCGTTCTTAATCGGTTATATAGTCTGCAACGGGTACGGGCCGGCAAATTCGATGTATTTCACCCGACCTATTATCATCGGTATTTTCTGAAAGCCATTGATAAAAAACCGTTTGTCTTAACCTTTCACGATGCTACCAGCGAACGTTTCGGCAAAGAGTATCCAGAGGTTGGAGAAGGGCTGTACGATTTAAAAAAGCAGCTTCTCCGTCGGGCCGACTGTATCATTAGTGTGTCGGAGTTTAGTAAGCAGGATTTGCTGCGTTACTTTCCCATCGATCCCGACAAGGTTAAAGTTATTCATTTGGGAACCCGCCTAAGTGATTCCATGCCCTTGTTCGATCCGCAAGCCCGGCCTTTTCCTGCCCCCTATCTGCTGTATGTCGGGAAGCGTGGGCTATACAAAAACTTTAATGGCTTTTTCCGGGCTGTTCAGCCGATCTTGCACCGCTATCCAGATCTGCACCTGATCTGCACTGGAGGTGGGTCGTTTACGCACGAAGAGCAAACGCTGTTTTATGCCAGCCGTCTGAACGAACAGGTGCATTATCGGCCCATAACCGATGCGGGTTTGATGAATCTGTACCAGCATGCCCGTGCTTTCGTTTTCCCCTCACTGAACGAAGGTTTCGGACTACCTGTACTGGAAGCGTTTAGTGGCGGTTGCCCGGTTGTGCTAAGCAATCGAAGTTCACTACCGGAAGTAGGCGCTGACGCAGCCCTTTACTTTGACCCTGAACATGATGATTCCATTGCTGAAGCGATCGAACGTATTGTTACCGACGATGCACTCTGCGTGGAATTGCGACAGAAAGGAACCCAGCGGCTCCAGTTGTTTTCGTGCGACAAAACGGCTCAGCAAACGCTGGAGGTGTATCAATCTATGTGCTAAGGCATGAATTCGAATCCAAACACGCTCCGGTCGTTTGTCACGCAACCCTATCGTCCATCCACCACTGACAACCTCGATCTGAGTAAATACCCAAAGCTGACGGTGGTTACGCCATCCTTCAACCAGGCTCAGTATTTGGAGCGGACTATATTAAGCGTTCTGAATCAGAATTATCCGAAGCTCGAATATTTTATTATGGATGGCGGCTCAACAGATGGCAGCCTTGATATTATAAAAAAATATGAACCCTACCTGGCTGGTTGGGTAAGCGAAAAAGATCGGGGCCAGACAGACGCCATAAATAAAGGGTTTCGGCAGGCAACGGGCGACTATGTGGCGTTTCAAAACTCCGACGATGTGTTTGCACCGGATGCATTCAGCCGGGTTGCCGAAGCCTGGCGCAAAGCCCCCCATACTGATGTTTTTTTCGGGGATATGTATATTACCGACGAAGAGGACGTTATTCAGGAAGAAATGCGGGCGCCAGACTTTTGTGTAGAATGCCAGGTTTATGAAGGCATGCAGGTGTTCAACCAATCGTTGTTCATGCGACGGGCCCGGCTGGAACAGGTTGGCTTGCTCGATGAAAGTCTTCGATTTGTGATTGATTACGAAATTGTAGCCCGACTGGGTGTACAGGCAGGCGCAACCTTTCGGCACGTTGACGGCTTCTGGGGAGGCTTCAGGGTCCAGCCTGACGCCAAATCGTCGACGATAGCCAGTTCGGTTGGTCTTCAGGAGCACCAGCTTGTTAAAACAAAATACCAGCCAATGCTGACCTCATCGCTGGGGGCATCATTCTGGCAGCGTTATTGTCGCTTACGCAAATTGCTGGCTTTTGTAGGTAAGGGCCAGTTTTCGTATGTTATACATCGGCTCAGGCTACGCCAGGCCCGATAACCGTTTTCGGTTTCCAGGTATGATAGGTCTCTCTTACCCCATACGCTGAAACCGAAAACCGAAACCAATGATCTGTTTATGAACGGTTTGATTCGTCTGTTTCGGTCTCTCGATTTTATGCGGATGGTGCTTGGCATCTGCATTATTGTTGATGGGTATCCACTTATATTCTTTTTTCGGGAAACGATGCGGCTGGCTCCAGGTAGTACAACCTTTACAGCTGTAGCTCTGGCCAGTGGCTTGTTGCTCATGGTGCCGTTTTCCATTTTCCGGCGACTTTACCGCCCCAATATCACTATGTTCTGGATGGGCATGGGGTATATTACCCTTAGCATTCTGTACATGTTCATCTTTAATGGTGTACCGGGCTTTCAGGATGCAGGCCGGGATATGATTTATTTCACGTACATATTGATTTTCATGTTTCTGCTGATCAATATTCCGAATGAAATCATTCCTTATTTTATCCCGGTGGTTGTCTGGTTCACGTTAGCCTCCAACCTGGGGCTCGTTTATTCGCTGATAACGGACCCAACCTGGGCAATTGGCCAACGGGCTACTATTACGCTGAACAATGGTGACCCTGGTTCTGGAAACCCCCACGCATTTTCGCGAAATGCCTATATGGGAGTTGTAGCCTGTGCTATCTGGCTGGTCCGTCCTAACACGCTTCTGATTTTTCGGCTACTGTCTTTTTTCGCCGGTGTGCTCAACATTGCCATATTGGTATTGACCCAAACCCGTTCTGCCATTTTGGCTTTTCTGGTTGCAGTTTGCTTTTTCCTGTATTTCAATGTACGACCCGCCCAGATTCGTACTGCTGCCCGTAGTCTGGTAAAACCAATCCCGATTATGGTTATGGTGGTAGGGTTTCTTGGTGTTGTCTATTTCTTCCAGCGGAACATCACCACCTATCTCATTTTATACGATTATGTAACGGCTTTCTTGTCGCGAAACATGGAAACCGTTTATGCCATGCTGGGCCTTAAATCGGCTGGTCACGACTATAAGGCCGTGCTGGATGACTCTACAGCCAACCGTTCGGTCAGTACCCAGTTTCTTCAGTTAGTTATATTTAGCCATATGCATATGCTTATTTTAGGCTATGGCTATAAATATCTTTACCTGGATATTCCCATACTGGAGTCGATTATCAATCAGGGCATTTTAGGATTCGTACTGTTTGGTGGGTTAAATTGGCTCATTCTGAAGCAAGCCTGGCGCATTATGAAGACCAACCCCAATCCGTTAAGTATCTTTTTAGCCTACTTTTACTTCCTGATTTTGGTCCAGGCATTCACGAATGGTCGCCCAAATGAGATTTCATTCTGGTTTCCAATCTGTCTGATGATTCGATTTATGGGCGTAGAGCATTTATTTCCAGCCCACTTATCGGATAAACCTTCGATAGCCAGCCCAGAGAAGTATGTCGTTGTGCCAAGTCCTGAACCTGCCTGATGCGTATTCTCATTGTCCATAACCTATTGTGGGCCCATTATAAATCGAGTGTTTTTCAGGCATTACAACAATTGGTCGACCAGCAAGCCGATCTGGTCGTCAATGTGCTACAGATTGCTCGCAACGAGCGCTCGCGGGCAGGGCTGGAGGCATCATCTGACGAATCGATACCTACCTATTCCTATCAGCACGAGTTACTTTTCGACACGTATATTGAGGAAGTTAGCCTATCACAACGCATTCGGGCACTCCTAAAGCGAGCAAGCGCGTTTCGGCCGGATGTTATCAACCTGACTGGTTATTACGACCCTGCCCAGCTTGTATTGCTGATCTGGGCGAAAAGTAAGGGCATTCGGGTGGTTATGCAGAATGAAAGTACGGCTGTAGATCAACAACGGGGCGGCTGGAAGGAACAGTTAAAACGATCGGTTTTTCGGCTGTGCGATGGGTTCTTTTGCTTCGGAAGCCAGGCTGCCGATTACCTCATCCAACTCGGCGTACCTCCTGCTAAAATTCTGCTCCGTAAAAACGCGGTTGATAATCCCGCAATAGTAGCGGCTTACGAACGAACATTACCCGAACGGGATTCTCAACAGCAAGTAGCTGGTTTACGCCCTAAAAACTTTATTTTCGTCGGGCGGCTTATCGAAATTAAAAACCTCCCCATGCTTATTACGGCCTTTGATGAAGCCAGCAAGCGGTCGATAAATGGAAAAGAGTGGGGGTTAATACTACTGGGCGATGGTGCTGAACACAACAGACTGACCAATCATATTCAGCATCTGGGCATTGCTGACCAGGTAAGATTGCTGCCGGGCCGACCCTGGTTTCGAGTACCTGAGGTATTGGCTCTGAGTGATGTACTGGTATTACCTAGCCAATCAGAGCCATGGGGGCTCGTCGTCAATGAAGCCATGGCCTGTGGGTTGCCTGTCATTGTCTCCAATCGGTGTGGTTGTGCTGTTGACATCGTACATGACGGACAAAACGGCTTTGTTTTTAATCCTGACCAACCAACCCAATTAACCTCTCGGCTGATACAGTTTATGGATGGAACCGTCAATACCCGGCTCATGGGGCAGTTTGCTAAAGAGTTCATTGCCCCCTATGCGCCTAAAGCCGTAGCCCAGGAAATGCTTGACGGATTTATCAAAATCACGAAATAATCGGTTATTTCGCGGCATCTATGCGAATTTTAAATATCTGTGCATACACCTGGCAAACGGGTGGCCCCCCTAAAATCATCTTCGACCATACACAGGTTGTGCTTCGGTATGGCCATCAGGTCGACATTTTAAGTCCAATTTCTCCCGGCGAAAAGCCCTATACTGTACCCGAAGGAGCCCGGTTGATTTTGTGCAAGCGAACGCCTGGTATTAGTCGCTTTTTTCGGGAATTTTCTATAGAGCTTTATCAGTATCTTAAGGAACATATCCATGAGTACGACGTCATTCACTGTCATGGATTATGGCACTTTGGGACATTGTCTCCCTTTATGCTCGATCGTTCAGTAGCTAAAGTCATAACCATTCACGGAGTGCTGGATCGTTGGGTGTATGCCCATAACAACTGGAAGAAGCAGCTCATGGATACGTTGGCCCAAAAGGCCTACTTGCGCCGGGCCGACTTGGTTCAGATCAACAATACCGATGAGCAGGAAGACGTACTGCGTTATCTTGGTGAGCGCCATCCCAACATCGTCATTATTCCGAATGGTGTAAAACGGAGCGATTTTGTGCAGCTTCCTCCCAAAGGAACATTCAGGCAAAAATTCAATTTACCTTCGGATAAAAAGCTGGTTCTGTTTATGAGCCGACTGAATATCAAGAAAGGACTGGATATTCTCCTGCCCGGCTTTAAAGACTACCTTATCAACCATCCCGATACCGTACTAGCCATTGCTGGTTCCGACGATGGGTATGAAGCCGCTACCCGCCAATTTATTGAGCAGCATAACCTGGGCGGGTCGATCCGGTTGGTCGGAATGCTTACGGGTGATGACAAGAAAGCCGCTCTTGTTGACGCCGACTTATTTACGCTTCCCTCCTATTCTGAAGGCTTTTCCATGGCGGTACTGGAAGCGATGGCTGCGGGTACACCTGCCCTGGTCTCCGATCGAGTTGGTTTTGGAGAGGCTATACGCCAACACAAAGCTGCTGGTCTGTTAAGCAACTTAACGGCAGAAGCCGTTACAGAAGGTCTGGAAAACCTACTCACCAACGATCAACTTCGCCAGCAGGTAGCCACCAATGCCTCCAATATGGTAAAGACGTATTACGATATTGATATAGTAGCGAAGCAATTGCTGGATGAGTACGTAAAAATCTGCAGGAAAAAGTTATAATACCCCTTCACCCCGACTGCTAAAGCGAAACCGTTCGTTGAATCACGCGTTCCCAATTGACCTGTTTGTCGGCTTCGGCCAGGTCAACGAATGGAAATTCAATGAGGAGTTGTTTCAGCTTTGGCAGGCACCCCTTAAGCCCATAGTAGGATTTAAATCGCCGTACCCGACTTAGGCCAGGAATCATAGGCTGCTCCGCATCGAAATCGCGGGGGTGGAAATAGGTCATGACATAAGGTGACCGACGCATCAACCCTTTGATAACCGAATATGGAAACAACCGAAAGTAGCCCCCACCCGAAAAAATCAGGTCCTGCCCAACTACGGCAGCCGTATTGATAGGAAACTCCTTGAGGAGTGTACCATCCACATTCAGATACCCTGGCTCAAACATATTCAGTGAGGCATCGCCCCCGTGCGCCCGTCGAGCCGAAAAGACGGAACAGTCAATCTCGATCCCTTGTTCGATCAGAATCGGAAACACCCACCGATTGTAGGCTTTTATCGAAAAACCCGGTGCGCGGTACGACCGAACTTTTTTGCCCGTTAAATCCTGCAAATGTTTGATCGAGCGTGTTAAATCTTCCTGAAACTCCTGGGGCGTTTGCTCGTAGGCGAGTTGATGGGCATACGAATGCGTAGCAATCTCATACCCAGCCGCATCGATACGTCGGATCACATCAGGATGCTTGTCTGCTACCCAGCCAAGACAGAAAAAAGTAGCCCGGCTTTTTGTATCCTCCAAAAGCTGGAAAATCAAATCCATATTTTGGTGAATACGGGTTTCATAACGTCCCCAGTCGGCTTCGGTGCGGGTCGATGCATTGTCCAGAATATGAAACCACTCTTCAATATCAAACGTAAGGATATTCATAAAAAAGGGAGGAAAGGGAGAAAAGAGAAAGGAAGTAAAGGGATCATGTTCCATCCATTCCCCATTCACTCCCTTTCCGTTATTTCGTCCTTCTTTAATAAAATCGCTTTCCTGCAGCCCGGAAAGCCTGCACATCCTCACGGGTAGGAAACGTAAAATACGTCATCTGCGAGGCATCATTTTCAATCAGTTCGTACTTACCCGAGTGAATTTTATCAATCGATTCCAGAATGGCATCCATGCCCATTTTCTTGGTCACGTCAATCAATTCAGCCTGGCTCATATTCCCGATAGCCAGTTTTTTCTGCACCAGAATGGGACCACTGTCGATGCCTTCGTCCACAAAAAAAACGGATACCCCTGTGTGGGTTTCACCATTTTTCAGCACCCAGAAAGAAGGCATCAGGCCACGGTATTTGGGCAACAAGGCTGTATGCAGGTTAATGCAGCCATGCGTTGCCACATCAAGCAATTTCTGTCTGAAAATCTGGTTACCCGCAATCGATACAAACAGGTCAGGTTTGTAAGCCCGAAGCTTATCGAGGTTCTCATCTTTGTTGATATTCCCTTCGATATGAATCAGCGGAATGTTCCGGTCGGCAAGCACCTTCCGAACATTATTCTGACTGTTTAATTTAGATGAAACGAACTTGAAACCATACCGAACAAAAAATGGGAAGCCGAAGATGTCGTAGGTCTTTTTCATCTTCTCAGTAAATGTTTCTCGCTTTCCAAATGGTGATACATCGAATACGACCGTTGCTACCACTTCGGCATAGGGTGGCAACTTCTTCAATAGATAATCAATATTACGAGCAAGATAGAAAGGATCATCCTGAGTAAGGATCACAAGGCGCATAACCGATTCGCAAATGTTAATGCCACAAAACTACGTATTCCACCGAAAAGGCAAGATTAGTTTCTTATCGAATGAGCAATTTTCGACGGATGGAACGGCCCTCAGTCGTTTGGAGGTCGACGATATAGAACCCGGCACTAAGGTCTGCCACACTTAATGAGAAAGCCTTCACAGCACTTCCATGCCAATTTTTCACCACCCTACCGACTCCATCCCGTAGTGTCAGGTCGGTAAATCTGATTTGATCAGCCTCCACATGAAGCATCCGATCAGTGGCCACCGGATTCGGATACAGTTGTACCAGCGGCTCAGCCGGCTCTACCCCCAGAACCAACGGTTTTGTCGTGACTACGTTACTGTATACTGATTCCGACGCGCTACTATAGGCCCGCAGTCGATAATAATACGTCCCATACATATCCGGCAGATTAGGGTCCGTAAATGTAGTAGCGGTGCCGTTCAGAACCGCGATCTGCTTAAACCGATTTGCCACCGTATCGGATCGCTCCAGAATTTGTACGTCGGATCCAGCCGAGGCAACCCAGTTCAATTGAATTTGCTTTTCGGATAACGGTTTGGCAGCCAGCGTCGTAACGGTGGCAATGGCATCGGCAATGGGCACATCAAACGAAAAAGCCCGCATACCCCGTGCATTTCGGAGGGTAGGGCCATCGTAAAAAGCGGATACCTCATCGGAGAAAAATGCGGGTAAATACCGTAACCTTTTCGCCGTAACGGGCTGCGTCAGGGCGAGCTTTACCCGGTTACCACTAGGTGTACCCGTCTTTACGAATCCCGGCTGTCCATCCAGGTAAAAATAATCTTTCTGGTAGCGAGTAATCAGGACCTGCCCAGTCGCGAAATTAAAAAAGGTGGTGTCATTCTTCCAGAGTACCTGATCCGTAAACTCCATCGTGACGGAATCTTTCTGAGAATTGTAAAATACCCGCTTAATATCAGGCGAATTAATCTGGATCGTATCCTTTGAGCCATAAATGTCACGGGCGATCTGCCGAAATTGTTCAAAAGCAAGCCGTTGATACGCTAACGGTTCATAGTGAACGCCATCGTATCCAGGCGTTCCTACCGTAGCGATCGTCTCGACGTTCTTAAATAAATATTTCGTTCGGCGCTGAAAATCGCGTAGGGCAGCCGCACTATCCTGCGGATTAGCATTATTCAGGATGTTGATCTGGCCAACATATAGGCGCATGTCGCCATAATCTTCCCGGAACTGGTTATAAAGCGTTCCAAACTTTCCAGCATAGTTTTTCGTACCTGTACCTGCATCTTCTTCCCCCTGCCGCCAGATAATGGCTTTAGCCAATTTAGCGGCACCTGCCCATTTCGCCCTGTAGAGCAAATCCCCATAAATTGTATTCGGATTGGCGTGGTTGTTGGGGTCGCGAAGCATCAATGCGTCAATACCTGTTCCCCCTTTAGCCCCATTGAGCACACAGGTAGGTATACCGTAATACTGTAGAATCAATCGCTGTAACGTAAGGCCCAATCCACCTACACTGGCATAAGGCTGCTTAGCTGGGTACCAGGCTATTTTATCCGGTGATTCACCTGCTGCATACCCTGCATTGCGCAAGTATTTATCATCAAAACTATACGAATAGTACTCTTCAAGCTGGGCTAGCGCCAATGCGTTGGATTGCCCATGAATGATGAAAAAGTCCCCGCAAACAACCCCATTTTGATTGGCAATCAGGACCGAATCCGTCTGTGTGTAGACATACACCTTAAATGTATATTGGGCCCGTTCCGCTTTGATCACAGACGAAAATCGGAACAGTGTACTATCTACGTTGGGAGTCAGTGGCTTGGTTTGAATACTAATCAGTGAATCTTCTCGCCATACTTCCATGTTGATCTTTGTAAACCAGGGCGTGTAATTGATGCCACTGATCACCACTTCGGCCTGATTATTCGCATCTCTGGGAAAAAGCTGGTAGGGATGCGGCATCTGTAGAAAAACTACCTGAGCCGATGTGGTGAAATAGTACAAAAACAATATGACTGTAATGTAAAGTGCCTTCACAAGCTTTGCTGAGTATAAAAAAAGTTATAATATTGCATCATCCTTCCACAGAAGAACGTGATGGTAAAATAAGGCTTTTTTTACATAAACCGGCAAAAAAGGCTATTTATTGAGCAAATAGTAACTTTAAGTATGACCGACGTATCTGTCATCATCCTGACCCACAACGAGGAAAAGCACATTGCTCGCTGCCTGGATAGTCTTCTCCCGTTTACGGATAAAATCTTTATTGTTGATTCATTTTCGACCGATCGTACCGTTGAGATTGCCCGGTCTATGGGGGCAGTTGTCGTACAGAACGCCTGGGTAAATTACGCAACTCAGTTCAATTATGGCATTGAGCATACACCTTTCCAGACGGCCTGGCTTATGCGTATGGATGCCGACGAGTACGTGATGCCCGAATTAGCTTCTGAAATCAATCAACGCCTGAATACATTGCCCGATCCTATTGGTGGTGTATATGTAAAGCGTCGGGTATTTTTTCTGAATCGCTGGATACGCTACGGTGGTTTCTATCCGATCTGGCTGCTTCGTTTATGGCGCAGAGGGGATGGTTTTTGTGAACAAGTATGGCATGATGAACACATAAAATTAACAAAGGGTGAACCAATACATTTCGATCACGACATTGTTGATCATAACCTGAACAACCTGACCTGGTGGACGCAGAAGCACAATCATTACACCATTCTGGAAATGATTAACCTGCTCAACTACCGGCATCAGTTTGATCAGGCCGAAAAAGTACAACCCCGTTTTTTTGGAACGCAGGATCAGCGAATTCGATTTTTAAAGGAAATGTATGCGTCTATGCCCTACTTCACCCGGCCTATCCTCTATTTCGTGTATCGCTACTTTATACGATTGGGCTTTCTGGATGGCCGGCCGGGGTTTGTCTGGTGCTTTTTACAAGGTTTGTGGTATCGTTTTCTGGTCGATGCCAAACTGCTGGAACTGGACATTCGAATTGGTAACGATAAAGAAGCGATTATCAACTACTTTAAAACCGAGTACGGTAAAGACCTCCGGGCTATTCGCCCGCAACAGGTTACTCAATCCTGACTCCCAATTCAACCGATCGTTCATTCAGGAACAAGACTAGTATGACGGAACAGATCAACGGAAAAACAGACCTGTCACGCTTCGACAATAGCTGGTACGACCACGGCCCACGGTGGCGGGTTGTGCTCTGGTTTCTTGTGAACGCCTATTTTTTAAATACCTATTTACCTATACCAGTTAGCCTCAAAATAGCGGTATTACGTTTGTTTGGAGCTAAAATCGGGCGTAATGTGATGATTAAACCAGCGCTAAATGTCAAATATCCCTGGTTACTGGAGATTGGGAATTACGTCTGGATTGGTGAGCAGGTTTGGATCGACAATTTGAGCCAGGTAGTCATCGGCGACAATGCCTGCCTATCGCAGGGAGCCATGATTCTGACGGGCAACCACAATTACCGAAGCGCAACCTTTGATCTGACAACCCAGCCGATTACACTAGCCGATGGGGTTTGGATTGGGGCAAAATCCGTTGTATGTGCGGGTGTCCGTTGCGAATCGCATTCTGTACTGTCGGTCAATTCAGTGGCCACACGTTCATTGGACGCCTACAGTATTTACCAGGGCAATCCGGCAACCTTTGTCCGAAAACGAACCATAACGGCGTGAAAGTTTCTATTATAACGGTTGTTTACAATGGTGCAGAATTTATTCGGGACTGCATCGAATCGATTCTGAATCAGACTTATCCAGATATTGAATACATCATCGTGGACGGAAAGTCGACGGATGGAACGGTCGAGATTATACAGTCGTACGGCACTAAAATTGCTCGATTTATCTCAGAACCCGATAAAGGCTTATACGATGCCATGAACAAAGGCATTGGTTTGGCTACTGGCGAAGTGATCGGTTTACTGAATGCGGATGACTTTTATCGGCACAATCGTGTGATCGAACATATGGTATCGACGTTCGAACGAACAGGCAGTGATGCCGTTTATGGTGATATGCTCTATGTTGACCGGGTAAATCCTCAACAGCTCAAGCGATACTGGCGCTCGGGCTGGTACAGCACAAATGCTTTCCTGTGGGGTTGGATGCCTGGGCACCTTTCGTTCTTTGCGAAACGCTGGCTCTATGAGCAATATGGCCCCTTTCGACTAGACATGAAAAGTGCCGCCGATTACGAACTCATGTTACGGTTCATTCACAAAAACAAAGCCAAAATTGCCTACATGGATGAGGTTACGATTGTGATGCGGGCTGGCGGAATTAGTAACAGTAGTCTTCAAAACAGGCTACGTGCAAACCGGGAAGACAAGCTGGCCTGGGAGCTTAACGGGCTCAAGCCTTACTTTTTCACCTTATGGTTAAAACCTTTGCGCAAGCTCAAACAGTATGTAAGCAAACCACCTGAGCCTACCAATCAGTTGTAATCTCTACCGTTAAATCAGATTTTCTTTGCCTCATTAGCTAAACCCATGAATTTTATGCTCCTTACAGCCCCAAAACCCAAATATCCGGTTGGCTTAGGTAGCATTACTCGACGCAAACTGACGAAAAACCCAGTAAGGGAATCAGTATCTTAACGTCCTGCCTTATGAACATCGACTTATTCATTGCCTACCTACAACATAAATTCAAAGACGATCTGTTTACACTCGGACTGTACCAGTGCGTATTATCGTTTCTGGTCGCCTGTTTTGTTTCGGTCGTAGCGATCCCGGTTATTATTAAAATCTCCGAGTTGAAATCACTCATGGAGAAACCTGGTGAGCGTCGGGCGCATTCTACCCCCACCCCTACCTTCGGTGGAATCGCCATTTTTGCCGGTCTGCTCATTTCGTATTTCCTATGGCCAAGTATTGACCAAACCGAGATTTACCGGACAAATCTGTCCATTGCCGGGATGACCATACTATTTTTTATCGGTATCAAGGATGACCTGGTGGGGATCGACCCTGCGAAAAAGATCATGTTTCAGGTTCTGGCAGCTATGATTCTGATTTTCTTCGGCGATCTGCGCGTTGATTATCTGTATGGCATTATGGGTTTTCATCATGTGGCCGAAATTGTTGGTATACTGCTCACCTGTTTCATTTTCATTGCGCTTACTAATGCCATAAACCTCATCGACGGGATTGATGGCCTGGCGGGTGGCATTGCTACCATTGCCAGCGGTACATTTGGGGGGTGGTTTTTAATGACCAACCATTTCTCGATGGCTTGTTTAGCCTTCACGCTTGCCGGAGCATTGTTAGGCTTTCTGCGCTTCAACTTCTCGAAAACGAGTAAGATCTTCATGGGTAATACCGGCTCGCTGATTATTGGGTTCATGCTGGCTTTCTTCGCGGTTCGATTTGTCAGCCTGAATGCATCTTACCGATATGAGCCTACCGCTTTTTTCAATGCGCCCATTCTGGCCATTGTTGTGCTGATTATCCCCATTTTCGATACTTTGCGGGTATTTCTGGTTCGGATACTGGCCGGACGCTCTCCCTTTTCTGCCGACCGCAATCATATGCATCATATTCTTCTTGATAACGGCTTATCGCATATTGGTGCAACAGCCGTTCTATGTGGTGTTTCGTTATTCAATACCATTCTGTTTTTGTTATTACACCGGAATATTTCCAATACATTCTCTCTCGTCATTATTGCTGGGTTATTTGGCGTGTATATGCTGGTTAGTTTTGGTCTTAAAATGCGGGTGAAATATATAACCACGCATCCACGTCGACGACGAGCTGTACTGCGCCGTGAATTACAGAGCGGTATCACAGGCAAACGAATTGTCGATTATTTATAAAACGGATTGCATAAAAAAGCCCTCTGAAAGACTCAGAGGGCTTTTTTATGCAATCCGTTTTCTTCACTTACTTTTTATCCGCCTTTTGCAATAGCTGTTGAACAAGCTGTTTTAAACTTTGTAATTCTTCCTCTACCGATTTGAGTTTCTGCTCCTGTTGCTGATTAACCGTCCGCTGCTCCTGATTGTCTTTCTCAAGTTGGATACTGTATAAGGTTAGCTCTTCTATCTTTTCCAGCAGCTTTGCGTCGGTTTTATGAAGGTCGTTCCCCTGTTCAACCATTTCTTTAGCAGATGGTACGCCGGGAAGGTGCTTATTCCTTTGTATAAATTGCTGAACTTCACTCAGACTTTTTAGTTGATATGTCGGTTCAAATACATGGTCGCTCCAGTCGGCTGAGTTCTTGATCGCTACTTTGATTTTTTCGGTTAAAATTCCATCCTGCACATACAACTTATATCCTACAGGTATTTTTGTAACCAAAGCTCCTATTACTACAGCATCGTCCCGAACAGGAAACAAATTTCCATTCTGACGAAGCCACAGATTATCGCTGGTCCCGACGTTCGTATTACTAACTACTGACGTTGAGACGACAGTGGTCGAAATTACCGTACCCGAAGCCACATTAGCCAGATATACATCTCCGTTCGCATTGACGGTCAAAACCTTTGTGACCGTTCCTGTAGGCACAAAATCGGATGTCAGGTTCGTAAAGCGTAAACCACTCACGCCAGAACTCGACGAAGTAATCTCTAATTTGGCATTTGGAGCCGTAGTGCCAATGCCCACATTGACACCGTTACCAAGGATAAGCGAATTGTTGGCCGTAACCTGAGCGTTACTACCGATAGCCACTGCATTTATTAAACCCGCCCTCCCATCGGCAGGACCGGCATTATATCCAATAAAGACATTTTCCTGACCAGTAGCATTATTCGACCCTGCCCCCTGGCCAATAAACACATTATTGCCACCGGAAGTATTTTTATAACCCGCATTATGACCAATAAAGACATTTTCATTGCCATTATTGGTATATCCACTTCCGCTCCCCAAAAATGTATTAAATGTGCCTGACGTATTTTGAACCCCGGCTGAGAAACCCATAAATAAGTTGTAACTACCCTCTTTATTTGCACTCCCAGCATCTCTTCCAATAAATACATTACTAGAACCTGAGTTATTACTATATCCAGCATTATGCCCTAGAAATGCATTGTACTCACCAACCTGATTAGAATAGCCTGCACCACTACCTAAAAACAGGTTAAAAACGCCAGATGTATTATTTAAACCGACATTGGTACCCATAAACGTATTCCCACTACCCGTCGTATTCTTTTCACCAGTCCGAAGACCAATAAATGTATTATCAGTGCCTGTTACGTTACTATACCCAGATGCATACCCCATAAACAAATTCTGAGAGCCCGTAGTCGTAGAAAAACCAGCCTGAGATCCTAGAAAGAGGTTTCCACCTCCCGTCGTATTTGCCTGTCCGGCATTTGCGCCACTAAACAAGTTGTGAGAACCTGTTGTCGTGCTCTTACCAGAATTTACACCCAAAAACGTATTATCCGTTCCGGCGGTGTTGGCCTGCCCCGACAGATACCCGACAAACGTATTTTGGCCACCCGTTGTATTGGCATATCCCGCCTTAGCACCAATGAAAACATTTTGTGATGCCCCATTGCTAAAGCCAGCCGAATCACCAATCATAATCGTATGATGGGCCGTTGAATTGGAATAGCCTGCACGAGTACCTATTGCAACATTACTATAACCGGATGTATTCGTATACCCACTATTGCTACCGATAAATGTATTTCCCATACCAGTTGTATTGGAAAAACCCGTTTGCTGGCCAATAAACACATTACCCTCTCCACTCACATTGCGAAAACCACTTCGGCTCCCCAGAAATGTATTGAATCGACCAATTGTATTTGTCTGTCCTACACTATCACCCACAAATACATTCGAAGAGCCCGATGTCGTATTCCTTCCGGCCGTTGCTCCGATAAATGTATTTTGTGTTCCGGTCGTATTGGAACGCCCCGATAAATAGCCTACAAACGTGTTGACTCCGGCTGTGCTGCTATACCCTGACTGAAACCCCACAAACGTATTTTGTATCCCAATTTGACTCAGGAAACCAGCCTTGGAGCCTATAAATACATTATTTCCTACGGTGTTGGTATACCCGGCCGAATCACCGACCAGTACATTATTGGAGCCCGATAAATTACTGTAGCCAGCCCGAATACCCACCGACACGTTGTTCGACCCTACTGTATTCGAATAGCTTGACGTGTTACCGATAAATGTATTATTGAGTCCTGTTGTATTGCTAAAGCCTGTACTCTCTCCCAGGAACACATTCTGGGCTCCAAGGGTATTGTTGTATCCTGCACGATACCCATTGAACGCGTTATATGACCCGGTTGTGGTATTAAAGCCCGCTTCCGTGCCAACAAACACATTTTGTGACCCAGTCGTACCCGCTCGGCCGGCATTGAAACCAAGAAATGCATTCCGGGCTCCGGTCGAATTATTATATCCGGCAAAACTGCCAATAAATGCGTTTTGAGAGCCCGTATTTCTATACCCGGCGAAACTACCGATGAACGCATTGTCGACTCCCGTTAGGTTAGTATAACCAGCATATGTCCCCAGAAAAACATTCTGTGAGCCAACCGTATTGCTATATCCGGCATACGAGCCTAAGAATGAATTGGAAAAGCCTGTTGTGTTAAACTGTCCGGCATAAGCACCTATAACGGCATTCTGAGAACCAATTGTGTTATTGGTACCTACATTGATACCAACAAACGTATTTTGAGAACCTGTTGTATTAGCCTGCCCGGTTCCAAACCCCATAAAGACATTGTAATACCCCGTAGTGGTCGATTGGCCTGCATTATAGCCCATAAATACGTTGTACAACCCACGCATGGAGCTATTCCCGGCAAAAGGCCCAACCAATGTATTGAAATTACCGGGCGTGACCGAGTTAGGCGTTGTAACGGCATAGTTTGACTGGCCTAGTACAAACGAAGGTAAGCCCCAAACAAACAACCCAATTACGAACCAATTTCCATTGAAAAGTCGAGATATAGATACCATCATAATCTATGCCAAGTATGAAACGTGAGAAAACCGGAAAAGTCAATTACCAAATGTACACGTATAGTGCCCAACTTAGTCATTGACGATACTTCATTATTTACTGTCCGGTAGCCGTTAGCGCGTATATTCTGGTCATATATCGTTGAGATGCCCAATTGAATCACCACAAAAAAATCTGTGCTACCGGCTCATAAATTTCCAGGCTCTACGATACACGCCAAATGCTGCGTACATTCTCTAAAAAGGCGCAAAAATCATTCCAAATGCCTATTTTTCTGGCACTTATACAGCTATCCTATTGAATGGCCTATCTGCCGTATAGGTCTCCTGACAACCCCATGAATCGCTTCAACGGACGTTTATTCCGTTTCGTAGCAACTGACATTGGCGGGGTCTAAGCCAGCCCGCAATTTTGAGGCAAACAACGAATCAATGACACCTCAACGCATTCTCTTCGCCACCATGCCCATGGATGGTCATTTTAGTCCTTTAACGGGACTGGCTGTGCATCTTAGCCAGGCAGGTCATGATGTACGGTGGTATGTAGGCGGCCATTATGGTCAAAAAGTTCATCAACTAGGCCTGCACCATTACCCATTTAGAAAAGCACAGACGGTCAATCAGGACAATCTGGATAGCTTGTTTCCTGAACGGGTTAGAGTAAAGAGTCCTTTAGCCCGCCTTCGGTTCGACATACACCAGGTGTTTTTACTTCGGACACCAGAATTTATCGAAGATCTTACCGAAATACATACAGAATGGCCATTCGATATACTGGTTCATGATGTAGGGTTTATGGGAGGAGTATTTGCCAGGCATCTACTGGGAGTTAAAACGGTCGGTGTTGGCGTGGTGCCACTTGCCGAATCAGACCCTTATGTTGGTGCATCAGGGCTCGGATTGCATCCTCGTATGGCTTGGCCTGGTCAACTATTTTTAGGTTTGGTCCGGCATCTAATTCAGAAGTATGCCCTTAAAACATGCCACACACTGTATAATCAGTACCGTCGGCAATATGGTATGCCTCCCGCCAACGATTTCGTATTCGATGATCTTATACGTACTTCCGATTTGTATTTGCAAAGCGGGGTGCCAGGGTTTGAGTACCCCCGTCAACGTATCAGTCCAAATATCCGTTTTGTAGGACCACTACTTCCTTACAGCAAAGGGCCTAAACGAATGTATGAACTGGTTAATAAGGTATCTTCTTTCAAACGAATCGTTCTTGTAACGCAGGGCACTATCGAACGCGACGTGGAAAAACTAATTGTTCCCACGCTTGAAGCCTTCAAAAATGAACCGGATACCCTCATAATCGCTACGACTGGTGGCTCACAAACAAACGAACTCAGGGCTCGTTATCCGATTCGTAACGCGCTGATCGAGGACTATATCGACTTTAATATGGTGATGCCCTATGCCAGTGTCTATATCACCAATGGTGGCTATGGTGGCGTTATGCTGGGGTTACAACATAAATTGCCCATTGTTGCGGCTGGTATCCATGAAGGTAAAAATGAGATTGCAGCCCGGCTTGACTATTGTCAGGTGGGCATCAACCTTAAAACGGAAAGGCCCAAACCCGTCCAGATTTATAAAGCGGTTGAAACCCTGTTAAGCGACCTAAGGTATCGGGAAAACGTGCAGAAGTTAGGCGCCGAATTGTCGTCATATCCCCCAAACGACCTGGCCGAACGCTATATAGCTGACTTATATCAGGAATACGCTCTCCCAAGCGAAGAGACGGTATGGGCCTGAATCACAAAAGGATAAGGGAACGATAAAGTCCCTTATCCTTTTGTGCAAAATATATTGTTGGTGCTGGACAGCCGTTCCCTTGCTCACTAAGCCAGGAAAGCCATGTGTTGCTGCTAAAGATCTTTGAATCTCCCTATCGATTTAATAGGCATCCAATCATGAGTTGACGGTCTCCTTCATTAAGTTCAACAAAGCCAGATCAAGTCCTTGAGGTGTTTTTACCCGTTTTGGCGATGGATACTGCACTTCCGACACATTTTGTTTCGTCAGTAGCGGAACAATTTCTGGCCAGAAGTCGCACAAAAACCAATGCATGTTCATGCCTGGATGATTTACGTTTTTAAATGCATCCATCAGAATCAGTCTGGTTTTGGGTTCTGCAGATTTGAGAACAAATTTGAGCGTGAAGTATATAGCCGATAGCTCAGTTCTGGTAAACTCGTTACCCCAGCTCCGTGGCAAAACGCCCGGAAATTCAACTTCTGTAGCGACCAGCGTCTTAATATACTCCTTCAATAGACTAACGTTAGTTTTTGTTTTCATGGTGGTTGAGTTTTACTACCGCATAAATGATTAAATTTCCAATAATTATAAAATATAGCTCAATAAATTTACTAAGCGTATAAATTACAAAGCATTTTAACAGAACTCGGAGACAAATCGAGTTAGCAAAATTGGCCGATATCGAGTGTAATAATACTACAGAAATGTGATTTTTACAGAATAATAAATTTTTTGTGACCCAACCAACTAAAACTTAGTCTAAAGATCGACCGACGCAATGTGGTCATTTTATATGTGCCGACAAGCCCTACCAACGTTGGTGGGGTTTTGTGTAGTAGACTGTTTACTTGGTACTTCGTTTACCAAATCTATTCCCAAACGTGACTGAGTTGCGTATAGATTTGCATTGCGCAAAGTGCCCAAACGCACCAATGCGTTCTGTGCGTTATTTATTGCGACCGTCTATTTGCACACCTCAATTTTCCCTTTTCATCGTCCAGGAAGACTTACCCCCCGTTACCGAGTCTGTTATCGTTCCATCTGATAACGTATTTTGACTACTGATAAAGGTAGCATTGCCTAACTGCGTATGTTGATAGCCACCATCATAATTCAAAGTAGTCACTTTAAACGAAAAGGTATTGCCACTCAAACTCCAGGTACCGTAGGCATACACATCGCTTCCAGGCGTTTTACTTTTGTAGGTCAGGGTACCATCATCATAAATAGTAAAACTAAAAAAGAAAGATTTTCCAACATACGTTGGATCAGTGGCAGAAACCGTGTAGGTACCCGTCCAGAGTCCATAAATAGTCGAATTGGCCGGCGTAACGCCAGCTCCATCAGAATGGCAGCCTTGAACTATATTTACAGAGACGACAAGTACCAGATACAGCCCGTATCGGTAAAAAGTGCTTTTTTCAGTAAGAAACTTCATTTGATGTGTTGTAAATGGAATACAACGTAGAAGAAAAGAAACCCTAAGCATTACTCCATTAAATAACCCTTAATGGCCATATAGACAAACAGAAGTAAACTACTGCTTAGCAGGGCTAGAATCAGAATTAACACGGGTCTTAGTCGTCGTTCGCTTGGTGTAGGCATTTTATCAGTGGTCACGGTTCCGATTGAGTTAATCAACTCGACTTTAAGCGTTTTACTTCTTTTTCAGCTCAGTCGTATACAGAGTGAATTTGTCCAGGCTCTCTGACAGTGCCGCATTTCTTTTCACAAATTCCCTCTTTTTTATGTATACCTGCGGGTACACAGATACGAGAAACCTGGACGACTATACACAAAGTAAGGCCGGAGCGCTCAATCGACAAAAAAATCCAGGCAATTTCTCGACTGTCTCCCTGGCTCTATATCAAACGTATGTTCCGTTGTTAGTCATTTAAAAAATAAGGCGGGCTATCCCTTACAGGACAGCCCGCCAGCGCGACTGAATAGTCTATATGATACACGATATACCTCTGACATTGAGGCTATTGCCAGCCTCCACCCAATGACCGATACAGATTGGTTAAGGCAACAAATTGCGCTTGCTTTGTATTGATGAGCGCCAATTCAGCTTCCAAAACACTGCGCTGAGCGGTGATTACTTCTAAATAAGAAGCGTACCCATTGGCAAACAGATCATTTGACGTAGAGACTGCCTGCTGGAGCATGTTTACCTCCTGCGATTTTAACTGAGCAACCTGTCGATAATTTTCGATCCCGCGCAGATTGGTCATCACTTCGCCAAAACCTGTCTGAACAATTTGCTGATAACGGTATAAGGATTCCCGGTTCTGGGCAACAGTCTGCTGGTAATTGGCATTTAGAGCACGTCGATTCAGAATAGGAGCCGATAAGCCCCCCAAAATACCGGCAGCAATCGACGCCGGACTGAACAGTACGGATGTACGGAAGGCATTCAATCCCAGATAAGCCGTCAAATTCAGGCTGGGCAGGAATTCGGCACGGGCTACATCGACATCAACATGCGCAGCCTGTAACTCAAGCTCTGCCTGCTGAATATCAGGCCGTCGAATAAGCATCTGCGTCGGAAGTCCCGCTAAAACCTGACTCGGCAGCTCACGCTCCTGTAAAGATTTTCCGCGACGGATGGTTTGTGGATAGCGGCCCAGCAGCCGATTTAACTGATTCTCATTCTCGACAATCTGCTGCTTTACCTGCCCAATTCGGCTTTGGGTGTTGAGGAGTTGTGCCCTAAACTGCTGAACCGCCAGTTCTGTGACCCGGCCAGCCTGCTTCTGAATACTCACCAGATCGACAGCTTTTTGCTGGTAATCGATATTTTCCTGAAGAATTTCCAGTTCACCATCCAGAGCCAGTAGGTTATAGTAATACCGGGCTATTTCGGCAACCAGGGCCGTGGTTACGGCCTGTCGTCCTTTCTCAGAAGCCAGCAGGCGTATATAAGCCGATTTCTTCCGATTGCGAAGTTTTCCCCATATATCGACCTCCCACGAACTCCGGGCACCCAGAAAGTAATCGGGTGTGGGGTTCGGCGTTAATTGACTGCCCCGAATATTATCGGATAGGTTCGTGTCGTAATTGCCAACACCCGTCATGGTATATTCCCCGTACCGATCCACTCCGGCTGAGGCTACTGCATTGACCTGGGGAGCCAGAAAACCCCGGCTGTATTCGAAATTGGCTCTGGCAACCTCGATCCGCTGGGTCGCTATGCGTAAATCCAGATTGCTGGTCAGCGCCGTGTCGATAAGCCGAGTCAGATTGGTGTCGGCAAAAAAGCTTCGCCAGCTTTGAGCCGCGATACTAGTTGAGTCAGCTTGACGGACAAACAATCCGGGAACGGGCTGTTGGGCAGGAAGAAGTAGTGGTTTGGGAAGCTGGCAACTCCCAAGTAGTCCTAACGCTATGATATAGGGACTAACTCGCCAGCATACATTACGGAGTGTGAATAACTTGACCATTGACTTGTTTGGGCGTAGATGAAACAACGTGCGGAGAACCTAAGTCCAGAGAATCTGCCTCCATATTATCTTCGTCATCATCTGGTTTTGAACCAAATCGTTTACCCAGTCTGGCGAAGAAGACAAACAGGCCGGGTATCAGGATCAACCCGAAAAGCGTGCCGGTCAGCATACCTCCGGCAGCCGCAGTACCAATGGATCGGTTTCCGAGTGCACCGGCACCGGCGGCCATGCAGAGTGGAATCAGACCAGCAATGAATGCAAAGGAGGTCATCAGGATCGGGCGTAAACGAGAAACGGCTCCTTCCAGCGCTGCGTCGATTATCGAAGCTCCCTCACGTTGGCGTTGGTTGGCAAACTCGACGATCAGGATGGCATTTTTACCAAGTAGCCCGATGAGCATAACCAGAGCCACCTGCGCATAAATATTATTTTGAAGCCCGGCCAGTTGCAGAAAAGCAAACGAACCAAATATACCCGTGGGCAGGGATAGCAGAACGGGTAGCGGCAACAAGACACTTTCGTACTGAGCCACCAGCAGCAGATAAACAAATACCAGACAAATGGCGAAAATATACACCGCCTGATCGCCCGACTTAACCTCTTCCCTCGACATACCCGACCATTCGAACCCAAACCCTTTGGGAAGCTCCTTAGCTGCTACCTCCTCAACGGCCCGAATCGCATCGCCACTACTGTAGCCCGGAGCCGCGTCGCCGTTGATCATGGCCGAGGTATACATGTTGTAGCGGGTAAGTTGTTCGGGACCATATATCCGTTCGAGGCTGACGAAGTTGGCATAGGGCACCATTTCTCCCTGATCATTTTTGACGCGCATATTCAGCACATCTTCCGGTTTGACCCGATAATTAGGAGCCGCCTGCACCATCACTTTGTACATCTGCCCGAACCGGATAAAGTTGGAGGCATAGTAGCTACCCATCAGGGTTTGCAGGGTACTCATCGCATTGTCAATCGAAACCCCTTTCTGCGACGCTTTTTGCTGATCGACATGGAGCAGATATTGCGGAAAACTAGGATCGAAACTGGTAAAGGCGTCGTTGATTTCCGGCCGTTTTTTCAGGGCTTCGATAAATTCCTGGACAACTTTGGCCGTCTTTTGCAGGTCGTCACTGCGACTACGGTCGAGCAAGCGGAGTTCAAATCCGCTGGAATTCCCAAACCCCGGTACCGTAGGCGGAGGGAAAAACTGAATGCTGGCGTCGGTAACGCCCTTCGTCTCTTTCTCCAATAGTTTGATCAGATCGTCAGTCGAAACGGTACGGTCATCCCAATGTTTGAGGTTAATCATAGCCATACCATAGGAAGCTCCAGCCCCGTCGGTCAGGAGGCTATACCCAGCCAAAGTTGATACGTTTTCAACCGATTGCTGCTTGAGAGCCACTTCCTGAATAGCGTCAAGGACTTTCTCGGTCCGGTCGACGGTAGCTCCGGCGGGTGTTGTCACGTTGGCGTAAATCATGCCCTGGTCTTCGGTAGGAATAAAGCCCCCCGGCAGCAGTTGAAGTATTCCCCAGGTACCCAACACGAATGCTAACAGCAATCCCCACGTAACGACGCTCCGACTCACGATCCGACGTAGCAACCGCTGATAACCGTTCGCCAGTGACTCGTACCCCCGGTTAAATCGGGCAAAGAAGCGACCCAGCAGGCCTTTTTTCTCATGATGTACCGGGCGCAGCAGCAGCGCGCATAAAGCCGGGGTGAGGGTAAGGGCATTGATACCCGAAATCACGATGGCGATAGCCAGGGTCAACGAAAATTGTCGATAAAAAATACCGACCGGCCCCGACATGAACGCCACAGGAACAAACACGGCCGACATCACCAGCGTGATCGCTACAATGGCACCGGCAATGTCGTGCATGGCGGCAAAAGTGGCTTTTCGAGGGGTAAGATGCTCTTCCTCCATCCGGGCGTGTACCGCTTCGACAACAACAATGGCATTATCGACCACAATTCCAATGGCCAGTACCAACGCAAAAAGTGTCAGCAGATTGATCGAGAAGTCGATGGCGCTCATGAAGGTGAACGTTCCGATCAGCGCCACAGGAACGGCCAGTGCACAGATCAGGGTAGAACGCCAGTCCTGCAAGAAGAGAAAGACGATCACAAACACCAGCAAAAAGGCTTCCATCAGCGTACGAATCACCTCATGAATAGACGCATCCAGAAACCGCGACACATCATAGGCATAATTGTAGGTCATTCCCGCCGGAAACGACGATTCTTTCAACTCAGCCATTCGCTGTTTGACAGCCGCAATCACGTCGCTGGCATTGGAACCCGGCCGTTGTTTCAGCATGATCGACGCCGATGGGCGGCCGTCATTTTTCGATAGCACCGAATAATCCAGTGAGCCAAATTCGACATCGGCAACATCTCTCAGGAACAGCAACGAGCCATCGTTTTCGGTCCGGATGACCAGGTTTTCGTATTGCTGAGGCTCAAAGAACTTACCCGTATACCGCAATACGTACTGCAACACCTGAGGAGCTTTGTCGGCAGCTTCACCAGCTTTACCGGGAGCCGCTTCAACGTTCTGCTTCCGGATAGCCTCTACAATCTCATTGGCCGAAACATTATAGGCCGTCATCCGGTCGGGCTTGAGCCACACCCGCATGGAGTAATCGCGGCTACCCATAATGGCGGCAAAACCCACCCCGTCGATCCGTTTCAATTCGGCCAGCACATTGATGTCGGCGAAGTTGTAAATGAATTTTTCATCGACGGTTGGGTCATCGCTGACAATATTGAGGTATAGCAGCATGCTATTAACCTCTTTCTCAGTCACTACCCCTGCTTTAATTACCTCTTCTGGTAGTTCATCGATTACAGTCGTTACCCGGTTCTGTACGTTTACAGCGGCCAGATCGGGGTCGGTGCCAACTTTGAAGAAAACCGTAATCAGTGTCGTTCCATCATTGCCCGAAATGGAAGTCATATAGGTCATGTTCGGCACCCCGTTGATAGCTCGTTCGAGGGGAGTCGCCACTGCTTTCACGCACACATCGGCACTGGCACCCGTATACCGGGTCGTTACCGTTACCGAGGGTGGCACAATGTCGGGAAACTGCGTGACGGGCAAACCCGTCAGGGCTAATATCCCGAGCAGGACCAGCAGTACGGAAATAACCGTCGATAATAAAGGTCGCTTTATGAATATATTAAACATCGGTATACAGAGTCATTGATGGATACTACTGGTCATTTAGTGGTCATTCAGTAGTCAATCATGGTATGGATTGTTTCGAGTAATCCATAACAATACATGACGTGAAGCTTATGACTATTGAATGACGCCAAGCAAATGGCTACAAATGGGCTGAGGCATATAGAGCCTGCAAGCGTTTGGTTGGCAGGGCTTTTGGGATGATGGTCATACCATCCTTGAGGCTTTGGATGCCCTCGTATACGATCCGATCTCCCGCCTTCAGCCCCGTCTGGACGATATACATCTGATCGACCCGACTCCGGGGAATAAAACTTCGGGTACGGACTCTATTTTTGGCATCGACCACATACACGAAGTTTTTATCCTGCACTTCGAAAACGGCTTTCTGAGGCACTAGAACGGCATCATCGACTTCGGTTGCCAGGCGAATTTTGCCGGTAGCTCCATGCCGAAGCAATCGGTTGGGATTCGGAAAACTGGCTCGGAACGCTATCGTACCCGAATTACCTTCAAATTCCGTTTCGGTGGTTTCAATCTTCCCTTTGAACGGATAAGGTGTATCATCAGCCAGCAGCAGATCAACCTCCCGAACAGTCGTTTTATCCGGGTCGCGCCGTTTTTTGATAAATGCCAGATACTCCTTCTCCGAAACGTGGAAGTAGGCATACATCTGCCTTAGGTCTGAAATGCTTGTGAGCAGGGCCCCTTCTTCGATCAGGCTCCCCCGTTTGAACGGGATTCGGTTAATAACTCCATCGAATGGTGCGCGGATGCTGGTCAGCGACACATGAAACTGAGCTTTGGTCAGAGCGGCTTTGGCGGCATTGATGGCGGAGCGGGCCGTTTCCATTTTTGCTTTGGCCAGCTTCAGTTCGGATGGCGATATAACGTTTTTCCCGACCAGTAGTTTCACCCTTTCCAGTTCAACTGCGGCTGATTGTTCATCGGCCAGAGCACTCTCCAGACTAGCCTGGCCTCTATCGACTTCAACCTGGTATTCGGTCGGATTAAGCTGGAATAAAAGCTGGCCTTTCCGAACGGGCTGCCCTTCGTCGACCAGGATTTTATCTAGATAGCCAGCTACCCGCGCGCGTACTTCCACGTTCTGAATAGCCTCCAGCTCACTAGTATAATAGTGATCGAGTGTTGCGTCCTGTTGTGTTAGCTGAATAACCGGAAGAGCAGGCGTCGTTGTTTCTGACTTCTGCTCGCTGTGTACAGAACAGCCCGTTAAGGCGATACCAAGTAATAAACTGAATAAACCAGCGTGATTATGCATAAATAAGATTAGTATACCTGACTAAACAAAACATTGGTTTAGTAATTCTTGCGTTCATCCTTTCAGCAAGGAGGTATACTCAACTAAGGAGCAGATTAAAAAAATATTAGAATTTCCTTAGAGATGGTCCAAATCGTTAATCTTATTTTAATGAACGTATAGGTTAAGTGGATTTAATCAGTATGCCTGCTCAGCTTATCACGACGATAGTCGATCTGCTGATTGGTCTAGTTACTTCACGAATGATTCACAATGCTCAGATTATCGATCCGATCAGGGACTGATATTTATCAGGCTGATCAAGTAATTGAGTAGATTTTTAGAATTTTGAGCTCCTTTTCGAATACGGCGTATAATCAATAAATTGATCATACCGGAGTGGCTTCGTCGTAGGTCGCCCTTCGGGTACACATTGCGTGAAGGCATTAACAGCCATCGGTTTCCTTGTACTGTTGCTCTACCACTGGATAGGGCTGCCATTGGCTGTATTTACCTTTGAGCAAGGTTACGAATCGGCAACGCCCGTTTCGACTGATGACCAATGGAAAGTGGTTAAACTGCCTATTTCTCTCCCTTATACGTCGGCCTGGGAAAATACAGATGGGCATGAAGGACTAATTCAGGATGGCGACGAATTCTACAACATCGTCCACCAGCAATATGCCAACGACACCCTATATACTGTACTGAAAACGAACCAGAACGCCAAAGAGCGCTTTTTTGATCTGGCTGAGCAGCTACAGGAGATGAACAGCAACGATCAGTCGTTGCCGAAAACGCCACTGGGACGGCTGCTCAAACTGCTGGGCGAGCGGTTTACCACATACCTGCCTCCCAGCCCCTATTACCTGGCCCAGCCAGATGTTCAATCGCTTCAATCCAGTAAAGGCTTCGGAGTAATACAGCTCGCTTATGCCGCTATTGGCATCGATGCACCATCGCCCCCGCCCAAACAATAGCCTGATTTTCAATGGTTTACCTATGGAGCTAGTCCATGCTTAACAGCCTGGCTACAAGCTTCTTATTCTCATTTTGGCTTCCCCAGCGAGGCCCTTTACCATTCAGGCTATTTTATGAAACCACTATTGATAAGCTTTTTGCTACTAGGTATATTGGCTTGCCAGCCCGATACGCCACCCGAACAGTATAACGCGAAGGCAGCGAACCCGCAACTGCTCTACGACTGTTCGAAAACACTGACGGATATTATGATCCATGATATTTTTAAGCCACCCGTTGCCAGTCGGATTTATGGGTATTCGTATCTGGCAGCTTATGAAGCACTCCGGCCAGGGTATACGGGATACGCATCAATGATGGGCAAACTCAATGGGTCGAAAGCTACTCCTCAGCCTGATTCAGGGGTAGCCTACTGCTATCCCATTGCCAGTTTGACTGCGTTTATGACGGTTGGGCGGGCACTGACTTTTTCAGCCGATTTGTGGGATACATTTGACAAAACATTTAAGCCCCGTTTAAAAGCTCTGCAAATTCCGGATGAGGTATATGAGCGTTCAGTGCAGTATGGCGAACAGGTTGCGAAGCACATCTTGGAGTATGCCAGCAAAGATCATTATAAAGAAACGCGCGGTTTCCGATATTCGGTAACCAATAAGCCGGGAACCTGGGTACCTACTCCCCCCGCTTATGCCGATGCCTGCGAACCGCAATGGAATACCGTTCGCTTGTTTACCCTGGATTCGGCCCGGCAGTTTCGGTGCCCTCCCCCCGCCAAATACGATCTGAATCACAACAGCCCGTTCTGGAAACTTACTGAAGAAGTGTATACGATTGGCCAACGACAGGATAAGACCGAACAGGCCATTGCGTACTTCTGGGACGATAATGCGTTTGTGACCAACATTTCGGGCCACGTGATGTTTGCCAGTAAAAAAATGTCGCCACCCGGTCATTGGCTGGCTATTGCTACCACGCTGGCCCGTCAGCAAAAACTGAACATGGTTCAGGCTGCTCAGTTGTTTTCGCTGACGTCGATTGCCATGTTCGACGCCTTCATTGCCTGCTGGGATGAAAAATACACACACATCCGCATTCGGCCAGAAACAGTTATCAATACGAATATCGATCCGCAGTGGCGCCCTTTTCTGGAAACCCCGGCTTTCCCCGAATACGTCAGTGGGCACAGCGATATTTCGGCGGCAGCGGGCAAGGTAATCGAACAGTTGATTGGGAATAACGTGGCCTTTACCGATTCGACAGAGTTGCCTTATGGGCATGGGGTACGTTCATTTGCATCGGTAGAAGCAGCCTATCAGGAAGCTTCGGTGAGTCGGGTATATGGAGGGATTCACTACCGTGACGGCGTCGAAGAGGGCACTATTCAGGGAGAACACGTTGGGCAACATGTATTGCAAAGGCTACTGCCCCAATCGCTCGTAGCCAAGCGATAGCTGAATCGGAAACGAATTGAACCGCTAGGGAGCAATAGACTCCTTAAAACAAAACCGCTACCAGAGATCAATGCTCCGGTAGCGGTAAAAGCAAGTCATAATGAACCAACGGTAATAAAAGCACTATTGGGAGCTGGGTCGCGGTGCAGAAATAGCGACCAGATCTTTATTGTCGGGGAACCAGTCCAGTCCTTTCTGAAGCCATTCATTGCGGGCAGCTTCATCTTTGGTAACCAGTTCATTGTAAGAAATGAGGTACTTAAAGGCCAGCACCAGATCATTTTTGTAGCGTGTACGCTCCTCAGGTTTATCGGCTACCATTGTGATAAACTGCTCAAAATAAGGCTTTGCTTTCCCATTCCGTACTGCGTCTTCGGGTTCGTAGGCATAGTAATTTGCTTTGGCGCGGTAAAGGATCGTAGGTGCATAATCAGGCGATCCTTGTTGCGCCAGCGCCAGCGCCGAGTCGGCCAGGGCGAACCGGACGGTATCGCGCGTCAGTTTCCCTGAACTATCGCGCTGAAAGCCAAGCGTGTAGTTACTCATACCGTAGCGAAACAAATCCTGAACATCGGCTTTGAAGCCGTGTTTGGCAGCCGAATCGAGAGCAGCAACCGCTTCGGGATGCTTTTTGGTCCGGTAATAATAGCGGGCAATGTCGCTGTACAGATTTTCGCTGGTATCGGCAGGGGCTGCTTTTTCCAGATAGACCACCCCTACCGAATCGTCGTCCGTCGGTTCGGTAGCCAGATACGCCTGCCCCAGATACTTGTAATCGTCGGGCATGATTTTTTCCGGAGCTTTTTCCAGGAACGTAGTAAGGTTTTCGATGGCTTTCTGGGGCTGCTTCAGCGATGAATAAGCCCATCCCTCGATCCGGTACACAATAGGATTCTGACCCAGCGCCGTTCGGTTACTATCAATCAGACTGATAGCCCGCTGATAGTCTTTCGCCAGAAAATGAAACTGAGCCTGCCGGAGCAATGTTTCCTGCCGTTTGTCTTTCGATACGTTCTCGTACTGATCGATATAGCTGGCCGCTTCCTTATATCGGTTGACCAGAAAATAGAGTTCGGCCAGTTGGTTGTAGGCCGGAGCGTAGTTTGGATTGGCCTCAATGGCTTTTTTATAATTCTCTACAGCCAGATTCAGATTGCGCCCCTGCCAATAGATGTCGCCGATGCGCTGGTATACGCGCGACGGATTCATTCCCAGTTCGATAGCGCTCTCGTAGCGTGATACGGCCGTTCCGGCATCCCGGTTCTGGTAGTAAGCATCGCCCAGAGCAAGCTGAATAGAAGCATTTTTCTTATCGCGATCAGTGGCTCGATTCAGGAAATCGATTGCCTTTGCCGTATTGACAATGCGTGGGTAAATGGGTTTTATGGAACCATTGCCCGGTGTCAGATACCCCGTATATGCTTCTCCAATTCGGTACAGAATCTCTGCATTTTTACCTTTGCTTTTCTTAATTACCTCATCCAGTTTCGGATTGGCGTTCACCGTATCCTGTTTGACCAGATACGTTAAAGCAGACCCGGTCTGATTCAGTGGCACACGCTTTTCATCCATCGGAATGCCTTTTTCAAACCAGATTCTGGCTGAGTCGGGCTGTCCTGTTCGGAGATATCCATAGCCTGCTTCGAAATAGGTTTGGGCGGATGGATTTTGTTGTACATTCTTCAAAAGAAGCTGTTTGGCCTCATCGAATCGGCCAAGATTGAGCAATGTGTTCGCATCAGGACCTGCCGTTTGGGCCAATGCCAAACCTGCCGGTGCAGCCGATAGCATAGCGAGAACCATTGCCGTTCGAACATGCGTTTTCATAATCGTCGTTGTTTTAGGAATTAAGCCAATCCACACTCATTGGATTACTTCACTAAACTACTATCGGCAATTAAGAACGGGCTTAAGGATTGCTTAGAATTGCCTTAGAAGGCTTTTATTGTACTTAAGCGTAGTTTGTTTAGGTAGTTCCGATGCAAGCATCTGACATCACAACGGGAGGATTGGTCAGCGTGTAATTATTAGCTAGATGGGTATAGCTTCTGCCCAGTACCCTTCCTTTTTAACAGCATCGATGACCTGCTCGCCAATTCGATTATCGGTTGTTTGAACGGTCAGCAGGCCACTTGCATTCACATTCCAACCATCTACAGGCTCTATGTCGTTCAGGCTGAGGGTAACGGCGGCCACATCGTCGGACGTTAGCAGGTTTGTTTTGAAATTAAGCGTTTCCATACAGTAAGTTGTTGACGGATTGATTGCTGATACAATCGGTTAAAAGAACCAGAAACTATCCCGCAGCCGGAACTCAACGGTCCCCAGAAAAGCATCCCGCGTGTAGATCGACGCCCGATACAATCCTGATTGTAAAGCTGTTTGGGGTGTAAATCGAAAGACAATTCGCTGTGGTGATTGGGTAAAGGATACCATTTGTGCCGCATGCACAGGAATAACTTCGTTCAGATTGGGCAGGGCTATAGTCGTTGTTCGAATGGCAGGAATCATAGCTTCGCGGTTTGCATCGGTCAGGCTTAAAAATACCTCCTGACGACCCTCCAGTTGAAGCTCAGCAGGAACCGTACAGGATACAAGCAGGCTACGAATTTTTGTCGCTTTGGCCGTTACTTTTTTGTTGCTTTTAAGCGGTTCGACCAGAAAAGCATTCCCCGTGAGACTAGCGCGGGGTATCGTAACCGCCAGATCGGTATTCAACGAACGTAGCCGTTGTTCCAGCTCCTTATTCTGACCAAGGAGAAGCGCATTGGCATCGGTCAGCCAGTTTATCTTATCTCTCGATGCTTCCAGTTGGCTTTCCAGACTATCACGAATTATAGCCAATGAATCTCCCTGATGCCGAAGCTGTTGAATTGTGCTTGTCTGACGACGCTTTGTCTGTTTTAGTTTGTCTGCCTGTCGATCCTGTTCATTTAACATGCCGTAAAATTGATTCAGGCGCTTATCGAAGTATACCTTATCATCAGCAGCCGTAGCCAGTTGGCTTTCCAGATTATGTATATCATCTTCGAGGTGAAATTTGACCGATAGCAGCGAGTCGGCCCGTAATTCGACCTGATTATAGTGATTGGTCCACATCCGATTGTTTCGCCAGTAAATACCACCGGCCAACCCGACAACGATGAGCAGCGCCAACGTCCAGGCCAGATTGATTGAGGTGCGTCCAGTTTCTTTCATAAGGGGTTGTTGTTTTAAACTGGTGAAGGAATGCCCAAAACTGGACTATAGTCGTTACAGATGCCTTAAAGAGATATTAGAATTTGCTTAGACCTGAGCGTTTCGTAAATCAACTTGGCTGCCTTAGCGTTACTAGTCAATAAGACTCTGTTTAATCGTTGCACGCATGCTTCCTAAATTGACCCGGTATGCCCGCGTACTGGACTGGCTCGACCAGCATGTGATTCGTCGGCTCTATACCGAACGAGTCCGTCGGGTTATTCTACAAAGCTTACCGTTTTGGGTAGCCTCTCTGCTGGTGGGTCTGATTGCCGTTGGGTATGAAGAATTATTTCTTTGGGCCGAGCACCTGAGCTTTACCTGGTTGAGCCGCCAACCCTATCTGGTTTTCATTTTAACTCCCCTGGCCTTTGTATTGGCCTGGCTAGCGGTAAGTCGCTGGGCACCAGCCGCCCGAGGTAGTGGCATCCCGCAAGTGATGGCAGGTATTGAGTTGTCGACGCCCAAAACCCACGGTCGCATCGCCTATCTACTGAGCCTTCGGGTTGCCTTTGTTAAGGTACTGAGTAGTGTCGTTCTGTTGCTGGGTGGTGGTGTTATCGGTCGAGAAGGACCAACCATCCAGATTTCTGCGGCCATTTTTCGGGCCATCAATCGCTTACAACCCGCCGGATGGCCGCAGCTTTCACGGCAGATTGCCTTAGTCACGGGTGGAGCGGCCGGGCTGGCGGCAGCCTTCAACACCCCATTGGGGGGTATTGTGTTCGTGGTGGAAGAACTCACGCAAACCCACATTACCCGTTTCCGAACGGCCGTTTTTACCGCTGTTATCATTGCCGGGATGACGGCCCAGGCCATATTAGGGCCTTATCTGTACCTTGGCTTCCCTAAGATCACGTCGACAACAGGCTGGTTTTTAGGGATTGTGGTGCTGGTTGCCATCTTTTGCGGACTGGCGGGAGCTGCTTTCGCCAAAATGTTGTTGTGGGCCAATGCTTACCGCCGACGGTTCACGACCTTACCAGCTCAGGCTGGCTGGGTGGCCGGATCTGGATTGCTGCTGGCCGCGCTGGCCTTCTGGGTCGGAACCGATGCCTTTGGTACCGGAAAACCCATCATTAACCGACTGCTGTTTCAGAATGATCATCAGACCCCCTGGTATCTGTTTCCGGTCCGCTTTGCGGGCATGACGCTCAGCTATTGCAGTGGGGCTGCGGGCGGTGTATTTGCCACGTCGCTCAGTGCGGGGGCTATTCTCGGCGATGGTTTATCCCGGCTGGTTCGCGTTCCTGCTTCGGATACCAATCTGGTAATTCTGGTGAGTATGGTCAGCTTTCTAACCGGCGTTGTTCGCTCGCCCTTTACAGCCGCTATCCTTGTGCTGGAAATGACCGACCGTCACTCGGCTATTTTTCAACTCCTGCTGGGTGGACTGATGGCACAGGGAGCAGCCTCGCTCATAGACCCGGTTTCCTTTTATGAGCATCTGAAAGCTGGTTTTGTGTATGAAGCGCTGTCGCAACCGGAATCAGCCAACACGCAGCAATCCCCCGAACCCGTTCAGGCCGACTAACCAAGGTTAAGGCGATGTTGGGTATAACCGTCTGATTAAGCGTTCCATAGTTAGTCCCTGTCCAATAACCGAAAACAGAACCACTGCGTAGGTAAGTGTGACAATCAAGCCCTGACCCGATAGCTTAGCCGGAATGGAAAGTGCCATGGCAATGGATAAACCGCCCCGCAAACCACCCCAGGTAAGCATGACAGGTGCGTGTTTGTCCAGGCTGAGCCAACGCCGTGCCAGTTGAAAGGGAAACCAGATCGATACAAACCGAGCGGCAAGTACCAGCACGATAACGGCTCCACATAGTGGCAGATAGGCCACCTGAAAATCGATCAGCAACAGCTCAACCCCGATCAGAACAAACAGGATAGCATTGAGAATGGCATCCAGCAACTCCCAGAACTTATCGACGTATTCTTCCGTCACATCGCTCATGGCTTCACCACGGGCCTTTCCACCCATGAGTAAACCCGCCACAACCATAGCCAGTGGCCCGGAAATATGGAGTTTCTGAGCCAGCAGATACCCACCCATCACCCCCGCTATCGTGATCAGGACCTCGGTCTGGTAATGATTGATGGATCGTAATAAGCGAAAGAGTCCATAGCCTAGAATCAGGCCAAACAGCACTCCCCCCCCAGCTTCTTCCAGAAACAGCAAAGCGATATTGCCCGCACGAATACTTTCGGTACCATTTACAGCGATTCGGTAAATGGATGCAAAGACAACAACCCCCACGCCATCGTTGAACAGAGATTCGCCTACAATGTTATACTTGACATTTGCCGGCAGTTTAAACTTGGCCAGGATTCCCAATACCGCAATGGGATCGGTGGGCGAAATCAGTGCCCCAAAGAGCAGGCACAATGGAAACGAAATGCTAAATCCCAGCCAGCCCACAAGTGTATATAGTCCCGTACCAACGAGAGCTGTACTAATCAGGACGCCCACAAAGGCGAATAACATGACGGATCCACGAACCTGCCGCAATTGATCGGTATTGGTATGAAACGCGCCCGCAAACAACAGAAAGCTGAGCATGACATCGAACAATACCCGGCCAAAATCAATTTGTGCTACTGTCTGCCGAACCTCAGTCAACCAAACGGGATGGATGGTATTAAAGGCAATGAGCAATGCCGAAAAGGCTAGCGACAACACCATAATGCCAATGGCATCCGGCAATTTCAAGAGCCTGGTATTCAGATAAGCAAAGAGCGCCGAGGCAACGATGAGTAGCGTAATGAGGGTAAATAGATCCATTGATTACGTAAGAATTACACAAGAATACATTAACTTTTGATTAAAAACCAGGTTGATTAATCATCCCACTTAGTACACGACCTAAAAATGATTACTGAAAATCAGAATACTTCGAGAACAAATCGAACCGATATGCTGACTCGATTTAGCCGGATTTTTCGCGAACGGTTTAGCCTCGAAGAAGATAAAGCCGATGAAGAGGCCATCATGCAGTCGATCAGTAAAGGCATCGAATTTCGGGGTATCAACCTCTGGACACTCATCTTTGCCATTTTTATTGCTTCGATCGGCTTAAATGTTAATTCACCGGCTATTATTATCGGTGCCATGCTTATTTCACCACTCATGGGGCCGATCATGGGTATTGGTCTGGGCATTGGTATCAACGATCTGGCGCTGATTCAACGCGCCATTAAAAACATCAGCATTGCCATTTTCATCAGTCTGCTGACCTCCACCGTTTACTTTCTGATAAGCCCCCTGCACATTGCGCAGTCCGAATTGCTGGCTCGTACATCGCCTACCGTTTGGGATGCCTTTATCGCGTTCTTTGGTGGTCTGGCCGGAATTATTGCTGGTTCGCGCCGGGAAAAAGTAACGAATGTGATTCCGGGGGTCGCCATTGCTACCGCCCTGATGCCTCCACTCTGTACGGCAGGGTATGGCCTGGCCACTGGCAATTTCTACTACTTCGCCGGAGCCTTTTATCTCTTTCTGATCAACTGCATCTGCATCAGTCTGGCAACCTTTCTGATGGTGCGCTTTCTGGACTTTCCGAAAAAGGAATATCTATCGCCTGATGTAGAACGCCGGGTCCGAAATACCATCTGGATTGCGATTCTGATCGTTATCGTTCCCAGCACGTATCTCGCCTATCAGATTGTCCGTAAAACCATCTTCGAGCAGTCGGCCAAACGCTTTGTTTCCAACGAATGCGAGTTTCAATACCGACAAGTCATTAACTATGCCGCCCGGTATAACCGAAATCAAAGCAAGCTCGAACTAACCATTGTAGGGGAGCCGTTGCCCAAAGACTCCATCAACGAACTAAAAAACAGAATGTCGGCCTATGGTATTCAGGATGCCCAACTGATTGTGAAGCAAGGCAGTTTTAAGGATACCGAGGTCGATATGAACGCAATTACGAACACACTGGCCGATCAGATGATCAAATACAGCCAGGGAGCCATAGCCCGTAAAGACCAGACCATCGACTCACTCCAGAACTTCATCAAACGGAATCAGAGGGCTGACCTTCCGGTAGCTGATCTGCGTAATGAGCTTAAAACGCTGATGCCCGATGTGCGTACGTTTACAGCAACCAGAGCCCTGGTGATTAACACAGCCCGCAATCGTCCCGATACGGTTACCCTGGTTTATGCTCAGTTTTCCCGAAAGCATACAGCCGCAGAAAAACGTCGAATCGAACGCTGGTTACAAAGCCGGACTAAAAGTAGGAAAGTAAAGTTACTGATCGACTAACGATGTACATCCCGACCCAATCCGTTCAGTGTAACAGACGGGGAATATCTACGTACCACGCCAGAAAAAGCGTAAGCAGAAAGAGAGCGCACATCAAAATAAGCAGCCAGTCGGGCTGTGGAGGCTGATCATCATCATACAATGGGTTTGGCGTTGGTCGTTTACGGGTAGCAGGTCCGGGCGGAAAAAACGGAGTATAGGGATACGCTGAATGGATCATGAGTCTGGTATGTTTATGGATAAGGGTAAGTTAGTAAACAACCAAAACTGCTTTCAGCGAATTAATATCCGCTGATAAACTCCTTAGAATATCCTTAGAAGCCAACTGCTAACGGGGAAGCATAATACTAAACACGGTTGGCTGACCAACTGATGAACTTACCTGCACACGCCCCCGGTGTAAGCGAACGATGCGTTCGACGAGCGACAGGCCAATCCCGTAGCCGCGTACCTCGGCGGTTTTACGACTACGGTAAAACGGTTCAAAAATATAGGGCAGATCGGCCGTTGGGATGGGATTCCCCTGGTTTTGAATACGAATCGTAACCACAGCTTCCTGAAAGTCGACCTCTACCCGTGCTTTTCCGTCGTCCGAAAATTTACAGGCATTTTCGGTCAGATTTTTCAGAGCCGTTTCCAGCAGAGTTTTGTTTCCCTGAACCGATAATTGATCGGGTTCTTCGGGTAAGGTTCCGAGCTGCACGGTCACCTTGTAGTGTGGATTGATGGCATTTACCTGAGCACGAACATCCCAAACAATTTCATCGATTCGTACCTGATCGGTGAGCAGGCTAACGGCATCGTTTTGGTTGAGTTGGGAGAGCCGGAGTAGTTCGTGGGTTAAACTAGCCAGTTCGGTCACGTCTTGCAAAACCGAACGAATGGTCTGTCGATACGCTTCGGGGCCTCGCTCATTCAGCAAGCTCACTTCAAGCTGAGAACTGATCAGGGTAAGCGGATTTTTAAGTTCGTGCGATACGTTGGCCACAAACATCCGTTGCAAACGAAATGACTCATTGACCCGGTCGAGCAGTTGGTTGATGGTTTGCGACAAACGGCTGATCTCGTCATTGTCATGGTATAACGGCAAACGTTCATCGCGGTTTTTAGGAAAAATGGCATTCAGCGTCCGGTCCATGGCCTGCACCGGGCGAAGAGCATCGTTGGCAAAAAACCAGCCCGAAAACGCCGTAATCGCTACAATCAGGCAGAAAAGCCCCGTTAAGGACCAGAACAGCCGACGCAGGAATTCGTCGCCGTACTTATTCTCGGCACTGGCAATTACGACAAATTGCCCGGAAGCCGTCATAAACCGGGCCCCTACCACATAATACTTGTCCTGGCGGAATTCCTTTTCCCGGGTTTGGCGAATATTGCTCAGTACCGATTGGGGAAGGGTTAGTGTGATTGATTCATTGGTCGATAAAATAATGGAATCCCGCTGATCAAACGCAATGATTTTCTGGTTCGGTAGCTGGTCTTTCCGGATGCGGGTCAATTGCTGAATCAAGTCCGTATTCAATCGGTGACGGATGAGCATATCCCCAATGGTATTGGCCTTCCGGTCGAGACGTCGGTAGAAATCCGACGAAATAAAATACCAGCAAAAGGCGTAGATGCTCACAAAGGCCAGTAGTAGAATACTGGAAACCAGTCCGGTGAAGCGTATTGTTAAGCGGTTGCGAATGGTCATAGAGCCTGTTCATTCTTCCTTAAACATATAGCCCATGCCAAACTGGGTGTGGATCAACTTTTTAGGAAAGTCTTTGTCGATCTTTTTACGGAGGTAGTTGATGTAAACCTCTACTACATTGGTGCCCGTATCGAAATTCAAATCCCAGACGTGTTCGGCAATGGCTGGCTTGGAAAGTACCCTCCCCTGGTTACGCATCAGGAACTCCAGCAGCGCAAACTCTCGGGCGGTCAGATCAATTGGTTTGCCATCACGCGTCACGGTTTTGGCATCCAGATTCATTTCAATACCGCCATAGCGTAACGTCTGGGCGGTCATGGCTACCTGCGTACCGCGTTTGGTCAGCGACCGTACCCGCGCCAGTAGCTCGGCAAACTGAAACGGTTTGGTCAGATACTGATCGGCCCCGGCATCGAATCCCATAACTTTATCGTCCGTTTCGCCCAGCGCCGTCAGAATCAGGATGGGCGTAGTAAGCCCTTCGGCCCGAAGCTGACGACATAGTTCATACCCATTAAGGCCCGGCAAAATCAGATCGGTAATAATGGCAGCATAATTGTTTTTCAGAGCCAACCGCTTGGCGATTAAGCCATCGTAGGCAATATCGACTTCAAACTGGCTTTCTTCCAGCCCCTGCTGAATGGCCTGCAAGGTTTTGGCTTCGTCCTCAACTACTAATAGTTTCATAGTACTACAAGCTACCAATGAGTAGCCTGTGTCATGTATTAAACAGCAAAGTACGCTATTAGTTAGTACGGTGTTGTCGTATTGGTCTTTTTCGAACCTGTTGGTGGCTTCTAATCAAATTCTAAGGTCAGCTTAAGCACTTCCTTATTCCTGTTTTCCACTTTGCTGGGGCAAAGCGGTGAACATGCGCTTTCCTAATGCATTGATCCATACCCTGTTTTCTTACTGGCAGGGTATGGTCAATGTTGTGAGTAGATTCTGGTACTTCCCTTGATGAAACCGACCGATGCTGCTAGCTTTGATTATAACACTAACCCTATTGGCCATAGGTGCCTTAAGCTATTTAGCCAGTGCTCGGTATGGCCTGAAAAGTTCGGGTTTCGATAGGCTCCCTCCCCATTATTCCCATCTCCGCCAACGTCTTAGAAAGTCTTCTCAGCGTCAGAAAGACTACAAAACGCCAATCGATGAGATCAATTAGTGGCCTGCCCTTTGCCCTAAGCTACAGAGCACATAGCCCAGACAAAACAGAGCGACCGGGTATACGGCCTATCTCCACTGTTCGGGCTTGAAAGGCATAAGTAAGTTCGGAATTCTGAGCAGCCTACATCCTGCCAATGGAACGCCACATAGCCAGTTCCCGGCTAAATCGATTGTCGATCACCTGACAGGTAGTATCAATGCGCATCGTTGGGCGGGTTTTGAGGTTGTAGGCTGGCCATTGGGGAACGTCTTTAGCCGCTGGCTTACCCGTTCGGGCGAAGGTCGTCCAGAGTTCAGCAAAGTGACGGGAGGCCGTGACACCATATCCAGCTTCCCCATATTGCCCGATCCGGCATAGTCGCCCCAGCAAGTTCATCCAGATACAGAAACCCCAGTAAACCCAGCCGATGATTTGTTTCGACTACGACTACGTCGAAGTTCCGGGCCAGATTAGAGCCATCCTGGCTTGCCGAAGCCCCCGATCCAATGACAAACCCACCGCCATGATTGTAGAACATGACAGGCCGTTTCTTCTGATTGTTGGCGGGCGTCCAGACATTCAGGAATAAATAGTCTTCGGCTGGAGCAGGCTCATTCCGACGGGGGGGCTGGATGGCCGGAGCACCAACCTCCAGTGCATCGCGAACACCCGTCCAGGGATTTACCGGGGCCGCCCTACGAAACCGCCAGTCGCCAGATACCTTTCCTCCGTAGGGAATGCCTTTGAACGTATTGACTCCTTCTTTGCGGATACCGCGAATTCGCCCATACGACGTCTCAACCTGAACGTACTCATCGGCTTTCCCAGTCCCCGAAAAAGCGTAGGGCGACGTGTATACGGCTGCAGTTGCCAACGATAAACTAGTCAAAAAATGCCGTCTGTTCGTTGTAATCATGGTTTTTGGTCGTTTCTGTATTGAAGGGTTTATGTAGCAAATTCTGGCCAAATCAGTGGGTACTTTCCCTAGAGTCCTGTACTTTTTCAGGTAAACTAGTCCAGTCATCGTCTGATCTTTCAGCCAAATCTAACGGCGAAAACAGTGACTCAAACCCGCATCCGTAAAAGTGGTAAGTAAAACCGTAAAATGTATAAAATCAGTAGGTTGCCCATCCATTACTTTTGTCGCGGGTTGGAATGACCGACAACTTAAATTACACCAGGTACAGAAGCACAACTCGTTTAGCGTATCTCAAACTGGCCTTTTTGTCCTGCTGACGCAGGACAAAAATTAACCTGATGCATTTCTAATAATCTACTTATATTCAAACGGCTAAGTAAAACTACATAGGTCGCTCCGGACTAGTTTGTTTTTAGCCGGGTTGGGTACCCATAAGGGTTTATGTCGCGGACATGCTCAACGATTTCCTGACCAGAAATTTGACAGACACTAAGGCAGTAACCGAACGTTACTCGTATCTCAAAAAGGCGGATGGTTGGTTTGCAGATGCGGCCTCTCCTTCCCATAAACACGATTATGAACAATCAATCAATAATTGAACGGCTTCGAGCCGGGGAGCTGCTACGAAAAGACGATCCTGAATATGGTGCGTTTGGCGAAGTTGTTTCGCGAACAATCCGGCTCTGTGTTGAGATGAACACAACGGCAACCCATGTCGATCAGGTACGCGATCAGTTAAGCATCATCATCGGAAACCCAATCGATGAATCGACCACGATCTTCCCTCCATTTTATACCAACTTTGGCCGGTCAATATCGCTGGGAAAAAACGTGTTCATCAACCATGCCTGTTCTTTTCTGGACATCGGTGGCATATCCATCGAAGATGACGTACAGATTGGCCCACGCGTGAACCTCACCTCAGAAAACCATCCGCTCGATCCGGGTGATCGAAAAACCGTTATTCCCAGCCCCGTTTTGATCAAACGAAATGCCTGGATAGGTGCAGGGGCCACTATTCTGCCCGGTGTAACCGTTGGTGAAAATGCGATTGTTGCAGCCGGTGCGGTGGTGAGTCGGGATGTTCCGCCCAATACGGTCGTTGCCGGAGTACCTGCTAAAGTCATCCGCACGTTGTAACTTGGTTCCAATCGATTCAATAGCGTTTTACGGACATCAACCTCAATAAAGACTTGTGGCCCGACTAGGTCGGGCCACAGACAACGAATGCATGCAATTAGCTCAATTGATCTTCGGGCGCTTTAGTCAACACCTGGCTCATTCGCTCCAGCAACACTTCGACATCCCGCTGCCGGGCCAGATGGTAGCGGGCAAATGAAATGCCTGCTCCCACTTTAACAGTGTAAGCCCAGTTGGGCAATTGCCGAAACATATCTTCGTCGGTCGTGTCATCGCCAATGCTTACAATAAAGTCGTAGGGTTTTTGCTCAAATATGGCATTGGCAACCGTTCCTTTGCTATGCTGAGCGGTTTTGACCTCCACCACCTTACTCCCCTGAATAATCGTTAAGGGAACAGAATAGGAAGCACTACGCAACTGAGTAGCCAGATCAATGGCCTGATTTTCAATGTCGTCTATTTCACTCTTCCGATAGTGCCATGCAATGGAAGTTTCTTTCTCTTCAATGAACGAACCAGGCGCCTGATCGACAAAAGGAGTCATGATGGTCCGAACCGAATCGACCCAGTCATCGGCCGATAAATCGAGCCGCTCCCAGGGCTGGCCGGGTTTCTGGAGAAAAGCGCCGTGTTCGGCTACCAGACTGACTGAAATACCCGCAAACGTTTTTTCCAGAAAGGCCCGATTTCGGCCACTGATGACTACTACATCACTGGTTTCGGCCAGGTGCTGAATGGTTCGCTTCAATGACTTGGAGGGACTAGCCAGGGCCGGGTCATTGACAATTGGGGCCAGGGTACCATCGAAATCGAACAGGAGCAACCGTTGTTGTGCCTGTTCGAACGAACTCACAAAGGAGGCAATGGGCAGATCGGTCTCCAGTTCCGTTTCACTCTCACGAATCACCTGAAAGGCCGACAGGAAATCGTGACTCCAGCGGAACACATTATGGTTTTGTACGTGCTTGCGCATCGTCGTTAGTCGCCGTTCCTGCTCCGCTTCGGGCATAGTAAGGCCCTGCTGGATGGCATCCGCTACTTCCTGCGTATCGGTCGGATTAATGATGAGCGCTTCCTGAAGCTCCTGGGCAGCTCCGGCCAGCTCGCTCAAAATCAGAACGCCCCGCTGATCGTGTCGGCTGGCAATAAATTCTTTACAGACCAGATTCATGCCATCGCGAAGGGGCGTAATCAACGCAATATCGCAGGCGGTGTAGAGCGCCAGTAGCTCTGTAAAGGAGAGCGACGAATAGGTGTACACGATGGGGCGCCAGCCAATGGTACCGAATAGGCCATTGATCCGACCAACCGTTTCTTCGATTTCTCGCTTTAACTCCTGATACTGACCAATTTTATCGCGCGAGGGAACCACCGTCATCACAAACGTAACGCGATTATGCCATTCGGGATGTTGAACCAGAAATCGTTCAAATCCTCGTAATCGGTACGTAATGCCCTTCGTATAGTCGAGTCGATCCACCGAAAAAATGATCCGGTTATGCCGCAGCAGGGCTTTGTCTCGTTGGCGCATCTCTACGACATCGGCCTCCTGGCTGCTTTGGTCGAACTTGTTGAAGTCGATACTTATGGGGAATTCTTTGACCAGTAGCGAGCGATCGGCCAATACAATTCGCTGGCCGATGATGGGCAGTTCCAGTACTTCGGCCACGCTCTGGATAAAATGCTGGACATAATCGGCCGTATGAAACCCAATGACATCGGCCCCCAGAACACCCTTCAACAATTCCTGCCGCCAGGCACGGGGCAACAACTTGATAATCTCGTAGGTCGGGAACGGAATGTGAAAAAAATAGCCAATAGACGCATCAGGAACTACCTGGCGAACCATATCGGGCAGGAGCATCAGTTGAAAATCGTGAATCCAGATGAGATCGCCCGGTTCAGTCAATTCATTCAGAACATGCAGAAAACAGGCATTGGCCTGCTGATAATGGTCAAAATCATGCTCCCGAAATGAGGCATACGACGGAAAGTAGTGAAACAAAGGCCAGACGAGATCATTACTAAATCCGTAATAAAAACCTGTATGGACAGCCTCATCGATAAAAACCGGATGAGCCACAAACGTTTCGTTCTCAAAAACCGATGTATCGACATCCTGAAAGGCCGAATCGGCATGGCCCACCCAGTGAATTTTGGTCGGCAAACCATCGGACGACTGTCCCATTTGTCCGGCCATCGACAGCACAGCCGACACCAGACCTCCTGAGTTCTGGACCAGCTCATACCCTTCCTGCTTTTCCTTTACGGTAAATGGTAATCGATACGAAACAATGATCAGGCGTTTAAACGGAGTTTTAGAGGTTGTCATGCAGGCTTGTTGCGTTACTGAACGCGCAGTGTGTTTTACAAAAGACGCCAATTGGGCTTAGAGCCAACTTAAGTAAATCTTAGAAACTTCTTAGAGAAGCTCCACCACAACTTTGACTTCCTGCTAAACAACAAAGCCAGAAAAGCGTTCTAAGTAATTTCTAAGCGGTCTATAAGCAGATTCTTAGCTCAAATCGAGTAGTTGCCAAAATCCAGTTGGTCCTTCGTGCCCGATCAGCGTATATCTGACCAGCCCGATCGACCGTTTGAATCGTTTACTTCCAGACAATCATGACAGAAAATACCATAGATCTCCAGGACAATCTTCAGTGGTACAAGGATGCCATCATTTATGAATTGCATATCAAAGCCTTTTACGACGGCAATGGCGACGGAATCGGTGATTTTCAGGGCTTACTCCAAAAGCTGGATTACCTTCAGGAACTGGGGGTTACGGCCATCTGGCTTTTGCCATTCTACCCTTCGCCCCTGCGCGATGACGGGTACGATATAGCCGATTATTACACCATCAACCCCGCCTATGGGACCATCGAGCAGTTTAAAACGCTGCTTCACGAAGCCCATCAGCGGAATCTGAAAGTGATTACCGAACTGGTCATCAATCACACCTCCGATCAGCATCCCTGGTTTCAACGCGCCCGAAAAGCCCCCAAGGGATCGCCCGAACGCGACTATTATGTCTGGACGGATGACCCGACTCAATACAAAGATGTTCGCATTATTTTCCAGGACTTTGAACATTCGAACTGGACCTGGGATCATGAAGCGCAGGCATATTACTGGCATCGCTTTTTCCATCATCAGCCCGACCTGAACTACGATAACCCACTCGTGCAGAGCGAGATATTCAAAATAATCGACTATTGGTGCGACATGGGTGTGGATGGTTTCCGGCTCGATGCTGTCCCTTACCTGTACGAGCGGGAGGGTACCAACGGCGAAAACCTGCCCGAAACCCACGCGTTTCTAAAACAACTGCGGCAACACGTCGATGATCATTTTCCGGGAGTGGTCTTTCTGGCCGAAGCCAATATGTGGCCCGAAGAAGCCGCATCGTATTTTGGTGATGGCGATGAGTGCCATATGAACTACCATTTTCCGGTCATGCCCCGGTTGTTTATGGCGTTACAAATGGAAGACCGCTATCCCATCACCGATATTTTTGATCAAACCCCCGCCATCCCCGAAAACTGCCAGTGGGCTATCTTTCTCCGCAATCATGACGAGCTAACCCTCGAAATGGTGACCGACGAGGAGCGGGACTATATGTACAAGACGTACATCAAAGACCCCCGATCCCGCATCAATCTGGGTCTACGCCATCGTTTGGCTCCGCTGCTGAGCAACAACCGAAAAAAAATAGAGTTGATGAACTCGCTGCTTTTTTCGTTGCCGGGCACACCGGTTCTGTATTACGGCGATGAAATCGGCATGGGCGATAATGTGTATCTGGGCGACCGCGATGGCGTACGAACGCCCATGCAATGGTCGCCCGACCGAAATGCCGGATTCTCGGCCGCCAATCCTCATAAGCTATATCTGCCTACCATTCTTGATTCGGAGTACCATTATGAATCCGTCAACGTCGAAACGCAGCGTCAGAACACCTCCTCGCTGTTTTGGTTCATGAAACGGATGATGACCCTACGGAAGAAATACAAGGCTTTTGGGCGAGGAGATCTGACCTTTCTGAACGTCGAAAATCCAAAAGTGCTGGCGTTTACCCGCACCTACGAAGACCAGACGCTGCTGATCATCATTAACCTGTCGAAATATGCTCAACCTGCCGAAATTGAACTGGATGGGTTTGGCGGGTATGTTCCGGTTGAGTTATTCAGCCGAAATACGTTTCCGGCTGTTACGGAACAGGAAACGTATTTCTTCACGCTGGCCCCTCACGACTACCAGTGGTTTGTGCTGGAAAAAACAGCTGCGCGTGTGGCGGCTCCCCTCCAGCTTCCTGAACTGCATATTGCCCTGTGGGGACAGATTTTGAGCAACAACACCCGGGAACGCCTGGAAACGAAAGTCTTGCCCGATTACCTGCTCAGGACCGACTGGTTCGAAGAAAAGCGGGTAACCATGCGGGGCGTTTCTATTCTGAACCAGGCACCGCTTATGCTGCCAGTGGGTTCGGCCTACATTCTTTTGGTTGAAGTTACGTATGAGCGGGGCCTGCCCGAAATTTTCCAGTTGGTTATTGCCTTTGCCGACGAGCTACAGGCCGCTCTGTTATTACATAGCTGCCCTCAGGCGGTACTGGCCAATCTGCATCTGGGGCACGAATCGGGGGTACTCTGCGATGGTCTTTACCTCCCCGATGTACAGCAGGCTCTGCTTCAGAAACTAACACAGAATGACCGACATGCTGAAGGCAACCTTGTTCTGCAATCTAAACCGTTATTGATGGACTACGTCCGTCAGCACAGTGCTATAAAGTCGAAACTGGTGGCTTCGGGCCCTGCCTATGCCTCTATCATTTACGATCACTGTTACGTATTGAAAGTGTATCGAAAGGTTGATTTAACGATCAATCCAGATGCCGAAATGACTCAGTTCCTGTCTGAGCAGGCAGACTTTTCGAACGTCCCTCCGTTTGCCGGAATGATCGAAATGCTGGCTTCGGGCGAGCCGATCATGCTGGCCGTTATGCAGAAACTTGTAGCGCAACATGGCGATGGGAAACAGTATGTTCTGGAACGCATCAACAACTTTATTGAACGGATTCTGGCCCGCAATTCAATGCAATTGGCCGAGGCCCTGAATGCAACGCTGGGCACCCTGAGTCAGCCGGTTTCGTTCACGAGCTTACCCCCCGAAGCACAGGAGTTACTTGGCCACCGGGCCGCTCAGCAGGTTCGGCTACTAGGCGAACGAATCGGGGCGATGCACCAGGCACTGGCGTCGAACACGACACTGACAGACTTTGCCCCTGAAGAATTTTCCCTGCACTATCAGCGGTCGTTGTATGCCGGTTTTCAATCGCTGGTTCGCGAAAGTTACCAGACCCAAAAACGAAATTTGCAACGCCTGCCCGACAATGTTCGGCAGGATGTTGAACAGATACTGGGTCGAAAAGAGGAAGTATTAGCCCTGTTTAAACGGATTTACAGTAAAAAACTGGTCAGCACCAAGATTCGCATTCACGGGGACCTGCAGTTGGACAAGATTCTGCTGACGGGCAAAGATATTGCCATTCAGGATTTTGGGGGCGACCCTGGCCGGAGCTACAGCGAACGTCGTCTGAAACGGTCTCCTCTGCGTGATGTCGCGTCTATGATTCGCTCGTTCTATTACGTTGGGTACGAAGGCTTTTTACAGAATAATCAGGTCACGGCCGAAGACACGATCCCCCTTTTACCCTATGCTATATTCTGGGCCCAATGCATGAGCAACTTTTTTATGGAAGCCTATCTGGAAACCGTTCGGGGCAGTTCGTTTATTCCCGATGACGCCAACGATCTGCAAATGATGCTGGAAACGTACCTGCTCGAAAAAGCCATATCGGACCTAAATAGTGAACTCAGCCACCGACCCGACTGGGTTCGTGTGCCCCTGGAAATCATTCAATCGATTATTGAACAGACTGGCACTGTGGCCAAAGAGCTCATGCCAGAGACCGTTGATGGGATAGGGTCGTTCTAAAAGAACACCCTATCCATAAACAAAACTTCATGAAACACCCCCTTCGTATCCCATACATTGCATTTCTCATTTTCTTTTTAGGTAGCGTAACACCCAATCAGGGACAGCAAGTCCTCAAAAAAACCAGTACAGAACGGCCATTGCTACTCGGGCCCGACGAGCAATTCGGAAATCTGTTTGAAACCGTTCAGATAAAAGCTGTTTTTCCCGATTCAAAAACATTTGCTGACTGCATTCCCAACTATCCGCCAGCAACTATTCTGGCCAACTACGAAAAAGCCCGTCAGCGCAGCGACTTCAACTTGAAGGCGTTTATTCTACAGCAGTTCACCCTGCCGGTCAAACCCGCTTCGGGCTACACCAGCCATGCCGGTCAGTCGGCGAGTGAGCATATGGCCGATTTATGGCCTGTACTGACGCGCCCGGCCACACCCCGTCTGAAAGAGGGCTTACAACCGGGCTCACTGATTCCCCTGCCGAATCCGTATGTGGTTCCCGGAGGACGATTTGGAGAGATGTATTACTGGGATAGCTATTTTACAATGCTGGGATTACGGGCGTCGGGCAAACCAGCGCTCATCCGAAATATGGTCGATAATTTTGCCTATCTGATCCGCACAGTTGGCTTTATTCCTAACGGAAACCGAACGTATTTTCTGGGCCGGTCGCAGCCGCCGTTTTTCTCATTCATGGTCAACCTACTTTCGGAAATTCAGGGACGGCGGGTATTGCTGACCTATTTACCTGAACTTCAGCAGGAATATGATTTCTGGATGGACGGCAAAGATCAGGTAACGGCACAGCAGCCAGCTTACCGACGTGTGGTTCAACTGGCGGAGGGCATATATCTAAATCGCTATTTTGACGACAAATCAACCCCTCGCCCTGAATCGTATCGGGAGGACGTGCAACTGGCTCGCCACATCAAAAATCCACAGCCCCTTTACCGGCACCTCCGGGCGGCAGCCGAGTCGGGCTGGGATTTCAGCAGTCGCTGGTTTCGGGATGGTAAAAACCTACGTACCATTCATACAACCGACTTTATCCCCGTCGATTTAAACGCACTGCTTGTCAATCTGGAGCAAACGTTGGCAGATGGTTATCGATTGAAAGGCGATTTAAACCGTTCCAAAACCTACCAACAACTGGCGCAGCAACGTCGAACTGCGCTTCAGCGGTACTGCTGGAATCCGAAAAGTGGTTTCTTTTTCGATTATGATTTCGTGGCCCGCAAGCCCTCCACAGTCTATTCATTGGCGGGTATCTATCCTCTATTCGTGAAGATAGCGACGCCCGCTCAAGCCGTAGCTGTAGCCCGCAAACTGGAGCAGTCGTTTTTGAAACCAGGCGGATTGACAACCACCTTGCAAAATACGGGTCAACAATGGGATTCGCCCAACGGCTGGGCCCCATTACAATGGATAGCCATACAGGGTCTGCGTAATTATCGCCAGTTGCCACTGGCCAGTAAGATCAAAATAAATTGGGTAGCCGAGAATCTGCGGGTCTACAAAGTGTCGGGTAAGATGGTCGAAAAATACGACGTAATCAGTACGGCAGCCGCCAAAGGCGGAGAATACCCCAATCAGGACGGCTTCGGCTGGACCAACGGCGTCCTTTTGAGGTTGCTCAGTGAAAAGTAAACAGACGACTTCCCGATTTTGTCTGCCTCAGACAGACCCCGGCCCTGACGAACGCTGACCGCTTTCAGGCTTGGGCTTTGTAGACGACGATTGACTCCGGCTGAAGAATCAGCGTGGCTTTGCTGGCCAAAAGCTCGGGCGATGCGCCGGGCCCTTCCCAGACGGGGTCGGCTGAGTCGAGCAGCTTTTGCCAGCTTTCTCCCAGGTCAGGCAGTGTCACGATCTGTTTTTCGGAGGAAAAATTCATCAGGCACAATACGTCGTTGGTCTTATGCCACCGATGCATGAGAAGCGTTGTTTCTCCCTCCTGATGAATGATCCGGGTGTGTCGGGGATTGAGATGATACAATGCCGGTTGCTGACGCCGGAGTGCCGTAAGCGACTGATAGTACCGATACAAGGTTGGGCTTGGGGGCTCATCCAGCCCCTCCCAGGCTGAAGCAGAAGCCGACTGGATTTCCTGATCGACAGGCAACGATTTTTCAGCCATCCGTACAGGCTCATCCTGAGTCAGTGCCAGGAATGGATTCATGTGCCCCCATTCTTCGCCCATAAACAGCGTAGGTATACAGGGACTCACTAGAATATACCCCGCCATGAGCTTGACGGATTCTGTGTTGAGTGGCTGCGTGGTATAGGTTTCCAGCAGATTGTTTTGGGCTTTGTAACAAGTCTGCGATAGTGAAAGCACCCCTTCTCCGGCTCCCTCGGCCCCTTCTCGATCAAACAACTCGTCAAGTACCTCCGAGAAATGCGCATCATACAGATACGATTCCTGATAATGCCGGGTTTGACACCGACGAGCGATTATATCCTGGTTAAACGAATTACGGGCTGAGTCAGCCCTGTTTCCGGAGGAAATTGGCTTTCTAACCCGATCGCTACTCGATTTATCTTCATTACTACACATCGGTTGGGGCAAGTCGTGTTCAGCCAATAGATAATATTGCCGTCCGGTCAGGTTAGTTAAAGCATTTGTACGCTCCCGCATTCGATGAAGTAGCTGATCGGCATCCGGCAAGGTCTGAATATCCCTCAACTGAATCGCGTCGATATGAAACTCCTGAAACCACATCATCATATTCTCGATAAGGTAGCGCTCATGAGCTTCACGAAAAAAGTCAGGCTTATCGGTAAGCGTGCGGGCCTGCGAACGGGCCAGCAACCCAAAGTTCCCAAATCCTTTTGCTGGTTGTTCTGTCCGTTGATACACCATATCCAGAATAACGGCGATGCCTTCAAAATGGCAGGCATTTACCAGTTGTTGCAGGTGCGCCGGTCCACCACATGACGTTTGAACAGCATATAAAAAAGGAGCGGACTGCTGTTGGGATTGGGGATTCAGAAACGGAGTGATGGGCCTAAGCAGAATTGCCGTAACACCCAATTTTTTGAGATGGCTCAGTTTATGAATCAGCGCCTTAAGTGTACCTTCTGGCGTGAAGGTGCATATATCAAGTTCGTAAATGATGTAGTCGTCGATGGGCGGATTGACCCAGTGTGCATCTTCCCAATAAAAAGCAGATGTATCAAACGCCTGGGAAGGGCCATAGAACCCCTGGGGTTGTATAAGTGATGCCGGGTCAGCGCATTCCTGCTCGTCGTTGATGACAAACGTATATAAATCACCGGGTTTGATCTGATCGGTTTCTCCGTGCCAGTCCCCATTCGTTCCTTTTTGCAAAGGTAGTTCAGACGAACCCGTTTGAATGGAGACGGCCACTTTCTGGGCAAAAGGCGCCCATACAGTTATCTGCGCTGTATGATCTGGGGTGAAGGTAAGGCCAAGCGATCGTTGATGATAGTCTTTCGTATGACTCATAGAAAAAGATGTTACGAGATATCGGAGAAGCCATCCGACCATCTACTGGCAAATTTTCCTAACCATGGCATAGCCATCAGCAGGTCGGGCGCATGAACACCCGGCTTCATGGCGTTGAAAACGACTCAATATGAATGAGAAATTGAGTATGCTTGAGCCTTGCCCTATCCGATGTTGGTTAGTTACGAACAAAACAAATAACACACGCATTGCTTAGAATGCCCTTAAGCAGATCTTAGAAACTGCTTAGAACGAGCCGCAAATGTTTATGGATGTATTTGTGGGACGCGAGACAAAGAAGAGTACACCAACCCTACTATTGGTTGAGCAGGCAACCATGCAACTAGTTGCCTCCCAAGTGATAAGCGTTTAGCTGAACAGGCAGGCTTCTAGCAAGCATCCGATGCAACCGGAATTAGCGCTGCCTAAATTTCTATGCTAACCCGTCTGAATCGGCAAAAGCGGATTAGAAAACCTGGCCTCGCGCGTTAGACGAAGTCTTCAACGAAAAGTAACAACCTAATCGAAGGGATAAGCAAAGCGATGCCCAGCAGACTTAAAATCGGCAGGTAGATATAAGCCATAGCACTCGGAATAGCATGATAGATAGTAAGCCCTTATTTCATGTCCCCTACAGATGGCAGCTAAAGCTTGTTAGCGATAGCCATAGGTTTCCGTTGAAATATTGACCCGCACTGCCCCAGCCGTAAACGAAGTGGTCCGGGTTATCGTAACACTATTGGTCTTAAATTCACCCGTCCCCTTGAATGCAGGGCTATAAGTCACTCCGTTGACCGGGAAAGAATCTATTTGAATTGGCACCTCAAATTTAGCACCGCTAACCCGTACCTGATAGGATCGAACTTTAACCGACAGTTTCTCCGTAAAGGTGTAAGTTCCGTCAGCATTCTTAACAACTGTTAAGGTGCCCTTGTCAGTCTGATTGACCGGAAAGCTATCAAAGGTATACTCCCCTGATACTTGTAAATTGTATTGACCTTCGTAGGTCGGTATCGGGAGTGTAGTTGACTGCTGACAGGCGGCCATTCCGACCGTTAAAAGGATCAAGACACAGAAGAAATGTTTCATAGCCGAAGAGGATATAGTAAACAACCAGTCTATGGTTTGTATAATGAAGTATCGTCCTCATTTTAACCAATTTTCTTATTGACTGAAAAGTAAATAGATTTTGGGTATTCATTGTAAGGTTAGGCGTTACGAATGAATACTGCGTTGAGCCAGGCCATCTGGCGGTAGCATTCGTCTATGGTATTGAGGCTGGACGGCCAGGTATAATCTGGCTTTCTCAAACGCAACTCCACGAAGATTATATTAGCTAAATACCTGACAATTACCCAACAACAAACCTTCACCTATTCTATCAAAAAGATATTTTCTTAGCTGCCAATAGTATAAAAATTTATTTATCCCCTCCTCCTATACTACAAAGTAGGGCGTTTTCTCCACGGTAAAGAGTATGCGTATTCGTTTTCATCTACTGCCAACGGGCGCTTGCTAACCGATCTACTTTTTAACCTTCCAAAAGGTAAGTAAACAATAGGCTTGTACACTTCGTTGATCATTTACTAAAGATTAGGATAGTTATTTTTCAGCCCGGTAGCATTGCCACCGGGCTGTTTTGTTATTGATACGTGAGTAAGTCTGTTATGTAAGTAGCTTTCGCTTTCTATGGCAAACTACAAACAATCCGATTACGAAGCACTTCGCCGACGTTGTGTCGAACTCAGCCAGGCCGGTTGGCAGCAGGCAGCAATTGCTAACGCCTTCGGGTTAACTCAACCTTGGGTCAGTCGAACTTTAAAGAAATACAACCAGCAAGGACTAACCGCTTTGCAAGAGGGGAAACGAACCGGCGCGCCAGCCCGACTATCTGCTCAGCAGCTGAGTCAATTAGTAATCGAACTAAACAAAGGGGCCCAATATCACGGATTTAGTGGAGCCGTCTGGACTCGCCCCCGAGTTAATGAGCTGATCAAGAAGCTGTTTGGTGTCAGCTATGATCCGTCTCAAATTGGCCGGATTTTGAAAAAGGTAGGATGGAGCAGGCAGTTACCGCAGCGTAAGGCTAGCCAGCAAGACGCAGGGACGGTTGCTCAATGGCGAGAAGAACGCTTACCACATCAGCGGTCCGACTGAACTTAAAAAAAGCGCATGCTGAAGGACGCGTCATTTTATATGTGGATGAATCAGCCTGTTATCTATTGCCATTAGTGGCTCATACTTGGGCACCTTGTGGTCAGACACTGGTACTCATTGAGCAAGCGGGGCGTACTCATTTAAGCCTCATTGCTGCAATTGCTCCTAACGGTCGGATCTATTTAGCTGGTCAAGACCAGCCCTTTACAGGCGAAGACATCGTATGGTTTTTAAGCCAGCTCTGTGGATGATACCGAAAGCGAAATTTACTGGTTATCTGGCCGGGCCGCCGTCGCGGATGGAGCTGCCATTCACCGGAGCGAGGCCGTCAAGCAGTTACTTCATGAACGGCCCGGTAGGATTCATCTGGAACGCTTACCAGCTTACAGCCCAGAATTAAACCCGGTTGAACTGTTCTGGAGTCATCGGACCGCCGAAGCGGTTGAAGGGCAGCTTGAAAAATCGAGCGTATACCAGTCTAGATGAGCTAACGGTGGCAGTTCTTGAGCAAGCCAAACGGTTTGAAAATGGCCCTAAATCAGTGAAGGCATTCTTCAATAAAAAAGAGGTAGCATTCATTACGGAATAATTCACGGATCAATATCTGAACCCGTCAGAAAAATTTCAATAGTGAATCGTAGCTAGGCCATTCAAGAAAAAAAGCACCCACGAATATATCGTAAGTGCTTGATTACCTGAGTGATCCCGAAGCGACTCGAACGCTTGACCGTCTGCTTAGAAGGCAGATGCTCTATCCAACTGAGCTACAGGACCGTGTTTCATGATCTATGAACGGCTACTAATGTAGAAAAGAAACGTATTGAAAGCGTAAGCCCTCACATTCATTCCCTGGTAACTATTCATAAAGGCTGTAAAAATACGTGCATTTCTACTATTTTACAAAAATGCCATATGATTATCCTGTTTACCCTTGTTTCGGGAATAACTCAGCCCAGAGCGGCATTTATTTACTCATTCCTACCAATTGTTGATTAGCTGTATTTTCCCTCAAAAGCACTTTTCAACTTTGTGGTCGTAAGCAAAGGTGGTTTTATACTGCAGGTAAGTGATTACAAGTCGGTTGTTCCGGTAATCCTTTTCCCGGCCACTTTCCCAAAACAGTCACCATCTAATCACTACTAAAATGACTCAAAAACCCTCAATGGCATTTGTCGGCGCTTCCTGGGTAGCGCTGGGTGCCGGTATGTTTGGCTTCTTAATCGGTTTATGGCGCTCCGACATGCTCCTCAATGAAAAAGGATTCTACTTCACGGTGTTGATGTACGGTCTATTTTCAGTCGTATCGGTGCAAAAGAGTGTACGAGATCGGCTGGAAGGTTTGCCGGTAACCGATATTTATTACGGCTTAAGCTGGTTTTCCACTATTTTAGCCATCGTACTGCTCACCGTTGGCCTTTGGAACGCCACTCTATTGCCCAGCGAAAAAGGCTTTTATGCCTTTGCTTTTCTGCTCGCTTTATTTGGCGCTATAGCCGTCCAGAAAAATACCCGCGATGGTCAATCGGCCTAAATTTAGCCGTCTATTGATTTGGCTGCTGCACATTTTTAGTAGCCCTTACTCGGTTCACTCAACTACGTATGAATCATTCTGTTTGGGCTTAGAAAGCGATCCATAAGGGTAAGTTAGGCATTGCCGTCCAATCAATAAGTTAACGATTAAGGCAATTATTAACTAAAATGGCCCCGATTGCAAACTATTGGTTCTATAGCTAGCAAGCTCTTATGGGTTAGATTTAAACGCTGGGCTCGGCATGAGGTCAGCGTTTTTTGTCGATTTTCGCCGAATGGCGTTGCCCATCAGAACGTGAACAGCCTCGTTGGCTGGCACCTCCATGTCACCTCTAACCCAAAAGGCAGATACGCTACAGGAGGTCTTTACCACCCCTTTGTCAGTACTTGAAACATCATGGACCAAAGAAGTAAGCACAGGCAGCATTGCTTAACGCAATTGCAGTAGCCAGGAGCAACTGGCTGTTTGGTGCTGTATCCGTCTGAATCAGACAAAGCAACTCCTAAACTGGCAGATATACACTAAACGTTGCTCCCTGGTTTGGCTCACTGGTTGCCGTAATAGCCCCTCCATGATTGGTAGCCACTTTCTGGCATATGGCCAGGCCTATGCCCGTCCCGGCAAACTCCCGCTTGCTGTGTAGTCGCTGAAAAACCTGAAAAATCCGTTCCTTGTATTTCTCATCAAATCCAATCCCATTATCGGCAATATCGACACAATAATAGGCTCTTGACTGACGCAGTACGGGCAATGAAAGGGGCAGCTCCTTCGCCAGTAGCTGACTGATCCGTACCTGTATTACCGGCCTGACGTCTGGCTGATGAAATTTGATCGCATTGGAGAGGAGATTCTGAAATAATTGCCCCAACTGTAAGGCGTCTCCCTCAATAACGGGGAGGGGGTCTATCTGAATCACGGCTTTAGTTTCATCGACGGCTATCGACAGGTTTTCCAGAACCTCCCGCAGTACGTCGTTTAGATCGACCCGCCGATGGGTTACTTGTTGGGTCGAGATTCGGGAGAAGGTAAGCAGATCTTTAATAAGCATCGACATTCGTGAACTAGCCGATGTTAGTCGATCCAGAAAGTCTTTCCCTTTATCGTCCAATGACTCAGCATACTCCTGTTTTAGGAGCGTACTGAACTGCTGAATTTTACGAAGCGGCTCCTGCAAATCATGGCTGGCTACATAGGCAAACTGCTGCAGGTTATCGTTCGACCGAATCAAAAGCTGGTTAGCTTCGGTAAGTTCTTCGTTGATAGCGGTCAATTCTTCGTTTGTTGACTCCAGTTCTTCTGTACGCTCCTGTACCTGCCGTTCCAGGGTTAACTGAACTTCCCGTTGCTGGGTTATATCCTGTGCGGTTCCGCTCAGTACAACCGGATTTCCATCAACATCATAAAACACCTGGCCCTGTGCATGTATAATCCGCATTTGCCCCGTTTGCCGGTTGATGATCGGGTGCTCATTTTCGTAATAGCCCGACGAACCGGGCTGTATGGCAGCCTCAATGGCCTCAACAACCTGCTGGTGGTAATGGGTAGGTAATGGATTATAGGCTTCATCCCGCGTCTTTGACTCGTCGGTGAAGCCAAGCCAGTCCATAAATCGTTTTGAGAACGAGAAGGTTCGGGTCGATACATCCATACGCCAGGTAGCCAGCTCGGCCAGTTCAATTGCTCCGAGCAACGTGGCTTCGGTATCCTCCAGCTTCTGTTTGGCCTCGACAAGGTCTGTAACCTCGGCAGCGGTATTCATTACCCCATAGATCTGCCCTTCGGCATTGTATAAGGGCGTAAAACTATAATTGAAATAAAAGGGCTGCAGCCTGCCATCCACTTCCAGATCGACGCGCTGATTTCGAGCATGAAACGGAGTCCCCGTTTCATAGACCTGGTCGAGCTGATGGTATATCCCCTGGTTTGCCAGTTCGGGCAATACATCGGCATACCGCTTTCCGACCACATCAGGCCCTTTTCCCCATACCTTGACAATAGCCGAGTTGACAAACTGAATCTGCATCTGCGGCCCCACATAAATACCAATCGGAAATGGGGCGCTTTCGATTATACTCTGTAGCGCCTGTACGCTGGCGACTACCTCCTGTTCCGCTTTTTTACGTTCCGTTATATCCTGTAATGTTCCGTTGAATCGATAAGCGACCCGATCGGCGGTAAACCAGGCCTTGCCTTTTGCACGCACAATCCGCTCTTCTTTCGTGATTGGATGGATCAGTGTGTAATCGATATCATAATACCCTCCTGATTCGTACTGCAAAGCCCGTTGAATGGCCTCTTCGACGCGTTGCCGATCTTTTTCCGCAACGACGCTGGTGGCCAAAGGTAAGGCAACCTGCCCATCGGCTGGTAAACCAAACCATTCCTTCAGACGCGTATTCGCGGATAATGCATTCGAAGCCGGGTCCAGATCCCAGGTTCCCAGCTCAGTAGCTTCAATAGCAAAAGCAAGCTGGTCATTACTTTCTTTTAACTTCTGAATCGCCTGAACATTCTCTGTCGTTTCGGTGCAGGTTACCAGTACACCATCTATATGGCCACTATCGCCGTATATCGGGCTGTAACTAAAGGTCCAGTAAATATCCTCAAGCTTCCCGTTGCGGTAAAATGGAACCAGTTGATCTTTATACCAAACCGATTCACCAGTGGTCATAACCTTGCCGATCAGCGGCCCAATAAAGCCCCATATCTCCGCCCAAACGTCTTCTCCACGTTTACCCAACGCCGGGTGTTTGCCCTCATGACCAAGACTGGGCCGGTACGCATCATTATAAAAACAGATGTGCTCATCACCCCAGAAAAGGAACATTGGGAATGCTGAGTGCAAGACAATCCCTAACGTTGTCCGCAGGCTCTGCGGCCACAATTCAGGGGCCCCCATCGTTGTTTGGGCCCAGTCGTACGCTCGGGTAAGTGCTCCCATTTCGCCCCCACCCTGCCAAAAGGCCTGCTTATTTTCGAAATTCAATTTGTTCACAGTACAGATGTCGTTGAGCAATAAACCCTTATACAAGCGGGTATGTTTATTTAGTCAATCAGCCTGATGGTCATAAATCCGTATAAAGGGCGACTCATCTGAGCGATTAACGTGAGATCGATTGGCCATAATTTGTAAATCATCCGTGACAGCCAACCGTATAATTCATCCTATCTATCTGGCAAGGCCCCTGATCAAAAGCTAATATTTATTTTCATTTTATATAATATTGAAAATATAATTCCTATATTTATTTACTGATATTATTTTATAGTATCTAATAAGATACATTTTGTAATTAATATTAATATTCTCATCGTTTAAGTCTTTTCTTTCTGGGGAACTACAAAGTGAGCCAATTTTAGGTATGAATGTACTGATTACGGGTGGAGCTGGATTTATTGGGTCACATGTAGCCGATCATTTACTGGTGATGGGTTGCCGGGTTCATGTGCTGGACAACTTTCATTCGAATTACTCCCGAGAGCAGAAACTCCTGAACATTCGCTCCAGCCTAAATCATTCGGCCTATCATTTGCACGAGGGCGATATTCGCGATGCCACTGCGCTGGCAAATCTGTTCCGGCAATATCCATTCGATGTAGTGATTCATTTAGCGGCTCTGCCCGGTGTTCAGGCTTCGCTCCAACATCCGGATGCGTATACGGATGTAAACATCAATGGCACTCGTACCCTTCTCCACACCATGCATCAGTTCGGTGTTCGGAAGCTAATCTTTGGCTCTTCATCGTCGGTTTATGGCGACAGTCCGGCTATGCCCCTCCAGGAAAACAGCCAGCAGCTGTTCCCCATATCGCCTTATGCACTCACGAAGTACAAAGGCGAGCAACTCTGCCGACATTACAGCCAGCAGTATGGGATCGACATCACCTGCCTGCGTTTTTTTACTGCTTATGGCCCCCGCCAACGACCCGACATGGCTATTTACCAGTTTCTGGAAGCCATCCGTCAGCAACGCCCGCTCAGCATATATGGAAAAGGCACTAGCCGCGATTACACGTTCGTAGCCGACATTGTTCAGGGTATCAGTAAGGCTATGCTTCGGGTGAATGGCTTTGCGATCTACAATATTGGTAGTGGGTGCTGCATATCGTTGCGGCAATTGATTACCACGATGGAACGTGTGACCAATCAAAAAGCCCTAATCATTCAGAAGCCAGACCGACCTGGCGATGTGGCTCATACCTGGGCCGATTTAACCCAATCGAAGCAAAAGCTGGATTATCAACCTACCACAAGCCTGTCTGATGGCCTTCAGCAAATGGCCGACTGGTTAAGTAGCCGAAGTACGTATGCCAACCTGAGTTTCGTTGGCTAAACTACCCAGGCCTTCTGAACATCCTCCGAATACGTATCCAGCCGTTTTCGATCCTTAAGCGGTTTGGCCGGAGTTCCAACACACACCTTATTGGCAGGTAACGACTTCAATACGGACGACCTGGCCCCAACAACAGTCCCTTTGCCAATCGTTACGCCGGGCGCTACATATACGTCGGTTGCCAGCCAGCATTCGTCTTCAATGACGACGGGCTCGGTAAAAATGCCAAAATCTAGATCCTGATAGTCGTGTGAGCCAGTACAGATATAACTCTTTTGTGAGACAATTACATTGGCCCCGATCGTGATCGGTCCGAGGCTGTATAGCACCACATCGTCGCCGATTCGGCTCGAATCGCCAATGGTTACTTTCCACGGAAACTGGGTATGTACAGATGGTCTGACCTGAACGCGCTGGCCTATTTTAGCCCCGAAACTTCGAAGCAGAAATCGGCGCCATCCGTACATAAACTGAGGGGAAGTTCTGAAAAACAATGATTCGACTATCCACCAGAGCTGTACATACCAACCTGGTCGGCCCCGAAAGCCTGGAGGCAACTTAAAATTATCGATCTGCTGATACATGGTCTATTCACTTATTTATACGTAGCGTCAACGGCTGGCCGATTTTCGAGTCAGCAAACCCGTTTTACGAAGCATGAGCATTCCGCCCAGGTTACTGGCGAAAATAGCTCCGGTATCATAGGCCAGTTTAAGGCCCATATTGACATTACCCATCATTACAAGATTAGCAAGTTCGAGACTTACGGAAAGCTGGTCATAGGTTTTCGTTGAATAATCGAACTCATAATACCGGCTGCCTGTCGCCAGTAGCATCACCGAAATCCGCTGAAACAGTACGGCATATGCCCCTACGTGTATCGACTGAACATCGTTGTTATTGACAGGCAACAGCCGGTAGGCAAAACTTCGGCTGAGCCAGGTGCTTTTTTTCAGCAAAGCAGCCGGTAAATCGGCTGTCCGGGTAAAAATTGGAGTACCAATGATAGCCCCCTTATGTGTCCACCCATCCAGATACTGGCCATGAAAGAAATAATCGTCCCGTCCGTAAGGCAGTTTGGTTCCACTCCGGTTTCGGGTGGTAATGAGTTCAGCAGTCAGTTGTTTCAACTGGACAACCGCCCCATCATTGGATCGGCCCGCTTTCCATCGGATACCGAAAAGACCATCTGGAAAATTCTTGAATGTCAGGCCTGAATTATCTTCGAACAGGTGCTGGGAATACAGAAAAAGAGACCCGTTTTTAAGCTGTATATCAAGGCCAGCATCGATAGAACCCAGGTGGTTACCAACTTGATTGATGGTATCGATTGTTGCATATTGATCATCACTTCCTGGCTGGCCAATTGGCCATACAACCGATTTATAGGCTTTCAGCGAACTGGGCAAATGGCCATTTGACGACAGAAACTGAGAAACAGGGCCATCGGCCAGGGCTTTTGAGTACCCTCCCCACTGAGCAAAATGATTAGTGCCCCCATAGAGCCGGACTTTCCAGTTGGGCTTCCCCACTCGCACCATGATCGCTTTGGCATGTAGCATAACGTTGTGCATCGAATCGGTATCAGCAAACCAGCCATGACTAAAAAACGCATTGATAGCGATCAGCCCTTTCGTAAATTTCAGTGGAGCAAAATCTCGTGTGCCCAGCCGGATCTGTGTGATCGGCACCGCATTACCCGACCAGGCGATGGAACCTGAGGTGAGCAGGGTATCAACCAAGCCATGAATTTCTTTCTGCCGCCCCACGTACAGCTCCCCATGCCCTAGCCGAACAGCCAAGTAGGCTTCGGGCAATACCAGCCGGAAAGACTGGTTTAGATTCCCCACAACTTCAATAGCGGCTTTTATATAGGGTTTTCGGGATTGTCGGGCATTGCCCCACAGGCCACTGAGGCCCACCGTACCGATTCCGGCCGGCAACTGCCACGGTATCGTACCAAACTGATTCGAACGCATCCAGAAGGGCGTATTCCCGTTTGTAGAGGCCATGCCGCTTAATTCGGCCCGGTAGCGAATGCCGCTCGCGGTTGTCGTATCATACGTCGGTCGGTTCGGAAACTGAGCCATCACAACCGACGGCATAATGCCCACTTGTATACAAGCAAGATGAATTGCCCCCCAAAAAAAGTACTGCCGCTTCACCATGAGGTTTGAAATACAAGTTGTTTTACCGTTCCGCCAAACAGACGAATTCCTACACTTGCTCAGCTACAAGTTGTTCAGCAACTGGATTAAGTTCATTGAGCATCTGGGCTTCAAATTGCTGAAGGATCTCTTCTTTGCTGAGGTTTCTTCGGGCATATGCCCTTGCATTTTTCCGGTAAACGGTCAGATCGGAACGAAAAGCCCGATCAATGCCTTCAATCAGAGCATCCAGTGAATCGGGTTCGATCAGGATTCCCATCTGTTCATCAGCCACCACTTTATGCAGCGAAGTACCCGGCACAGCCGAAACCAGGGCACAGCCACCAGCCGCCAGAATACCCGTCAATTTAGAAGGCAATACCAGGTCGGAGGCCGATTTTTTCTGGAGAACCAGGTGAAGATCGGCGGTCGCTAAAAGGGCCGACAATTTTTCATAAGGCTGTAACGGATAGAAGGATACGTTGGTCAGTTTGTGCTGCTGTACCAGGGCTTCCAGACGGCCCTTACCTCCGCCCGAACCAAAGATCAGGAATTTCAGATCCGGCCGATGGGCAAACTGGTTAGCGGCTTCAATGATTAATTCTAACCCCTGTTTTTCCCCAATGCTTCCCGAATACAAAACCACCTTATCGGTTTCCGTTAAGCCTAACTCAGCACGCAGCGATTCGTGTTTGGGCAAGGGTTTAACAAAGCCCTCATCTACCCAATTCGGAAACAGAACACAATCGGATTGCGTACAATTTTTTTCGGTTACTTTCCTGATCATTCCTTCACTGATGGTCGATACGATTTTGCACCGCTTCAAAATGAATCGCTCGGCTTTGAATAATAGGTTCAGGAACCTTTCGCTTTTTATCATACCCATTTCTTTGGCAATATCAATCTGCAGGTCCTGGATATGAAGCCATACAGGCACATGTCGAACCATTGAATAGAGCACCGGAAACAAACCGATATGAAAGGGAGGAGCTACACAAATAACCGCATCGTATCGTTTCGAAAAAAGCACACGAATCCAGTAAAATAAACTATTCAGCAAAAACGAAAAATCGAGCAGCATCCGTCCGGAAGCCGTTACTTTTTTAGGCACATAAATGGGGCATCGATGTACTCTGACACCATCAACAAATTCTGTAAACCACCCCTTATTTTTGTAGTCAGCTTGCACTTTCCATTCTGGGTAATAGGGCATTGGCATAATGGCATCGACAGTATGACCCTGGCGTACCATCCAGGCGGCCATTTCACCCGAATATTTACCGACCCCTGTTAGCTCCGGTGCGTATAAGATTCCATAAATTAAGATGCGCATAGTAAAATTTTTATGAAATTATTCGGACTATCGTTTACATCCTTCCAGCAATTATTCGAGTAATTTTTCCAGAACAGACCTATCTATCCATGAAGCGAAGGAACCCGTAGTGCGTCAGAAAGCCGTAATGACATCCGTAAAACGACGGACTGAATTTTTGATGGAAAAGTTGTTTTCAAACGTGCTACGCGCATTCGTTTCCATTCGCTGTTTTTCCGGACCATCAAGGGCCAGAAATTTCTCCAGAAGCTGCCTGGTTCCTTCCAGTGTATCTTCAGCAATAAACCCGGCGTCACCGTCAGCAATTTCCCGCCATATATTGACCTGTTGAGTGGTCAGAACAGGCTTACTACAAGCCAATGCCTCCACCAGCGCAATACCAAAATTTTCCTGATGGCTAGGGAGTACAAAAGCTTCGCAGCCATAAAAAGCGCCCCATTTAGCAGGGCCTGAAAGCATGCCTGCAAAAAAAACCTGACCTTTTAAACCAGGATCTTCGGCAACCAGGTTTATCATTTTTTCGCCATAGGCTGTATCCAGACCTGGCCCTGCAATAACCAGTTTAGGAATCTCTTTCCCTTTCGATGCATACTCATTTAATACGACCGAATACGACTTTATCAACAAGTCGATACCTTTCTTGTAATTGATGCGGCTAAGAAAAAGAAAGTAAGGTTTATTTTTCACCTCAGCACATTTCGTATAAAAAGCGGCCGCCATAGTTTTTGAAAAGGCAGGAGGTTCTTCTATTCCATAGCCAACATTTTTGGTATTCTTAGGATGATAGGAGTCAAATGTATCTTTTGCCAACCTAAGCTCTTCCTCGCAGGTAAACAGCAAACAGTCGGCATCATTCACCACATTTTTTTCCAGAAACTCCCAATAAAACCAATTGCGAATGGCCTTTAATTTCCGGCTGGATGCCTTCTGAAAATAAGGATCAAGCATGCCATGCGGCATCACAAAGATTTTCAAATCCTTATTGCCCGTTTTTTTATACATTTTAATGGCTTTCCAGGCCCCATAACTTGGGTATAGCCATAAGCCATTTATGATTACGGCGTCAAAGCGGTCGAGGTTTTCTTTCATCCAGGGGATCAGTCGAGAGCCATATTGCCACCGACCAACTTTAGGCCCAAGCGCATGAATACGAAATGAATCTTTACCCAGATAATCCGACGATGGATCATCCAGACAGGCCACTTCTCTGTATATACCTAATCGCTCCGATTCTTGAATGACATTTCGAATTCCCTGGCATGGTCCCCCCATAGCCGGGTCCATACTATTAATTACATGGAGAAGCTTCATAGTCTGATCAATGATTATTTACCGTTTTCAAACAATACGTGGCAGAAAGCGCGCAATTAGTTGCTAAATCTGGTCGATTTTTTCGCTAGGCTCAGGCCCACAATACCGTTGAATAGTCCGGCTAGTTATTGTATAGTCTCCAAAAATTTCATTAAACTAGTAGCCTGACTATCCCAGGTTTTTCTCTGAAGTATTTTAGTACACTCAGCAGCAATTTTTTTTGTCTCTTTCTCCGTCAATCGTATGGTTTTTTGTATCGCATTGACCCAGCTTTCAGGCGAAGAATCAGTTGGTTGAATCAATAAACTGTTGTATTCTGGCGAGATTCCCGGCATCGTAGGCCCCAATATTGGCTTCCGGTATTTTATATAAAAGAGCAGTTTAGACGGAAAAATCATGTTGTTGGTATGATGACTCAAATCCCGAGGATTCAGGAAGGCAGTAGCTTTACTACAGGCTTCATCTAACTGCTCATCAGGAACAAAACCGTGAAACCGGACCCGGCTATCTTCCGCAGCTAGTTTGTCTAAAGCTGCATTGCTTCGCTTCCCATAAAAATCAAAGAAAACATCTTTATCCGGTAACACTTTTATGGCTTCAAGTAGCTGATTTATTCCACCATATTCTTCCAGTTTTCCGGCGTATATAAATACTTTTTCAGCGGATTTAGATGTATTGGGCAATGTGCCACTCCAACCCGCATCCAGATGAAGTTTATTTTCCAGCGGAGCATTGCAGTAGCCCCACCACGAAAGGAAAACACTCCCTTTCGAGCGTCGGGTTGTTTGTAGAAACGTAGCCCAATTATCTGCTGTTGGGTCGTTAAGATCCAGAACGATATTAACCCAGGGAATATCTGGGTATTTTCGGCTAATTTTGTCTAAGGCTTCAGAATAATAAGAAAGCGGATTGTAGTTTAATATAGCGATCGGTCGCGTTCCTTTGCGGAGTTCACTTTCAATTGCTTTCTCCAAGGAAAGCGCTATGGATTTAGGGCGAATCCAGGGTAGATTTAAATAGCGAACCAAGGTTTGATCAAAACTTTGTTCCAGATAGGCCGACTTCCCTGGAAATAATTTTCCTTTGGGAAAAGCCGAATCCCAAATAGGGGCATACGTTTTGATGTCAACATTATTGGCCGACAAGGCTGACAATAACCCATACGACCATTGGGTGGCTGCTGCCGACTCGCCAATATAATGTTTTAATCCTTCGTAATTCAGGATCGATCCACACCAAAAAATCAAAGGTTTTTTCATTGACAATCTCTATTTTAGTACAAGCTCTCCTGCATATTTTTCGTCCAAAACATTGCCAACAATTCGTGCCGGATTTCCAGCCACAATGCTAAAGGCAGGTACATTTTTTGTAACGATAGACCCAGCGCCAATGACGGCTCCGTACCCTATTGTTACCCCTTTTAAAATGATTGATCTTGCCCCAATAAATACCTGATCTTCAACAACCACGGGCGCTTCTCCGATATGGTAGCGTGAATGGCGCAAATCTGGATGAATAGCATGCGAATCATTATCCGTAATAAGCACACCACTCCCCAATAAAACCTGGTTGCCAATTATAATTTTATGGCCGCAGGAAATCGTTACTCCCGACATGCCTACCCCATCACCGATTGTAATTACAGCCCCCGGTCGAACGGCCTTAATAATCACTTTTTGAGGCACACCCAACGAGTTATATTTTGGGTCACTACAGGCAATCCAGTCCTTTCCAATCGTTATTTTTGCTTTTCTATGCACCTGAATTAACGGGGTGCCATATAATCGCCAGGAAGCGTGCCAGGCATTCAATTTCCAGTAACAGTAAACAAGGTCTCGGGGAAATCGCCAGGCATAAAGAATAGTCCTTATCGTCTGTTTCGCATTCTCACTTATCGCCATAATTTTCTGCTAATTTTTCAACAAAAACAGTTGGCTCTGCTACATATTTGGCTAGTGTACGGAGCGTATCATCCGGCATATTCCACCAATTGGAATTCAGGAGCTTATCCTGTAAACCTGGCTCGAATCGATACCGAATTATTTTTCCCGGCACTCCCCCTACAATTGAATAAGCCGGAACATCTTTTGTAACCACTGCACCGGCAGCTATAATAGCCCCGTGCCCAATTTTAACCCCGCCTAATATGATCGCCCGCGCCCCAATCCACACATCGGATCCAATCTGAACGGTAGGCTTATCGGCGAAGGCATGTACACTCCCAAACCAATTGGCCCCTGACGATTCGGCAGAATAAAAGCCAGGATATGTCGATACGAAATCAACCGGATGGGCGCCTAAACCGCAAATAACTTCAGGACCAATACTGGTAAAAGCACCAATTTGCGTTCTTGAAAACTGACAGTTATTTCCGATATAGGTATACCGATCAACTTTGCAGTCGCCCAGCATACTGCCTGGTAATATTTTTACGCCATTTGCCAGCACACTATCCAACGAGACGGTCGCCGAAAAAGCAATACGAGCTGTCGGAAATTTATACCTCAAGTAGACGTAACGAGCGAAGCGTTTTAATAAACTTTTCATCAGTATTACCAATTAGATTCTTAATCGATTATGCATTTAATTGGCAACTTGTAATTCCGTGGTTTTTTCTGCATATCTATTTTTAGCCTCTATAATTACTGGAACGATATTGATTTTAACACAAGTCATCATCAACCCCCAGAACACTAAAAGATTATAGACATGAAAAAATGGCAAGCCAAAAACAAACCCATCCAATATTTTGACAAGTATTAATTCTGCAAGTGCTTTATAAATGGGATCATTAGTTTGCAGATATAGGCCTTTCAAATACGTACGAGCCCGAACAAGCGAATACAGAAAAAAAAGCACATAGGGTAATCCCCAACGGAATACCTCCTGTGCCCAGCCAATTTCAATTGTACTTCGTCTGACCAGCATATTACTACTCACCTCAATAGTCGAATCGTAGGTACCAAATAAGCCATGGCCAAAAAGCCAGTCTACATAGCTGGCTTTCCCAAATGCATCGACCAATAAGGTAGATCGTGAGTTTCCCTCCCAATAAAATAACTTAGTCACATCGAAGTCTGTAAGAAAGTCATCAAACGTTTTGATCAGCGAATCGAACTGATATTTATCAGCTACCGACTGATCACGTACTTCTGAGTTCTCCGTAAAAAAAGAGAAGGCCCCGATTGAATAACCGACAATGAGAAGTATCAATAAGGTTATACCTAGTTTACGTTTTCCCAAATGAAAAATAGACCGATAGGCAAAAAGAGCGATGTAGAAACCGACTAATGTATAGGAACGAGACCATATTTTTGCCGCGATAAACAACAAAAGAAATATGGCCGACCAACCCCAGAGTAAATACTTTTCATTTCTAGGATAAAGAGCCAGCATAGAGACGGGTATCAGGCAGTTATTTAAAGACAAGTGCCCAATCCATATATTGTAATCCGGTATCAACACTAAGCTTGTATAGATCAAGGCTATACCAATAGGAAGAGCAATAAGTGAAAACTTAAATAATTGCCGATACGAAATACCCATCCTTGTTGCCAGGGCCATATTCAACCCATAAAGCAGCAGTAGATAATAGCTGCCTTCCAGAATAAATCCATCCGTAAATGTTTTAAATTGAAAGTCAACAAATACATCCATCGTTATCCTGACAAGTGGATAGCCTAAAGTGATCAGGAGCAATGGAAGGGCTTTCTGCCAAGTTATCGTATTTTTATACTTATAAATAGTTACGGATGAAATACAGGTTAGTAGGATAATTCCGGCAGCGGCTACATATTTCAGTATATTAATACTCAGAATTACACCAATCCAGGTAAATACGGAGCATACTAAAATGCTGACTAGATAATAATATATAGTTTTATTTTCTCGTACCATGTTTTAGCTATTTTCCAGAACCTTTGGCTGAATAAAAAATCCAGCATGTGCGTTTTCGTACTTCCCACTCAACACATTCAAATAGCTTCCAACATCAATTACAGGGCAGTTTAGATGTTTCAAATCAGCCAATACACGCGCAGCACCAATCCCAGCAGCTACTAATACGATATCGGGCTTTATACGAGGCTTTATGAGCGTATAATCGTCTTTTAATGCTGAGGTCGGAGAGCATCTATAAAAGTCGTAATGAGCAACGCCTATCTTCTGTAACCGTTTCCCTAAAGCGTCTTTTTCAATCGCATCAAATCCAGATATTACCAATACATTTTTTCCTCTCAGCAGCCGATCGGCATAGTTCGCAAAAATGGCCTGCGCAAAATGGAAAGGCACATAGTTATCTGCATCTAGCCGTACACCTATTTTTTCAAATAGGGCCTCCATATAGCTATTATACTCGACAAAAGCATTTAATCCATTGTCATTCCAGTATATAGCGAGTTTTCCCTCCTGCGCTATATTTTTTATGCATTTCGCTAATAAGGTCTGGAGATGTTTTTTTTCTGTAGGGGAATAGCTCTCACCCCAGGAAGTTTTCCAGGGCGATTTGAAAAGCTCGTACTTAATGTATTTCAGCAGGCTACGAAATGGTTTATTTTTCCAATTGACCTTGTAGCCGAACAGGAATCTCATTTCGCCATCCGCAATTCGGTAAACGGGAAAATAGCGTTTACCAATCGCCGACGATACCTCTTCAACAAAATCAGAAAACCATTCCTCGCAGGTTGTTTCATGAAACGAAACAGCATCCAGGCGATTCCCATACACCAGCTTCCCTTCGCCGTTACTAAGTAGATCAAGATCGATGAAGTTTCTCTTATTCATCTTATAGGTCGTTAAAAACTAAGGCAATAAAAAAATGATCGTGTACCGTTAAAGCCTACTTAATTTACCTGTTGTGAGCAAGAGCAGATTTACTGCTGGAATGAAGCACTGAATGTGTTGTCGTATGCGCTTACCGTTGGTTAGGCTATCCGCTTTATTAGTATATTTTTAATAGAACTTATTTCCAGAATCAAACCCTTCGAAAATGCCTTCCAGGTATCTTCTGTTAACAGTAATGAATTTTTGATTACGTAAGGAATTAAAACCAGGTCGGCTACGATAGTCGATAAGGCTGCCCCTTCAATTCCCTGAAAATAACACAGGACAATACAGGCCAAAAAGCCGATCAGCGTAGAAAGCAAATACCTGATCGCTAATCCTTCATGTTTATTACTGGCCAGATGCACAACACTACTCGTAAACCATATGGCATTAAATGGAATGGGAATAAGGAAAATAATCAATAAGCGATTGGATATCGTTATGTCTTTTCCCACCCACAGACTATATAAATCTTTGCCAAAAAAGATCAGAAAAATAGTACCGATACAGGCTCCAATAATTGATACACCTACCCCCAGTCGATGTAGCTTAGAGGCCCTTCCCATATCATTGCTGCCAAACAGATGGCTCATCTCAGGCCAGATAGCCTGATTGACCAGTTCCATTGCCTGATTGATGGTACGTATTAAGGTCCGAGTGGTACCAAAAACGGTTACCGCATAAGGCCCTAAAATAGCCTGAATGATCAGCAGGTTTCCCTGAAATACCAATGCATTGCCTAACGGGAAAGCCTGAAAGGCCATGCCTTTCCAGAACAAATCCTTAAATCTGGCTGGCTGAACATCTTTAAACGAAAATGTTAACAACGGCATGCTTTTTCGGCTTAAGAATTGATACAAACCCAGAAAAAGCACCGTAGAACCCAACACTGCCAAACCGAGATAATCGAACCGGGTTGTGTACCGTAATACAATGACCATCAACAACAGCTCGACCCAGGGCATAAAGCTTCCGATCAATACCGATAAATGAGCTTTTCGTGCGGCTCGGAATCGACTGTAGCTTACGTCGATCAGAAACGAAACGAATACAGAAATCGCTAACCAGTAAACTGCTTTTGAAATTTCGCTCTGGCTCTTTTGGCCAATGAAACCATCCCACGGAATGAGGGGCACCAGCACAGTGGCCAGCACGCAGCCTACTACACCGATTAGGGTTGTTAATGCCAACGTGGTTGAATAAACATTTCTGGCTTTGTTCACTTCATTCGAGGCCAGTAACATCGACATTTCGTTGGCGGCTACATTCCCAAATCCGAAATTGGCTAACCGTATCCAGGCAGGGAGCGATGCCAACACCAGCCAACGCCCATAATCCTCTACCCCTAAGGCTGAAATCAGTAGCGGCACCTGCACCAACCTGAAGAGTACATTTGAAAGTTTCCCCCAGGTACCTGCGCCTATATTCTTAATGATACTTCCTTTTACAGACATTGTCCTTAATAAATTACAGGCTAATTCGAACTGGCTTTTTCACCAATACGGCACCAAAATCCACCAGCCTAAACCGGCTAACTAGCAACTCCTTAGCAAGTATTTTTCAGAAATCAGCTTGGGCCGACAATCGGTTTTCCGACCTTAACTCAGCCATTTTTTAGTGCTTTTCTTTTCGCCATAGGCATAATTATACCCGTAGCTATAACTGTAGTATTCTTCGTCGCCACCCCCAACTGCATTCAATACGATGTTGAGTTTATTGAAGCGTTTCTCCTGATGAATGGTCTCAACCATTTTCATGTAGCTTTTCGGCGTTAAATCATGCCGAACAATAAACAGCGTAGCATCCGCAAATGGGGCAATGAGCTGGGCATCGGTTACCAGGCCGATTGGTGGAGCGTCAATGATGACATAATCGAAATGCTGACGCAACTCCTGGATAAGTGTTTCCAGACGTGGGCTACTCAATAATTCAGACGGATTGGGTGGTATTGGTCCCGAGGTGATTATATAATAATTTTCTGTATTGGGAATCGGCTGGATGATATCTTCCAGAACGGCCTCGCCAATCAAATAATTACTGATCCCTATGCCAACCGGGAAATTTTCCAATGAATGGCGAAGACGGGGTTTCCGCAAATCCATCTCCAGAATAACGGTACGCCGACCCACCAGTGCCAGACTGGCTCCGAGGTTCAGTGAAATGAATGATTTTCCTTCACCACTGATACTCGATGTAAATAAGAGGGCCTGACTGCCTTCACGACTTTCCCGCAAAAACTGAAGATTGGTTCGTAAGGCGCGAATCTGCTCAGCAATAACCGACTGATTACGAGCCTCTACGATGATGGCCTGTGTATTTTTATTCTTGATTACTTCACCCAGGATCGGCACATTGGTCCCTTCTTCTACGTCTTTCCGACGCATAATACGATTGTTCATGGCATCGCTGGTGGCCAGCACACCCACCGGTAAAAGCAAGCCCAGAAAAGCAAACAGGACGTACGTGCTTGGCCGATCGGGCTTAACAGGTTTTGCATCGCTACGGGCCACATCCACAGTGCGCGAGTCTGAAATGGTTGACGCAAAGGACACGGCGGTTTCTTCCCGCTTTTGGAGCAGATAGGTATACAAATTGTTTTTGATAGCCTGCTGCCGGGTAATATCCATCAGGGCCCGCTCTTTGGTTGGAATACTCCGAATGACGCCTTCCATTTTGGAATTCGTTGCTGCATATTGCTGCTTGGCTGTTGTCAGCATGGCTTTCATCGTAGCCACATTATCGAGAATGCTGTTCTTCGTCGCGTGGATCTGGCTATCAATCGTTTGCAATACAGGGTTTTGATCCGACGTGGTCCGGGCCAGCATATCCCGCTGCGCTTCCAGTTTGGTAACGTTTTCGATCAGCGCCAGCAGGGTAGGATCACTAAGGCCCAGTGTAGCGGGGGTTCCGGCCCGATTGCCCGGTTGCTGCTTGATATACTGTTCCAGATCGTTTAAAGCCCCCAACTGAATGGTTACCTGATTCAGCTGCGCATCATTTTGCTGAACGGTTTTCAGAAACTCCTCGGCCTGTACGCCCAGGTCCGTAATACCCTGCGCTGATTTGTAAGCTTCTACCCCCCGTTCAACGGATTGTAATTCGCTGGAGATCAGCTTCAGCCGCTCATCAATAAAATTCAGCGTATTAGCCGCAACCCGGTTTTTATCCAGGATAGCGGCTTCGTTATACACATCGATCAACCGATTCAGTATGGCTTCGCCTTTGTCTGGCACTGCCGTTTCCAGAGTCAGCATGATCACGGTTGAGGCTTTACTGGTTGGTTCAGCCTTGAGTTTCTTTACCAAATCGCTCACCAGCTTCGTCTGACCTATTACGGATACATACACGGGTTCATTCTTGCTCGATACGGGTCGGCGGGTAAACAGGCGTATACGGCCATACGGAGTCTGTACACTACTATTCAACGGATACACCTTGTCGTTGAGGCTAAACGTCTGATTATCGTTAAAACGAATGGTCAGATAGTCGTCGTTGTAGAGTGCTGGTGTGGCCTGTTCAACGATGAATCGTATCGGTGATTTCTCATAGATTTCACGCTTCCCGTAGGGCGTATCCTGATAATAAAAGACATTAAGATTCAGTTGTTTGGCAACCCGGTCCATCAGGGTATACGACTTCAGAATCTCGATTTCATTTTCGACTACCTTTTTAGGCGCAAAGATTTCCAGTTCTTTCAGAATATTCTCCTGATCAAGGCCTTTCTTCTCGTCTTTGATCAATAAACTGGACTGACTTTTATAACTGGGAGCCTGATAACGTAGGTATATATACGCACCCGCGAGCATCAAGCCAATAGAAAGTACAAACCAATACCAGTTGCGCAGATAACGAAAAACAATCGCTCGTAGGTTAATTGCATCATTATCAACGTTCTGATACGATACGTATGAATAATTATTGACTGGATTGTTCATTGGCGTTGATTATTTTTGATAACAGTATGATGAATAAGCTTACCATGCATTTACATTCTCACTTCCACTCAGCATGGGTTTGACGGTCAGCCAGCACAGCTTCAGGTCAACCAGCAACGATTGCCGTTTCGCATAATGCAGGTCATAACGAACTCGATGTCGCATCTTGATCATGGCTTCAGTCTGACCACGGGCACCCCGTACCTGAGCCAATCCTGTAATGCCGGGGCGTATGGCATACCGCTGCGGGTACTTGTCGATCTCCTGCCAGAACATATGGTCTAATTGAATGGGGTGTGGCCTGGGGCCTACTACACTCATATCGCCCATCAATACATTCCAGAATTGGGGCATCTCGTCCAGATTGGTTCGGCGCAGAAAAGCGCCCATTGGGGTTACACGGGGATCGCCCATTTTTGCCTGCTCAAATGCCGAATCCTTTTTGAAGTACATGGTGCGGAATTTTACACAACGAAAAACCCGGCCATTGCGCCCTGTCCGAAGCTGAATGTATAACCCCGGCCCTGGCGATGTAGCCCATATAATCAGACCAAGCACCGGAATCAACCAGGAAAGAACAAACATGCAGACCAGCAGCGCCACAACAATATCAAAAACCCGTTTACCATACTGAGCATACCAGGTTTGGTCAGTAATCCCGATCACACGATCTCCGACCTGCTCGGGATCTACTTTTGGAAAAATAGAGGAGTCTAATGAAATCATGTGTAGGTTGAATTAGCATGGAGATATACTATCAATACCTTCAAGTACAACTATTATAAACGCGTAACGATAATGGCGATAAAGGAAAGCGCACTCAGGGTCATGGGGATGATCTGATAGATACGATCGGCCGAAGCAGCCCGTGATTGACCCGGTTCTACATACACTACATCGTTGGGATGCAGATAATAATAAGGCGATTGAAGAACACTGCGTCTGGTTAAATCAAGTTTGTTGTACGTCCGCTTCCCATTCTCCTGACGGATCACCATGACGCTATTTCGTCGACCGAATATGGTCAGATCGCCAGCCAGCCCCAGGGCTTCGGGTAAGGTAATTTGCTCGTTGGTGATGTTGTACAGGGATGGTCTATTGACCTCACCAAGTACCGTTATGCGGAAATTCAGGTTCCGAATACTTACCGTTGGCTCCTTGAGGTAAATCTTAAGCTTCTCCTGAATCATGTCAGCAGCCAACGCATTGGTTTTTCCTGCAACCAGTACCGGGCCTACCATAGGCAGCACAATGGTGCCGTCGGCCGCTACCAGATAGCCTGCGTTCGCTGGCAACGGGGTTGTTTGTTGGTACCCATAGGTTCCGGTACGATCAGCAGCGGTAATAGGGGAATAGGGGTTAAAAAACGTAGTCGCTTCTGGATTAAGGCTATTGACCTGGACCGACAATAAATCACCTACCTGAATGGTCGTTACATAGGGTTTGGCCAGTACACTGTCGGCTCCTGTCGACTCCCCCTGAAAGTACGCTAATTTCTTTGGCGTAACACAACTTACTAACGAAACCAGTACGAAAAAGGCGAACAGCCGGACTGGCACATTAACATAGCTTTCCCTGAAATCAGGAAGCGTGTACAGTCTTTTGATCATAAGCGAGAGTAAGGTTGAAAAAGGATGTATACATATTTTCTATTAGTTTATGTGGATGTACAGTTCAAAGATAATTTGTTACCAATTACAAAAAAAGTTTTCTTCAATATATTTTTAATAAAAAGTAATTTACAATGGTTAATTAAATATTAATCAATATTATATTCTGTTTATTTAATATTTTATAAAATTTTATTATGTTTTAAAAATCATTTTAAAATTAATTATAATATAAATGTTTTTAATTAATATAAACTTATTTTTTATTAAATATTTACTATTTTCATACTTCGTAAACATAATGAGTCCTCTTTAAGGCTACTTCTGACCCTAACCAACTGGTTTTATCATAGCGTCATGCCAAGTAATGCCTGGAAATTTTTGGTGTTTTCGCCGTAGGCCTTGACGGCTACGCCCGTTGTGAAGCCGTTGGTAAACCGATATAGCAGTCCATATTTTTGATACGTTGCCGGTTTATAGCCATACGGTCGTACTACATTCCACCCCATATGGGCTGTGAATGCAAAATGCCCCTGCCAGAATTCATAACCCGCCAAAAGAGTTAGCTGACGATAAGGTTGATAATGCCCTGTCCATCGCAAAATCTGCTCCTTGAAGTATTGATCGTCCAGTAGCTCAACGCCCCCTGAAAGAACATGGGCCTGCGTCAGATGATACCCCCCTATCAGATTCAGCCCCCATATGGGGAACCCCCTTTCCGGCTCTTGATCGGTCGCTTCCAGGACTTTGACAGAGGCCAGCGCCAGCCCTCGAAACATCCAGCGCTTACTCGTTTTCGACGCGGGTGTATAGTGAGGGATCGGTATCGTCTTACCCGTATAATAGGTGAGGCCAACGGTTGCTGAAGGAATATTCAAACCTTCATTGGGTAGCCTCACCCCTGCATTGGATATATGTTTATAATCAAATCCAGCTACTATCTTCCAGTGAGGGCCAATGGCATAGCGTCCGTATAAGCCCGTACCGATAAGCCCATTAATGGGTGTTCCGAAAGCTCTGTTTCCCGGATTTGTTACCGCATCATGAGAACGCGAAACATAGGTAATCCCCGCCAACGCTCGGAAAGCGATATCCCATCGCGCCCGATGAATCAGTAGTGGCTCGAAAAATAACCCCGCTCCAATCGATTGGCCCAAAGCCACGGGGTTCCGAAATGAATAGGCGTTCAGAAAAACACCCGATCTGTAGAGGCAATGGCACTGCTCCCACGACTGCTGGCTTGTGTGCATTCGGCTATACCGAACTTCAACTCCAACGGGTGCCTGGGTCGATGACGGCACAATTCGGGTTGATGCATATAGGCCCATTAGGTAATTGATGCCTACTTCACGCTCATCCGCTACTTCGTTTGCCTGTCCGAAAGCCATAGGTCTATACAATGCCCATAGAGCTATAGTCACCCCAATAAAGGTTAGCCTATGTGTGTATGTACCCGGCAGGAATGGCATTGATAAGAAAGACGCTGATTATTGATCAGATTATATACTGGGACCCAGAAAGCAAACTAACTGCCCTTCAAAGCCCACTTATTTTTTTGAAGAAGTGCTTTAGCCCACTAAACTGGATTTACTCATGAAATACTTGAAGGAAATACATTTTTTCATATTACTAGGGGCTCAATAGAGAACCGTTTTGGAATATTCTTTGCTATATTCGAACAAATAGTTAACAATTCAAATTTTAAAGATATTTTTTATTAACTAATATTGAATTTAGTAACATAATTCTACATCTATTTAACTGATCAATTATGCCTTTATATATAGTAGCTATGACCTGCTTAGTAGGGCTGCATCAACCGACCTGTGCAAGCCATGCTCCTCCCGACTCCTTGTACCGTTCCCAACCTAAACAATCCATCAGTGCCTACCTGGGAACTACAGGGCCGGGTCTGGTCTATAACCGCGTACTTAGCCAATCCAATCGGTTGATCCTGCGTATTGGAGGCCAGTATGCAGCCTATCGCCAGACCGTACGGCTGAAAGCCGCTTCCGATTCCTATATACAAATCAAGCCCGACATTACGATTGGTCTGGCACTGGCTTCGTTGAAATGGCATCCCTTCCCGAAAAGTTCGTTTTTCGTGACAGGCGGAGTTGGCTACACCTGGCACCCCGACATGCGCTTCATGCTTCAGGCCGAAAACAAACTGGACCTCGATGGGCTCGTCATGACTCCAGAAGATGTAGGCACCGTCGATATTGGTTTTCGCTGGCATCCGGTGGTTGGGTATTTAGGCTGGGGGTTTGGTCGAAGCCTACCCAACAAACGGTTTGGCGTGGGCGTCGAAATGGGTGTATTCTACCTGGGCAAACCATCGGTCAATCTTGATTATGAAGGTTTTCTGGAAACCACTACGATCGACGAACAAGTGCCCATCGTTGAGCGTAATTTATCGAACTACCGCTATCTGCCGACCCTCAACCTGACTTTTTCGTATACCCTCACCAACCCGGGGAAGCGTACACAATCGGTCAATTAAATCAATCCTCATTCATGAGGCTGTTCATAGTAACGCACCCTACTCGCTTCATCCATGTATATCCGATATTGTATTTACTGTCTGCTCGTATGCCTAATGAGCCTCGAGGCCTGTAAAAACCCACTTGATGGCGTCAAACTTGGCCTGAAAGATCCTATTGATGTCGGTATTATTGAATGTCGATTTTACGATCCAGCCAGCAAACCACTTCCAACCGACGTTCAGGTGAAAATGGCTGGCCCCAATGCCGACCAGGTCGTAACGACCGTAAACACTACCCGCTACAAAATCAATAGCGATGGGATTTTATTGGCTGCCGTATCGCCCGATGCGGCTGGTTCGGTTTCGGCTCAGCGCCCTTTTCGCTTTTCGGTGGTGGCTGAAGCCCCCAATTATTTAACGATCATTCAGCCCTTCGTACTTGCCGACCTGAATCGACAGACACGGAACCTGCGCTGGATTAACCTACAAAATCCGCCCCCTACGCTGGCAGCCGCCCGCACGAGTGGGTCTGCCAATACCGATGGAATGGTCAAGACGGCCTTGGCTAATACCACCACTCAACGGACCAACGACGCTGATCATGCCACGGTAACCATTCCTACGGGTACAAGACTCACTAATCGAGACGGCCAGCCTGTAGATGGCGACCTGACACTAGCCGTGATCCATACCAATGCCCGGAGCGATTTTGCCACGGCTTACATTCCGGGTGGTGGGGTGATGACGAACGTTTACAGCCGCAATGGTGGTCCCTCCCTTGGCAACATTCGAGTCTTATCGATTGCCGGCTCCGTAACGATGCAATTGTACAACAGCCGCTTCGATCTGGTTCGAGCCAGTTCGCAACCTATCCCCTGGACTATGGACCTGAATCCAGGTACGTATAACATCATCGCAGGGAGGGCCATTCAGGAGGGCGATTCCATACCATTATATAGTTTTGACGACTTTACCTATCGATGGCAGGAAGAAAAACCCGGTATCGTAAAACGGAATTCACAAACCAATCGCCTGGAGTATCAGGCTTCGGTGACGAATACCACTGCCTATGTTGTCGGTTGGGGCGAATCGATCTGTGCCATAGGGCCTGTATTTAAGGTAAGCAGCAAACTGGCGAATGTCGATGTGAATTACCTCTGCAAGCTCATCGATGTATCGACTGGTCAGCAGACCGCCAGTTTCTACGCCAATGTCAACAATGGATCGGTCATTAGCATTTATAATCAGTCCCGAAATCGGCGGTTGAAATTGCAGGTATACGACGAAACCGACGCCTGGGGAAAAGGGGCCAAAGGCGGGCTGATTGCTGAATCGGGACCCGGCCTAACCTGCGACCCCACCCCGGTCGCTATCAATCTGACGCCCCTCCCCGTACCGCCAGCCATGGATCTGGAGTTTACGTTCTCCTGCCCCGGCGGCACTAAACTGGACGAGTCGTCATTACCGTCTTTAATCAAAACCCAGTATAGCGAGGTAGGCAAGGAAAATTGGCATGACCTGATCACAGCCACCCGCTATCAGCGAAAAGTTTCCTCATATAAACTTCAAATTGGCCGATATTACGATTTCCGGGCCAGTACCGATGGCGGAGCTACCTGGCCGCTTCGGCAGGATAATTACCTGGTCGATAAGCCCGAATGGACGCTTAAGATCAAAGCCGAAATGTATTGTAAATAAGCCATCAATCACTACTCATGCAGTCCTCCCCCTACTTATCGATCGTCGTTTGTGTATTCAACGAAGCGGGTAATTGCCGACCGATGATCCGGCAAATCCAGCAGGCTCTGGTCGCATTCGATTATGAGCTGATCTATGTAAACGATGGCTCTACGGATCAAACGTTACTCGAACTGCGTAGCCTGGAACATGATCAACTCCGCATTCTTGATTTGCAGAAAAATTACGGCCAAAGTGCCGCACTCCAGGCCGGAATCGATGCCGCTCGTGGGGAATATATCGTCACGATGGATGGGGATTTACAGAATGATCCTGCCGACATTCCGCAAATGCTGGCCCTGACCATACAGGGTGATTACGACCTGGTAGCGGGCATCCGCACCCATAGGCAAGACGCTGCGCTTCTTCGAAAATGGCCCAGCCGACTGGCGAATGCATTGATCGCCCGCACCACGGGTATACGCTGGACCGATTACGGATGCACACTGAAAGTTTTCCGGGCCGATCTGGCGAAGCGGCTGAAGATTTACGGCGAACTACACCGCTTTATCCCGATTCTGGCGCATCTGGAAGGGGCTCGCATGATGCAGGTTTCGGTACAGCACCACGCTCGTCTGTCAGGGAAATCGAAATATGGCCTGAATCGGACGCTGAAGGTGATGAGTGACCTGATGCTGATGCTTTTCCTGAAAAAATACGGTCAAAAACCGATGCATCTGTTTGGAAGCTGGGGGCTTATGAGTTCATTGACCGGGATTGCTCTGGTCAGCTACTGGCTGGTGCAGACCGCCTTCAATAATACCCGAATTGGCCATTTAGCATTGCTCCTTGGCGTCGTTTGTTTTCTGGCAGGCCTGCAGTTTATAGGCTTGGGAATAATGACCGAGTTACAGATGCGCACCTACCATGAGTCGCAGCAAAAAAAGCCATACACCGTGCGTAAGGTCTATTCGAGTGAGGGACTTGTTTTGCCTTCCCTATTCACTGCCCCTGTTGAATGATACCTCAATCGGACAATCGATCGTCCGCTATTCGTTCAGAAAGCGAACCACATAGGCCGGATGACGATCAAACAGGACAATCTTTCCGACAATCTGGTAATGCTGCCCTACCAGGTTGAGCGAATCGGCAATATAATACGCGTTGGGCTGTTTATGGTTGTTGATACGAAGGATGTCGCCACGGAGGGCTTCAATATGGAAGGAATTGGCATCGGTTGGTGAATCATTGCCAATCGTTGTACCGTAGCCGTATAGGGGATGTCCCAGCGTTTGTCTGGCGGCCTGTTCAGATGTGTCCTGATAAAATTGCCGTTTGGCTACCCGCCCAGGTAAAACGAGCCAGTTGAATCCTAAACGCACGACAACCATCACAGCCAGCATAAGCCCCAACCGATTTTGGGAAGTTCTGTATAATTTCCAGGTCAGTATTCCTAGCAATCCCGATACAACAGCGGTTTTCCAGATCACCCCAGTCAGCCCCCGTGTTGCGGGATAGAACACCGCCGTCCAGACGCCTACAGCCACAATGCCCGTAGCTACCAGCCAAATCTGCTCAATCCACCAGCGCGGGCGATCCGCTGGCTCTGAGTGGTTATAATAGAGGTAGGCCAGTACGGTCAGCAGCAGCGGCACCAACCCAATCAGATAACGACCATATACCTGGGGCGACGACCAATAGATCAGCACGGTGGTACTGAACGTCAACGCATTGAACAGGACAAACGAATTCGTTTTTAATACCCGATACAAATCGCGACGGATTAAAAGCACCACCAGCAGCAGGTAAGGCAAAAAATGATAAATAGCCTCAACGGGAAAAGTAACCAGGTGAAGCAATGTTTCACCAAGTCCAAATTTCAGGCCGGTTCGTTTGGCGCTTTCCCGGAACAATACCGTAGCGATTTCACTAAATGGAATGGCGTTTCGGCTGAGATAAACCAGGTAGTAGCTGCCCGTTATGAGTAAAAAGAGAGCGATACCCGCCAAATGAGCCGGATGAAAAAGCCGCTTTACCTGGCGTGTGTATAGAAACCACCCAACTAAGGTTAATCCCTGAAACGCAATCGGTGGCAACCCTTTTAACAGAAACCCAACTGCCGTGAGTGCATACGTGGATAGATATAACCACCCATACTGGCGTTTCTGATCAAAATGGTACACGAGCATCATAGCCGAATAGGTTATCCAGGCAAACGTAATCTCGATCAGCCCCAGCATGGAATCATAGAGCAATACCCGTCCCGTAGTCAGTGTCATGAGCGAAGCCGCAAGGGCTATGGTCGGATTGGTGTAGCGTCGCACAAAACCACCGATCGTTAATCCGAAAAGCAGTAATGAAACGAGCATGGGAAATCGAAGCGCAAACGACGAATAATTCCCAAACAGCTTGTACGAGCCAATAATCAGCCAGTTAAAAAGCGGTGGTTTATTAAAATACCGTTCGCCATTCAGCGTGGGGGTGATATAATCGTCCGACAGGATCATCTCCAGGGAGACAAGCGCCCTACGCGATTCGTCGCCCATATCGAGCGGAATTAGCCCCAGGTGCGATACGAGTACCACAACCAACCCGCCAACCAGCAGGAGCGTCCAGTTTGTTGGAAAAAGATTACGATCACGCGGTTTCAGCTTTTGCTGAGAAGGGGTAGCCAGCATATGGGTTTCGCTTATGCGTCTATTGGACTTTGGGCATTCATTTGTTACTGAGGCAGTTGAACGAGTTTCTTCGTTTCCGGCCAAACCGGCAAATTGAGCGATTCCACCGAATCGAACTTCAGGTCGTTCATGCATCGAAAGTGCTTTTGTGGGCACTGGTTATGCCCGATCTTGGAGCAGGGCCGGCAAGGTAACCCTTTGTTTTCAATCAGTACGTACCGGGTTTTATAAGGATACATCCCCAATTGGGGTGTGGTACTACCCCAGATTGAATACACTGTTTTTTTCAATGCAGCAGCCATGTGCATCAGGCCCGTATCATGGCTAAATACGACTCGAGCCTGCCGCAGTAGAGAGGCCGACTGATTTAGAGAATAAAGCCCGCAGGCATTGTAAATCAATCGGTTACCCAGAGCCTGAACAAGGGCATCACCCGCAACCCGATCTTCGGCACCACCCAGTAAGATGATGGGAGCGTCAATCTTTTTGCAAAGCTCAATCATTCGCGCGGCTGGCAGTCGCTTGGTAGTATGCTGTCCGCCAATGGCATACGCTACGTATCCCGACTGGTGAGTTAAGGGCAGCTGGCTTTTATCGATCAGATCCTGATCCGCCAGAAAACAATCCAGCCCCAGGCCATCTTCAACAACACCCAGCGGCTGAACAGTAGCCAGATACCGATCGACGATGTGCTCATCGGGCATAACATTCCATTTCCAGCGTACATACAGCCATTTCCGAAAATTCAGCTTATTGACCGTATAGGTCTTCGTTAGCAAAGCTGCTTTAATCAGGGATGTGCGAAGGTTGTTGTGCAAATCAATAATAAGATCGTACCGTTCCGCCTGCAACCGTCGGACCAACGCCCACAAACTCCCATCCAGATAATGACACTGGTCGATATAGGGATTGTGCTGCACCAGCGATGCATAGCCTCGTTTGGTACAGAAATGAATTTCTGTGTCAGGCATCTGTTGTTTCAGGCACCTGACAACGGGCGTTGTCAGAATAATATCACCAATCGAGGAGAACCGTAGTATCAGTACTTTCATCAATCCTGTCTATCTACGTTAACGATAACTTTAGCGGTCAACCGTTTACCTGCGAGTCATCGAATCCATTCCATCATATTCTTACCAATCGAAGCCATCCGCATCCGACCGGGTTTCTTTTCCATGGAACGATTGTTAACTTTGAATTAAAACAAGTAATTTGTTGACTTATATTAAGTAGACATATTTCAAAACAAAAGGAATTGTCACTTATATTTAGTTTACTTATTACCAAAAATATAAATTCTTTTTTTATTATAAAGGGTATTTACACACTTTATGTGGAAAGACTTCACAAATTGGTTTAACCATAAACACTCAACTGTTCAGAAAAGCTTTGCCGACATTTGGCCCGTTGACTTACACAACCACATTTTGCCGGGTGTAGATGATGGATTGGCCACCCTCGACGATACATTGGCCTGCCTTCAGAAATACGTGGAGTGGGGGGTAAAAAGCGTCATATGCACGCCACACATCAGCCAGGATTATTACCCAAATGAAGTACAACGATTAAAACAGGTAGCCGAAACGGTTCAACAAGCCATTGAAGAGGCTAACCTCCCCATTCACTTCTCATTGGCCGCCGAATATCTGGTAGATGAGTGGTATTATAAATTGCTCGAACAGAATGAGGTATTATGTTTCGGAAATGATCGGTTCGTACTTTTCGAGAACGGCTGGGCAAGCCCTCCACAGCAACTGGACCAATATTTGTTTCTGATGCAGCTAAAAGGGTATAAACCTGTACTGGCCCATCCCGAACGCTACCACTACTATCAGAATTCGCCTGAGCAACTCATGGCCTTAAAAGAAAAAGGATGTTTGTTTCAGCTCAATTTGATGTCAATAACGGGGCATTATGGCAAACGGGCCCAGCAGCTTGCCCATAAGTTACTCCAATTGAAACACATCGATTTTATTGGCAGCGATTTACATCGACTGGCCCATTTAACTACCCTTGAGCACGTTTTCGATCCGGCCACCCTCGATCTACTTAGCCAGCAACCCCTCCTCAACAGCCAGCTTTTGTAGCTACTGACGCTATAGCTATTTGCTGGGGTTCATCATCCCTTGGTTTAGCAACCCAGGTAATAGGGTCTCTCTGCAGCGACGAATCCCCACCTTCAAAACGAAATCGATACGCGGCTGTGCTGATTGGCATTTTTTTTGCCACCAATACATGTATGGTACTGAACGCTTTAACTCTCTTTCAGTACCCTACACGTATTGGTGGCAAAAAATCAAGTGCCCGTTTATTACGTCGGTCCGAGTCTACAAAGTCGTATATTCTCGTTCACGTTGGCAAAATCGACAACGTATGGCAAAAATTCATTTATTTACATAGCCTTTACCTGTTCTACTCATCCATGAATAAATCTACACTGATCTTCATTGGTCTCTCGGCCCTGTTTACAGCCTGCAAAAAAAAGGAAGATATTGAGGCTAGTCAGTGCTATGATTGTTCCATTCGCTATAACTATAAAGGAGCAGCGGGCGTATATGTCCCGGCTTCGAACTCGGTAACCTACGAGGTATGCGGCACGGCTGACCGTGACTCCTTGCTAAAACGAAACGGAACGTCGGATTACGGCCCCGGTGGTTTCAGTACTACGGTCACGCAGGCCATTAGCTGCTCGTCCAGATAAATCGCTTTCACGCAGCCGATCATAAAAAAATAGCCGGAGGAAAGCCCCGGCTATTTTTTGTTTAGTGTATGGCGGTTAAACGCTTATTTATCATAGTTTGCATTCTGAGGGTCCCAGTTGGTCCAGCCCTTCGTCCAGTCGGTAGTACCAAATGCCCCTTTGAACGTCTCTTTCGTAAAGAAAGCATCGGCTCCCTTACCATCCCAAATGGCTCCCGTTAGCAAAGGCGACCCCGATTGAGGCAGGAAATTAGGCGCTGTCAGAGTGAAGTTAGCCGAGTTAAGCAGCAACTTGCTCAAATCTGTGCTGACAATGATCTGGTTTTGATAGGCAGTTGTGTTGAAGAAAGTCGTTGCCTGATCGTTCGTGATCGATTGCGCCCCACGAACCGGGGTAGTCGTATTGGCAATCACGATCCCACGTAGTTGCAGGTTTCCGGCAGTCGCATTGTCGAGCGTATTGGTTGTACCTGTCTGAGCATCTAACCGTAAACCTTCGGGATATCCTACCAGCAACGAATTGAAAATACTGATCGAGGTGTTCCGACGCAGGTGCATGCCCGATTGATAGGGACCGCTTCCTTTGGCCGAAGCCGCATTCGATGGCGTACCTGCCGTTACAAAGTTGCTCATATTGGCAAACACAGGAGCCGTAAGGGGCAAGCCGTTGTTGGCAGCCGTTGCCGGAGCACCTGGGTTGAAGTTATCCGACTCAAAGCCATTCGAAGCCGATTGGTCAGCGACGTCTGGGTCACGCAGCGATACACCATATTGCACTTTACCAGTATAACCCCAGTCGGTATCCCAATCATCGTCCCAACCCCGGAAGGCTACCAGATACTTCATGTTTACGGTACCCCCAAACCATTCGTAGGAATCATCACCGCTGTACGAAACCTGGATGTGGTCGATGGTGGTGCCAGCGCCTACGCCGTATAAAGTAAGACCGTTGATTTCGCTGTTGGCAACATTGGTCAGAGCGATACCGGCAAATTCGATCCGGCAATACTGCATAACTCCCGAGTTGTCGTTCACATCGGTGAAAGTTCCGATTGTACCTGGAATACCGCCTTCAAAGGCTGTCGCTCCCGGCTGGTTGTGCGGGGCTTTACCGATCAGCACGACACCACCCCAGTCACCATAATTACGAGAACCGGCCGCCTTACTGGACGTGAAAATGATCGGCGAATCGACCGTACCAACCGCGTTGATTTTAGCCCCCGCCTGAATAATCAGCGTTCCGCCTTTGCCCTGGCCTGATGGGTCCTGTTCTTTGGGAGCCCCTTTAATAATCGTTCCTTTTTCAATGGTCAGCGTAGCCCCTGATGTAACGCTGACAAAACCCTGAATTACATACACATTACCAGCGGTCCAGTTGGTACTGGCAGTAATGTTACTGGCTACCGTAATCACGGGTTTATTCCCCAGTTGGAATGCCGTTGTGCTGCTTACCGTTGCTCCGCCCGAAGTCACGGCAATGGGCGTACCTGCATTGGCCGGAACAATTACAGTCAATGACGTTGTAGTAGCCCCAGTGACCTGAGCAGGCACCGTACCAAACGTTACCGTATTGCTGGAAGGGGTGGCATTGAAGGCAGTACCCGTAATCACCACACTAGACCCAACGGGTGCCGATGTAGGTGAAATAGACGTAATACTCAATACCGGAGCCGGTGTATCATCATTCTTACAGGCCGAAACGGACGCAAACAGTCCGACACCCGCCAGCAGCAGATAAGCCCAGCCAGCCATTCGACGGCGCACTTGATGCATTTGCATAACTAGTTAATTTAGTTGAATTGGATTGGTAAACACTTAAGGAAGTATGGTTCGACGCCCAAACGTGTAGACAGCACTGAGGGTGTAGTAACTACCCCGTTTGAATCGACGAATGGTTTGGTCAGCATCAGCGGTTTGCGAAGTAACATCGCTGCCGATCTTGCCGTCATGGTTGAAATCCTGCACGAACCGAACGTATTGATTCAGCAAGTCCTGAATACCCAGCCGCAGTTCCAGCTTTTTATTGACCTGTTTGGTTACGTTCAGATCGACCACGTTACGTGGCATCTCGTAAATAGTCGGGTTGTTTCGGTTGCCTACGGCAAAAATCCGCTGGCCAAATACGTTGTACAGTACATTTGCCTGCCAGCCCGATTTGGGGGCGGCATAATACAGACCGGCATTGATCAGGTAAGGCGATTGGCCTGCCAGCGGACGCTGGGTATCAGCAATGCCGCGAATATCATATTCCCGCACCTCGCCACTCAGGTCAGGCGCCCGGACAATATCGCCCACGTTGACCTGGCTCTTGATCAGCGATACGTTACCAACTACCGACAGATTTTGCAGAAATACGCTTGCTGAATTTGGAAACCCTTTGCGCACCTCAAACTCAACCCCGTAATTCTGCGCCGAATTGGCATTGGCAAACGTGTAAGCCAACCCATTTGCCTGAATCAGCAGGAACGATTCGATGGGATTCGTAAAATGCTTGTAAAAACCCGTTACCGAAATCAATTCGTTTGGTGATGGATAAAACTCCCATTTGGCGTCGATATTCTGGATGTTCGCCGTTTTCAAAGCCGTGTTCCCACGAATGTCGGCCAGCAGGTTAAAGTCGAAATAGCTGAACGGGGCTAACTCACGAAATTCGGGGCGGTTTACAGACGACGAGTACGCCAGCCGCAGATTAGTCCGGTCGCTGAGTTTATAGGTAAAGTTCAGCGAAGGCAGCGGACTGAATACTTTATTTGAAACCAGTGATTCCTCAACCGTTGTCCGGGTAGCACGTATGCCCTGGTCGTTGTATTCGCCACGGAAACCAAGCGTCAGATTCGCTTTCGGCCCGAAGTACACATCGCCGGTAATATACCCCGACAAGTACGTATTGATGCCTTTATACGAATCCAGTGGTTTCGTACCATCCAGCAGCGAGAATCCGTTCTGACCGTTTACGTTAGCCGGGCTGAAGGCAGTATTAATATCACTGGCTTTTGCAACCGTACTGTTCCCAACGCTCTGATAACCATAGAACCGAGCGGAGTAGTCCCGATTTTTTTGTTCGGCATACACCCCAAACCGGATCCGATTCGGCTCCCGGTCGGTCGGGTTGCCAAACGTATGCTCGCCATTCCCAATCGCCGACACCACGTACTCGTGCAACTTCGAATAGAACCGACCTACATCGATGGGGTTCGGATCATTTGGTGTGGCAATGGAAAAAGGCTGCAATTGCCCATCGGTTCCGGCAGCACCCGTTACCCGCTGATACCGAACCCGTTTCCAATCGGGTTCCCAGCGCCCCGTATAGCCAAAGCTGGCAATCCAGTTGAACTTGGTCAGGTCACTTATCGAATGCTCGCCCGACAGTTGAGACGTCAGGATACTCCGGTTTTCGAACCGTTCCGAAAAACTCTGAACATCAAATCCGTCCTGAATACGCTGACCACTCCGAACGACGGTTTCGGTGGTACTGAGCTGATTGAAGAGTGTTTTCCACTCCAGCGTAAATCCTGGTGAGAACCGGGCCGTCCAGTTATGCAAAACCCCCAGCCGCGACTGACGTGCATAGTTGGCATCATTGTATTGCTCGGCAACGGCATTAGCAATTGTACCGTTATCGTATAACTTGAAATCGATATTCGAGAATTGATTGGTCGTCGCGTAGTTGATACTGGTCAGGTTGCTGAAACGAATAGCCCCCACATCGAACCGACGACCCAGGTTTAAGGCAAACCGTATGTCGGGCGTTACCGAATAGGCTTTCAACCCCCAGGAGTTGGGCAGTAACCGCGCATAGGCAGCCCGCTGAAGCGGATTTAACGCATTGAACTCCCCCAATTTTGTCGGAAAGCTACTCGGAATCTGCTGATCGGCTCCCCAGAGTCCTAACCCGTTCAAGCCACTACGTGTCTGAGTCTGTACTGTCTGGAAAGTTGTGTTGGCGCGATAACCTGCTGTCAGGCCAGCATCTATAAAATTCTGGTCAGGGCGCCGTTTGGTATAAATCTTAATTACGCCCCCCGCGAAATCGCCGGGCAATTCGGCCGAACCCGATTTGAACACGATCATCCGGTCGATGATGTTACTGGGTACCAGATCGAACGAAAACGAGCGGGTATCTACTTCGGTCGATGGCGTAATTACGTCGTTGATAAGCACTGAATTATACCTCGCAGCCAATCCACGAATCAGTACGAAACGATTATCGACAATACTCACGCCCGGAACCCGACGAATGGCGGCTGCCGCATCACGGTCCTGCGATTTTACAATCTGCTGAGCCGAAATACCGACAGCGATGGGCTTCATCTGCTTGATCTCGGTGATAACGGCCACTTCGGTGTTGGTAGACCGATTGCCCCGGACCACCACTTCCTGCAGGGCTTTCCCTTCGGTCAGCAACTCGGTTTCAATAGCCGTTGTATTTCCAGACTCGACCCGCACATTCGGAATTTCTTTGGTCTGGTACGAAATGTAGGAGATAATTACTTTCTGGTTTCCGACGGGTACGTTGGTGAGTAAGAAGTTGCCCTCAACATCGGTTGTAACGCCCAATTGGATGCCATCGATTCGGATGGTACAGCCGATCAACGCTTCCTTCGTCTGGCCGTCCCGAACGGTGCCCCGAATGGTGCCGACGTTTACCTGTGCCCTGGTGGTTAGTGTAGTAAAAACAAGAGAGAAAATAAGAAGGATTAGCTTGCGGTTCATAAAGATCGTTTGGGTGTCGCTTTTTGGCACCGCAAAACTATCTGGCTAATGTTACCCCAGGATTACCCCAATATTATCATTGTTTAACCTGTTTTTAATCCAAGAGCGGTTGTTGTTTATTTGTTCCACAGATTAACCGACAAACTCACGTTATTAAGTTAACTACCTAGTATTCTGTCGCTTACTATTTATTAATGAATATTAGGAAGATATTATGCGTGCGTTTCAGCGGATAATAAATTGTTTTTCATACCAACTTCCTGACCCGATAGTTAAGTAGTCAGGCAAGCGTATTCAGAGCGAGAAGATTCATGACACCTTACGAAGGCACGCTGGCCAAAAAACTGACCCAGGCTTTCGAGCTGGGCCAAATGATGGCGAAGTGGAGGCAACGATGCAAACGGGAAGCTTTCCCGGAAGAAACCATTCTGGAGTCGATCATTGGCCGGATTGACCAGATCAATCAACAATTCGATGAGCAACTGCACACCTACCAAACCCTTACAGAGGCACGTAAAGAGGTCGCCAGCGGATCGACGGCGGGTATACGACAGGTAATCGATACCGTGTGGGCCGACGTTTGTCATCAATCGACCAGCGATAGTATTGCTAACCTGTTGCTAAAAAATCTGCATCAGAAAATTCAACGGTTCGCGCTTCCCCCCTTCCCAATTAGTCGTCGCAAGCCCTTTTTTTATAAGGAAATTCGCCTGTATGAAGACTCCTATGCCTTATTAGGGCAATATTATACCTGGTTTATCGACCTACTCTCGGTCGTGAATTTTAGTCCACTCCATGAGCCTGTCTGTTTGAATACCCTACGAAATCAGGCCCATGAGTTCAATCGGCAAACAACACAGATCATGGAGGAAGCCGAAAAGCTCAAGAACCTTCAACTCGCCAGAGATTACCTGTTCAAATTATTGAATCAGGCAACCGTTGCTGCCCGAGGGCGTTTATCGGCTTATAAACAGGAAGCTTACCAAAGCTATCGCTGATTGCTTAATCGACTATTTTTTTGATTTCACGGACCAACTGGCGACTAATTAACACATACCCTTTATCGGATGGGTGAAGCCCATCATACGTCTTATCGATTGCCTCAACGGGGTATGGATACGCATCCGTTTCAGGGTTGAACGGTACATCAATAAACGACGGGTATCTGTAATTCTCATATACCCCTGTCTGCGGATTTTTCAACCGTTTATACTTTACCAATCTTTTCAGGTCTAGCCCTTTTAAGTGGTACAAGTCAACAATTGGCAACTGCTCATAGCGAGCTATTGAATCAATAGCCAGAGCAAAGGATTCGAGAAACTGACCATTTTTGGCTTTATACGATCCGTAGGCATTATTCTTGAAATTGGTTAGATACACAAAATCGACCCGTTGCATCGGTGTGATCAGGATAATGGGCGCTTTCGGATTCAGAGTTCTCAACTTATTGATAATCACCCGAAACGAACCATACACCGTATTCGTTCCTGTATTATTCTGATAATCAGCAAGCCGTCCTAACGGCCTACCCGACCACCAATCGTTGGTTCCCAGAAAGACGGAGTACAGATCTGCTTTGGTTATTCCTAAAGTTTCGATTTGCTGGGCGATGCGCACCGCCGTCCAGCCATTATGACCCTGGTTGGTGTAATGGATGTAGGGTAATTGCTCAACCACCCTGGTCATGTACCCTTTTGTAATCCGGTTTCCGGTTTCGTCCAGATGTTCATTGAGATACGTAATCGAATCCCCAATAGCCACCCAGCTCAATTCCGGACGACGAAATGAACTAAACAAACCAATCAGGGCCAGAGAAACAAGCAATTGTCGCATAAAAACGGTACAAAGAGTCAGTTGATCGCAAACAGAAAGCAAGCCCCTCTCCTGCCTATACTGTATTTCTCTGAAATAACCTGCCAATTGCGACTTCAGGAACGTAATTCCCAGTACTCTGCCCTCATGAGTTTGGTTCAGTCAGCCATCCTATCAGCCGCATACCAAATGACTGTTCCAGCAAAACAAACTAATCATTGGCTAAACCACCACAACTTTAGCGATTGATCCAATTTCTGCCCAAAATGGCCAATAAGCAGGGCGTAAAAAGAAAAACGGCCCAATTCCGTTGGAATGGGCCGTTTTTTGTGTCGGGGTGGCAGGATTCGAACCTACGACCTCCTGCTCCCAAAGCATTAATCTACAATATTTATTAATAATCATTATTCTAATAATTAACTGATTTACAGAGAATTCATCAAATTATTATTTCTATTGCTATTAGTTAGTTTTGGTTGAAATTGTACATTTGTTTCAACCAATGTTTCAACCGAAAACCTGCCTAAAAGATTGGTTTCTGAGAGATCAAGGCCGTTTTTCTCTATACTGTTTCAACCAATGGCAAGAGCTACTGAACACAAAGAAGGTAAAGCTACTGTAAACATCGTTTATTACACTCACAAAACATTAGCGGACGGTTCCCACCCGTTTGTCGTTCGTATCACAAAAGACCGTAAAAACCGCTGGATTTCTACGGGAATCAGTTTACACCCGCAATTTTGGAATAAAGAGAAAAACACCTTTCGCAAAAGTGTTCCAGACGAAAAGCGTAAAGAATTAGAAGCCCAACTACGGAAGTGGAAAGATAAATACACAGATGCCGCCGAAACCTTAGCCGGAAATGATGAAGTACACGATGTTAAATCGGTTGCGTCTAAGGTTAGTAATGAACGTCTTGCCACTAGGAAGTTTAAACTGTTAACCTATTTCGATGAGGTAATAAGCCAGTTTGATAAGACCGGAAACGTTGGAAATCGACGGGTATATCGTGACGTACAAAACAGCTTACGTAGATTCTTAGGTGAAGGTGAGGACGTATCTTTTGAATCTGTTACAGTCAAGTTCTGTAATGAGTGGGAAATAAAAATGAGAAGTGAAGGCGTAACTGAAGTAACGTTATCCCTTCGATTCCGAACCCTTCGAGCTATATTGAACAAAGCCATCGCTAATGGCTATTCAAAACCTACCTCCTACCCTTTTGCGCGAAACAGTGCAGAGAAGAACAAATTCCAGATTGGCAAGTTCGACACCAAAACAACAAAACGAGCCGTAAGTAAAGCCGATATACGAAAGATTGAAGCTTATCAGCCCCCACAAACTGAAGGGAAATATGCCACCCTACGCAATACACAGGAAAGGCTACAGCTTGCCAAAGATTTATTCCTTTTTTCTTACTATTGTGGTGGTATCAATTTTGTTGATATGGCCGCTTTGAAGTGGTCAAATATCGGTACAGACATGGATAATAAACCGCGTTTGACCTACACACGGCAAAAGACCGGCGGCAAGTTTTCAATCCGGTTGATGCCACAAACATTGGCTATCCTCGAACGGTATAAGCCACAAGAGGTTTATTCAAGTGGTTACGTCTTCCCTATTCTCAATTCAGCTTTACACACTACACCCACCCAAAAGCATAACCGATGCAGTAAAATAATGGGACAGGTAAATTTAGACCTTAAAACCATTGGCATAGCCACAGGTATAGAAACAAGCCTAACTACATACGTTGCCCGTCATTCGTTTGCTACAGCTTTAAAACGTTCGGGCGTTGCTACGGCTGTTATCAGTGAAGCAATGGGACATAGTGACGAACGGACTACTCAAATTTACCTTTCTGAATTTGAGACAGATCTGGTTGATGCCGCTTTTGAAAACTTGTAAGAGCGTGTTGGGAAACTGAGAAAGGTTGAAGGTCGTGCCAACTTTGTGGTCGCCAAACTACAAAGACATGACCAAACAGTGGGAACCACTGACCGACCTTCAATGGGCAGCAATTTCGGCTTTTTTTGACCTTCAGCGCAAGCGTAAACACGAATTACGTACCATCATGGATGCTATTTTCTGGCTCTTACGTACAGGTTGTCAATGGCGCAATTTGCCTTCTAACTTTCCTCACTGGCAAGCTGTATATTATTACTTTGATCGCTGGAAAAAAGCCGATCGCTTCGAACAC
>NZ_KB893174.1 GCF_000374025.1 Spirosoma panaciterrae DSM 21099 | reverse complement strand
GTCGACGGTGATTGTATTGGACAATGCCCGGATTCACACAGCGGGCTACATCCAAGGGATGCGTCCGATTTGGGAAGCCAGAGGTTTGTACCTGTTTTTCTTGCCTGCTTACTGCCCTCATCTTAACCTTGCTGAAACCCTATGGCGTCATCTGAAAGGAGGCTGGCTAAGACCTGAGGATTATTTGACTAGTGATGATTTAGCCTATGCCTTAAATCGCTGTTTGGTGAATGTGGGTAGAAAGCTGATCATCAACTTCAGTGCTTTTAATGCAAACCAATAACCGAGGACTACTTACTAGCCTACAGCACACAACTGATTCGCCTTTTTATGCTGGCAAAGTGGCCGTTGGTAATCGGGGATCGATCGGGTATGGTTCGATCCGTACAATCCGGCATTGGCCTTTCAGTGGATGCAACGGATCAATTAGTACATTGCGCGATGGCGACAGCGGCACAACGGCCGATGGCAGGGCGACTCCTAACGTACCATGCTCTCGGAACTGAGACTCCATAAACTGAGGTAGCCCAGCAGGGGTAATCTGTGGATTATTCCAGCCAGACGGTAAATCAGTCGCATTCAGCCACGTGATACTCTTGTCAGGAATCTCTATTTCACAAAGAATTAAGGGGGGCAGGTCGGCAAGCGGAGTCCCTTCCAGATGCACCATGTATTCCAGAAAACACAGTTCAGGGGTTGTGGCCGTATAGACCAAAGGTCGTCCGCGAACATTCCAGCGCCCTCCCCGTAGCTGAGCGCCTATACCGTCCAGAATTGTATCCCGATGGCTATCTGTCTGAACCCTGTATACGATGACTGGCATTAACTAAAAACTCCGTATTCAATCCGCCCCAGTATATCTTCTACCAATTGGACCCCAATCGAACTATCGAGCAAATCCAGTGGTGAGCGATCGTCAAGCAGCCGTAGGGGCCGTCGTAACCAGCGCGTAAACTTGCCCTTATCCTGAAAAACGGCCTCGCCATACGTAGCCAGCCGGGTGAGCAGCAACAACCGTTCGGAGGTTGGCGCATCCAGGTGCGAAGCCCTGACCTGACGGTGCAAGGTAGCGACAGACTGGTTCAGCAATCGAGCCATCTCCTTGTCCGTCACGCCAAGCAGTCCGGCCACCTTACTGGTTTCAGTACCCGCCAGCCCCTGCCGCGAACGGTCAATCAGTTGAAGGGGTGTAGTTTGTGGATTAACAGTCATAGCCTTTCTACTTATTGCACCTAGTTAATTAGACTCATTTGATCACAATATAACACACATTTGCGATCTATGGTTGTAGATTAGTTAAATTCCTGATTCGTCATCATTATGAGTCCTGTCATTTGTTGGCTGAAAGGGCAACTTTGATCAACCGACTGGCTTTTCGGATAAAAAATGAGCCTATCTTCGGGAAACGATTTTTTATAAATGACTAGTCGCCTGACCATTCTACTTCTGTTTTTCACCAGCTTCTCCTTCGCGCAGCAAAACCTTGTTCCCTACGTCCATCCGCTGATTGGTACTGAAAAAATGGGGCATACCTTTCCGGGGGCCACTGTACCTTTTGGGGCCGTCCAGCTTAGTCCCGACTCCGATACGTTATCGTACGAGTTCAACGGCAAATACAACGGGGATGTGTACCGTTACTGTGCGGGCTACAAATACGAAGACAGGACGATCGTCGGATTTAGTCATACGCACTTCAGCGGTACGGGCCATTCCGACCTGGGCGATTTTCTGATTATGCCCACGCAGGGCCCTCTGCAACTGAATCCAGGCGTTGCGTCCAATCCGAACACCGGCTACCGATCGGCCTTTTCGCACGCCAACGAAGTAGCCGAAGCGGGTTATTATAAAGTAAAACTGGACGACCACAACATCCTGGCCGAACTAACGGCCTCGAACCGGGTGGGCTTTCACCGATACACCTTTCCAAAGTCCGACCAGTCGCATATTATTCTGGACTTAACTCACGGCATTTATAATTACGATGATAAGGTGGTCTGGACGTTTGTGCGGGTGGTGAATGACACCCTGATTACGGGCTACCGGCAAACCAACGGATGGGCTCGCACCCGGACGGTCTATTTTGCCCTCTCCTTCTCGAAACCCATTAAATCTTATGGTCGCCAGAGTCTGGATAAGCCGCAGGTTTACAAAGGGTTCTGGGGCAAGTTCGACCAGAATCACAACTTTCCGGAAATTGCGGGTAAGCGGATTCGGATGTATTTCGATTTCGATACGCAGGAGGGCGAGACGATTAAGCTCAAAATGGCCCTGTCGCCTGTGAGTCAGGAAAATGCACTGGCCAATATGCGGGCCGAAGTGCCCCACTGGGATTTTGAACGGGTAAAATCAGATGCACAGGCGGCCTGGAACCGTGAACTGAACAAAATCCAGATCAACGCTTCCGAAACCGATAAGGTGAACTTTTACACGTCTCTCTACCACGCTTTTGTGAATCCGACTACCTACATGGACGTCAACGGCCAGTACAAAGGACTGGATCAGGACGTGCATCAGGCCAACGGATTTACCAATTACACCACGTTTTCGCTCTGGGACACCTACCGGGCCCTGCATCCCTTTTTCAACCTCATACAGCCCGCCCGCAACAACGACATGGTGCAGTCGATGATGAAGCACTATGAACAGAGTACGCTGAACATGTTGCCCATCTGGTCGCACTACGCCAACGATAACTGGTGTATGAGTGGGTATCACAGCGTGTCGGTACTGGCCGATGCCATTATCAAAGGCGTGTACAAAGGGGATGCTCAGAAAGCCCTGGATGCCTGTATAGCCACGTCGACCCATCGTAGCTACGAGGGTATTGGTGAGTACATGGACAAAGGCTACGTACCCGCTTCGGCCAGCAGCAACTCCGTTTCGCACACGCTCGAATACGCGTACGACGACTGGTGCATTGCACAACTGGCCAGGAAACTGAATCGGCAGGACGTATACGAAACCTACCGAAAACGCTCCGAGAACTGGAAGAATGTTTACGACAAGTCGATTAATTTCATGCGGCCGCGACTCGCGGATGGTTCATTCAAGCAAGGGTTCGATGTACTGAGCACCCACGGACAGGGTTTTATTGAAGGCAATTCCTGGAACTTCAGCTTTTTCGTCCCCCAGGACCCCGTTACACTGGTTGACTACATGGGTGGCCCCAGAAAATTTGCGGCCCGGCTCGATACCCTTTTCTCGATGAATTTACCTGACAAGTTTTTCGCCGAAACTGAAGACATCACCCGCGAAGGCATCATTGGTGGGTACATTCACGGCAACGAACCAGCTCACCACGTCGCCTATTTATACAACTGGGCAGGCCAGCCCTGGAAAACGCAGGAGCGTATTCGCATGATTCTGACTATGCAGTACAAACCAACGCCCGATGGCCTGGGTGGAAATGACGATTGCGGTCAGATGAGCGCCTGGTATATGTTTTCGTCGATGGGCTTTTATCCCGTGGCTCCCGGTTCAGAAGCGTATGCCCTGGGAAGTCCGTCGGTAAAAAGTGCGAAACTGCAACTCGAAAATGGTCAGACATTTACGGTTGAGGCTATCAATCAGGGGGATAAAAACGTGTACGTACAGAAAGTACTGCTAAATGGGAAGCTCCTGTCGCAACCCGTCATTACCCATTCCGATATTCTTAAGGGCGGCAAACTGACGTTTTATATGTCGGCAAAGCCTATAAAAAAATAGCCATCCGATGCCGTTTTTCGATTGTGTATGCTCACGCAAGTGGGCGGTTTTGCGTACATTTAAGGCCCGTACAGATCCCTAATCTAACCCACACATGAAAGGAAGTAAACTGGACTTATGCCTGAATATGGGCTACTTTCGGATGCAACAGGACATTTTTACCTGTCAGTATGTTCTGTTTGAAAACAAGCTTTGTCCTGTTTATTGGCTACGCCTTGTACTAGCCGATGTGACCTACGGTACTAAACAACTCCGTCTGCTTCGGAGCAACGAATCATTTACAGTAGCTGTCAAACCCTTTGTCTTATCGGATGAATTGGAAAATCTGTACGCCCTGTATCGGGGGGCCATCAATTTCGACGCCCCCGACTCCGTCGAATCCTGTCTGCTCGATGGTGCGATTGAGAATGTTTTTGATACTTACGTCGTAGAGGTTCGTGATCAGGGCCAGTTGATCGCGGCTGGCATTTTCGATGATGGCTACCAGAGTATTGCAGGAATCATGAATTTTTATCACCCCGCCTATCGAAAGCACAGCCTGGGTAAGTTTCTGATGCTGCAAAAAATCAACCACGCCCGTCGTCAGCGAAAAATATACTATTACCCTGGCTACATCGCCTACAATTACACCAAATTCGATTACAAGATTTTCCCCTGCGAAGCAGCTACCGAATTACTGGATACCAACCTTGGCCTTTGGGTGCCGTTTTCCTGGGATCTGCTCACCAAACTATCGGAAGATTAAGAACCTGTTTTGAGGATGTTCGTCGGTCAGCTTTACACTTCTGGCTACTCCATAACCACAACAGCCTTTCCAATCACCCGTCGCTCCATCATATCCGTGAGTGCCTGTGGTGCCTCGGACAGTGTATAGCGCCGGGATACGTACGGGGCTAATCTACCCTGCACAACCCAGGTGGCAATATCCTGCAAATTTTTCCCGTTACGGGCGGCTTCTTTTTGGGCAAACATTCCCCAGAACACCCCCACCAGCGAGCACCCTTTCAACAAAGCCAGGTTAAGTGGAATCTTTGGAATCTCACCTCCGGCAAACCCAACCACCAGATACCGACCGCGCCAGGCCAGCGACCGAATAGCAGGCTCCGCCCACCGATCGCCCACCGGGTCATACACCACGTCGACACCTTTCCCCTGCGTTAGGTCTTTGATTCGCTCACGCAGGTCTTCGGAAGTATAATTGATCAGGTGCGTAGCCCCTTTTTCCCGACATACAACCAGTTTTTCATCGGTCGATGCGGCTGCAATAACGGTCGCCCCCATCAGTTTCCCTAATTCAACAGCCGCTAAACCAACACCCCCGGCTGCCCCCAGCACAAGTAGTGTCTCACCCGGTTGCAGATTCGCCCGATCCTTGAGCGCATGATACGAGGTTCCAAAGGCATACAGGGTTGAAGCACCTGTGATAAAATCCATTCCATCGGGCAGAGGGATTGTCGTACGGGCATCAGTCAGCCGTTCTTCGGCCAGTCCACCATGCGTGCCATAAGTAAACACCCGATCACCCGGTTTAAGATGCGTGACCCCTTCACCAACCTCCTTCACTACGCCCGATGCCTCACTTCCCGGCGAAAACGGCAAGGGTGGCTTAAACTGATACATATTCCGAATGGTCAGGGTATCCGGGAAATTCAGGCTACAGGCTTTCACCTGAATCACTACCTCACCTGGACCGGGCACAGGCGACGGGATATCTTCCAGAACCAGGGTATCGGGGAGTCCGTATGCTTTACAAAGAATCGCTTTCATATTACAGATAGATAAGGTTATAACACAGAGATGCACAAAGAAGACAGAGCTACACGGAGATTTACTAGTCTCTCTGTGTGTCTTCGTCTTCTTCGTGCATCTCTGTGTTCTAATTTAGGCCAATTAGTTTCCAACCATAAATACGGCATTGCTGAACAGCAGCTTACCATTGTACCAGAACCCACGGAAAAGCGGATCATCGGCCAGATACACGATGCTCCCCCGGCCCATTTCCTGAACGCCCATCAGCAGGGTATTTTTCAATTTCTCTTTTGCATTCCGGCCCGAAAAACCAGCAACGTAATTATCCCCTTTCAGGTAGCCGACATTCCAGCCATCTTTCAGAAAATCGAAATTGAAGGCATTTTGTACCAGGGTATAATACCCCCCGGTCAGACCAAAGCCCAGCGGATGACTCGTATCGACATTGACCCGGTAAATGCTCCCCGGAATATCGTCGGAAATGGCAGCCCGCTCTCGGTTGATATAGATTTTCAGCGAATCGACCGGATTACCTTTCTTTTCTTTTTTCCCGTCCTCCTTTTCAGATTTCTCCTTCAGGTCGAACCCTTCCTTACCCGCCAGGAAAGCGGCTGCCCGCTCCATAGCAATGAGTTTACCTCCCGCCCGAATCCATTCTTTTAAGGCCGTCAGCGTCCGCTCATTCAGAATTCGACCATAGTTATAATTAGTTGGCAGAATCAGTACATCTAGCTTGTTCCATTCTACAGTTCCCAACGTACTCCCATCCAGCAGCGTTACGGGGTAATTCAGTTCCTGATCGAAGAAGTGCCATACTTCACCTGCGGATGGCGGAGGAGTACCATCGCCCAGAACCAGCCCCACTCGGGGTGCTTTCAGCCCCGACACAAAATCAGAACCAAAATCGGAACCCGACGTCACAAAACCCGTCTGCACCGGAATCACCTCAGCCCCCGCCTGAGCAGCCGCCTGAGCTACCACAGTCCCTAATCGGTCGCCCAGCCGTTCATTGCCGGTTCGGGCCACGATCAGCGTTCCCGACGCATAGGTTTTCCCTTCCAGCTCAAATGGTTTCTCTGCCGCCCGAACCCGTATTTTTTGATTCAAAAGGGCCGCCAGGGTCTGCACAGCCGGTACTGATTGCCAGCGTATCAGGTACGCGTACGCAGCAGGAACCGTATTGACCGGCGCAGAAGTCGCAGAAAGTGGCTTGGGATCAATTCGGGCTGTCAGGCCATAGGTTTGCAGGCCAAACGCGTAGGGCAGCGACCAGGCGGTGATATCGTACGTGGCCGAATCCTCCAGGGCTGAATTCTGTTCGAACAGAATTTTTAACAAGGTCGATTTAGGCTGATAAGCGCTGATAACAATATCATCGGCAGCAATCGAGACGTTTTTATCGGTTTTCTGAGCGGTGTAGTTAAATCCGGTTGCGACCGTCTGGGCTTTCCCGGCTACCCCAAAACTGATTTTATTCCGCTCCAGCAATTGTTGTAATGCTTTGAGTCGTCCGGCATCGCCATTCGATTTGATCAGATAGCTTTTATAGGGCCCTATTGGCGTGTTTCGGGATTTATCGAAAAACTGCCCAAACTCCTTCACGATTTCTGCCGGACGATCCGCTACAGACTCCAGCGTAGCGATGCTGGCCGTGTAGTGGTGATCAATGCGCTGGCGAAGGGTAAGGGTGTCACCATCTGCTTTTAGTATGGCCAGCCCGGCCCGGCCACTTCCTCCCTGTTCGTAGGTCATACCAATAGCGCCATTGTAGGTCGGATACGTATCGCCATAACTTGGGTAAAATAGATCGAACCGTTCGCGGGTGTAGTAGAGCCAGCCATTGCGGTCAAAATATCGGCTGCAGTACTGCCCAATAAGCTGCTGAAACTGCCGCTGATATGGGGTAATATCTTCATGGTATGGCTTGGCCGACGGCGCAAAATAGTAGGGGCTTTCAACACCCATTTCATGAAAATCGCCGTGCAATTGCGGCATCCATTGCTGATAAAGGGCCATCCGCTGTTGGGTAATCTCCTGCGTTTGCCAGGCCCAGTCTCGGTTCGGATCGAAGAGGTAGTGCGTATATCGTCCTCCCGGCCAGGGCTCATTGTGTTCACGCGCATTCGGTGTTGGGTTAGGATTTCGGCCCAACATCTGGTTATACCAGTTCACATACCGATCGTGTCCATCCGGATTCAGACCCGGGTCGAGAATAACCACGGTTGTATTCATAATTTTCTGCGAAATGGCATCCGTCGAATTCAGGAGTCGATGTAGCACTTCCATAAATGCTTCGGAGCTGACCGCTTCATTTCCATGCACATTGTAGCTTAACCAGGCTATGGGTGGTTGTGCTGTCGATGTGGGGGTGCCTTCCATGAGGCCAATCCGCTTCAGGTTATTGGTACGGATTTCTTCCAGCCGCGACAGATTGGCTTCGGAAGCTACGGCTATCACCATCAGCTGGCGCCCTTCATAGGTTGTACCATACGGTATTAATTTAACCCGGCCCGGCAATTGACGAGCCACTTGTTCGGCATAGGCCAGCACCCGATGATGGGGGGTAAATCGGCTCCCTATTTTGTAGCCAAGAAATTGTTCGGGCGTTAACAGACTCGTTGACGAAGAGGTAGTTGACTGAGCGAAGCTCACCAGAGACAGGGTGACCAGACTTGCCAGCAATAAAATGTGTTTCATGTAGGAGGTAAAAAAATGTAAAAGCTAACCTCCTCAAAAATAGCAGTAAAACGTGCAGAGACCCTTTTTTTGAAAAAATTTTACAGGCAGGTATTGCATTATAAAAATATCGCCTTACCTTTGCACCACGTTTCGCTAACGCAGCGGCAATAAAGCCAAAAACGTTAGGTCTTGTACACAAGACGGCCGATTCGTCTAGCGGTTAGGACATCGCCCTTTCACGGCGGTAACACGGGTTCGATTCCCGTATCGGTCACCAGTCCAATGACTATTTTCAAAAAACCAGCCCCAAATCGGCTGGTTTTTTGTTTTCATTCCCCACGTTTACTCACTTACGTTGATGAAAGCTGAAATCCGCTCCAGGGCACGAATCGGAAAATGGCTACCCGTTTACTTGGCAGGTATGAGTTTTCTGTTGGTCTTTTGTTCGAGAGAATTGCCACCGGATGGCCCGGAAACAGCGCTTTTTACGTATCAAGTAGTTTCCCAGCAGGATGGACTGGTTATATTTAAGGCTGATTCCAGCCAGCAAGGCGTTACGTACCGCTGGAACTTTGGCGACAGTACCGCAGCAATAACTACTCAGTCACCTCGAATTAGTCATCAATTTACCCGCAACGCCACCTATCAGGTTCAACTAACTATCGACAGAAGTACCCGGCAGCGCTCTGGCATCCAATCGGTGACGGTGGCTACTCGTCTGGCTCGCACGTTTGCTGATTTACCTTCCACTAAGCGGGATACCATTCGCTTGCTGTACGTACTTACCGATCCCTCGTTCGTCGGTGCGTTTCCCACAACAAATGGCAATCATTACGACCCGTATCAGAATCGCGTATTTGTCGATTTTATAAACCGCGCCCACCCGGAACATCCGCAGGAATTGGGCAAACTCGTCTTTCAGCATATCATTTACACGCTGTCGGCCGATGAAATGGCTCGTTTTAAAGATAGTGGTGACCCCGAAGGTTTAATGAATCAATTATTTGCGAATCCGACCGATCCACTTACGCAAAAGCTGGTAGCTGTCAAACAAGCCAAAGCAGCTACCCGGATCGTCTTTTTCATGAAAGATCCAATCCTTCCAACGGGTTACCCCAAATACCCCTATGGCGGTTACGCAATCTATGAAGGCAGCTACCTTGTGTGCTTGAAACCTAATGCTGAATTAGCCGCTCATGAGTTAGGGCATTCATTTGGACTCGCCCACGATACGCTCCGGGATTGTCAGGTATTCCCACTTATGGTTGGTGGGCCTATAAACGTTCAGGGTACTTGTGGCAGCAATTGGAATCTGTACCCCGAGTTTCAAGTCAAAGGCTACATCAATCAATTAGTCAGGCTGGAAGCACAAACCAATCAGGCCAATCAGTATGTAGTTCCCGAATACTGGCGCGATCAGTTTCCACAGGATTTGCTGGTCAAGCAATTCAGCTATGTTTCGCCCTCTACTACGCCCTACTACCGGCCAGGTATCAGCATGGTGCAGACACTTTGTGATGCCCTGGTTATGCAATACAATTTCGAATTAGCACCTTGGCTGGTAACGGGTTTGGCCTACAATCCAATGCTGCCGTCTGGTCGATTAGCGGCTTCCTCTGTAGGCCATCCCGTTTATTGTCCCTCATCGATTAAATGATGGAGAAAGGGTATGTGTATTTCTCTACACCTGATTTATTCAATCTACCGCTAAAAAGGACGTCTTATCGAATCACTTCATAATTCCGTTCACGACCGGGTTGCCACTCTGCCCCCAATCCGTATCCGAAATTAGTTAGTATTTGAACGCATTCGACTTTAGACAAAGTGAATGCACTATAAGTTGGGACTCTGGATGTTTTTCTGTTATTCCTCCTGCATTGGAATGACAGAAAACTTAACGAACACTATAGACTGGCTCTCATGAAAGGTAATCAAATGCCTGAAACGAGACTTCCATTTCAGGCCATACGTTGAAAGAGCCTTACCAAGAATCCCCGCTTACTACCCTATTATTTTGATAACAAAAAACTGTACATTTGCTATACCGTTATCCCTATTTTTTGTTAACAGAATATGAAAATCGATTCGCTTGCCAATAAAGCCTATATTGAAATACGTAGAAAAATACTATCCAACCAGTTGGTATCAGGTTCCCGTTTGAAAGAAGACCTCTGGGCTAAGAAACTGGATGTGAATCGGATGGCCGTTCGGGAAGCCCTAACCCGGCTTCATGGCGAGCAGTTGATCGTTTTCGGAGAGAAAGGAGGGTATTTTGTCAAATCACTTACCCCCCACGACATACGCGAAATACGCGAAATACGCGAAATACTGGAATTGAGCGCCCTGAAACTTGCCATTCAAAAAATTGACGATCAACAGCTTGAGAAGCTCCAGGAAATTTGCAACGACTTTTCATCTATGGTCGAGCGTGGCTACTTGAGCGGTGCCCTGGAAGCAGACGTTAAATTCCACGAAACCCTGATTGCCTGCGCCGGTAATTCGAAACTGATGGATATTTACCAGACCAGCAACATCCCGTTGTTCCATCAGAAAATCGGAAAAACGCAAATTCATATGGATGATTACGAGCTTACCGACCTGGAGCACCGTCAGATCCTGAAAGGCTTAAAAGAAAGGGATTTATCTCTCGCTCAGGAAGCTCTAACCAAACACTTACTCCGGGGCGAAACGGCTTCACTAGAAATTGAGTAGTACTCGTTACTCATCCTACAGTTTAGACTTCTGCACGAAGTACGCTGACCCCATACCTACTGTTCAATCAGTTCAATAGGCCTACGTTCTCCCCTACATAATGGGTGAATGTAGCCCATAACAGGCACCCTTCACCATGCCCATCCGCAACCTGGCCTAACCAGTAGTTATTCGTCATTTTCCAGAATCTACAGACGCTTTCGGCTTAAACGGCCTTAACAGCCCTATTTTCTACCAGAACGGATTGAATTGAGTTAAAAATTATTCTGAATTTTTTTTGTTTACAAATTTGTGCTTTATTTGTAATCAAATATTCAATTCAAATGTTTACCAAAAGACATAAGCCAGACTTACCAGCAATGGCCGAATCGTTGGTAAACGGATAAGTTCGTAACGGTATTGGTATAAGCGGGGCCCTACTTATTCCAATACATGCATGACCGTATTGCCATAGCGTAGTCGGGCTGATTCACTTCAGCACACGGCCTGGGCTGGTCATGTCAAACGCACCCTCGATTACAGTTTACGGATAGTGATTCGCTCAACAACGTGTCAACCTCTCTTTTCAAACAGATCGTAAGTGGCTACGATGGAGTACCTAATGGCAACACTCTTCAAATGCGTAACTCTTTCTCTTAAAACTGATTATGAACGACTTACTACTTCTTAGAAAAGAAACGATAGGCATGCTGCTATTTTGCATGCTGGCAACGGTTTGGGCAAATGCTCAAACCCTGATTTCAGGGAAAGTCACGAGTGCCGAAGACCAGCAACCGATTGCCGGTGCCAACGTGCTGGTGAAAGGAACCACGAGCAGTGGCACATTTACAGGAGCAGATGGGGCATTTACCCTTTCCGTTCCATCGAATGCCAGCCTTATCATCTCCTACATTGGGTATCAGGCTCAGGAGGTTACGGTTGGTTCACAAACCGCATTCGCCATCGTTCTGACCCCCTCCATTACATCGCTAAGTGAGGTGGTAGTCACTGGCTATTCGTCCGAAAAGAAAAAAGATATCACCGGATCGGTATCTATTGTCGATGTAAAAGCCTTAAAGTCAATCCCTTCCGGATCGGCTGTACAGGCCCTGCAAGGGCAGGTACCGGGAGTGACCATTCTGAACTCAGGTGCGCCGGGAAGCCCGAGCAACATCTTCGTCCGAGGGATCAGTTCCTTTGGGAATACGCAGCCGCTGGTTTTGATCGATGGTATTCAGGCCGAACTGAACGACGTGAGTGCTACCGATATTGAATCGGTTCAGGTGCTAAAAGATGCGGGAGCAGCCGCAATTTACGGGGTTCGGGGATCGAACGGGGTGATCATCGTTACCACCAAAAAGGGGCGATCGGGCCAGCCAACGATTGCCTATGATGCTTATTATGGCTCGCAAATGCCGTTGCAGGGGAATGTATTCAACCTAATGAACTCCTCAGATTTCGCCCGCCTGACCAAAGTGGCCTATCCAACGACGGGTCTGTTCCAGAATGGGTTACCCGACTTTACTTATCGCGGCCCCGGTGCAACGGGCGTAGGAAATACCGGAGCAGCCGCCGTTGACCCCGCCAAATACAATTTCGACGCCACGAATCCTGCCAACAACTACCTGATTCAGGCCGTCAATAAAACCGGCACCGACTGGTTCCATGAATTGTTTAAGAATGCACCGATGACCAGCCATAACCTGACAGCCAGTGGCGGTACCGACAAATCGAACTACATGGTTTCGCTCAATTACTTCAATCAGCAGGGAACCATGCTGAAAACGTACCTAAAGCGCTATTCGGGGCGCGTCAATACCCAGTTTAAAGTCAAAAACAACATCCGTATTGGCGAGAATGCGTATTTCTTCTATAAGCAAAACCCTGGTTTCGACAACCTGAGCAGCGGAAACCCGATTGCCTGGACCTACCGGGCAATGCCGATCATTCCGGTCTATGACATCAAAGGCAACTATGGCGGAACCTTCGCAGGCCCCGAACTGGGTAGCTCCTCCAATCCGGTGGCGGTACAGATGAACACAGTCAACAACAAAACGAACGCCTGGGATGTGGTTGGAAACGTATTCGCGGAAGTCGACTTCCTGAAACATTTCACAGCCCGAACCAGCTTTGGCGGAAGCATCGATAATCAATACGCTACCAATTTCACCTTCACGCCCTACAACAATTCGGAAGGGAATACCAATCCCAACTCGTTCGCTGAAACATCGTTGTACAATACCAACACCATGTGGACCAATACCCTGACGTATACCCATGCGTTTGGGCAGCATAACCTGAAGGTGATTGCCGGTTCGGAAGCCATCCGAAACTACGGCCGGGCTGTAACCGCATCCAGCAGTGGTTTCTTTTCAACCAAATATGATTACCTGACGCTCAATAATGGTACCTCAAACGTTACCAACATCAGCAGTGCCTACGAAAACACCCTGTTCTCCCTCTTTGGCCGACTGGATTATTCCTTTAATGAAAAGTATCTGCTGGGCATAACGGTTCGCCGGGATGGGTCGTCACGGTTCGGGTCCGAGCGTCGCTATGGTACTTTCCCATCGGTATCGGCAGGCTGGCGGGTGACGGGTGAAGAGTTCATGAAAAACGTAACCTGGCTCAACGATCTGAAACTGCGGGGAAGTTATGGGGTGCTGGGCTCCCAGAACAATGTGAGTCCTCAAAATGCCTTCACCTTGTTTGGTGGTTCGTTCTACGATGCCTACTATGATATTAGCGGCAGCGGCAAACTGGCACAGGGCTTTGCCCAAACCAATATCGGCAACCCCAATACGGGCTGGGAAGAAAACGTAGTTACCAACGTTGGTTTTGACGCTACGATGTTCAATCGGCTGGACCTATCGGTTGAGTACTACAAGAAGTCGATCAACGGCCTGCTCTTCGCCCAGACCTTACCTGCAACGGCTGGCGGTGCCACCGCGCCCACAGTCAACATCGGCGATATTCAAAACAAAGGGGTTGATATTGGCCTTACGTATAGAGGTCGGGTTAACAACGACCTACAGTTTAATGTCGGTGCCAACATCACAACGTATAACAACAAAGTCGTCAGCATTCCCTCTCCGACCTATTTTGAAACGGCCAATACCCAGAACCTGGGCAATGTGATCCGGAACCAGGTGGGACAGGCCGTTAGCTCATTCTTTGGTTATAAGGTCATCGGCCTTTTCAAGAGTGATGCAGACGTTGCCGCATCGCCAACGCAAAACGGAGCCGCTCCCGGTCGATTCAAATACCAGGATGTGAACGGTGACGGCAAAATCGACGCCAGCGACCGTACCTTCCTGGGTAGCCCGAATCCTGACTTCACCTACGGTCTGAACCTGGGATTAACCTTCAAGCGTTTCGACTTCTCGACCACACTTTATGGGTCGCAGGGGAATGAAATTTTCAACACGGTAAAATCGTTCACCCACTTCTTCAGCACGTATGTGGGCGCCAAAAGCAACGATCTGTTGAACGCCTGGACGCCCGAAAATCCGAATTCGAATATTCCTAAAATTGAATCGACCGGCTCGTTCAGTTCGTCGGGTGTGCCCAACTCGTTCTATGTCGAAAACGGCTCATTCCTGAAAATGCGCTCTCTGGTGATTGGCTACACCGTAAGCCCACTGCTTTTGCGCAAATACGGCCTGAACAAACTACGGGTGTATGCGCAGGGGGCTAACCTTTTCACGATTACCAAATACAGTGGCCTCGACCCCGAGGTTAGTGGTCTGAGCTCGGCATTTGGTGTCGATTACGGCAACTACCCCAGCAATCAGAAAAATTTCATCTTCGGCCTTAACGTCTCTTTCTAAAATACCATAAACCGTTATCAATCATGAACTATCGGAAGTTTATTGTAGGCTTATCGTGTTGCCTGGTATTTTTAACCGCAACCAACTCCTGCACGAAAGAATATCTGGAAGTGGGAGCCATTGGCGCCACCAGCGAAACCACACTGGCTAATAAAGCGGGGGTAAACGGCTTGCTGGTTGGGGCGTACTCCCTGCTGGATGGGTGGGGCGTACCCAACACTACCTATTACTTCATCGGGGTCAGCAACTGGATTTTCGGGGGTGTCACCTCCGACGACGCGCATACCGGCACTCAGGCATCGGCTCTGCCCCCCATGGAATCGGTCGAGAGTTATAAGTACGATCCCACCATGGCTCCGTTCAACAATAAGTGGATTGTGCTCTATGCTGGTGTCCAGCGCGCCAACGATGTTCTCCGGCTTCTGGCCAAGGTTACCGACAATTCAATGACTCCCGAAGAAATCAGGCAGGTAAAAGCTGAAGCGACTTTCCTACGGGCTGTCTACCATTTCGAAGCGGCCAAGATGTGGGAAAACGTACCCTACCTCGATGAAACGGTTAGCTATGCCAACGCCAACTACAACGTAGCCAATACGGCTTCGATCTGGCCAAAGCTGGAAGCCGACTTCAAATTTGCGGCCGACAACCTGAGTGCCACCAAGTCGGACCCCGGTCGGGCCAATAGCTGGGCGGCCAAAGCCTTCCTGGCTAAAGTGTACATGTTTCAGGATAAATATACCGAAGCCAAACCCGTACTGGCCGATGTGATTGCCAATGGCGTTACGGCTTCGGGTGCCAAATACGCGCTGGTCAACTTCTCCGATAATTTCAATCCGTCGAAAAAGAATAGTGCCGAGTCGGTATTTGCCGTGCAGATGTCGATTGACCAAACGTATCAGAATGGCAATTATGGGGATGCGCTGAACTTCCCGATGGGTGGTCCGGCTACCTGCTGTGGCGCGTATCAGCCTTCATTTAGCCTGGTCAACTCCTACAAAACCGACCCCAATACCGGCCTGCCTTTGTTGACCACCTTCAATGATTCGGACATCAGCAACGACCAGGGCATAGAAAGCAGTGCTCCGTTCACCCCCTATACCGGAACGCTCGACGCCCGTCTGGACTATACTGTCGGTCGCCGGGGCATCCCGTATCTGGACTGGGGGGTGCACCCTGGTAAAGCCTGGATTCGTGTACAGGCCGTTGCGGGTCCGTATAGTCCCATCAAAACGATCTATTACCAGGCAGCCCAGGCAACCACCTCGTTGTATTCGCGCTGGACGTCCAATAACTACACCATGATCCGCTTTGCCGATGTGTTGCTCTGGGCCGCTGAAGTTGAGGTGGAAATCGGGTCACTGGCCCAGGCACAGACGTATGTCAACCTGGTGCGGGCACGGGCCGCCAATCCAAATGGCTGGGTGAAGAAATACATCGACAACAGCAATCCGCTGAAAGGATTTACGAGCGAACCTGCTGCCAATTACAAAGTTGGTCTGTATACCGATCAGTTCGTTGCCAATGGAAAAGAGTATGCTCGCGAAGCGGTTCGGTTCGAGCGGAAACTGGAGCTGGCCATGGAAGGACATCGTTTCTTCGATCTGCGTCGCTGGGACAATGGTACCGGCTATATGGCCACCACTCTAAACAACTATGTGAAGCATGAAACCTCGATTCCGGGCTACGACTTTACGTACATGAAAGGAGCCAGCTTCACTAAAGGCAAAAACGAACTTTACCCCATTCCACAGGCACAGATTGATTTAAGCGTAACAGGAGGCTCCCCGGTGCTTAAGCAAAACCCAGGCTATTAACCCGATTTCCCACACCGTGGTACAAAACGATCAATCCGGAAAATCATCGATTCAGCGGATGATTCTCTGTATCGCGGTGTGGAAAAATCAACTTACGAACCGATCTGCGACCTCTTTTTATAACTTCCGGCCCGGTGGCCCGACCAAACCATCCTGACCCCTCCGGGAAAGCCACTGGAACCGTTGTTAATCGCACAAAACCCATTCAACATGCTGTTTTACGCATCGACATCTCATGACAACCGCACTAAAGCTCAGGATCGGGTCATACTGCTCCCGTTAGGGGCCATCGAGCAGCATGGCCCCCATCTGTCGGTATCGACCGATACCGATATTGTTACCCAGCTCGCTCTGGCAGCCGAAAAAGCCCTGCCTGACACGGTGCTGCTTTGCCCGACCCTACCCTTTGGATCGAGTCATCATCATCTGGCTTTTGGCGGTACAATGAGTCTTGCTCCGGAGCTGTATACGCAGGTAATCATCGATCTGGTGCAATCGCTGGTACTTGGCGGGCATCAGCGTATCGTACTGCTCAACGGGCACGGTGGCAATATAACCCCCGTAAAACAGGCCCTGGCCGTTCTGAGCAAACGCTTCGATGCGAGCCATCAGCCTACCATTGCCCTGGCTACGTACTGGGAATTAGCCGGGCGGGTTTTCGCGGGAGAACTACCCATGGAAAGCCCGGCCCTGAGTCATGCCTGTGAATATGAAACCAGTTTGATGCTGCATCTATTTCCCGAAAAAGTCTGGATAGATCGGGTAGAACGGGCAAGACGACCCGCACGAAATGGATACATTGGCTGGGAAGACGACGAGCCGTATCGGGGTGTAACGGTGTTTAAACAGACTGAATGTATTTCGAGCAATGGCAGCAGTGGTGAACCTCAGCTCGGTACCGCCGAAAAAGGCAAGCATTTGTTCGATCAGGCGCTCGCGGCCCTGGTGCAGTTTCTGGAATCGTTCAAAACCTGGCCTTTATCCGACGACCTAACTACAAAATCATGAGTAAACTGGAAATAAAACACCCGGAAAAAGCGGCCCATACAGGGGCTTATTCGGCTGGGGTACTGGTAGGCGACCTGTTATTTGTGAGCGGCCAGGGGCCGCTTGACTTAGCCACGGGCGAGGTTCGGCACGGCACCATCGAAGAAGAAACCCTCCTGACGCTCTCGCACATTCAAACGATTGTTGAAGCCGCCGGGGGAACCATCGACGACATTGTGAAGTGTACGGTCCATCTGGAAGACATTCGCGAGTTTGACCGCTATGATGCCGCCTATGGCTCTTTCTTCAGGGGTATACGCCCAGCCCGCACCACTGTTCAGTCGGTCCTCTCGGATGGAATCAAGATCGAAATTGATGCCATTGCCCGTATCAGTTCTCCCAACGTTCAACCCAGTGATTTATGAGTTCGAAACTACGCATCGGCACGGTAGGGCTCGGCCTGATGGGCAGCAGTATCGCTACCTGTATTCTGGCGGCTGGTCATGAGGTAACATCGCTGATTAAGGAGATCGGTACCGCCGATGAAGCCCGGGATCGTATTCTGGGGTATTTACACCAACTCGAACGGGAGGGGTTGATTACCGAAACGCCCGAACGGATTATCCAGCGTCTGACCATCACCGACGAGGCTTCGTTGCTAGCCAACCATACCGTTGTGATTGAGTCGATTACCGAAAACCTGGACGAAAAGAAACGACTGTACCGACAACTGGAAACCGTGCTCCCACCTACCGCCATCATCGGCAGTAACACCTCGGCCATTCCGGTATCGGTATTACAGCACGGGCTCGAACACCCCGAACGGCTGCTGGGAATCCACTGGGCAGAACCGGCACACATTACGCGCTTTATGGAGATTATTTGCGGCAACGATTCCGACCTGACCTATGCTTATGAGATGGTGGCTCTGGCAGAAAGCTGGGGCAAGGAACCCTCCTTACTGAGAAAGGACATTCGGGGATTCATCACCAACCGGATCATGTACGCCATGCTGCGGGAAGCTTTTCATCTGGTCGAAAACGGCTACGCCACCATTGAGGATGTAGACCGCTCGCTACGGAATGATTTGGGCTACTGGATCACCTTTGCCGGGCCGTTTCGATTCATGGACTTAACGGGTATTCCGGCTTATCTGACCGTGATGAAAGACCTCTTCCCGGACCTCAGCAACAGCATCGAAACGCCGAAACTGATGGAAGAACTGGTTGCATCGGGGGCGAAAGGCGTGCAGAATGCACAGGGCTTTTACCCCTACACGCCCGAATCGGCCAGAGAGTGGGAAGAGAAGTTCATCGACTTCAGCTACGACATTCGGAAACTTGCCCAAAAACATACGCCCACTTCAGCAAACGAACCCAAATGACCCGCATTCAATCCATAAAGGCTACCGAAGTGATTGTACCGGCCCGACCGGGCAGCCTCAACTCCGATGAAGTCATCGACAGCGATTCGGCCTTTGCCAAAAAATTCCTGACGGGCGAGCGATGGACCGAGTTCGCCAACCAGCCCAAATGGATCATTGAACTCACCCTGGCGAATGGCCTGACCGGAATTGGTGAGACCTACCGGAGCGCATCCGGCGAGTTACTCCACCAGGCCATGCAGGAATTTGTGGGGCAGGATGTGCTAAAACTTAACTGGCGTCGCTTACCCCTTGTGGATCAGCGGATTTATGAAGCATTCGAGTCGGCGGTACTGGATGTTGTCGGTAAGTTGCTCGACGTGCCCGTGTGCCAGCTCCTGGGTGGTTCGTACCGCGATCGGGTAGACTGTTTCGGCTGGACAGGCCGACGAACTCCGGAAGATGCCGCTCAGAAAGCCTACGAAGCCATGCAAAAGGGCCACAAGGCGTTCAAATTCAAGTGTTCCGACGAAGACCCGGTTCGGCTCTGGACAGAAGCGATTCGGGATGTATGTGGCGACGGCATCAAAATCCTGCTCGATCCAAACCAGCGATGGAGCAACGTCGAGACCACCCTGCGGCTGATGGACGGAGTAGACAAAAGCATCATGCTGGGCCTCGAAGACCCGATTTTACATGCCGATGTGGCCGGGTTCAGGTACCTGCGCGAAACGCTGGATATGCCCATGTATCGGCACATTTCCCTACCCTACACACAGGACATTCGCGACATGATTGCCTTTGTTCGGGCCGATGCCGTGGATGGGTATAATTTCAACGGGTCGGCCTACAACTCGGTCCTGCTGGCCGAAGTCGCCTATCTGGAAGGCAAACCCTGCTGGCGGGGTTCGGAAGTAGATTTAGGTATTTCGGAAACAATGGGGTTGCACATTGCCGCAGCCAGTATCAACTGCACCATTCCGTCCGATCTGTTTGGCGAGCTGGTTCGCACCGACGATCTGATTGTCGACCCCATCCGGTTCGAGGATGGAGCGGCCCTGGTGCCTCAAGGCGCGGGACTCGGAATCAAGCTGGATTATACAGCAATGGACACCTTCAAAACCGGAAACACTTTTTTGGTCAGCTTATGAACAAGTCGATTCAGTCGTGGGCTATTCTGTTTTTCTGCAACCTGATCTGGGCCTTTCATTTCACCAGCATCAAACTAACGCAGGATCAGGTCGGGCCGTATTTTACCGTCTGGGCCCCTATGCTGCTGGCCACGATTTTCCTGGGTCCATTTGTGATCCGGGACTTTCGAAAAGGCGGCAAGAAGCTAAAAGATGTTTTGATATTCGTACAGTTGGCCGCCCTGGGGGCTTTCCCTTCGCAGGTGCTGATGACCTGGGGAACGCAATATTCGCTGGCCAGCAATGCGGCTATTCTGGTCATGACCCTGCCCGTGATCACGGCGGTTTTCGCCTTCCTTATTTTGAAGGAAAAAATGAACACCGCCCGATGGATCAGCTTCGCCATTGCCATTATTGGGGTGATTCTGTGCTCAACCGACGACATTAAACGGGTGGATTTAAGTTCACGCTATGCGCTGGGCAACGGATTGATCTTCCTGGCTATTCTGGGCAACGCCTACTACAATGTGGGCTGCAAAAAAGTATCGGGCCAGTACACGGAAATGGAGATGGTTTTTTATACGTATCTGGTCATGTCTATTCTCCTGACGCCCCTGGTGCTGTATTACGAACCGGAGATGTTTTCGAAGGTGCCGAGCTTTACGACCAACACCTGGATCGGCATGATTTCCCTGACGCTGTTCCACAACTTCCTGTCGATGCTCCTGTTTTTCAAGGCGTTGAAAAACCTGGACGCTACCCAGGTCGCTCTATCCAATTACCTCATCACGTTTATGGGGCTGCCCATTGCTGCCATCTGGCTCGGCGAAACCCTGAACCGACAGGCCATCATTGGTGGCATTCTCGTGCTGGCCTCCACCCTCATCCTATCCATTGTCGATAGTAAAGTACAACAAAAAAAAGTAGCTAATATCAATCAAGAACCGGCAAAGTTATGACAAACACAGACAACGAACTGTTTGGCGTAGTACCCATTATCCCAACACCATTCACCGAAAAGGAGGAGATCGACGAAGACGCACTCCGTAGTTTAATCGACTTTGCCATCGACGGTGGTATCAAGGCCGTTTGCCTGCCCGCTTACGCCAGCGAATTTTACAAACTGACCGACGACGAGAAATTGCAGGTGGTTCGGGTGGCCGTAGATCGGGCTGCGGGTCGGTTAAAAATCGTTGCTCAGTCGAACCACCCGTCCCTGAAAGTAGCCATCCGACTCGCGCAGGCGAACGTGCAGGCTGGTGCCGACGTAATCTCGCTGGCGGTACCCCGCATTTTCAGCCTACCCGAAAATGCGTTGAAAGCTTATCTATCGGAGTTTTTGCAGTCGGTTCCGAACACACCCGTTCTGATTCAGGACTTTAACCCCGGCGGTTCATCCATCAGCGTGGGATTCATCAAAGAACTGATGGACGAGAACCCGAATTTCAAATACCTGAAGCTGGAAGAACCCCTGTGTGCTCCGAAGTTTGAACAGATCATTCAGGCCACAAACGATAAAATTGGCCTGTTCGAAGGCTGGGGTGGTCTGTACATGCTCGAACTGGTGCCCATTGGGATTCGGGGTGTAATGCCGGGTCTGGCCGTTGCCGACATTCTGCAAAAGATTTTCACCCTGCGTTCCGGTGGCGAGGATGCCAAAGCGTTCGAGCTGTTTGAGCGGGTAATGCCGCAGATTTTCTTCTCGCTTCAAAACATGGAGTTGTTCCACTACGCCGAGAAAGAGCTGCTGATTGCCCGAGGTGTACTAAGCAACAGCATCGCCCGAAAAGCGGCCTACATCCCCGATCCGTCGTCCATCAGCTACATCCGCGAGTTAAATCAGCGTATTCTCGACATTGTTAACGACGAAAAGTACGCCATCCGTCCGGTAGAGAACAGCCTGTATTAAGTTTTCCCCACTGAAAGCAGATAAAAACAAACACGTATCATGGGAGAATTTAACGGACAGGTCGTACTGATTACCGGGGCCGCATCAGGAATTGGGTTGTCCATCGCACACAAATTACTGACCGAAGGGGCGCAGGTGGGCTTACTCGATTTTAACGAAACAGCCTTAAAACAGGCATTTGAAAAATACGGTCCGGATGCGTTGCTCATCGGCATCGACATTACCGACGAAGCGCGGGTAGCCCAGGCCGTTTCGCAGGTGCACGAACACTTTGGCAAAATCGACGGCCTTATCAATTGTGTTGGGATTACGGGGGTCACAAACGTACAGAGTCATGAGGTAAGCAGCGAAAATCTGCACAAGGTATTCGAAGTCAATTTCATGAGCAGTTTCTACACGTCGAAAGCCGTACTACCTTTCATGCTGGATCGGCAATATGGTCGGATTCTGCACATTGCCTCCATTGCAGGCAAGGAAGGAAACGCGGGTATGCTGGCCTATTCAGCGTCGAAAGCGGCTGTAATCTGCATGGCGAAAGTACAGGGCAAGGAGTATGCCGAACGGGGCATTACCGTCAATGCGCTGGCCCCCGCCGTGATTCAAACGCCACTGGTCGATGCAATGCCTGAGGTACAGGTCAAGTACATGACCGATAAAATTCCCATGAAACGCTGCGGCACCCTCGACGAAGCGGCCAATCTGGCGGCTTATATCGTGTCGCCCAAAAACAGTTTTACAACGGGCTTCACCTTCGATTTATCGGGGGGACGAGCTACTTATTAGGTTGGTTGGATAGAGCGCGGGCTGTTGCTCGCGCCCTTATTTACCCGCCCGACTAACGAGATGATCATGAAAGGCTTTTGGATAACTTGTATCATGCTGTGTGGCTGGTTCAGTGTGGCTACAGCGCAAAAACGCCCTGTTTTACTGCCCGAACCGCAGTCCATCCACTATGGGCAGGGAGCCTTATCCCTACAGAACCTGGCCATTTCCCTATCACCGAAACCCACTGCCGACGTTCTGTTTGCCCTCCACGAACTAACGAAAATCCTGAGCGAACGAAGTGGAAAGGGAATGGAGAAACGCCCGTCGACCAACACGGCTACCATTCGTTATTCCGTTAAAACCCCCGGCCAGGAACTACCCGGCCCCAACGAAGCGGTCAATGGAAATACCCGTGAACACTACGCATTGACCATTAGCCCAACGGGTATCGACATTACCGCCCAAACGTCAGCGGGCCTATATTACGCCGTACAAACGATTCGTCAATTGATTCAGGGACAGGGCCCAAAGGCGTTCCTCCCGTTCGTGACGATAAGCGACCAGCCTAAACTTGCGTATCGGGGTGTCATGATGGATTTTGCGCACGGTGGCTTGCTGACGGTCGATGAAATCAAGAAACAGATCGATTTTCTGGCCCGCTGGAAAACCAATCAATATTACTTCTACAATGAGGTCAGTATCCAACTGAGCGGCTTTCCGACCCTAAACTACAAGGCGAGCTATTCGCAGGCTCAGATCCGATCGATTATTGCCTACGCCCGCGAACGACACATGGACGTAATTCCCTTCGTCAATTTCTACGGGCACCTGCACGAGCTGACTCGCAACGAGAAATATGCATCCCTGGCCATTGGGCACTATGGACATGAACTGGACCCGCGAAACCCTGCCGTCCAGACGCTTCTGAAAGCCTGGATCAAGCAATACACGTCGCTCTTCAGTAGCCCCTTCATCCATGTCGGCTTCGACGAAACCTGGGAAACCAAGCGTCTGGCCAACGCGTCTCCTACGAAGCTTGACCCCGAAGCGCTTTATATTCAGCAGCTCACTTTCGTAAGCAACGAGTTCAAACAATACGGCAAAACGCTGCTGGCCTGGACCGATATGAACGCGTTTTACCCGGCGATTCTGACCAAATTCCCGGCCGATGTGATCCCGGTCATCTGGGAATATTCGCCCGACACAACCGCCATCAACAACTACCTGAACCCGGTTCTGAAGGCGAAGAAGCCCTTTTTCATTCAACCCGCCGTATCGGGTTGGGGACATATTTATCCGGCATCCGATTATACCTACGAAAACATCAACCTCTGCCTGAAAGCGGGTCTCCAACACCATACGCTGGGGTTTATTACATCCGTCTGGACCGATTCAGTCGAGCCGTTCGTCAGGGCATCCTGGCTGTTCATGGCCTATGGCTGTCTGGCGGCCTGGCAGGGCACCGTACCCGACAAATCGACTTTTGTGGAACGGTACAGCGCTGTGGTTTACCCGGCTGCACGGTCGGATATGCAGGCGGCCTTCGGACATTTAGCCACAGCTGGTCAGTACCTCGAAAAATGCCTGGGCAAGAATACCCAGAGTTTACCTCGTGGTACGCTGGTCGAAAGCTGGTCGAATCCCTTTTCAGCGTACTATCTGGCCAATACGGCCGACCATAAGGCCGATTTTGAGCAGGTGCGCTTACACACCGAGGAAGCCCAGGCCCGACTGATCGGCGCACTTCAGCAGGCGGCTCCATCCGACACCAGTTTCATACAGTCGCTGCTGGTATCGGCCCGGTTGATCAACTATTCGGCCAGTCGGTTTTTATGGGCCAAGGCCATTACCGATCGCTGGAACCATGGAATGATGGCCCAACCGAAGGATGATTACGTATTCTATGATCTGACGTATCCCTGCCATAGCCTGCTGGTGGATGCGATGGACGAAACGGGTGAACTCAAACAAGCCTATGCACAAGCCTGGCTCTCGGAGAATTTGCCGTATCGACTAAACACCATGCTGGGTCGGTTCGATCTGGACTTTGGCCTCTGGCGTAAGCTGCATTTGAAATTGCTGGACTATAGGATCCAGAAAAAAACAGAACCTATTCAGTCCTTTGAGCGGATGTTTACTCCAGACTTTTAACCCCCATGAACCCAACCATCCAGTTCCTAAGCCCTATTGATGGCGATATGCTCCATGCCCGCGATGGCCTGACAACGGCCGACGGCCTGGAAATAGACGTACAGGTGTCGGCACCGGCCTCTCATTATCTCACCATCAATGGAATCGGGGCCAACTATGACCGGGGCGTTTTTTCGGGGAAGGTTCGATTACGCCAGTACGCGAATACAATTACCGTCCACAATTGCACCACCACCGAAACCCAGTCGATTCGGGTGTTCTGGCTTCCGAACTTTGCGGGCCATTATCGCCTGTCCATCGACGACAACATCTGGTTTCTGCGGGATATTTATCAGCAGCAGGACAACTACCAATCGCTGTTCGACAACCCGTATCTGGGCTTCTTGAAGCAGGTGCATACGGCCTACGGCACCAAAGTACACCTCAATCTTTTCTACCAGACGGAGGGGTTCAACCTGTCGCAGTTTCCTGAACACTTCAAAGCCGAATGGCAAGCCAATGCCGACTGGCTCCGGCTCAGCTTCCATGCCTGGGGCGAATTTCCTGACAAGCCTTACCAGCAGGCCGGTTATGCGCAGGTGGCCCACGATTGCGCCATCGTCCAGGAACAGATTCAACGGTTTGCAGGTGAGGCCGTTACAGGACCCATAACCACGCTGCATTGGGGTGAGGCTACTGTTGAGGGGTCCCGAGCCCTGCGCGATGCGGGCTACATCGGACAACTGGGCTACTTCAACGTCGATGATGCGTTGCCGCCCGTTTCCTACTACCTCAGCGAACAGCAGCGACGGCATATGAAAAAGCGCTTCGTATGGCACGACAATCAGGAAAACATCACGTTTATCCGAAGCAGCATTGTCATCGACAAAACAGAGCTTCCCGACATTGTTCCCTACCTGGACAGCTATGCAGACAAGCCGTCTGGCCTACCGCCTTTTGTTGATTTACTTGTTCACGAACAATATTTCTACCCTTTCTACGAAGCCTACCAACCCGACTTCCGAAATCGCATACTGACGGCGGTACAATGGGCTACAGATAAGGGATATGCACCCGCCTTTTTGGGCGATTGCCTTTTTGCCGATTAGCGCTGTACTGTAACCGTCTGGTTCGCCATCAAATAGACCTACAAAAACGAACATGGAAAACACCCGAAGAAATTTCTTAAAGACAGCCGGACTCAGTGGGTTAGGACTGGTTGCCGCCAGTCCATTTGCCGCCTACGCCACCTCGCCCGACGAACTGGAAACGATTGGCGAACAGGCCAGCCGAACTCCTCCCCAGGTTTTCAATATGAGTGGTTATGCCGCTCCCAAACTGGATGTGGTGCGCGTTGGCTTTGTAGGCATTGGCAACCGGGGCATGGGAGCCGTTGAACGACTGAATCAAATCGAGGGTGTCGAGATAAAAGCCCTGTGCGACCTTCGGCCTGAACGCGTAAATCTGGCCCTGAAGAAAATAGAAGCAAACGGCCACCGGCCTCAGCTGTATTCAGGAAGTCCCGATGCCTGGAAAAAACTCTGTGAGCGCACCGACCTCGACCTGATCTATATCGTAACCCCCTGGGCCCTGCACACCCCTATTGCGGTGTTTTCCATGAATCATGGCAAGCACGTTTGTGTAGAAGTCCCGGCCGCTAAAACCCTTGAAGAGTGCTGGCAACTGGTCGAAACCTCGGAGCGTACCAAAAAGCACTGCATGATGACCGAAAACTGCTGCTACGATTTCACGGAGTTGCTCACCCTGAATATGGCCCGGCAAGGCTTCTTCGGCGAAATTGTTCATTGCGAAGGGGCCTATATCCATAACCTGCAGGAGTTGATTTTCTCGAAGGAACACTTCTATCAGATGTGGGAACTGGAAGAAATGTACAAACGGGTCGGCAACCTCTATCCTACCCACGGTCTGGGGCCAATCTGCCAAGTGCTGAACATCAACCGGGGCGACCAGATGGATTATTTGATTTCCATGTCGAGCAATGATTTTGTACTCGGCAATATGGCCAGAGAACTGGCCGATAAAGACGCTTTCTACAAGCCGTACGCGGGTAAGTCGTACAACGGCAACATGAGCACGACCACCATCCGAACCAAAAAAGGGAAGACGATTCTGGTACAGTATGATGTATCATCGCCCCGACCCTACTCCCGCGTTCAACTGGTCAGTGGTACCAAAGGCGTTGCGCTGAAATACCCCGAACCCGCCCGCTACTCTACGGGCCACGAGTGGATGACGGAAAAAGAGATCAAAACGCTGGAAGAAAAATACATGCCACCGATTGTGAAGAAAATGGGTGAAATCGCCAAAAATGTGGGCGGTCACGGCGGTATGGATTTTCTGATGGACTGGCGCACCATCGACTGCCTGCGGAATGGCCTCCCCCTCGATCAGGACGTGTACGATGCTGCTTTATGGAGTTCGGTGGGGCCTTTGAGTGCCTGGTCGGTAGCGCACCGTTCCAACTCGATTGATGTACCGGACTTTACGGGCGGGTCCTGGCAGAAAAACAAACCCGTCGACATTTCGATGACCAAAGGTGGAACTACACAGGCAAAAGTCTAATTTGATCAATCACTGATTTTCAGGCCGCTCTGCGCCCGAACAGTAGCAATCGATTCCATTGCCTTTGTGTGTAAATGCGCAAATCCTAAAGCTATGACCCCATCAACATCCAGTCGAAGATTCTTTTTAAAACAGACCTCGCAGGGCTGTGCGGCTTTGCTGCTGGCCCCTACGCTGCTTCAGGCCCAACAGTTAGTCGCTGCGGGTAAACGAGTGGGAATAATCGGGTTAGACACGTCGCACAGTACTGCCTTCGTCAAAGCTCTCAACAGTCCCGACGCCAATAGCAGTTTTCTGGGCTACAAAGTCGTAGCGGCTTATCCGCAGGGTAGCAAAGACATCGAAAGCAGTACATCGCGCGTACCGGCCTATACCGAAGAGGTAAAAAAACAGGGCGTCGAAATCGTCGATTCGATCAGGGATCTGCTCAAAAAAGTGGATGTGGTCTTGCTGGAAACCAACGATGGGCGATTGCATCTGGAACAAGCCCTTCAGGTGCTGAAAGCCGGGAAACGGGTCTTTATCGACAAACCCGTTGCGGCTTCGCTGACCGATGTGCTCGCCATTTATGAGGCTTCTAAACAGTACAATATTCCACTTTTCTCGGCCTCATCGCTCCGGCACATCAAAGGCATCGGAAAAGTAGAAAAGAGCAAGGTCGTGGGGGCCGATACCTTTAGTCCGGCGGTGCTTGAAAAGACCCACCCCGATTTTTTCTGGTACGGCATTCATGGGGTAGAAACGTTGTATACGGTGATGGGTACGGGCTGCAAACAGGTGGTCCGCGTACATACCGATGGCACCGACATCCTGGTAGGCACCTGGACCGATGGGCGCGTAGGAACCGTTCGCGGTACCCGAACGGGCAAGCACGACTACGGCGGTACGGTGTTCACCCAAACAGGCAATCTGGTGTTGGGCCCTTATGGTGGCTATGAGCCTCTCCTACAAGACATTATCCACTATTACGAAACGGGCGAAGTTCCCGTTACCCCCGAAGAAACCATCGAAATTTTTGCCTTTATGGAAGCCGCCGACGAAAGCAAACGTCGTGGAGGGGCTGCCGTTACCCTCGAAAGTGTCCTGTCTAAAGCGAAAAAATAACCGCATCCACCGAATCGTATGTCACAGTCTAACGTCTCACGAAGAGAGTTTTTAAAGCGAAACTCATTGACGGGTCTGGGGGCCATGCTACCGGCTTCGTTACTTTCCGATGCCTCGGCGCTGGCTTCCAGCCCGCCAACGCATCTTCCCCCCCCATCGTCTCCGTTTTCGCTGGCAGAGCCCCCTGCTTTATTGGGTGGGAAACCCGTTCGAACGGCCGAGTGGCCCACCTGGCCCCTGTGGAAACCGAAGCAGGACGAAAAACAGTTGCTGGAAGTAATTCGTAGTGGCATCTGGTCAAGAGCCAATGTCGTGAGTGAATTTGAAGCCAAATGGGCCGCTACATTGGGGGTCAAGCGGTCGCTGGCCGTTGTCAATGGTACCAACGCCATCATGACTTCCCTGGATCAACTGAATATCCGTGGGGGCGATGAAGTTCTGGTTCCCCCCTATACGTTTATCGGAACGGTAGCCCCCGTACTGGCAACGGGAGCCATGCCCATATTCGTCGATGTTGATCCCGAAACGTTTCAGATCGACCCGGCCAAGATCGAGGCCAAGATTACTCCGCGAACCAGAGCGATTATTCCGGTACATATTCTGGGCTTACCGGCCAATATGCCCCAGATTCTGGCTATTGCCAAAAAGCACAATCTGGTTGTCATTGAGGATGCCTGTCAGGCGCATCTGGCTGAAATCAATCACCAGAAAGTCGGTACGTTTGGGCATGCGGGTTGTTTCAGTTTCCAGAACTCCAAGAACCTGGCCATTGGCGAAGGAGGTGCCATTGTCAGCAACGACGATGCCTTTATGGACCGTTGTTTCTCGTACCACAACTACGGCAATCCCTACGGTATGCTTTCGGGAGTGATTGGCGCAGGAACCGTCATTCAGGGCACAAAACTCCGATTAACCGAGTATCAGGCAGCCATTGGGCTGGCCCAACTTAAACGACTCGATGCCGAAACTACCACCCGAAATACGAATGCCGCTTATCTGAAAGCCAAAATCAAAAGCATTCCGGGTGTTGTTCCCTATAAACTTTACGATACTGTAACCCGGGCCGCTTTCCATCTTTTCCCATTTCGTTATCAGAAAGAAGCCTTCAAGGGTTTGTCGCGCGAGGTGTTTCTAAAAGCACTAACGGCGGAGGGAATTCCCTGTTCAAAAGGGTACGCCACGCTGAACAACATGCCCTACCTCAACGACGCGTTCCAGTCGAAAAATTTCCAGAAAATGTACCCCAAGTCGATGCTGAACTTCAAGACCTATGTTGAGCAGAACCATTGTCCGCAAAACGACCGGCTTTGCAACGAAGAGGCCGTCTGGTTCACGCAAAATATGCTGCTGGGGACGCAAGCCGACATGGATAGCATTGCCAACGCCATCGAAAAAATTCACACCCACGCCGATAAACTGCTGAGTCAGAAATGAGGAACCGATTGAGGTTTGTATGGTTTGTGTGGCTGGGACTTTTGATTCCCGGCTACGTTTTGGCCGATGGCTGGAAAGCGGGTACGGCCAGCGTAGTCATCACGCCTAAAGAACCGCTATGGCAGGCGGGTTATGCCTCTCGTACCCACGCTGCCGACGGGAAACTGCACGATTTATGGGCCAAAGCCCTGGCGCTGGAGGATGATGCCGGAAACAGAGCCGTTCTGGTGACGACCGATATGCTAGGCTTCCCCAAAGCCATGTCGGACCGGATTCGCGAACGCCTGAACGGTCAGTTCCGCCTAACCAAAGCGCAGATCATTCTCAACAGTTCGCATACGCATTCCGGGCCTGTTCTCGACAATGCCCTTCAGGACATTTACCCCCTCGACGCCGGGGAACAGGGCAAAATTGATTGGTATTCGCGCTGGCTGGAAACGCAGATCGTGACGCTGGTGGATCAGGCATTCCAAAAACTGGAACCCGTTTCTTTATTCGCCCAAAATGGGGTCACTCGCTTTCAGGTGAACCGACGAAACAACAAAGAAGGTGCGCTGCTGGAACAAACGGAACTGAAAGGGCCCAACGACTATGCCGTTCCGGTAATCAAGATCCTCAATACCAGCGGGAAACTCAAAACGGTGGTATTCGGATACGCCTGTCACCCTACCGTACTCGACCTCTACCAATGGTCAGGCGATTACGCAGGTTTTGCCCAACTGGAGCTGGAGAAAGCGCACCCTGGCCTAACGGCCCTGTTTTTTCAGGGGGCTGCCGGCGATCAGAACCCTCTCCCCCGCCGTACCATACCGCTGGCCCGTCAGTATGGGCAGGAACTGGCCGCAGCCGTAGAACGGGTACTCAGTGAACCCATGCGGGACCTGACACCACAGCTACGAACGGCCTACTCCGAAATTCTGCTCCCCCTTTCGGCTCCCCCATCCGAAGCTGAATTAACAATGACGATTCAGGAAAACGAAGGGTATCTTAAACGCTGGGCTACCCGAATGCTGGCCGAAAAGAAGCAGGGCAAAGCCTTTATCCGTCATTATCCGTATCCGTTACAGGTATGGCAATTGGGCAGTCAACCCATCCTGAGCTTTGGGGGCGAACTGGTCATCCAGTATACCATCGACTGCAAAAAACGCTTTGGGCCCGACATTTTTGTGATGGGCTATTCCAATGATGTGATGGGCTACATCCCCTCAACGACCATTTTGCAGGAAGGAGGTTATGAAGGCGCTTCATCGCAGATGGTGTATGGCCTCCCCAGCATCTGGGCACCCGAAGTCCCAACCCTGATTTACCAGGAGATAAACCGTCTGGCCGAACAGGTGGGTATACCCCTTAAATCCCAATAGAACGCAGTTTTTTTGTCATGCTGACGCAGGAAGCATCTTAAGGATTGCCTACCTGAGAACCTGGAAATTTTAAGATGCTTCCTGCATAAGCATGACAAAAAACGGCTCATAATACCAACGGCATGAATCCTCCAACTATTGACGTGTTAACCGCTACATCCTACTACTCAGGTTTCCCACTGGCGCACGATACCTATAATGCCATTACCGCTGCCAGCAACGGAAAAATCTACTACGTGCTCTGCTCCGAATCGTACGAGCAGGGTGGCCAGCTCTATGTCTATGACCCGGTAACAGACACGACCGAATGGCTGGCCGACCTAACCGACATCTGTGGTGAAACGTCAGCCAATGCCATTCCCCAGGGCAAAAGTCACGTTCGTTTTTACGAGAGCAACGGCAAGCTCTATTTCGCAACCCACATCGGTGTCTATGAAATGATCGACGGGATGGAGCGATTACCGCAAAACGCACCCGGCGGCAAAGCCCTGTATCCTGGCGGCCATTTTGTTTCTTACGACCTAACCACAGATACGTTCGAAAATCTGGCCCTTGCGCCCGAAGGCGAAGGCATTCTCACCATGACCATCGACAGGGAGCGCGGGTATTTATACGGCATTACCTGGCCACTGGGGTATTTCATTCAGTATGATTGTCAGGCAAAAACGCTCAAAACCATCGGTCTTGTTTCGGCAAAAGGAGAAGCGGGCATTCCGGGCGATGACTACCGGGTTCTGTGCCGCTCCATGTTTGTGGACCCACGCGATGGCGCAGTCTATCTCTCGACATCGGAAGGCAACATTTTCAGCTATCAACCGGATACCGAACAGCTAAGCCAACTTGCCGATGTCGATTTGCGGCTCGATTATTTTGGGCGTTACGACCCAACACATCCCGGGAGCATGGGCTACAACTGGCGAAAAATCTTCTGGTATGCTCCCGAAGAAGTGGCTTATGGCATCCACGGTAATTCGGGGTATCTATTCAAGTTCGATCCCCGTCAGCAGCGAGTTGAACTTGTGGAGCGGTTGACCTCGGAGCCATCTCGTAAAAGCGGCATGTTCGACCAGTTCAGCTATGGCTATCTGGGCTTCCAGTTGGGACCCGACCAGGAGACGATTTATTACCTCACGGGTGGCCCAATCTATATAGATGGCAAACGGGTAAAGGGCGAAGAGCAGATTGCCAAAGGTGCGGCCAAAGGGCTTGAAAACTTACACCTGATCACCTTCCATATTCCGAGTCAGTCTTACACCGACCACGGCCCCATTTTTTATGCCGACGGGGCCCGGCCTACCTATGTCAATTCGCTGGCAATCGGTGCCGACGGGTCGGTCTATACGCTGGCCCGATTTGACCACGACGGGCACGAAATTCAGGATCTGATTAAAATTCCGGCTGTGTTTTCATAACACCCTGACGACATGACTTCAATCAACAACCGATTCAGGCAAACAGCCTACCTCCTGGCTACAGGACTATGCGTTTCCTGCTCGCATTACAAAGAAGCCCTTACCCCCGAAGAAGCCCTCAAAAGTTTTACGATGAAGGACGATCGGCTGGGGGTTTCGATCTTTGCCGCCGAACCGCAGGTGCTTGACCCAGTGGAGATGGTGTTTGATGAAGACGGCAACGCATTCGTGGTCGAAATGCCGGATTACCCAGCCAAGCCCGACGATGGTTCGTTGGGAGGGGCCATCCGAATGCTGACCGATACCAATGGCGATGGCCGGATGGATTCGGTAACGGTATTCGCGGATCATCTTTCCGAAGCCACCAGCATTTTACCCTGGCAGGGTGGGTTGCTGGTAGCAGCCGCCCCCAACATTATGTTCCTCAAAGACACCACGGGCGACCACCGGGCGGATGTTAAGGAAATCCTGTTCACTGGTTTTTTTGCCGACAATTCCGAAGCCCAGATCACCAACCTTCGTTATAGCGTCGACAACTGGATTTATGCGTCCAATACAGGCCGGGAGGGCGAAATACGCTTTACCCGAAACCCCAACGCCAAGCCCGTTTCGGTGAAAGGGGGCGACTTCCGGTTTCGATTAGATCGGGGCCAGTTCGAAGTTGAATCCAGTTCAGGGCAGTTTGGGCTGGCTATCGACGACTGGGGCAATCGGTTCTTCACCGAAAACAGTCTGCACGTACAGCAGGCCCCTATTCCGGCTCGGTATCTGTATCGCCAGAAGCATCTGCCCCCCACGGAGCCGACGGTCAATATCTCCGACCATGACCCGATTATGCATCAGGAAACCCCCGCTCCCTATTGGCGGCAGGAACGCACCAAACGTCGAAATGCGCAGTTTAAGGAAGCAAAACTAGACCGTCACGAATACGCCGACGACCATTTTACGGGGGCATCGGGTGGTACATATTATGGAGGTAATGGATTACCCAACGATTATTACGGCTCGATCTTTACGGGCGAAGTAGCGGGTAATCTTATCCACCGCGACGTATTGAAACGTTCAGCCAATAGCCCTCGCTTTATAGCCCAGCGAAGCAACGGCGAAACCGATCATGAGTTTCTGGCGTCAACCGATCCCTGGTTTCGGCCCGTCAACTTCACCGTTGGTCCCGATGGCGCTTTATATGTGATCGACATGTATCGGCAGCACATCGAAACCCCCACGGCCATTCCCGACGATCTGAAAGAAGACATGGACTTTCGGAACGGCAGTAAATTGGGCCGCATCTATCGGATAGCCGCCAAAACCAGTAAACCAGCCGCCATCCAACCCAATCTCAGACGTAAAACGAGTAGCGAACTGGTTGCCTTACTGGCCCATCCGAATCAATGGTGGCGGCTACAGGCCCAGCGGCTCCTGCTCGAAAAACAGGACAAAACGATCATTCCGGCCGTTCAGCAGCTATTCGTCAACCCTACCGACCCACGTGCTCGTCTGCACGCTTTTTTTGTGCTGGAAGGACTGAACGCGCTGGATACCCGTCTGGTCAAACAGGCTATGCAGGATACCCAGTCCGACATTCGGGCGTATGGGGTCATGCTGGCCGAGCGGTTTTCAGACTGCCTGCCCCAGCTTATCGATAAAGCCAACGACCCCTCGTTGCCCGTTGTGTTTCAGGCCGCCCTTAGCCTGGGACAATTTCCGGCCCAACAGGTCGCACCGGCCTTGGCGGGTATACTTGAGAAGTACGGCAAAGACCACTGGTTCCGAACGGCAGTCCTCAGCTCCGACGCCGGTTCTTCCGTCGAACTTGCTCGCCAGTTGGCCGAAAGCGCCTACTTCAACTCTGCCAGTCCCGAAAAGGATACACTCTTAACAGACCTGGCTTTTATAGTAGGCTCCCGAAATCGCAAAGGGGAAGCCGTTCAATTGTTGAGCTTATTCAGTAACCAGCCTCATTGGCAACAGGTAGCCTTCACGGGTCTCACTGCTGGGGCAAAATCGTCGGGAGCCATTCTGGACGACCGCTTGAAACGTATGGTAGCCATCAAATCGGAACAAATTAAGAAGAGACTTGGATGATGATTTCGATTTATCGTGATGTCAGTTTCTTAAAACTGACACAGTAGGTTTCTTAAAACCTACTGGATAGATCGCATCCTCGGTTTGTGTCCTCACAGACCGCTTTGACCGAGGCTGATTTACAGGCGTTCTGTGAGGACACAGACCAAGGCTACAGTAGTATAGTACTCCGGGGAGCCGTCAGGCTAATTAATAGTACACGAAAACAAAATACTCCTACCAAATGAACCCAATTACTAAACCCCAACGCTACTCCCGACGACAATTTATTGGCAAATCCATTTTTTCGGGTTCAGCGGCTTTCGCATTGCCACTTTTACTGAGTAGGTGCCAATCCAAAACGTCTTCAGAACAAGAGGGCAACAAAGCGGCTGTCGATCCCTGCAATGATTTTTCGGGCGTTGCGGAGGCCGATCTGAAAACCCGAAAAAAACTGGGTTATGTGAACCCGTCTCCCCGGCCAGAATCGAAGTGCGGCAACTGTAATTTATGGTTACCTCCTAAAGAGGGCCAGCGTTGTGGTTCGTGTATGCTGTTCAAAGGCCCGGTTTATACAACAGGTTATTGCACCTATTGGGCTCCTCAAGGTAAGTAGCATCTGATTACCCCTAAAATCAATACCATGAAAAACACGAAAAATAACCTGACGGCCAACTCCCGTCGGGATTTTGTTAAACAGACGATTATCGGCACCGCAGCTTTGTCTGTTGGGGGTGTACTGCCGGGTATTAGCCCCAAGAGTTACGGGCGAATTCTGGGAGCCAATGAAAAAGTGCGGGTTGGGGTCATGGGGGTAAACAGTCGGGGGCTGGCTTTGTCGAGCAATTATGCCTTGCAACCCAATTGCGAAGTGGTCACGATCTGTGATGTCGATTCAAGGGCCGCCGACAAATGCATAACCACGGTAGAAGGCATTCAGAAGGCAAAGCCGAAGAACCAACCCGATTTCAGAAAGGCGCTCGAAGATAAAGACATGGACGCCCTCGTTATTGCGGCACCCGACCATTGGCACGCTCCGGCGGCTATTCTGGCCTCGAAAGCGGGTAAGCACGTGTATCTCGAAAAGCCCTGTAGCCACAACCCACATGAGGGCGAGTTGCTGGTAGCCGTGGCGGCTAAGTACAAAAACGTTATCCAGATGGGTAACCAGCGCCGTTCGTGGCCGAATGTGAAACTGGCCATAGAGGACATCAAAAACGGAGCCATTGGTCGGCCTTACTTTGCAAAAGGCTGGTACACCAACAATCGGGCAACGATTGGCATCGGCAAACCTACGTCGGTTCCCGCCTGGCTGAACTATGACTTATGGCAGGGACCCGCTCCCCGACGGGCCTACAAAGACAACGTTATTCACTACAACTGGCACTGGTTCTGGCATTGGGGTACAGGCGAAGCCCTGAACAACGGTACGCACATGCTCGACCTGATGCGCTGGGGACTGGATGTCGAATACCCCAACAAAGTGACCTCGCTGGGTGGCCGTTATCGGTATAAAGACGATTGGGAAACGCCCGATACGCAGGTCATTAACCTGACCTTCAACAACAACACGGCCATGACCTGGGAAGGCCGAAGCTGCAATGGCCGAACCGTTGAGGAGAGCGATGTAGGCGTTACATTCTATGGTGAAACGGGCTCGCTCCAATACGGCGGTGGCAATGCCTATAAAATCTTTGACCTCGACAACAAGTTGGTGAAGGATGTGAAAAACGACCTACCCATCGACCCACGCAACAAAATGAATCCATCACAGGCCCTGGACGCTACCCACCTTCAGAATTTCGTGGCAGCCATCAAGACAGGGGCTCCTCTGGCGTCGGGTATTGTGGGTGGTCACCAGAGCACGCTGCTGTGTCAACTGGGCAACATCTCTCTTCGTTCTGGTGATGCCCTGGACATCGACCCGGCCAACGGGCACATTCTGAACAACAAAAACGCGATGAAATACTGGAAACGCGAGTATGAGAAAGGCTGGGAGCCAACGCTGTAACGTGGGCAACGATTCTCCATTTTCAGATGCACCGTCGCGGGTTTCCACCTGCCTTACCTTAATACGACTATGAGCACACTAGCCATCGACGTCAACCGGCTGAGTAAGCGGGAAACGACCATCTCGATTTTTCTGGTCGGGCTGATGTTTTTTATCTTCGGTTTTATTTCGTGGGTCAATTCCATCCTGATTCCCTACTTTAAAATCGCCTGTGAGCTGACCAGCTTTCAGGCGTATCTGGTTGCTTTTGCGTTCTATATTGCTTATTTCATCATGTCGGTTCCGGCATCGTACTTATTAAGATCCGTCGGATTCAAAAAAGGGATGATGATTGGGTTCTGGGCCATGGCGCTGGGAGCCTTTATATTCATCCCGGCCGCCATGACCCGAACCTACGTGGTCTTCCTGATGGGTTTGTTTACCATCGGTATTGGTTTGGCCATTCTGCAAACCGCGACTAACCCATACATTACCATTCTGGGACCTAAAGAGCGGGCTGCCCAACGCATCAGTATGATGGGTATCTGCAATAAAGCCGCTGGAATTTTATCCCCGCTGGTTTTTGCTGCCGTTATTTTACGTCCAACGGATACGGATTTGTTTGCCCAGTTAAGCACTATGAGCTCCGATCAACGGGGAGTTGCTCTGGACGAACTGGTTCGGCGCGTGATTCCGCCCTATGCCGTGCTGGGTACGTTCCTATTTGTACTGGGGTATCTGGTGTATCGGTCACCCCTACCCGAAATTGACACGGAACACGAAACGCCCGATGTCGCCACCGCAAATGCCGGGAAGACCAGCATCCTCCAGTTTCCCCACCTGATTCTGGGGGCATTCGCCATTTTTCTGCACGTAGGTACGCAGGTTATTGCCATCGACACCATCATTGGCTATGCCAATTCAATGGGCATCGATTTACTCAAAGCCAAGACCTTTCCCTCCTATACCCTGTTCTGCACCATCTGCGGCTACATCATCGGCATCATTACCATTCCCCGGTTCATCAGTCAGGTGAATGCCTTGCGCGTCTGTACCCTACTGGGCACCCTATTCACCTTACTCATCATTTTCACCCACGGAACAGTAACGTTTCTGGGCCATACGGCCGATCTATCCATCTGGTTCGTTGTGCTGCTGGGTCTGGCAAACTCGCTGGTCTGGGCGGGATTATGGCCGCTGGCCCTGGATGGATTAGGTCGATTCACAAAACTCGGCGCATCTATATTAATTATGGGCTTGTGTGGTAACGCGCTCATGCCGCTTGTATATGGCTATTTTGCCGACCTATATACAGTACATACCGCCTACTGGGTGCTTTTCCCCTGCTACCTGTATCTGGTCTACTATGCCGTATATGGTCATACCGTAAAACGGTGGGGGTTCTGATGAAACAAAAAATCACCAACGGCACGCTTCTAACCCCCTTTCGTACGATACCGAACGGCACAGTAGTGATTGAGAATGGGCAGATTATCGGCATCCACGATGGCCCGATCGACGTGCCCGATGCGGTCGAAATCGACGCCAGGGGTCAGTTTTTGGCTCCAGGATTTATCGATCTTCACGTGCATGGCGGAGGTGGATTCGACTTCATGGATGGCACCGAAGAAGCGTTTCTGAAGATTGCCGAGTTACATGCCCAGTATGGCACAACGGCACTCGTTCCAACCACGTTAACGGCCGAAAAGGATGACCTGCTGCAAACGCTGGACGTTTATGAACGGGCTCACCGGAACAATACCCAGGGAGCGGCTTTTCTAGGGATGCACCTGGAAGGCCCCTATTTTGCCCTAAGCCAGCGAGGTGCACAGGACCCTCGGTACATCCGAAACCCAGACCCAGTCGAGTACGAAGAAATCCTGAGTCGCTCTTCCTCAATTGTCCGGTGGAGTGCCGCCCCAGAGCTGGAAGGGGCTATTGCCTTTGGGCAGCGGCTTCGGCAGAAAGGGGTCATAGCGGCTATTGCCCATACGGATGCGCTTTATGACGATGTGCTTTTGGCCTACGAAAATGGCTATTCGCTGGTAACACATCTGTATTCGGCTATGTCGGGCGTAACCCGCCGAAATGCGTTTCGGTACGCTGGCGTTATCGAAAGTGCCTTTTTACTCGATCTGGATGTAGAAATCATCGGCGACGGTATCCATCTGCCCCCCCCTTTGCTTAAACTGGTGTATAAAATCAAAGGGGCCGACCGGACAGCCCTCATTACCGATGCCATGCGAGCCGCCGGAATGCCCGAAGGCGAAAGTACACTAGGTTCCTTAAAGAATGGGTTGAAAGTAATCGTCGAAGATGGGGTTGCCAAACTACCCGACCGCACGGCTTTCGCCGGTAGCGTGGCCACGATGAATCGGCTGGTTCGCAATATGGTTCAGCTCGCGGATGTCCCCTTGCTGGAAGCCGTTCGGATGGCCAGCACTACCCCTGCCCGCATTATGGGTGTGGACCATCAAAAAGGCGCACTCGCCAAAGGGAAAGATGCCGATCTCGTATTCTTCGACCAGAACATTATGGTTAGGCTAACCATGAGACAGGGTAAACTTATTTATTCAGCCTGAACGACACCACCTTATTATCCAATACAATGCCTGCAACCCCTTCTTTAGTCCGTGAATTTACCGTTGACACGCTTACGGTCCAATGCTTCGATACCCGCGAGAATCTGGGTATCGAAGCAGCCCGACAGGCTGCCGAAGCGATTCGCGGTTTACTCCAAAAACAGCAAACGGTCAATATCATCTTCGCGGCCGCCCCTTCTCAAAATGAATTTCTGGCAGCTCTGGCCGAACAACCCGGCATTATTTGGGAGCGCATCAACGCTTTCCATATGGACGAGTACGTGAATCTGGCCGAAGAGGCTCCCCAGCGATTCGGTACCTTCCTGAGCGATCGGCTTTTTAGCAAAGTCCCATTGAAAGCCGTTTATTACCTCAACGGCAACAATGACCCCGATGCAGAATGCAAACGGTATGCCGAACTACTTCAGGAATACCCTACCGATATTGTGTGTATGGGCATTGGTGAAAATTGTCATATCGCGTTCAACGACCCGCATGTAGCTCATTTCGACGACCCGGTGCTGGTAAAAAAAGTAGGCTTGGACTTAACCAGTCGCTGGCAGCAGGTCCACGATGGCTGTTTTGCTTCCTTATCGGAAGTCCCAGAATACGCACTTACGCTCACCATTCCGGCGCTGGTAAAAGCCCCTATCATTTTTTGCATGGTCCCCGCAGCGCATAAGGCCGAAGCGGTTCAGCATACGGTAACCGATGACATTTCGGAGCAATATCCCTCGACCATTTTACGAAAACATGGCAACGCAACCTTGTTTATCGACAAGGAAAGCGGAGCACGATTAGAAAGTTGATTACTTCAGCACTTTTATTTCGAAATGGATACGCGAGTTAACGCCATCTTTCAGGTATTGCCTGATAAAAATGAACCCTTTCTGCTTTTGCGCATTGTCAAAAAGCAAAAGCTTTGGACTGCTTTCGTCGAAATAATCATTCTGATCCGATGTGGGCGCCCCAAACGATAAAGCCTTTAGCTGGTCTGCTTGTATGTGAAGGAATCATCCAGCCCGAAGAACAGCAAGTCAATCGTTCCAGCATCAGGGGCCTGTAGCGATTCATAAGGCACTACCCGTCAATCGGCCGTTAAGCGGGTTTTCAGGTATTTTTGGCATCTCAATTTGTCTTCAATTTTGCTGGTGGGTAGTTTAGGACTTTTCAAGGCCTTTTCCCAAAAACAGGCCACAAGGTCTGTTTCACCCTTCTTTCTGATGTTCAAAACGCGTACAACGGCCATTGCGGCTCTGCTTTTACAGGTTGCAGTTAGCCAATCCGGGCAGGCGCAACGGCCCGCTCTCCCCACCCCACTGGTCGTTACACTCCAGCCCCAGCAAACGTATCAGACCATCCACAGCTTCGGAGCTTCGGACTGCTGGTCGGCGCAGTTTGTCGGTACGAAGTATTCACTGGCGAATCGGGAACAGATTGCCGACTGGCTATTCAGCCTGGATACCGACGCGGCAGGCAATCCGAAAGGAATCGGGCTGTCGATGTGGCGGTTCAACATCGGAGCCGGTAGTACCGAACAGGGCGATTCGAGCGGTATTCGCAGCCCCTGGCGTCGGTCAGAATGTTTTCAGCGCCCCGATGGCACCTACGACTGGTCGAAACAGGCTGGCCAGCAATGGTTTGTGGAAGCGGCCCATCGGCGAAAGGTCCCTTACCTGCTCGGTTTTACCAACTCACCACCCGTTCAATTCACAGCCAACGGCAAAGCCTATGCATCGGGAAAATTAGGTGATTACAACGTTAACCGCCAACGGCTGGGCGAATACACGCGCTTTCTGGCCGACGTGGTTCAGTATTTTGACCGAAAAGGCTGGCCCATGCATTACCTTAGCCCGTTCAACGAACCCCAGTGGGATTGGGGAATCAAAAAAGGAGAAACAATGGCTACGCAGGAAGGCACCCCTGCCACCAACGCCGACATGGCCGAACTAACCCGGTCACTAAGCCACGAACTGAGCGCCCGAAACCTTACTACCCAACTGGTACTGGGCGAAGCGGGTCAATTGAATTACCTGTCGCAAGGGGGTACCAACCGCAGCAAAACGGGCCAGGATAACGTGATTGACGCTTTGTTTACTCCAGGCAGTCCTGACTACATCGGCAACTTACCCCATGTGGAACGGCTGGTGAGTGGTCATAGCTATTTCACCACCTCCCCCATCCGGCTACTCCGATCGACCCGGCAACAGCTTGGCGACAAATTGAAACTGGCTGGAGTTGGTTTCTGGCAGTCGGAATACTGTGTATTGGGCGATAATGACGGTGAGATCAACGGCGGAGGCCGTGACCTGGGTATGAAAACTGCGCTTTATGTGGCCAAAGTAGTTCATACCGACCTAACCCTGGCCAATGCGGCTTCTTGGCAATGGTGGCTCGCCCTGAGTGCCAACAACTACAAAGACGGACTAATCTATCTGGAGAAAAACGGCAAAATGGGCGAAAACGAGCAGAACCAGTCTGGGGGCGATGCTCTGGCTTCCAAAACGCTCTGGGCGCTGGGCAATTTCGCTCGTTTTGTTCGGCCCGGTATGGTCCGTATAGGCACTCAGTCCAACCAAAGCGATACACTGATAACCTCTCCACTGGTCTCAGCCTACCGCTCGATCGACGGGCATCAGGTGATACTGGTCGTTGTTAATCCGGGTGGCGATACCCTGCTACAGGTAGAGGGTGTGCCTTTCCGGCCCAAGTCAATGGACATCTACGAAACCTCGGCTACGGAAAATCTAAAAAAACGTACTGCATCGGGCCGACAGCTACCCATCCGTGCCCAGTCCATTACGACGATGGTTTTTAGCTCCCAAAAACCGTAAGTAACTTGCTCAAACAAAGAGTTATGAATCCATATTTAGACATACAACCCGAGGTAAAGGAAGCCATGGCTACAGGCAGGCCAGTAGTAGCCCTGGAATCGACCATTATATCGCACGGGATGCCCTGGCCCCAAAATGTAGAAACGGCGCTGGAGGTTGAAGAACTTGTGCGGGCTAATGGAGCAACCCCAGCTACCATTGCTGTATTTGACGGAAAATGTCATGTCGGCCTTACCCGACCGCAACTTGAATACTTCGGTCAGGCCGAAAACGTATGGAAAGTAAGCCTGCGTGATTTGCCTTTTGTAATCAGCCAACGCCTGCACGGAGCCACGACTGTAGCCGCGACCATGCGCATTGCCGCCCTGGCGGGCATCAGGGTATTCGTTACCGGGGGGATTGGGGGTGTTCATCGGGGAGCCGAGCACAGTATGGATATATCGGCCGATTTAACCGAAATGGCCCAAACATCGGTAGCGGTGGTATCGGCCGGGATTAAAAGCATTCTGGATATTGGCCTCACGCTTGAATATCTGGAAACCAAAGGCATCCCTGTTGTCACGATTGGACAGGACCATCTACCCGGTTTTTACAGCAACCAAAGCCCATTTTTGTCCCCACTTCGACTCGATACCCCAGCGCAGATTGCGGATATGCTAAACACGAAATGGGCGCTGGGCCTTGACGGCTCGGTTCTGATTGCCAATCCGGTTCCTGCTGATCAACAGGTACCAAACGACGAAATTGAAGGCTATATTCAGCAAGCCTTAGCAGCCGCCGATGCTCAACAGATTACGGGCAAACACATCACGCCATTCCTGCTTAAATACATTGCCACACATACGCACGGAGAAAGCTTACAGGCAAACATTGCCCTCATTAAGAACAATGCAATAACCGGAGCTAAAATTGCAAGTGCCTTAGCCTTAATCTAGTCACCCTTATCAGGCCAGACGAGTCGGAATTTTCGCAACCCCAAACCAGAACATCCGAATGTGTTCGGCAATTTTTAGCAGCCCGGTATGGGTGTCAGGCTTTGTAATATACCCACTGGCTCCCAGTTCATAAGCCCGATCAATATCCGAATCGACTTCAGAAGTGGTCAGCATAATTACCGGAATCTGTCGATAGAGCGGTGAGCTTTTCAAAAACGTCAGAGCCTGAAACCCGTTTAGGATCGGCATATTTATATCCAGCAGAATCAGGTCTGGTGTAACAGGCCATAGCGGAATACTTTCAATAAATTCATCGACCGATGACACAAACAGGAGCTTATAAGTGATCGAATCATCGGCAAAGGCAAGTTTTAATAAAAGCTGATCATCTAGATCGTCCTCGACGATTAACAGATTGTAAGGCTTCATGATGTACACCTTGGTTCATAGAGAAGTAGACAATAGCAGGTTGAACAAGTATACAAGTACGGTTTTGGGGTACTAAACGTTCGTCCATCGGAACTCAAAGCCCGTTAGACGACGGATTGACGCCCCGTATAACGTGCCGACGGCAAACGGTGGTAATCATTTTATCAATTCCCGTACCAAAATAAGGAACGAAACGATATATGTGTATCAACATCCTATTTTCTTCTCTGAATAGGTAGCTAGGTGTTAGCTAAAGCGCGCAACCGACTTAACCATTTACACCGTCGCAATGGGTTTGGCGGGAAATTCCTCTTCCTTAACCAGATCCTCATGCACCGACGGATCGCCTTTTCGCTTGCGCGACAGGAAGGTGTACATGGCCGGAATCACGAACAGGGTCAGCACCAGGGAAAAGAGTAGCCCTCCTATAATGACAATCCCCATCGACATACGACTCTGTCCGGCGGCTCCCAACGCCAGCGCAATCGGTAGCGCGCCCAGTATCGTTGCCAGACTTGTCATTAGAATGGGCCGAAGGCGAAGCGAGGCCGCTTCCAGGGCGGCCTCCCGAATCGACATCCCTTCCTCCCGAAGCTGGTTGGCAAACTCAACGATCAGAATTCCATTTTTCGTGACCAGGCCGATTAGCATGATAATTCCGATCTGGCTAAAGATGTTAAACGTCTGATTAAAATACCAGAGCGAAAAAACAGCACCACCAATGGCCAGTGGTACAGTAAGCATGATGATGAAAGGGTCCACAAAGCTTTCAAACTGAGCCGCCAGAATAAAATACACCAGCACTAGCGCCAGAATGAACGAAAACATCGTATTCGACTGGCTTTCGGCATAATCGCGGGAGGCCCCGCTCAGGTCGGTACGGATGGCGGGATCGTTGAGCTGGTTCCGAACCGCATTCATAGCCGCAATGCCGTCGCCAATGGTTTTGCCGGGAGCCAATGCGGCCTGTACGGTAGCACTCATGTATCGGTTGAAGTGAAACAACTGCGGGGGGCTGCTCTGCTCATCCATCCTGACAATGTTGTCTAACTGCACCACCTGCCCCTGGTTGGTTTTCACATACATTTTCGAAACGTCGAGCGGTTCGTTTCGGTTGGCCCGGTCAAACTGCCCAATCACCTGATACTGTCGCCCGGTCATGGTGAAATACCCGAATCGCTGACCAGCCAGTGCCAATTGTACCGTTTGGGCGACATCGGCCACGGAAACGCCGATGGCTTTGGCTTTCTCCCGATCGATGAATACGTTCACTTCGGGTTTATTGAACTTCAAATTCGCATCGACGGAGGTAAACGTGGGGTCTTTCTGGGCTTCTTCCAGAAAACGGGGCAGGTATTCCCGCAACTTCTCAAAATCCGGGGCCTGAACGACGTACTGTACCGGCAAGCCCCCTCGACTATCGACGGATATGGTCTGCTGCTGCACAACTACTGATTTAGCATCGGGCAATTTCTTGAGCAGTTTGGTGGTTTTGTCGGCAATCATCTGCTGGCTGAGTCCCTTCCGCTCCATTTTATCGACCAGAAATACCCGGCCACTTCCTGAATTAGGGCTACCTGACCCCGTACGGCCGGGAGCCGTCACGAGCATGATGCCCTGTTTGCCCGGCATGGAATCCTCCAGCATCTGTCCCACCCGTAGCATGTAATCGTCCATCGACTCGAACGAGGTGCCTTCAGGAGCCGTCATGTTCAGTCGGAACCAGTTCCGATCGTCGAGCGGAGCCAGTTCCGAAGGCAGATCTTTCCCAAAAAACCAGATCATACCCAGCGTGGCCAGAATAATCGGAAGCGCCACCCAACGAACCTTCAGGAAACGAACCAACTGGTCGTGGTAAGCGGTGGTCATGGCTTCGAAATACGGCTCTGTAGCGTCGTAGAATCGCGTTTTCTTATGGGTTTTCCGGTTCAGGTAGGCATTCAGCATGGGCGTCAGGGTGAGCGATACGAAGGCTGAAATCAGGACCGCCACCGAAATCACGACTCCAAACTCCCGGAACAGTTTCCCCACAAACCCTTCCATAAAAATTACGGGAAGGAACACCGCTGACAGTGTAATCGAGGTTGACAGAACGGCGAAAATAATCTCGTTCGACCCTTTGATGGCCGCTTCGATGGGATTCATCCCCTGCTCGATTTTCTTGAAAATATTCTCCGTGACCACAATTCCATCATCGACCACCAGCCCGGTCGCCATTACGATGGCCAGCAGCGTCAGCACATTGATGGAATAGCCCATCAGGTACATGACGAAGAAAGTCCCTACCAGCGATACGGGTATGTCGATCAGCGGGCGGAAGGCCACCAGCCAGTCACGGAAAAACAGGAAGATGATCAGCACCACCAGGCCAATGGCAATCAGCAGGGTTTCGCCTACTTCCTCCACCGACCGCTTGACGAAGACCGTCGAATCGAACATGATGTCCAGCCTGTAGTCGGCCGGGAGGTCTTTACGAATATCGATCAGCCGTTTATTGACTTCCGCCGAAATATCCAGGTGATTGGAGCCCGGTTGCGGCACGATACCCAGCCCAATCATCGGAACCCCGTTCAGGCGGAGCACACTTTCTTCATTCTCAGGCCCGAGTTCGGCCTGACCAATATCGCTCAGGTGAATGACATTGTCGCCGAGGGTTTTGACGATCATGTTGTTGAAATCCTCTTCGGTACGAAAACGCCCTATGGTTTTCACCGTCAGCTCTGTATTGCTCCCTACAACTTTCCCACTGGGCAACTCAACGTTTTCGCGATCGAGAGCAGTTTTCACGTCCTGGGCCGTGATGTTATAGGCCGCCATTTTATCCGGGTCCATCCAGATCCGCATGGCGTATTTTTTCTGCCCCATGATCGACACTTCACTCACGCCATTGATGGTCTGTAAGCGCTGAACAATTACGTTTTCGGCAAACTCATTGACTTCCAGGTGGGAACGGGTATTGCTCTGCAAGGTCAGAATCATGATCTGATCCGAGTTGGCATCGGCCTTACTCACAATCGGCGGACCATCTATATCGAGTGGCAACGTTCGGGCTGAGGCCGATACCTTGTCGCGAACATCGTTGGCTGCCCGCTCCATATCGACGTCGATGGCGAACTCGACGGTAATTTCGCTCCGTCCCTGGCTGCTCGACGAATTGATGGACTTAATCCCCTCGATACTATTCAGTTGTTTTTCAAGGGGTTCCGTTATTTGCGATTCAATAATATCGGCATTGGCGCCGGCATAGTTGGTCCGGATGGAAATAACGGGCGGGTCGATGGATGGAAACTCGCGAACCCCCAGGTATTTGAACCCCAGCCAACCAAAAAACAGGATAAGCAGGTTCATCACAATGGCCAGCACAGGTCGCTTAATCGAGAGCGTAGAGAGACTCATAGTGTTGAGTAAAGATTACGATTTCGTTTTGATTTTTACCGAAGCGCCATTTTTCAGCGACATGATACTGCTAATAATCACCGAGTCGCCGGGAACCAATCCTTCCATAACCTGTATCTGCTGGTCGTTTCGAACACCCGTCTTAATAAAGGTTTCCTGCGCTTTTCCCTCCCGGACCACATATACTTTTTTCCCTTTCAGCACGGGCACAATGGCCTGCGTAGGTATCTGAATGGTTTGGTTATTGCCAAGCGGCACATCGAGCCGGACAAACATACCGGGCACCAGTCGCCCCGTCGGATTGGACGTGTACGCGCGTACCTTCATGGTGCGCAGCGACTCGTCGATTAAGGGACTAATCGCTGTTACCTGCGCGGTCATGGATGCGCCCAGCCCATCGGATGTAAAACGCACAGGGCTACCGACCCGAATCTGGCTGGCGTATTTTTCGGGAACGGAGAAGTCAATTTTTACAGGATTGGTTTGTACGAGCGTGGTGACCAGGGTTCCGGGGGTTAAAAATGCGCCCTGGCTAATAGCCCGCAAACCAAGTTTACCGCTAAAGGGAGCCCGAATTTCAGTTTTCGCCAATTGAGCCATCAATAATTCCTTATCAGCCCGGGCCGTGTTTACATTGCTTTCAGCAATATCGTATTCCTCCCGGCTGATGCCTTCTACAGCCAGTAGCCGTTTCTGACGGGCTTCCACATCTTTGGCTCGTTTTTCGAGATACCCCAGCTTAACCAGTTGCGCCTTTAGTTCTTCGTCGTTGATTTTAGCGATCAGTTCCCCTTTGTTGACATACGCACCTTCTTTGGCGTTGAGTTGCATCAACCGTCCTGAAACTTCTGCCTTTAATTCGACTATTTCATTCGGCAAAACGGTTCCAGAAACCGCCAGAACATTAGTTAGTTTTTCGGTACGGGCCAGGTAAATTTCCACAGGAATCGTAGGTGTTTTATCGCCCGATTTTCCCTTCGTTTCGCCTTTCCCAGATACTCCCGAAGGGCTTCCCCCCGAGGTTTTTGTATCAGGTTTTGGAAAAAAATAAACCTTGCCAAGTGTTAAGGCACCCACCAGCAAAGCGAGAATAAAAAATGTCCGCATAAATAAGTTACAGTATTAAGGGGCAATGCCTGTAAAATTTACGCCTAATTGCCTCATTTCCTAGAAGCATCCTTTAATTCATTCGCCAAAACTACCGACATATCAACGATGTCTAATAGTTTATTAAAATTATCTAAATACGGTCTTATACAAAACGATCAATAGGCCATTGAGCGGCCCACACGATTATCCTTATACGTATGATATATTATTCAGTATTTTAGTAGGGCTCCGACTATTGATAGTAGAAAAAAGACTCAAGGAACCCGGGGCATTTAGGCTTTTTAAAGCGTTCGATACCTATAATCGATTCCTTTCGTTGAATAACCTACAGGACCACTAGGTAAAAATAACTACCCAATCCAAGAACAAGCAGTTTACACAACCCGTTGATGCAACAACAAGGGTAATATTCCCGTATTTAAGATGGATAAGGGCTCTATGGACCCAGGCTGCTAGCCTGATCGGGATGCATTTTACAGAAACTTTTCTTTACAACTCAAACGCTTATGTACTCAGCCGATACCAATCAATTGCTAACTCAATTACAAACGATTTACCGGGATTTAATTCAGATTTGCCCTGTAGAACGCACGAATGCCTATCAATTACGAATTACAGCTATCGAGCAGGCACGGCTTCGAATATGGGAAGATGTAGAAGCGTGTCAATGCATTCTGGACGAGTTTTCGCCTGAATTCATTATCATCCAACGTACATTATCTACAATCGTAGAGGGGAAAAGTTAACTTAATGTGAGATTTTGATTATGATTCGTGAGACGACAATTTAAGATTAAGCTTAGATAGAATTACTTTGCCAGGACAACTGCTGTCATCATCTCAAGAATAGGGTGTTAACAGCGACGGTTACGATGCTTAACTTATCGGCAGACTGACCCAAAATAGTATCTTGCGGCAAACTAATCGATTTGATGAGTCTACAGGCCCCCATCCAACAACTTCTATTGAGTCAAGCTGTCAGAAAAGTGGGTCCGACAACCGTCAGCACCAGGAGTGGATTAGGTATGAGCCGATGGCTAGTCTACCTCTTACAGATCGTCTGTTTGGCTGAGCTATTCAGTCACTATGCATCTTGCCAGCAACTCTCTCCTGCCGCCCGGATTAGTCTGATTACCTACGGACCGGGTGACGATGATATCTCGTCCTGTTTTGGCCATACTGAAATTCGCCTGGTTGATCCCCTACTCGGCATTGACCGGAATTATAGCTATGGCGGCTTTAATCATAGGAGCAGTTGGTTCATTCCAAAGTTCTTGAGTGGCACTTTGCCCTACTATGTGGAGGTACACCCTTTAGGTGAGGTGGCATATTATTATCAACAGACCAATCGTAGTATTCGGGAACAGCTCTTGAATCTCTCGGCCACCCAACGCCAACAGCTTATTGCAGCTTTAGACGTAAATAATCTACCTCAAAATCGGTACTACAGCTACCAATTCTACTACGATAACTGCGCCACTCGACCTCGCGACATGATTGCCTCTGCATGTGGGGATAGTCTGATGATTCCATCCCGCCAACGCATGACGGGTAAGTCGTATCGAGATTGGATGAATACGTATTTGACTAAGCAGCCCTGGTATCAGTTGGGCATGAACCTAGCTCTCGGAAAAGCATCCGATCAACAAACAGATGGCTGGCGGGCCATGTATTTACCCGATCAACTGGCTGACCAACTGCGCCAGGCCACTATCAGACAACCAAATGGACAGCTAGAGCCGCTCATTGAAGGTGAACAAACGCTGTTCGCAGCCCCACAAATAGTTACTCAGCCGACTTTCTTTGTTAAAACTCCCAATGGAGTATTCGCCTTGTTATGCTTATTAGTGACTGGGTTGACCTTATGGCGTTATGTCAATGATGAGAAAGTTGATCGCTGGTTAGATCGACTCTTGTTTGGCATATCGGGCTTTTTAGGCTGGTTTTTACTTTTACTCTGGATCATCAGGGATGATGGGGTGACGGCCTGGAATCCAACCCTATTATATTTAATGCCGCTTCATCTGCCCTTGGCTTTTTGGGCTACTAGGCCAAAAACGACATTGCGATTACGAGGACTGTATTTTGGGATCACCGCTTTATTGATTTTGCTGGGCATGGCCCTATCGCATATACCGGGCTGGTTTGATATTGTCTGTCCGCTCACGTTATTGGTTCGATGTATGATTAATTGTCAACCCGTTTTAGCTCCTTCTTAAGACGAATCTTTGTCGTTTAATCAAAAGCAGCCCGCTGCATATATGAAAGATTTATCGGCAGCCGGTCCGCTGGAGCGGGCTGTACGCCTGTTTGCTTGATTATACCCTTCTAAATGCCTGTCGCTCACCGTAGGAATTACCCCTACCGTTTCCAAAGTCGGCGTTCGAGCCGTAGGTTCACCTGGCCAATGACCTGTACATCCCCAAACTGAACGTGATTAGGGTGCAGCAGGTAATTGTAGGAGATCGGCAACACGGCAGAGGGAACGGCCAACCCTAACTCGGTGGGCTTTTCCAGCCATTCAGCAAAAAACGTTTGTGTGGCGGCTAACGCCTGGGGCCGGTCCCAGCCCGGTGGCAAGGCCTGGGGGTTGACCCACCGCAAGGCATTTTCGGGTAGGCGCAACGTAAACAGGCGCAAGGCTGGTAAAGCCTCATAGGCTACCTCGGGTAGATGGGCCATAATTTCCAGCAAGGCCAAAGCGGGTGAGGAGCCTGTATAGAGGATTCCCTGCTCTCTGGGGTTCCAGCGGCCGGGGGCTTTCTCCGCTCCCACCACCGTCAGGGGGTCATGCCAATGCGGTTCTTTCAGAATTCTGTAGACATCCATTAGCTAAATACGCCGTATTCGATGCGTGTAAAAACGTCATCCACCAGCCCAATACCCGTCGCCGTATTGAGAAGTGACAGGGGCGTAGGATACGCTACGGGCTCAGAGCTGGTCAGGTCGGCGGTAAACTCCCCTTCCCGTTGGTTGGCGGCCGCCAGCAGGTCGTAGGGGCCGGTAGTCTGACTGATTTCGTCCAGTGGCCTGGCCGCTACTGATTGCATGAGGGGATCGAAGCCCGTTTCTGGGGTGGCCAGTTCCGCCAGTGGGGTCTTCAGCCACCTGGTTAAGGTTTTTTTATGCTGGTCAAACACCGCTAATCCGTGTTCAAATAAGGCTTTGAGCCGGAATAAATGTTCTGAAACCAGCACTGAAAAATCGCCAGTTGTTGTTTTGTACAAGGCCCGTTCGGTTAACCCGATCAGGGTCGCCATTTCTTTTTTACTTAGTCCGCTCAGATCTGCTACCTCATCAACTAATGCCCGGGAGGCTTTGCGCTGGGCCTGAGGAATGATAGCATATCCCTGGCGGGAACTGGTTGGCTGGATTCTGGTATGTACCATGGGTTGTTAATTAAACTGAACATTTCCCCTAATATACAACATTAGTTCAGTTATAACGCACTATAACGGACAAGAGTTTGGCTATGACATCAAATCATGCAGCAAAAATGCAGGAGATCGAGTCCATGATTAGGGTTTTCAACCCAGCCCAACTAAACCTAAGTCAACTTCTGCTACAAGCAGTATGCGACTAACTGGACCGCGGTGGCAGGCCACTTGACAGTTATTAAAAATCAATCGTCTCAAAAATACCTGAGTTTATGAGGCTTTTGTAAGGTCTATAACTTTACATTTTTGCTTTTTTAGGCACGAATGTAAGATTTACCCTATTTGTTTGGCTAGGCCCAACTTTCTTATACTCCTTAACACTGTTAACCAACTCTATTTTAATCAATTGCAATAGTATGCACAAACGGGGTCAACCCTGTCAGATAAACGTGCATTCCAGCCGTACGCAGGTTCCCGAAATGGGACGAATAGAGTTCCCCTTCCAGCCCGGTTGTTTTACCATGCTGATACACGCCAGGCCCGAACTGAATGGTATCAGCACCCACACTGTACTGTCCTACCCCACTTTTCAGAAAGAAGTTGTCTGTCGATCCATCCTGTGGTGAAACACCGGTCAGCACCCCACCTTCTTTAAAACAAAGTTCCAGGGTTACCCGTACACCTGCTTCACTGGCTACCCGAATGGTCAATTCATTCTTCCCATTCGTTTCGCGAACGGTAAGGGTAGTTTCCAGTGCTTTGATGTTGCTTTGGGGGCGGTGACTAAAGTCCATCTTGTTCCAGAAACGCCCGTCGGTACTGGGCGAAAGGGTGTAATCGCCATTGGCTTTCCGATACTGAGCGGGTAAGGGCTGATAATAGGGGGCCTCGATTTTCTGGTGCAGGATGTATCGGCCTGCCTCCTGCCGGATTCCTTGGCTATGAAAATAGCCCGTGTTGAAAAAATCGGTCGACAGGCGCATGTATTTCAAGATGGCAGCCCCTTTTCGAAAACTGAAAAAATTCGGACTGTTCGACCGACCCGATGCAATTATGATCGGAAAATCTGTCCCGCCAAAGAGCGTCGTCGTCGTATCGGACCGCCGGATACGAACCAGATTGGTGTGCTTGTAGAAAACCTCAAAATGAACCGACGGAGGCCTGGGCGTCGGCAACGGCTTTTTATACAGTGGTTCCTCCAGAAAAGTAACCAGCAAGTCGTTGAGTACCCGATCGGCGAAGCCAGGTAAGGACTCTATGTACCGGGTAATGGCCGCCCATACGGGTTGGTTATCCAGAATAGCCATAAACCGATACGCATGGTAAAAATAAAGGATATCAATGGGAGCAAACTGATCCTGCCGCCGGGAATCGACCGTAACCAGCTCCCCGTTGGGTTCGCAGTGAATATATACTAATTCAAGGTTTTTGCGAACGGGGCCGAACAGGGAAGGCATAGGCAGCAGATGAGCCATTGTAATCAGCGCCCGGTCGATCACAACCGAGTAGTTCATACTTCGCTCAAGGTAATTCCCCTCATCGTCACAATAAGCGCCTTCAGCCAGCCATTCATGAATCCGTTTCACATAGCCAGGGTTGGGATACAACGCATTGATTTTCGCCAGCGCGGCCGACACTACCCAACGATGGTTGGGGGTGTGTACGCCCCCTGTTCGAAGCGCTTCCCCTGCCTTCACGATAAACGCCTTTAACTGCGCCTTTACCTCATTGAGCGAATCCCGTTCGTTGAGTTTCAGAATCGTAGCGGCCGCAGTAAGGGGTTCCAGAATAAACGCGGTATCGGGTGGCGAGGCCAGGTTGCCCAGGTCCAGGGTTCCATCTGCATGTTGGGCTTTTAGCAAAAACCGAATAATCTTCGACATGGCCCCCACCAGTTCGTCGTTCTGATAAAACGAAGAGGTAGGTTCACAATAGGCGGCTGCCAGATTAGCCAGATCATAGCCAGCCCGTCGGCGAACCTCGATCATTTCGGCGGGTAAGCTTTTTAACAGTTTACCAACTTCCTGCTCATTAGCAGCTACAACTGTTTTGAAAAAATCGTCGTTCCGCTGCTCTTCAGCCCAGGCTGTAACAGGTGCAGACGACAAGCTTGCCAACGCACCAAAGCCCAGGCATTGCTGGATAAATAGTTTCCTCGAAATCGTTTCCATAACGGGGTATGACAAACTGATTGAATTGTTGAACGAATAGTGGCTAAACCAATTACTCATTCAACAACTCAATCAGTCAGCAATTCTACTAATAACCGGGATTCTGTGTCAGGGCGGGGTTTACGGTAAATGCAGTGGTTGGTATGGGAAAAATTCGCCGGCTGGCATTGGCATCGGTCTTGAACCCCCACTTGCCCTCATATTTCCCAAACCGTATCATATCGTTCCGGTGCCAGGTTTCAGAAACAAACTCCCGGCACCGTTCGGCATAAATGTCGTTGAGGGTCACACTCGACAAGGCGGGCGAAGTGGTTCGGTTGGCCCGTAACTGATTCACCAGTGAGAGGGCCGTTTGGCCCAGTGTGGGCGTCCCTCCCCGCAAAATCGCTTCTGCCTTCATCAAAATAATATCCGAATAGCGGAATACCGGCACATCATTATTCTGGTTCCGGGAGGTCGACGAAGCATCGGGGTAGAATTTGATATTTCGGTAACCCATATTCCAGGCAACTTCATCATTGCCCAGATCGAACGTAGCTACGTCCTGACGCAACACAATATCCGGGGTCAGGTTTACCTGGTAGGTATAGGCGGCACTCCCATCGGAGCCTGAGTAGAACTGGTCGTATCCTTTTTTGGTCGTCGTTACCGTAATGGGGGTTACACCGTCATTCATGTACTGAGGTCCCGTAAGCCACTGACCATTTCGAATGTCGTTGGGATCATTGAAGTTTGCATAAAATTCAGGCAGGGTACTTTCGGGGGCGCTGGGCGTAAACGGCAGGCTAAATTTTTTCGCTTCTGAACGGGGTACGTCGTATCGGGCGTGATACATCATCCCATTGGTTCCCGACATAGCCGAAGCCGCCGGATCATAAGGAATCGCGAAGATAAACTCTTTCATCTGAGGCCCATTGTTGGGGTAGAACATCTGGAGGTACGACGCCCTGGGTTCCAGCGCATACAGTCCCGAATTGATCACGCTGTCGCAGGCTACTATACAATCGCTGTAGCGCTGAGTGCCCGTATAATACTCGGCATTCAAATACATTTTGGCCAGCAGGGAAAAGCCCGTAAACTTGTTGGCCCGCCCGTAAACACTCTGCCCTGTTGCCCGACTCAGATACGGCATCGCATTTTTCACCTCCTTCTCAATAAATGAAAAGACCTGAGCACGCGGCACGTTTGGATGCGGAGAAAAATCGCCGTAGGTCGTATCGATAGGGACGTTGCCGTACAGATCCATCATCATGAAATAGGCCAGAGCCCGCACCATTTTCAACTCGGCTAAATTCGTCGGCTTTACCGCTGCTGACGCTGGAATGGTCTTATCCAGGATTGACAGGGCCTGATTCGTAGTCCCAATGACCGTCGAGAGCCAGCTCCAGGCACTATTTGTCCAGCCATGGTCTTTCGTCCAGTCGTGGTAATGCAGCATCCGATAATTCTGGTTATCGTACCAGTTCCCCCCCCGTGCCGGCAGGATAGCCTCATCGGTGCTAAGGGTTTGCATGAACCAGTAATCGAGCGAAAAATTACCACGCAGAGCGGCATAAGGAGGTCCTGAAGCCTGAATAAACTGTGTAGAGTTCTGGGGGAATATATCAGGGGTCAATTCGGTATTGACGGGTACATTCAGGTCATGGCAGGCCGTTGTCAGGTAGACCAACAACGCCAGCAACACGCCGGGAACAGCTATTTTTTTCATCGATTTTTCGAGTAAGGTTTAGAATGACACGTTTACGCCCACCAGAATGGTGCGGGTTTTAGGATAGAAGTTGTTCGAATCGATACCCGGCGCAATACCGCCCTGGTTGACCTCAGGATCGATTCCCTTATAGCTCGTGATGACGAATGCGTTGTTCACCGTAGCGTAAACCCGAAGATTTTTTAGGTATTCGCCCAGTTTCTTGAAGTTATAACCCAGTGTAGCATTGTCCAGGCGTACATAACTCCCATCTTCAATGAAGCGGGTCGAGTATTTGTAGGCATTCACATCGGTGGGCGACTCATTCGCTACATCGACCAGAATGTTGGTAAACTGAGCAGTGCTGGGCCGGAACAGATCGGCCCGGGTGGCATTGAAAATCTTGTTCCCAAATACGCCCCGGAAGAACAGGTTGAAATCGAAGTTACCATACCGGAGCGAGTTCGTCCAGCCAACCAGCAGCTTCGGTTGTGGGCTACCAGCGTAGTGATAATCGGTCCCAATAATGGGCGTAGTGGTCAGGCTACCATTCCGGGCTACATATTGCGAAACTCCTTTATCATTTTTACCAGCGTATTCCAGCGTAAAGAATTCACCCAGTGGCATCCCCGCCTTCAAAATCTGCAATGTACTTCCCGTTTGTCCCGCTCCTTCTGGCGATGTGGTTCGTGTCGAGTCGCCCCCGACAAAAAGAGGGTTTGTCAGGCTGGTGATTTTGTTGGTGTTATGCGCCAGGTTCAGTCCGGTAGTCCAGCTAAAGTTCGTTGTCCGAACCGGGGTGGCACTCAAACTAAGTTCAATTCCTTTGTTGCTCATATTACCTCCGTTGGCAATGATGCTGCCAACAGGAACCAGAATAGGATCGACACGGTAGGAGTAAATCATGCCGGTAGTGGTTTTGTCATACCATTCCAGTGTACCGCTCAGTTTTCCTTTCAACACCGTAAAATCCAGACCGATGTTGGAGGTTGCCGTCCGCTCCCACTTCAGATCGGGGTTGGCCGCCTGCGTAGGTCCATAGGCCGATGTTTGGACTCCATTGTAATAATACGTTCCGAGACTTCCGGAAATGAACTGGGCCGTGTACGCATTGAAACCCGACGAGTTACCCGTTACACCATAGCTGGCCCGTAGTTTGAGGTCATTGAACAGGCTCTGCTTCTGCATAAATCCTTCCTGACCGATCCGCCAGGCCACCCCTACTGCCGGGAAATACCCCCATTGGTTGTTGGCCCCGAATACGGAGCTTCCATCCCGTCGAATCGACCCCTGAATCAGGTACTTATCCTTGTAGTTGTAATTCAGACGGACAAAGTCGGAGATCAGGCGGGTTTCCTGATAAATGCCATCAGCTCCAAAATTGATCCGATAACTCGGCACCGCATAGGGATTACTGAGTGCGAAGTTGTTATAGCCAATGTTGTCGACCGGAAAATTGGTACTGGAAGTCTGAAACCCATCGCCCGATACAGCCCCCTGCCAGGAGTAGCCAAGCACGGCATTGATGGTATGATCGCCAATCGATTTATCCCAGGTCAGGAACGTTTCCAGGACCTTTCGGGTCGTCTGGTAGGTATTTCGCAGGGCCGAACCATTGGTACCAAAGTTCAGCAACCCGTGTACGGCCGGAGGATCAGGGTTATTGTAGAAGTTGGCACTGTTGTATTGGGTGAAATAGCTATCGTAGGCTTCCCCATGCAGTGAGGTATTGTTCTGATACGACAGATTCAGGTCGTACGTCAGGCCGAAGGGCAGGTTCACGTGTGTATTCAGCGATCCGACCAGGTTATTGTATTTGGTATTATCCTTGGCGTGATTGATGATAGCCACCGGGTTGAAATAGCCCGTGTTCTGAAAATTTTCGTAGTAGCTGCCGTCGGGATTCGTAACGGGCGATACAGGCAGGTGGTTGATCATCTGCAGCAGCACATTGTTCCGTAAGGGGGTATTATTGGCATTACTGGATGAGTTAGTCACGTTGAGGCTAAATCGAATCCGGTCGTTGAGGGCATACTGATCCACCGACAGCCGGGCTATGACCCGATTCAGCGAGCTCCCCTGCAATATACCCTGCTTATCGAGGTAGTTGATGCTCGCGCTGTAAGTGCTGTGTTCCGTTCCACCACTGATCGATAGATTGTGGTTCTGCGAAACGGCGGAGCTTTTTTCGACCGCTTCCTGCCAGTTGGTATTCGCCCCTTTATCGTCGGTGGGCGAAAACGACTGGCCATTTTTGGTCAGAAAATCCCGCAACTGGGCGGCATCCATCATGTGCAATTTGCTGGATACGTTTTCAATACCGGCATAGCCACTGTAGTTTACCACCATCTGCCCTTTTTTGCCCCGTTTGGTCGTCACCATGATTACCCCATTGGCCGCCCGGTTTCCATAAATAGCCGTAGCAGCCGCATCCTTCAGGACATCGATCGACGCAATATCGTCGGGCGCAATGATGGAAATATCAGCCCCCGGCACCCCATCGATCACATAGAATGGCCCCTGCGAACTGTTGATGGTCGAGGCTCCCCGCAGGACTACAGCCGCCGGAGCGTTGGGGTCACCACTGGCCGAAATATTCAGGCCAGGTACTTTTCCCTGCAACAACTGCCCTACATCGCTGATGGCTCCCCGGTTCAGTTCTTCCGGTTTGATGGTACTGATGGCGCTGGTCAGGTTTTTTCGCGACTGCGTACCGTAGCCCACGACAACCACTTCATTCAGCGATTTTTCGTCGGCCAGTAAGCGCACTTGAATAGCGATCTGGTTGCCCACACGAATTTCCTGCGGCTGGTAGCCGACAAAACTGAATACCAGAACAGCGGAGTTGTCGGGCACTGATACCCGAAAAGCGCCTTGCCCATCGGTGGTAGTTCCCCTCGAGGTTCCTTTCACAACCACGTTCACTCCGGGCAGGACCTCCCCTTTCGCATCCCGTACGGTTCCGGTTACGACCTGGTCGGCTGCTACAAGGCTTTTCACTTCAGCAACGGCCAAGGCTTTTACGTCGGGTTCAGCAGTAAGCGTGGCTGGAAGCGATTCCGGCTCCAGACTGGCCGAGGTGGTAGCGGCCGATGTCGTTTTCGGTTTGCCCGACTTCCCGGTCTGTATCAGATAGGCATCTTTCTTGACTTTTTTGTACCGCAGGCCAAGCGGTTGCAGCAGTTGCTTCAACTCCACTTCTACTGATCGGCTGAATTCGGGCACAGGTGCCATGTAGCCTTCTATCGCTTTATCTTCGAAGAGCAGATCGACCTGATAGGCTTTCTTGAGTTGTACAAGTACATCTTTGAGCGGCAATGATGTCGATGACTGAGGCTTTTGCAGCGACATCCCGTTGGTCTTTTGATACCGCCTTGCCAGCACCTGCCCCGAAGCAGGCCAGATCTGTGTGGCGAACAGCAACACAACAAAGGGCTTAATCAGTAACGTGTTTTGCATTGTAGGAGAAATTTAAAATCGGATCAAGGAGTGAGGGGTTCTTTAAACAGAATCTGATTGCCTTTCTGGCTAACCGAAATGTCCAGCAGGTCGGCAATTACCTGGCTCAATTCGGCGGCTGTTCGGGTGCTGAATGTACCCGACACCGTACGTTCGGCCAGGGCTGTGTCGGCTATTTGGACATGCATACCATAGTTCTCTTCCAGCAGTTTGGCAATTTCGGCCAGGGCTGTCTGATCGAACTCGAAACGATGCTCCTGCCAGGCCACATAGGCATCCGGGCGCGTCAGGTGTTTCATCGACCAGAATCCCGACGAGTCAAGGCTGACCAGGTCGCCCGGTTTTAATGTGATATGCCGGGCCGTTGGATGTTGTGTGCGGACAATCTCTACTTTTCCCCGTTGCAGCACTACTTTGGCCCCGCGTGGACGAGAGAACACATTGAATTCGGTCCCCAGCACAACTACATCAAGATCATGATCGGTACTGACCACAAACCGAGCATGGTTTTTGAGATGCTGCACGGCAAAACTGGCCTCACCCGTCAGAAAAACGCGCCGTTCCTTATCACCAAAGCCAAATCGTGGGTACCGTAATGACGAATTGGCATTGAGGGTAACCACGCTGCCTTCGGGCAGAACAATTTTTCGGATCTCCCCGTAGGTTGTCGTCTCCGAACGATAGCGTATATACGTACGACTAACATACAATGCACTCATCAGGACAAGCCCGGCTACTACGGCAGCCCACTGCCAGGGCGAAAAAAATCGGCGGGTCGACTGGCCGGCCAAATGGCCCTGAAAAGGCGGCTGCTCGGTCAGCAATTTCTTCAGTGATTTCTCCAGAGGGGCTTCCACGTCCACGGCATATTGCGGATTCTGGAGTTCCCATTCCTCCAGCCATTCATAGTACAGCTCCTGATTCGTCGGATCTTCGAGCCACTCAGCGATCATTCGATGCTGAAGGGGTGTAACTCGATCTGCGAAATGCTCGAAGATCAGTTGTTTGTTGACAGGGATATTCATGCGGTTTTCAACAGGTATGTACAGCTTTATTAAGGTCAGAGCAGTAGGCCACTGAGCGCCAGTAGACCGAAAAGGGTAAACAGGGCAGTCCGTAGTTGATTGAGTGCTTTTGAAATATGCATTTCGACCGCTTTCACCGAAATTGACAATTCATCGGCTATTTCCCGGTGCTTTTTATTTTCGAATCGGCTCATCAGAAAAACGCGCTGACACTGTGGAGGCAACGCTTTAATAACGGCCTGTACTTTTGTGTACAATTCGGTGAATAACAGAATCTGCTGAGGGTCTTCCGGTTCGGTTACATCGATCAGTTGATCGGTGGTGGGTTGGTTCGTTAGTTCATCGCGCAGATGATTATAAATTCGGTTTCGTAACGACCGGAACAGATACGCACGCATAGACGTAGTAATGTGCAGATGCATCTGCCCTTTCCAGAATGCCGTGAACACTTCGGACACCAGATCTTCGGCCTGCTCTTTCGACTGAACAAATCGCACAGCATGATTACAGAGGGGCCGATAATAGCGTCGGAACAATAATTCATATCCTTCGCGAATGCTCCGCTCAAAAGCTTGCCGGATAAACACCTCCGAATCGACCACTCGGCTTTCATTGCTGCCAGCTTCGGTACCCATCAGGGGTTTACCGCGATAATCAGGATAAAGAGACTGGGTCTGGCTCATAGTACGAGGTTATTACTTACGAAGACACAAAAGGCAGTTGACACCCTATCTCCCTGCTCAAAATAATTTCACTTTATGAGGAAAAAGTTGAACCAGCAAATGGGCTGTTTACCCGTACGAACCCTTCGAACAGTTTGTTGCATTCCGCATCTGGTTCGGTTAGAGGGTCAAAATAGTTAGCACTAACTATATTTTGCCTGATGGCGTTGGGGGAACTTTAAGTAAACAAATGCTACCTCTTACGACCATGAAAAACATTGCATTTTTACTGTTTATCGGAATTTTACCCAACGTAGTATGGGGCCAGTTACTGGGACCGGAGATCCCCCAACGCCCCTCTACAGATTTAGATCGAAAAATCGATACCTTCCTGCAAGCCTCCATCGACATGGTCAGGCAAAAGTTGCTCAATCCTTCCTATGCGGGGACACCCTATGCCGCTACAGCACCAACGCCGGGCGATGTGCTGGCCCTGAATCTAGCCATACAGTTTCACAACCAGGGATTGGTCAACCAGATCATCCATTACTATACCCCCAGCACGAGCCAACATGTTAAGCCCGCCGATCCCAGTACGCTTCTAGCCACGAACGATCCCCGGACCGGCCCTACAGTACCACCCGATAAAGCCCCGTTTCTCAGCCATGTATCATTACTGTACGGCGTACAACTGATTGGCAAAGGCAGCAAAACAACCTACAAGTCGGGTACATCGACTACCCGGATGACGTATCTGGAAATCCCGGCCTATATGCTCTATAACCACGATTTACCCAGCAACAAAGGTCGCCTATTTGGCGGAGTTGGTTTCTACCTGGCTTATGGATTATGGGGTACCATTAAAGACTCCGACAACACCCCTTCTGTCTCGGCTTTCGATAAAAACCTGGGCTACAAGCGTTTCGATGCCGGATTGGCTTTCACGGGCGGTTATCAATTGCCGCAGGGTCTTCGTCTCAGTATAGCCTACGAGCTGGGCTTAGTGAATATCGACCCATTTGCGGGAGCATATGATAAGCTCAAAAATCGGGCGTTAAGCCTTAATGTGGCCTACTCGCTTCATAAAGTAACAGCCCTTGCTAAAAAGAAATAGCCCCCGATAAACCGCAACGACGCGAAACTGTCAGGTACCAGCACCGGTGTCTTTCCTGACAGTTTCGCGTCGTTGCGGTTTATTTTACTATTTTGGGAGTAATTACCTCCCGACGTATGCACTACGATGCTATTGTTATCGGTTTAGGAGCCATGGGCAGTGCTACGCTCTACCAGCTCTCCAAACAAACCCCTCACATTCTGGGCATTGACCAGTTCGACCCTCCGCATACACTCGGCTCTACGCATGGTGATACGCGCATCACCCGGCAGGCCATTTGCGAAGGGCTGCATTTTGTACCCCTTACGCTACGCTCGTACCAGATCTGGCGCGAACTGGAAACACAATCGGGTCAAGACCTACTTACCATTACGGGTGGGTTGTTTGTTGGTCAGCCCCACTCTACTGTTCAAACCCGTAATAAACCAGGCTGGTTAACCACTACCCTTCAGGCCGCCGAACAGTTTGGCATTGCGCATCGCCTATTGGATACGGACACCCTCCGGCAGGAATTTCCGCAATTTCGGTACGCGCCAAACGATATAGGATATTACGAACCCGAAGCGGGCTTTTTACATCCTGAGTGGTGCATCCGTGTTCAACTGGAACAGGCCCGGAAGGCAGGCGCATCGATCCACACCCATGAGCGTATGATCGCATTCCAGCCAACAGCCTCTGGCGTAACCGTCCAAACCAATAAAGGTCAGTATCAGGCCCGAAAATTGATTCTAACGACGGGGGCATGGGTGCTGGAATCGCTCCGCCCGACACCCTTTCGGAATGTATTACGGGTTTATCGTCAGGTGCTTTACTGGTTTTCTATAGACGGTGACTACAAGCTGTATACACCTGACAAAATGCCCATCTTCATTCTGAATGATCGGGGTATCTACGGTTTCCCAGCTATAAATGGACCAACTGGCGGCCTCAAAGTGGCTACGGAAACGTATGAATCCCCCACCGCTCCCGACACCGTGAACCGGAGCATCAGCCAGGCCGAAACACAACGAATGTATACGCAATTTGTTGACCCAAATCTTCAGGGCATTGGGCCCACCTGCGTAAAATCTGTCGTTTGCCTCTACACCATGACTCCCAATGGGGATTTCATCATCGACCAGCATCCTGACTATGCCCATGTTTTACTGGCTTCTGCCTGTTCCGGACACGGTTTTAAGCATTCGGCAGCCGTTGGGCAGATTCTGGCAGAGTTGGCCTTAGCAGGAAAAACGGAGTTCGACATCAGCTCCTTTCGGTTTAGTGCGTTTTCGGTTTAGCCAGTATGCATCGTCCTGCCCGCTTAAACCGTTTTGCATCAAAAAAGTCTTTTGACTATTTTTCCATACAAGCCTTGTTTGTGCTCATTGTTCAATTCAGTATCCTGTCGCATTCGGTTATGCATTACGTTTTGATCCTGGTAAGTTGGTTTATGTTTGGCCTGATCCACAGCCTGACGGCCAGCTCATGGCTCAAACAAACAGCCGCTTCCAGACTGGGAAAGCTCAATCGCTACTATCGGTTGCTTTATAACGGCATCGCGCTGATTACCTTTCTGCCGGTTCTCTGGCTGCATTGGGTGGCCCCGGTCGACTACATTAGCACCTGGCAAGGCACACCACTGATCGGTACGTCTGTCACAGTCCTGGGCATTGGGATTGCGCTGATTGCCCTATGGGGATATGATCTGGCTGAATTTGTTGGGTGGGCTTCTGAGGGTCAACAGGAAGCCGCGCCAGCGTTACGGCAGACGGGCTTGCTACAATACGTTCGGCATCCTCTTTATACGGGCATTATTTTGAGTTTGCTGGGCATCTGGATTAGCCAACCTACCTGGTCTACTTCAATTCTGGTACTAGCTGCAACGTTTTACATTCGGGTTGGGATTCATTTTGAAGAGCAAAAACTAGTGGATACCTTCGGTGACAGCTATAAAACCTACCGCCAGCGGGTGCCAATGCTCTTTCCCCGTTTCACTTCTCGCTAAAGTCCGGGCATCATATACGTTACACGACGCGGTAACTGCCAAAACAGAAGCTGCAAGAGGCCGTTGATGCCATCGTACAGGCACCTGTTCTGGCAATTACCGAATCACCTCACTGATTTTGCATATCCTTATACCGAATCATGCCCGTGTAGTTATTCGCAATATTGGTTGAATAATCCTCAAACATCACCGACGAATGCTGGGCAATGCGTAAGGTTGTCGAGCCATTAAATACGTTTAGCACATCCGCAATCAGGTTGATTCGGGGCTTGTTCGATGCCGCTATCTGGGCTGTATTTCCATTAAACGGAATCGTAACCGTACGGAGGTTGTTGATCGTTTTCTTGCCGTTGTACCCACCGCCAAAGCCCCCAATATGATAGAAAAACAGGTTATTTTGTGATGCAGGCGCGGCTGCCGACGTGCCTTCCAGCTTTAGAAAAATATATCCTGAGTTCCACTCCCAATACATAGCCTCATGCGTTCCCAGCCCCGGGTCAAGTACCCCTGTACGCTGGCTAATATCGGCCAGACTTCGCAGACTATCCACGCCAATCAAAAACGAAATCCCCGTATACATACCTCCCGGAATGCCTGTCAGCGTAAAGGATTGGGATGCGGGCTTATCCTCCTGAATTAGAAAGTAGTTATTAGCCTGAGGCAGAACATAGTCAGTACCATCGGCCTTGATAAGTCGGAAATTACTGACGAAATAATTGAATTTGGTGACCGTAAACGGCTCACCTGCCGCATTCTGATAGGTAACTGTCCCCAGGGCCAAATCCTGATTTCCAACCACATTATCAAATCGTAAGGTGAGCGATCCCGTTTCAGCGGTACCAACCTCGTTCTGGCAGGCCAAAAATGCACCTACCCCCAAACTAACCAATATAAACAGAAGCAAAAGCCTGGAGCGCATAGCTAATCAGAATAAAAAGGTGATATGAGTCGTCAATTGTGCGTTGGCGCGCAGTTCGCCATCTGATAAATACTGCGATATCGGTTGCCGGTAGCTAATGCCCAGCGATAACTTGTTCAGGTACACTTCCGTCCCCAGGTTTAGGTAGGCAGCATATCCACCCGTTTGTTTATTCATTACCTTATCACGAACATCGTGCCCCGCCTGTTCTACAAACAGACCGGCATTGGGCATAATCGATCGACGGTTTAGGCTGGTCAGGTAAAAAACCGACGCCGACGAATTGAATCGATTACCAAATCGGTAACCGTTCGGATTGGTTGTTGTCATGCGGTACGAGAGGTCGGCATTCAACCCCCAATTTTTGTAGCGAGCCGTGTAGATTACATTGGCAATCCAGTCGACACTACCCGTTCCAAGCTGAAAATTCGGATTAGCAACATCCAGAAGGCTGTTTTCATCATACCGAAAACGCCCCGTTGGCAACTTCGTCCCACCCCCAATGAGCAGGTTATGGTTTACAGCATGGACAATCGAATCGTCCATAAACGTGTTCAGCACATTGTAATGCGCCAATACAGTTATATCGCTTAGGCCACGAAGCGGGGTTACATCACCCGATTTGAGCAGGGTTTGCTGGCTAAACTGATACGGAACAAAGGCCATCACCTGAACCCGACGGGCCGGATAAAACCGTCCCCAGAGTTCGGCCGTTCGGAACTGCTCCTGACTGCTTAGATTCAGGCTGTTCAAATGCGAGTTATACGAGTTGTATCGGTATCGAATTCCCAGAAATCCCCGATGCCCCTGTGGTAAAATCCCAAAAAAGGAACCTCCGTTGCTACAGCCGCAGAGATCACAGGCCAGCGTTGGTACAGCCAGCAGGGTTAACAACCCGAAAAAGAGATATTTTGTCATAGGGCATAGCCTTTAGTTGGTCAATAATCACTGAACAGCAAACCGAGGGTCGCGCAGAAACTGATCGTCGGTAAGCGTTTTCAGGAAAGCGATGATCTGTCGTTTTTCATCCGCAGTAAGTGCAATACCCAGTCGGACCTGTCCTGATTTATCTGTCTGCATGAGCAATGGGTCCAGGTTTTCGGTTCGCTGCACGTTTTCGGCATAGTGATCCAGTACGGCTTCGAGCGAATAAAATCGCCCGTCGTGCATGTAGGGCAACGTTTTTTCGACATTCCGTAAACTCGGCACCTTAAACGTGTACCGATCTTCGGGAAGCTCGGTAACGTGTGCCCGCCCTTCGTCTTTACTCCCCTGAATGAACAGTCCGTTATTGCGGAAACGGTTATCTGTAAACAACTCCCCGGTATGGCACCCGCTGCATTTGGTCCGAAAAGCCGTAAGCCCCGCTTGTTCATCATCGGTCAGGGTACCACCCGGTTCTTTCCGAACCCACTTATCGTAACGCGAATTGCCCGACACCATCGTCAGCATAAACTGCGACAGAGCCTGTAAGAAACGCGGGCCGTTGATCTCATCACTCCCAAAAGCGGCCTTGAATAAGGACGGATACCTGGCGCTTGCCCGAAGCTTGCTGATCACATTCGTTGTTTTTTCGTCCATTTCCACCGGATTTTCGATAGGGGCAATCGGCACTAAATCCAAACTATGTACCCCGCCGTCCCAGAAGAAATCCGATGCCCACGCTAGGTTCTGAATCGGTAGCGCGTTGCGGGTACCCACCTGATTGTCAATACCATGACTAACATCGTGCTGATGATGGGTGAACGCATACGCCTGGTTATGACACTCCGCGCAGGAAATCGACCCATCGCGGGAAAGTATCCCATCGTAAAACAACGCCTTGCCCAGGGCCACACCAGCCACCGTTGGCCGATTCTGATCCAGGGCATAAATCGGTTGCGGGAAATTGGCAGGTTGTTGAAACAGTTGTTCAGGCTGGGCCTCCTGATCGGTCGAATGACAGGCCATCAACCCAAGCACCAGGCCAGCTCCCCCCAATCCCCTTTTTAGGTTCATTCGCATGTTCATAAGCCAGAACAGGCTCCAGCTGATAAAGCTGGAGCCCTACGCAGTACTATTGCTTGTCGTTGTGTACGTGATCGACCTGGAACATCGTCTTGTAATTATCCGCAATGGGTGTAGCGGCAGCAGGCATATGCACACTATTGGTTGTAGCCAGGCTGATCTTGTTGGGTCCATTAAAAATTGTCAACGCATCCACAAACAGATGAATCTCAGGCGCAATATTTCCGCGAACCGTGGCTTTCGTTGTCATCGGAACCGTAACCGTTCGCAGGTTATTGACCGTTTTGGCAGAGCCGTTCCAGCCACCACCATATCCGCCCACATGCATGGCAAAACTCTGACTGGCGCTTACGGTAGCTGGCACGGCGGTTGAAGTACCTTCTATTTTCAGAAAGATGTACCCCGAGTTCCACGACCAATACATGCCATCGGTGCCGTATCCGGTCACATCGAGCGCCCCCACTCGTTCGCTTACGGGCGATACGCTTTTGGCGCTATCGACCCCTACCATAAACGACATCTCGCTATAATTGCCCGAGGGCACATCCTTTAGCGTAATCACCTGCGAAGCCGCATCAGCCTGACGAACCAGAAAATACTGATTCGGGAATTTCTGGACAGTTCCGTCTTCTTTTTTGAGCGATATATTACTGATGAAGTAATTGAGCGTCGTGAGGGCAAATGGTTCGCCCGCTGCATTTTTATAGGCCGGGGTTCCCAACACCAGTTTCTGATCGCCCACCCGGTTTTCAAATTGAATGGAGACCGAGTTTTTGACGGCAGGGTCAATAACATCTACGTCGTCCTTTTTACAGGAAATAACCGAAATACTGGCAATCAGAACTGAAACAATGAGTTGATATGAAAAATGAATACGCATGATTGTGTTGAAACGGTCAAGTCGTGTCCTGCACAGTTTCGTCCATACGCTTACACGCTACAGGCATAAGCCAGTTGCTCAAGCCTGTTTATGCCTGTACGATACGGAACCTAATACGGACCGAATGACCTGTAAATGAGTGAATTGTAAAAAAAATAATATCCTCAGCCAACTAGCCGTTAGCGCATAAAGCTGCCGTCTTGTTTAGCTGTAAAGCCCGCAATTAGCAGGCGGTGCCGGGCGGCTGAAAAACGGCCGGAAGCGGAGCCGAATAGGTTGCCAGTTGGTAATCAAATACTGAGTTCATGCCAGTAACGGCCGCCACAGGTTCACAAGCAAACCTGAACACATCGATACAGAACAGTTGAATGGACGGGGTATTCTGCACACGCTCGGAAGTTTCCCGGTCCTGCTGATCCTGCTGGGCTTTCAGACGGCGTGCCAGGTAGCATTTACCATCACAGTGCATCTGGGGCTTATCCCGATTTTCGCACAACACACGGGCAATGTACTCTTTGTTAAGCTGATAATGCGCAATGATCCCCCACGGACTTATCGTCGGCAGAAACGTAGCGATCAGCACTAGATAAAGAATAAATGTCCGCATTCGCTGGCTCGAAAACTCTTTCAAAAATAAACAGAAGAAGGCGCTACTTCGCAAAAAAAGAAAGGAGTAAAAAACGTTGAAAATATCGAATCGAAATGCCGCAATAGCCAATAGACTCAGAATTTTCCGGTCATGGTTACGCCCAGCATACGAGGGAGCCCCATCATATAGCTGCCATACCCATACGCCATGTAGCGCACATCTCCCAGGTTGCGAACCCACAGGGCGACATCGAAATGGTTGCTGGTAACGCCAGCCCGAGCATTGACCATACCATATGCGGCCTGCTGATAGGCATTGACAAAATCCAGTTGGTATTCACTGATGTAGCGGAATTCCCCTCTCACAAAAGCTCTGACCCGTTGAGCCGAGTTCGTAAACGGCACGCCATACTGAACCGCCAGCATCGACTGCAAGGCCGGATTGTTAATGGCTTTGTTGCCCTTATAATCTTTGACCGCATTGGTTTCGGCATCAAACAGTTGTAATTTTTTGTAGTCGCTGTGCGAGGTGCTGGCCGTCCAGTCGATCTGCAAATTTTTGACAGGCAGGGCCGATACTTCCAGTTCCAGACCTGAATTGTTCATATCGCCCACATTCAGCGTGGCATAGTTTATCCCATCTCGGGAGGTGGATACCTGCTGGTCTTTCTGTTGAAAGAAAAACGCTGTCAGATTCAGTTTCAAGCGGTTATTGAAGAGCGTGTTTTTGATGCCCACTTCATAGTTATCTGATTTTTCTGGATCGTAGGTGGGATTGGCCGTGTTGCCAAAATTAAATCCGCCGACCCGGAAGCCTTTGGCATACGACGCGTAGATCATGGACATAGGTGTTACTTTATAACTCCAAATAACTTTAGGCGTAAAGGCGTTAAAGGTCTTTTTTGCCGTACTATCTGGCGAAAGGGTCGTAACTACATTGTCTTTTTCAAACAAAGCATTTTGCGTTAGCTCCCGACGCTCGACATCATACCTGGCCCCAACCGTTACATCAAACACTGGCGTGATGGAATAGGCCGCCTGCCCAAAGAATGCCACCCCATACCCATTTCGTTTGCCATTGGCAATGGACGCATAGGGCGCATTCGGATCGAGAGCCGCATAATCGGAGTCGAAATAGGTCGTGCTGCCATTCTTTATTTTTTCGCCGAATAAGTAAGCACCTGCCGTCCATTTCCATCGACCCGCATTGGCTGGCGACGAAAAGCGTAATTCCTGCGTGAGTTCATTTTGTTTAGTCCAGGTCGTAAAGCTAATTAACTGGGCGGGGCTAAAATCAAAGTCAAATCGGCCCGGCAGCCAGATATGATAATCGACAAAGGCTGTGATGGAGGTAAAATTGAAATTCCGGCCGTAATATTTTGCCGCTACCGATGTGTTGAAATTGGTTCGGCGTTCGGTATTGTCCCAGTTGCCAAAAACCGTATACGGATTGGCCCGGGCCGCGCTATCGGTAGCCGCCCAGGGGTAAGCCCCTTTGTCGTTATCATTTTCGTATCGGGTGTTCCAGTCGATTGTCCAGCCATCCGATACCAGATATTTCAGGTTCAGGTTACCACTATAGGCGTTATGGTGGTCAACATATTTGGTCTCCGGGGTTAGATTTGAATACACTGCCCCCCGATTGTTGGACTGAAAACCAGCGTTCACAAACAATTTATCCTTGATGAGGGGGGCGTTGAATCCCACGCTATACCGCTGCTGACCGTAATTGCCTAAGTCTATTTCGGCGAACCCGCTGGTTTTGTTGGTCGGTCGTTTGGTAATTACGTTGAGCACACCACTGTAGGCATTTCGGCCATAGAGCGTGCCTTGCGGTCCCCGTAGGATTTCAATTCGTTCGATGTTGCTGAAATTGAAGGGAGCCGAAAAATAATCAAACTGATAGACCCCATCCACATAGGTAGCGACGGACTGATCGTTGGCAAACCCCATCGCCCCCCGAATATTCAGAAAATTGGAACCAGTACTATTACCGTGTTCTACAACGAACGTACTGGGCGCCAGGGCGGTGAGGTCGCTGATGGTCCAGACCCGGTACTCTTCCAATTGTCTGGTGTTCAGCGACGTAACGGCCAGGGGCGTATTTTGCAGCCGTTCTTCAGTTTTGTCAGCCGTGACAACCACTTCACTCAAGGCATTGGTATTATCCGTTAAGGTAATCTCCACTGTCTGCGACTGATCGGCCACGGTGACGGGTTGAATTTTGGTGGCATACCCAACGGCACTGATCTGTAATTGGTATTTCCCTCGGTTCAAATTCAGTGAAAAATCACCGTTTTTATCGGCTGTCGTTCCGTTGGAACTATTCAACACCGAAACGTTGGCAAAACCAACCGCTTCGCCGGAGCCGGATTTAATTTTCCCGTTTATCGTTTGGGCAAAACTGCTGATTGTCAACAGGAAAAGCAGTATAGGTAAGCTATTTTTGATAGACATATCAAGATTTGGGGTTACATCAACACGGTCTGGTTTTATGAAGGACAAATCAGACCGTGTTGACCGACTTAGAATTTAGTGCTTCAGGTAGGCTGTGGGTTCTTTCCTGAATCGCTCTTTACATAGCTTTGAACAGAACCCATACGTTTTACCCATGTAGCGAGCTGTATCAGCCACCAATCCGTCTACCGACATCTGGCAAACCGGGTCAATGGATGAGGTTAGTTTTAATTCCGTCGATTTGCTAGCTATTGGCTTTTTTACTATCGCTGGTTTGGTAATGATGGCCCTGGCTTTCCCCTTTGATTGATGTCTTGTCTGGCCGACCACCAGCCCGGCCTGCGGGTCCCACTTGTCGTATTCCATTATCCGGGCAATCCGCTGGGCGGCCTCCATACCTTTCAGTCGGGCTACTACGTGCAGTGCCCCGTCAATACCTGCCGAAACCCCCGCCGTCGTGATCAGTGATCCCTGATCCACGAACCGTGTATGCTCCAAAACGGTAGCCTTTGGGGTCATTTGTTTGAGCATTTGGGTAGCCGCCCAGTGTGTCGTAATCCGTTTACCGTCCAATAGGCCCGCTTTCCCGAGCAGAAACGTGCCCGTACACACCGACATCGTCAGGTTACGGCCTTCGGTCGTCCGCCTAATCCAGTCCACGACGCTACTATCCTGCATGACCTCCTCCATACGCCCACCAGGTACTACTAGAATGTCGGCTTTGGGTGCTGTTGACAGGGTATATTCAGGAACAACCGTGAGCATCTTCTGCATAATGGTCATGGGGCCCGATTGGGCGGCTACAGTATATACCTTAGCGCCTTCCATATGATTAAACACTTCAAGTGGCCCGGCAAAATCGAGCAACTCAACGCCTGGGTAAAGCAAGATGGCGATCCGTGTCGTATCACTGTTTATCCGGGCTTGTGCCCGAGCGGAAAGCCCGGATAAACTAATCAGCAAAAGACTGATAATAAGTCGATTAATCTCTTTCATGGGATTTGATTTAATAATGAATAAGTGGCCAGAGACGAACAAGTAAATCGCCAATCCCCAGCAACAGGGTAAAATGAATAAGCACGAGTACAGCCCAGATGACAGCCCTCTCTTTTACTACTGGCTTCGATTCGGGCAACGTGACGCCTGTATTGGCCAGTAACTGGTATAAATCGTGACGAGTCGGTAAGGTATTCATCGTAAATTGTCTTTCTTCAGCCCTTAATCGGTTTACGGGAACTCACTTTCATCGATGCCGACCGAGTTTGCCTCCGCGTAGAATGACCCCGGTATATGGATCGAACGTAATTAGCCCCAGATCGTACGTAAACAACTGGACATCATTCAGATAAAGCCGAAAATCATAAGCCTCTGACTGTCCGGCACCAGGGTTGAGCCAGGCAATCCCATCCAGATTCGGATAACGTTCGATAATCGTCTGGTAGCACCGCGATACTGGATTAGCCAGACTTTGATCGGTTGGCTTTACGGTCAATACATTCCGGTTCGCCAATTGATCCAGTTCATGCCGGAATACCGGCACCGCCCCGCTCAGCCCAAGAAGTAGCAGAAAGATGCCCGTAATTAGCCCTAGCCAGCTATTGACCGTAAACAAACGACGTGTTCGTTTCATAGACATATAATACATTATCCGTCACTACTCATATGCCTGTCGGAGTACTTGAATATCCCGGATCAGCTTATGGGTGCCTTCTGGTGTTGTGCCATCGTACATGCCGCGAATGTGTTTCTCTTTATCAATCAGCACAAACGCACCACTGTGGATGTAGCCACCTGGTGCTTTAGGGTCTTTTCCGGCCGTTACCAGATAGTGATTCTCACCGATGTCGTAAATTTTCTCGCGGTCGCCCGTCACAAATTGCCACACGGTATCGGTTACGCCCAGTTCCTGAGCATACTGCTTCAGTACAGCCGGGGTATCATGCTCGGGATCGATGGTATGCGACAGTATCCTGACATCAGGGCTATCCTGGTAGGCTTTATACACCACCAGCATATTTCTCTTCATAATCGGGCAAATGGTTGGGCAGGTCACAAAGAAGAAGTCGGCCACATAGATTTTCCCGTCGAAATCCTGTTGGGTTACCGTTTTACCGTATTGATTGGTGAACGAAAAGGCCGGAATGGCTGGATAATCCCGTACGGTTACCGTTTTGCCATCTACCCGTTTGGTCACGGTTTCGGGTTCACCGATATACGGCAATGTTTCGGTCGTCAGGCTACATCGACATAAGCCGATCAATACCAAAAAGTGTATGCTGGCGCTAATGAGTTTCATCGCTATTTCAGATACGCTTTAGCATCGTCGATGCTTTTGCGCATCAACTGACTCATCGCCCTGACACGTTGCTGCTGATCTTTCAGATAGGCCAATGCCTGATCTTCACGAAGTTTGGTCAGCGTATCACCATCATACGTGTGCATCCAGTCCATCATTGACGCATCGGCTTTGTCCAGCGCTGCCTTTACCGCGCGTAGCTGCTCTTTCTGCCGTCGAGCTTCAGAGGAAGTGGGTTCTTTCTCCAATTCACTCAACTGCTCTATTACCTGTTTTTTAAGTTCAATCAGGTCACTCATAGCTGGCATGACGCTATCGTGAACGGCCAGAATCTGTTTTTCGAGATCAGCTACGGCCTGCGGTTTTGCCGAGATTTGGCCCGTTGAATCCGGCTGATCAACGGTTTCAGTAGATGATTTTGATTGGCAGGCCATACAAAATAGGACGGCCAATAGAGTTATACTCCGTTTCATGGAATTCATAAAGAAGAAAATGGAAGCTCCTGGCCACTGAACGGTCAGGGAAGCTATGGAGACTAAACGAAATGAATAGGCCTATCCAGCCGATAAGACCGCTCAATAGATCGACAGCTACAGACAGGACGATCCTGTCGGGACTATCGACTGGAAATGATGAATGGGCTCAATCAGGCACAAGGTGGCCGGAGAAGGCCGTGGACTGGAGCAGCGTAAACGCTCAGCAGATACGTAAACACCTGGTGTTGCGCAGGCGCTACTGGCGTAGCAAAGGTGAAGGCCTGATAAGATTCGTAATAGAGCTGGATGAGTGAGCTATGCTGAACTCGCTCTGACGTCTCTTTATCCTGTTTGTCCTGTTGTGCTTTTAGCCGTTTAGCCAGGTAGCATTTACCATCACAGTGCATCTGGGGCTTGTCCCGATTTTCGCACAGTACACGGGCAATGTACTCTTTATTAAGCTGATAATGCGCAATAATACCCCACGAGCTGATGCTGGGCAGCAGCACGGCCAATGTGAGTATATAAATCAGCACAGAGCGCATAGAGCCGCAAAGGTAGCCTGAAAACGGTTCTATACAAACTTGCCCGCGCTCACGCCAACAAACAGAATGCAACAAAGTTGCAAAATAAACCCATCTTCTGTTGCCAACCCCATTTACATGCCTATATTTGCAACACTGTTGCATTTATAACCCCCTTTAATTTTCAACCTCCCTATGAAATCGATCCCCGCATTTTCTCAACGGGCCGACTGGATGGGCATTACCGGATCAGTCCTCTGCATCATACATTGTCTGATTACGCCTGTTGCGGTCATGACGTCTACCTTACTTCAACACGATACGCTCCGACTAGGCTTTCTTAGCCTCGACTATCTGTTTATCGGGATCAATATCCTGGCCGTGTGGTCAGCCACCCGCCATACATCGCACCAGATCGAGATGGCCCTTTGGAGTCTCCTGGTCCTGTTTGCGGCAGGTCTTCTGCTGGAGGAAATCCATGAATCGTTTGCGTATCTGGCGTATACCGCATCCATTGGTCTGGTAATCAGCCATCTGCTGAATATTCGTTACTGCCGAACTCATCATGTTCACTGACAAGCATGAAGGCGATCCTCCTGGTTGTGGGCCTATTGCTTGGCGCCCCTCTCCACCCTATTACCGAACCGGCGGCTGTCGACTGGGAACAGCTGCGTGATGTACAGTTCAAGAAGAAGTGGTATCCCGAAGAAGGGGTCGTAATGCTATACCCACATTTTGGCAATTCGGTAAAAGCCCTGGCGGGTAAACCCATTCGTATTTCTGGCTATGTGCTCCCTATTGATTTGGAACGAGGTATTTACGTTGTTTCCCGATTTCCGATGGCCGCCTGTTTTTTCTGCGGAGCCGCTGGCCCCGAATCAATCATTGCGCTCAAATTCAAACGCTTACCCTACAAATTCAAAACCGACGAGCGCCGAACGTTTTCAGGCACCCTCCGGCTCAATGCCGACAACCTATACGAGTTAAACTACATTCTGGAGAATGCCGAACTACAGTAAACCCCGTATTCAACCATGAAAAAATTACCTGTAACCGTTCTGAGTGGTTTTCTGGGGGCTGGTAAAACAACCCTGCTCAATCATATCTTACACAATAAGCAAGGGCTAAAAGTGGCGGTGATTGTCAACGACATGAGTGAGGTCAATGTCGATGCGCAGCTTGTCAATCAGCAGAATACCCTATCCCGAACCGAAGAGAAACTGGTCGAGATGAGCAATGGCTGCATCTGCTGCACCCTACGCGAAGACCTGATGATTGAAGTTGAAAAACTAGCCCGTGAAGGTCGTTTCGATTACCTGCTGATTGAATCCACAGGAATTTCAGAACCCTTACCTGTGGCGCAGACCTTCAGTTTCGTCGACGAAGCGCAAGAGATCGACCTTTCCCGATTTGCCCGACTCGACACCCTGGTCACGGTAGTTGATGCGTTCAATTTCCCCCGCGATTTTAGCTCGGTCGATACCGTGTATCAACGCCAACTGAACACCGACGCTACCGATACGCGCACAATTGTGAATCTGCTCACCGATCAGATTGAGTTTGCCAATGTCATAGTACTGAACAAAACAGATCTGCTCAAGCCGAACCAACTGGGCGAACTAAAAGCGATCCTGCAAAAACTCAACCCGAAAGCCCGGCTCATCGAATCCCGGTTTTCGCAGGTCGATCCGGGGCAATTGCTCAACACCAATCTGTTCGATTTTGACGAAGCCTCTCAGTCGGCAGGCTGGATTCAGGAATTGCAGAATTATAAATCCGGCAAGGGTCATACGCCCGAAACGGAAGAATATGGGATCTCATCGTTCGTTTTCAGGGATCGCAGGCCGTTTCATCCCGTTCGTTTCTGGCACTACCTAAGCGAAAACTTTCCGGCCGGTATTATCCGCAGTAAAGGATTGTTCTGGCTGGCTTCCCGTCCGAACGATGCCTTGAATTTCAGCCAGGCGGGGGGAAGCCTTCGGGCCGAGCGGGCCGGGGTCTGGTGGGCCTCTATGCCGTATGCTCAACGTCTTCGGTATGCTGCCTTTCTGGAAAACCGTCAGGCTATTGAATCCCGTTGGCATAAACGATTTGGGGATCGTCAGAATGAATTGGTCATTATTGGACAAGACCTTCATCAAGAACAGATTACGACCGAATTCCTGGCGTGTTTATGCACAGAGTCTGAACTGAAACACATGGAAAATCAGGGCGCCTTCAAAGACCCTTTTCCTGTTTGGGAATAATAAAACAACAACGACAATGGACTACGATGTAATTTGTATTGGCGGTAGCTACGCGGGTTTGAGTGCTGCGCTGGCACTAGGTCGCTCACTTCGCCGGGTGTTGGTGATTGATGCCGGAAAGCCCGCTAACCGACAGACACCTCATTCGCATAATTTTCTGACCCGCGACGGTGCCACACCTGCCCAGTTAACGGCCATTAGCCGTGAGCAACTCAAGTTGTATTCAACCCTATCCTTCCTGGACGATACAGCCCTGACCGCAACTACCGACACGGCTGGTTTCCGGGTAACCACAGCAGGTGGCCACACCTTCTCCAGCCGAAAGCTGTTGTTAGCAACAGGACTGGTCGACATGCTGCCCAATCTGCCGGGTTTTGCCGAATGCTGGGGCCGTTCGGTGCTTCATTGTCCCTATTGTCACGGCTATGAAGTTCGCCATCAGCCCGTAGGGATTCTGGCCAATGGCGAGGTAGGGTACGAATTGGCAACGCTCATCCAACATTGGAATCCCGACCTAACGCTGTATACAAATGGGCCCGCAACCCTAACAGAAGCTCAGCATTATACGCTGAAAATGCTCAACATTCCGATTGTGGAGACCTTACTTACGGCCATTGAACACCAAAACGGATTCGTATCGAACCTGGTGCTGGCAAATGAGGATCGGGTATTCCTCAACGCGTTGTATGCCCGCGTACCTTTCCAGCTTTCATCCGACCTTGCCCAGCAACTAGGCTGCCAACTAACCGATCACAATCTGATTGAGGTGACAGACTTCGGGGCAACAACCGCGCCGGGGGTATTTGCCGCTGGTGATGCCACTACGATGTTCAGGCAGGTTGCGCTCGCCGTGGCTAGTGGCTCGAAAGCCGGAGCCTGGATCAATCGGGAACTGATTGCTGAAGACCTCCATCGCCGTTTGCCACCCATCTCTATGCCTAGTTGACCCGTACTACAGGAGGTGTAGTCTTCAAGTGCGCGCTTCAATACGAAATCTACCGTGCGATTGGGTACGTATAGCAGCGCCGGTACTACCCTCCTGTTTTCGGTTTAAAATTCCTGTTCAGCGTATCGGTATACCTGTTTCAACCCAATAAAGTCTCTTCGCCATGATGGAGCGCCACATAACTACCCTTTACAACCCCGGTCCTCGCAAGCCTCATCGCCCTGGCGATACCAGGCTGAACGATTTACCCTCCGATCAGATGCGGCACCCGCCACCCGAAATGCTCAAATCAATACAGCCGATTCCGAGTAAATTTAATTCGCTGCTGAAAGAAGGGGAGCCCGGCGGCTGGGCTGGTCTCAGGTTTCGATGGAATGCGTTAACTTGTGGACATGAAACAGCTCTTCTTCATCTTACTCACCGCTTTCTTCTCCATTTGTGTCGGTAAAGCCCAGTCAGTACCAGGGCCTGACACCCGTTTACCGCGCATCGCCATTGCAGGTTTAGGCATCGAATCCAGCACGTTTTCTCCGGCCGTTACGCTGGAAGAGGCCTTCCACGCCCGGTATGGTCCTGAGGTTTTTAATGCCTACCCGTTCATGATGCCCGTAGCCCCTTTACGAAAGCAGGCCATCTGGTTTCCGACGATTGTCGGCAAATCGCTTCCGGGTGGGGCCGTCACGCGGGATGCCTATGAATCACTCGTTGGCAAAATGCTGGATTCGCTTAGGAAGTATGGCCCCTACGATGGCCTATATTTTGATATTCACGGTGCCATGAGCGTCAAAGGGCTCGATGATCCAGAAGGGGATCTGATTACCCGAATCCGGCAGGTAATTGGCTATAAAACCATCATTTCAACGTCGATGGATTTGCATGGTAACGTTTCCTGGCGACTGGCGCAAAACACCGACCTGATGACCTGCTACCGGATGGCTCCGCACGAGGATGCCATGCAAACCAAGGAGCGGGCTGTCGTTCATTTGCTTGAACGCATTAAGAGTGGCAAAGGCAAACCAGCCTACAAAGCCTGGATACCCATTCCGATTTTACTACCCGGCGAAAAAACCAGTACCCGTATCGAACCCGGAAAAAGCCTCTATCAGGAGGTAGCTCCACTGGCCGACCATCAGCCGGGTATTGTCGATGCCGGTATCTGGATTGGATACGCTTGGGCCGATGAGCCCCGTAACCATGCGGTTGTGATGGTTACGGGCGACGACAAAGCCAGTGTGACCAAGGCGGCCGAGAAACTAGCGCAGCACTTCTGGAGCGTTCGTTCGGAGTTTGGGTTTGTAGCCCCTACCGGCACACTGGACGAATGCCTGGCGAAAGCCTTAGCCAGTCCGAAACACCCGTTTTTCATCAGCGATACGGGCGATAATCCAACCGCAGGCGGAGCGGGCGATGTAACCTGGACGTTGACCCAGATTTTGTCTCGCCCTGCGTTTCAGAAGGCCGATGGTCCATCGTTAATTTATGCGTCGATTCCTGCTCCTGACCTCATCAAAAAGGCTATTGCCGCTGGCGTGGGTGGTACGGTCGATGGGAAAGCAGGCGCGGCTGTCGATGCCCGGTATGCTCCCCCTATTCCCCTCAAAGGTACCGTCGAATCCATCGTTCAGGGCGACAAAGATGCCGAAGTAGAAGCGGTCATTAAGGTCGGAAGCGTGCATGTGATCATCACCCAAAAGCGTAAACCCTATCACAAAGAAATCGATTTCACCCGGTTAGGACTAAAGCCACGCGAAGCGGATATAGTGGTCGTTAAGATCGGCTACCTCGAACCCGAGCTGTACAATATGCGAGCCGACTGGATTATGGCCCTTACACCCGGTGGCGTCGATCAGGATCTGTTCCGACTCCCTTACAAACGAATCAAACGCCCGATGTTTCCGTTCGACAAAGACATGAAAACGCCGGACCTGTCGGCCCAGTTGGTGCCTGTATCGGGAGCCGACAAGTAGTTCTATTTCAATCCATAAGTCAATCAACCAGACGGGATTATTCCAGAAAAACGGGAATTTTCCCGTTTATTTTTTGCCACAATCTGCATTATTTACCCGACAATTATACATTTCTAAAGAAATAGTATTTTACGCGTATTTAGTCTCTTTTTCTAAACCATTCACAGATCAATCCCATGAAAAAACTTGTTACTGGTTGCTTCCTGTTGTGGGGAAGCTTTGCTCTGGCGCAAAACAACTATGTAGCCACCTCGCCTACCTCCCAAACGCCCGGCGGGAATAACACTATTGTTGGCATTAGTGCCGGGAGAAGTGTAGTGGACGCCCAACGGAATGTGATACTGGGAAACGAAGCGGGTTCCAATGCTAAATCCTCACGAGACAACGTCTATCTGGGTTATGCGGCAGCCCCCAGTGATACCAGCAAAAACATTGGCGAAAGTGTGTACATTGGAACCGAGGTAGCCTTTAAAATGAAGAAGGGCCAACGCAACGTTCTGATCGGCTTTCGGGCTGCCGGAAATGCGAATCTTATGGACGAATCGATCATTATGGGCTATAATGCTGGCAGTAATTTGGGAGGTGGCTTCGGGAACACATTGATCGGTGAAAATGCCGCCACAACTTATACAGGTCTATTACGCTCGGTATGTATAGGCCAGTTGGCAGGCTCAGGCCGGGTGACCCCTTCTCCTAAAACTGGTGATAAGGGTACGTATATAGGCTTTGAAGCGGCTGGAGCCGATAACCTCGACAATGCCACCGCCATAGGTGCAGGTGCCTTTGTCAGCCTTAGCAACTCGTTAATCTTGGGTAATACCAATGTCAATGTGGGTATCGGCAATTCGGCTCCTCGTGCCAAGCTTGAAATAACTGCCGTATCGGCCAACCAAAGCGGCTTGCGCTTCACCAACCTGACGAGCAGTTCAACAGCTACCCCCAGCAATGGGAAAGTACTTTCAGTGAATACCCAGGGCGATGTTATTCTGACTTCTGGCCCCGATCTCAGTACTATACTGAGCCGACTGGATGCCGTTGAAAAGCTCAATACCGCCCAGAAACAGCAGATTGCAAGCTTACAGCAAGCCAACGATGACCTGAAAAAACGAGTTGAAAAGCTGGAAGGACAACGTATTCAAAAAAAATGAATCCGTAAATTCAATGCCTTGCCTTTTATTTCCCCTTCCTCAATGACTCAGAAAGATGCCCTCCTTGAAAAACTGATTAAGCATCCACTCGATTTTGGCGACCTGGATTTCAAACACCTTACCGATCCCGCAACGGGTCTACAATTCGACGACCTGCGCATGGCTCTCAAGCGGGTATATAACATCAATGAATCTGCACTCCGAACCGAGTCGGATGCCACCACGGGCGTACTGGGTCAGTTTAATCGCTACATGACGGCCCGACGACAGAAAGCCTATTTTCGTAAAATCAATGCGGGCTTTGTCGGTACGGATGGACATAAAGTTATAGTGGCTGAAGGCGACTCCTGGTTCCAGTTTTTTGGCCGTGACATTATCAACTGGCTGGACGACCACCATGACTACGCCATTTTTAGTATGTCGTATGCGGGCGACTGGCTGGCAAATATTCTCTTTGAAGAAAAATACGTCGAAGAACTCTCTATTCACAAGCCTTCGGCTTTTCTGGTCAGCGGGGGTGGAAATGACATGGTGGTTCGACTGGGCTACTCCTTATCAGCCCATTCTGAACGCGCTGTTAGGCAGCGATAAATGGATGTCGCAACCGCTCATGATTCGTGGGATCAAGTCACTTTCTGTACAAAGGTCGATTTTCATGGCTATGATCTTTGAGCTGAATGAGATGTTTGTTGGGCTGGCACAACGGGATGAATTCCCCTATTTGTATCATATCGACAGTCGGGGCAATGCCCGTGACCAGAATTGGTTCGATGAACTGCACCTGAAACCACGGGCTTTTAAACAAGTATCGGATACGTATCGGCGCTGTCTGGACTCCCATTTTAGTCATTTAAAAGCTACCCAGGATCAGGGCATTATCAAGAATCCTACCTTTCATTTCTGGGTAAAAGGAAGCCGCATGTCTTAGTAGCCAACCGAAAACTTTTCCTGAAAAACAGGAGATACACACGGGGCAGTTGCTTTATAGGGTAGTCTGCGGGCTACCGCAACCGTCATTCCTTTTCTGTTTATGTCTCAGGTTGTTCAAGTAGGTTTGGTTGGGTTTGGCCTGTCGGGGCGTTATTTCCATACGCCTTTTCTGACAGTCAACCCTAAGTTTCATCTTAAAAAAATTGCCAGTAGCCGCCCCGATGCGGTCCGGGAATTCGATCCGTCGATTGACTGGGTCGCTAGCCCGGAGGAACTCTTTGCTGACCCGTCGATCGACCTGGTTTTTATTTGCAGCCCCAACGAAACCCACGTTGACTACGCCCGAAAAGCACTTGAGCAAGGTAAACATGTCGTCGTTGAAAAACCGTTTGCCCTCACCGAACGCGAAGCCACAGACTTACTGGAACTTGCCCAGCGACAGGGTAAGCTGGCAACCGCTTACCAGAACCGACGCTGGGACTCCGATTTCCTGACCATCAAACAGCTACTGGCCGATGGGGCCCTGGGCAAACTGGTCGATTATGAATGTCGGTACGATCGATACACACCAGTACCCCCCAATTCGCAGAGCTGGAAAGAGCAGGCAGGTACGGGGCGGGGCAATCTGTACAATCTGGGGCCGCACCTGCTCGACCAGGCCTTGCATTTGTTCGGTGCTCCCGAAACCGTACAGGCCACCGTCCGAATCCTTCGCCCCAATAGCCATGTCCCCGATTATTTCGATATCAAATTAGGCTATACGGATAAGGTTGTGCGGCTTGAATCCAGCCTGATGATGTACAAAAACAGCTTACGATACAGTCTGCACGGCACTGAAGGCTCGTTTCTGAAAGGCGGTCTGGACCCGCAGGAAGAACGACTACGAACGAATCGGCTGCCCAGTGATCCTTCTTTAGGCATCGAACCTGACGACCGCTGGGGAACACTGTATCGGGATGGGAAAGCCGACATCATTGAAAGTGCCCCAGGCAATTACACCCCGTTCTACGACAATCTCTACGACGTAATTATCCATGGTGCCCAGCCTGAAATAACCCCAACGGATATTCAGCAGTTAGCCCGCGTCATTGATTTAGCCCAGGAAAGCAGTCGATCGCTACGCACGTTACCCTTTTAACTTCTTATGGTTTGGTGGTTATTGATGGTCATAAATTGTCAGTAAATAGGCATGTGTTGATAGCGTACCGCCCATCGATGCCAACCTAATGACTACGCATGACGATCAATGCCCCTGAATAACCATCTAACGACTCCTCATTTATGACCAATTACCGCTGGCGAATTGTTGGATTACTGTTTGTGGCAACGACGATCAACTACCTGGACCGTCAGGTCATCAGTCTGCTCAAACCAACACTCGAAACAATCTTCAACTGGACCGAAACCGACTACAGCCATATTGTAATGGCTTTTCAGGCGGCCTATGCACTCAGTTATGTCGTTTTCGGTCGGCTGATTGATAAAATTGGCACCAAGTTAGGATATGTGCTGGCTGTATTCATCTGGTCGATCGCGGCCGTTCTCCACGCCATCGCCACCAGTACTTTCAGCTTTGGGGTGTATCGGGCTCTGCTGGGCCTGGGTGAGGGGGGAAACTTTCCGGCTGCTATCAAAACCGTAGCCGAATGGTTTCCACGCCATCAACGGGCATTGGCAACGGGTCTTTTCAATGCAGGCACCAATATCGGAGCAGTGGTTGCTCCGATTGCCGTCCCCTGGATTTTGGGGGCCTATGGCTGGCAGGTAGCGTTTATACTGACGGGGCTTATTGGGTTCATCTGGCTTTTTTTCTGGTGGTGGTCGTACAATACCCCTCAACAGCACAAGCATGTTTCGGCTCAGGAACTGGCTTTTATTACTCAGGATACCGAAATGACAACCGACAAAGCCCCCAACGTTCGCTGGCTTGACCTGATTCAGTACCGACAGACCTGGGCCTTTATCCTCGGCAAACTACTGACCGATCCGGTGTGGTGGTTCTTTCTATTCTGGCTGCCCTCCTACTTTGCCGCTTCGTTCAACCTCGATCTTAAAAAACCAAGTCTGCCCCTGATTATTGTTTATACGGCGGCTACCATCGGTAGTGTCGGCGGGGGGTATTTATCAGGCTATTTTCTGAGTCGGGGCTGGACCATCAACCGTTCGCGCAAAACGGCTATGTTCCTATACGCCCTGTGTATCGTTCCTATTGTACTGACCCGCTACGCCACATCGATCTGGGAGGTTGTTGGGTTGTTAAGTCTGGCCGTTGCCGCTCACCAGGCGTGGAGTGCCAACCTGTTCACCCTCGTTTCCGATATGTTTCCTAAAAGTGCGGTGAGTTCGGTAGTAGGGCTGGGTGGTATGGCGGGTTCAGTAGGCGGTTTGCTGTTTCCAATCGTGGTTGGCGCCCTACTGGATACCTATAAAGCACAGGGAAACATTACCGTTGGTTACAACTACCTGTTCGTGATGTGTGGCAGTGCGTATTTACTAGCCTGGCTTCTGATCCATCTGTTTGCCCCTCGTATTCAGCCATTGGAGCGTGACGTATAGTCCGGCAAATGGTGTCGGAAAAAGTCCGGCCACTACCAGTGACCATAGCCGATTTTTCCCAACTCCCTTTGGCTGTTCCCTAACCCAACAGACGCTACGACCTGCTGCCTTTGTAGAGGGTCATGGTCGTATCGGAGCATTCGAAATACCCTCCGCTGGGAATCTGATCCCGAACAACCTGCTCGCCAATAAATTGCAAAACGGACGTCCTGTGAGCAAGCGAAAGCTGGGTACGCTCTTCCCAGGACGCCTTCGTTGGAATGTCAATGATTGCCACCGCGTTGCCCCCGGCCAATTCGTACCACATACTGAACGAAGCCTGCGGACTTACATAGTGTACAGTACCGCTTCGGCCATCGTTCGTATACTGAACCCGTGCCTGGTCAGTAATGGAGGGCTGTTGCAGATTGCCAGCCGTCAGAAATCGTTTTTTTTGCCCTGTCATGATTCCCTAAGCTTTTGATTAAAAGCCCATGTAAACCTACAGGCCGACCAACATTTCTAAAATCGACAATTGACCAGTAGGGTAAATGAGCGAATACCTGGAGCGTATTTGCCCACAACCCGTTTTGGATGCTTTCTGCTAACCTTATGCATCGGAGGTTACCGTCTCTTACTTATCGATCGGCTGGGGGTGTTCCTGAATCTCTTCTTGTTTCGCATTCTGTTTCAACTCGTCGAGGCCTTTTTTGCCATAAGCCAATCGAGTGATCGCCACATACAAGACCGGCACCACGAAAATAGCAATGGACGTAGCGGCCAGCATTCCACCCAATACCGTTCGGCCGATGGTAGCCCGTGCTACACCACCTGCCCCACTGGCAATGGCCAGCGGAAATACACCCAGAATAAAGGCCAGAGAGGTCATCAGAATAGGCCGGAGCCGCAAACGAACCGCTTCCAGCGTCGACTGAATAAGGTCTTCTCCCCGATCCACCCGTTCTTTTGCAAACTCCACAATCAGGATGGCGTTTTTTGCAGCCAGACCAATCAGAGTTATCAAACCAATCTGTGCGTATACATTGTTGCTTAAATACGGGAACAGGATAAGGGCGACAATAGCCCCTAATGCGCCAATTGGCACCGACAGCAGCACCGAGAAGGGAACCGACCAGCTTTCGTACAAAGCGGCCAGGAACAGGAATACAAACCCGATCGACAGCATAAAAATGTAGATCGATGTATTACCGGCATTGATCTCTTCCCGGCTCAGGCCACCAAAATCGTACGAGTACCCGGCGGGCAGTACCTTCGCGGCCACCTCCCGTAAGGCATCGTTGGCCTGACTACTACTAAAGCCGGGTTTCGCCCCTCCATTCAACTCTACCGACCTGAACAGATTGAAGTGCGATATCAACGGCGCATTTTCGATAACGGTCGTTTTAATCACCGTGCTGATGGGCACCAGTTGACCAGCCTGATTCCGAACGTAATAATTACCCAGATTCCGCACATCAGTTCGGTACATGGTATCGGCCTGCGCCACCACCCGGAACTTACGCCCGTAAATAATGAAGTCGTTCACATACTGACTTCCCAGATAGGTTTGCATGGTTCGGTACACGCTGCTCACTGGAATACCCAGTTTTTTACACTTATCCCGGTCGACATCGACTCGGTAAGCCGGGGTTTTCGCGGTGAAGTAGGAGAAGGCCCGACCGATTTCAGGACGTTTGTTGACCTCAGCCAGGAAGTTCTGGACTACGTTGTCGAACGCCCGTACATCATCGTTGGTTTCGCGCTGCTGAATCTCGAACGTAAAACCAGAGCTTTGACCCAGTCCGGGAATAGCGGGGGGCTGGATCACCTGTGGCCGGGCGTCGTTCAGGCTCGACAGGGCACGCTGAAGTTTAACCACCAGCGAATCGGCCTGCATATTTCGTTCCTTTCGTTCTTCCCAGGGTTTCAACTGAATAAAGACCGTACCACTGTTCGATTTCGACGCAAACGTAATGGCGTTCAGTCCACCCAGGGCCGAAAAGTGGGCCACATACGGCTGTGCCTTTAATATCGCCATCACTTTATTCAACACGACCAGACTTCGGGAGGTCGAAGCCGCTTCGGGGATTTCGTAGGTAACGATCAGTCGGCCTTCATCTTCCGTTGGCAGGAAGCCCGTAGGCTTTGCCCGAAACAACAGCCCCGTTCCGATATAAATAACCACCAACCCGACAATCACCAGGGGGGTTGCTTTGATCAGTCGTTTAACCCCATTGGTATACGAATTGGTCATACGTTCGAATACCTGGTTAAACTTATAAAAGAACTTGTTGAGCCCGGTGGCTTTTTCATCGATATGCATCGGACGCAGGAGCAGCGTACACAAAGCCGGTGTAAGCGACAGGGCCACAAAGGCTGAAATCAACACCGATACGGCAATCGTAATCGCAAACTGCTGATACAACCGCCCGACAATGCCCGGAATAAAACCAACCGGCACGAATACAGCCGCCAGAATCAGAGCAATCGCAATAACCGGAGCCGAAATTTCGGCCATAGCCGCCCTGGTCGCGTCTCTCGGCGACATGCCTTTGTCAATATTTACCTGAACTGCCTCAACCACCACAATCGCATCATCGACTACGATACCGATGGCCAGCACGAAGGCAAAGAGAGTCAGCGTGTTAATAGTAAAACCAAGCGGCACAAACAAGGCAAACGTACCCACAATCGACACCGGAATAGCCAACAGGGTAATCAAGGTTGCCCGCCAGCTTTGGAGGAACAGAAACACAACCAATACCACCAGCCCCAACGCTTCGAGCAGTGTTTCGACCACTTCGGAGATGGATACCTGAATAACCGATACCGACTCAAAGGGCACTACATAGTTAATATCTTTGGGGAAAGTCTTTTTCAGGTTGTCCATCGCGGCATAGACTCCTTTGGCCGTGGCGATGGCGTTACTACCCGGTAACTGATAGACAAGCAGATAGGCCGCCCGATTGCCATCGACAAAGGAGTTGCTGGCATACGAAAACTTACCTAGCTGCACACGGGCCACATCCTCCAGATACACCAACGAGCCACGAGCCGGGTCGCTGCGCACAATAATCTTTTTGAACTCGTCTTCTTTACTAAGCCGACTGTTGGTAAAAACCGTGTATTCAAACGCCTGCGTGGATGGCTGGGGTGATGCGCCTACCGAACCACCTGCTACCTGTAAGTTTTGCTCCTGAAGGGCCCCTACCACATCATCGGGGGTCAGACCAAGCTGCGCGAGTCGGTCGGGTTTGAGCCAGATCCGCATACTGAAATCATCGGCCCGGCTGAAAATATCCCCTACACCCGGCACCCGAAGCAGCGCATCACGGATGTAGATGTTCGCATAGTTGTCGAGAAATGAAACGTTATGGGTTTTGTTGGGGGAATAAATGGCCACCAGCATAAACAGCGACGGATTCCGCTTGCGCACCACAACCCCAAGTCGGGTAACTTCTTCGGGCAATTGCGGCTGTGCAATACCTACCCGGTTCTGTACATCCAGCGCGGCAATATTGACATCCGTTCCGACCTTGAACGTCACGTTCATGGTCATCCGGCCGTCGTTGGTAGCATTGGTCTGCACATAGTCCATACCGGGCGTACCATTCACCTGGGTTTCGATGGGTGTGGCTACAGTCTGTTCTACGGTCTGGGCATCAGCTCCGGTGTACGTACCCGTCACCTGCACCACAGGTGGGGTAATGTCGGGATATTGACTGACGGGCAGGCTCTGTAACGCCAGTACCCCCAGGGCAATAATCACAACGGATATCACAATGGCCGTAACAGGCCGTTTGATGAATATTTCTGCGAACATAATTCAATGAGTGAAAGAGCGAAAGAGTGAAATAGCGAAAGGGTATCTGTTCGATTCACTCTTTCGCTATTTCACTCTTTCACTCATTAATTTTAACTTTCGCTCCCTCCCGAATCTTCTGCGTCCCTTCCGTCACTACAGTTTCCCCTTCGTTAAGGCCATTTTTGACAACGACTTTGTCATTAATACGGGCACCAAGTGTCACCTTCTTCTGACTGACCTTACTGCTGTCGCCCACCACAAACACAAAGTATTCGCTCATCTGCTCGGTTACAGCCTGGTACGGGATCAACAATTGCGGTTCGCCTGTGTTGTTTTTCACGCGTACGTTCACGTTCAGACCCGGTTTCAGTTGCCGATTTGGATTCGGGAAGGCAATCCGAACGCGTAATGTACCCGTTTGCGGATCAACCGCCCGGTCGACGATGCGTACTGAACCGGGAGACGGATACGGTTGTCCACTAGGTAATAACAAAACAAACGTAGAATCCCGCGTTACGTTGGGTTGGCTTTGCAGCTTCAGAAACCGCTGAATCTGTGACTCATCGATCTGTACATCAGCAGCAATCGGATTATCGGACGAAATGGTATTGAGCGGTGTGGAACCCGGCGCTACAGCCGCGCCAAGCCGCACCTGTGAGATCCCGATGGTTCCGTCCATGGGTGCAAAAATCGTCGTGTATTTCAGATTCGTACCCACTTGCCGAATAGTAGCCTGAGCCGCTTCGACCTGCATTTTGGCCGATTCCAGCGTAGCATTCGCATTATCGACCAATTGTTTAGCTACAGCATCCTGCTGGGCTAGCGTATTATAGCGGTCTGCATCTTTTTGCGCCCGGTTCAGATTGGCTTTCTGTACGTTCAGATTGGCTACTGCCTGATCATAACTGGCTCGGTACTGCTGCGGATCGATGGTATAGAGTTTCTGTCCCTTACTGACGTGCTGCCCGTCCTGAAAAAATATACCTGTAATATTACCAGCCACCTGCGGCTGGATTTCAACCTCCAGCAAGGCCGTTACCGTAGCCGGAAACTCGTCATAATACGTAGCATTCCCCTTTGTTGCTTTGGCAACCGAAACAGGGGTAGGTGGTGGTGGCCCTTGCTGCTGATCTGTTTTGTTACCGCCACACGCAAACAACGCAACACTCGTAAGCAGGGTGAAATAGGGGGAAAGTTTCATGGTTTAAAATTGAATAACACCGAGGGCTCGCTGAACGTCTAACTTGCTGATTAATACCTGATAAAGTGCATTAAACGAATTGAGACGGGCCGTTCGCAGGTCTGTTTCGGCAATGGTCACATCCAGAAAGGTCTTCACGCCCGAACGATATTGCAGGTTGATGATCCGGTACACATCCTCGGCCATCGCCAGGTTTTCGCGCAGGGCCAGATAATTAGCCAGATTTCCTTTGTACGTAGCCAGTGCCTGTGCATACTCCGCATCGACCGAACTGGTAAGCGATGCCAGATCCCATTGTAATCGTTGCACCTGCAGCTCGGCAATCTTGGTCTGCTGAATCCGTCGCCCTCCCTGAAAAATTGGTAAGGCTACCGACAATCCGACCAGGGAGTTTGGAAACACCATCCCGAAAAGCTGACCAAATGAATTGTTCTGATACAACAGGTTGTAATTTCCGAAAGCAGCCACCGAAGGCAGGTACGCCCAGCGCGTATATTTTACATTTGCATCCAGCAACCGGCCCTGGGTCAATAACTGCTGGTATTCGATCCGATTCTGCGGATTGACCAACTGAAGCGTGTCCAGGTTTGCATCGTTCACCAGTTGCAGGGTATCATAAGCCACATTAAGGGGGGTGTTTGGTGGATACCCCATGAGTTGCTTCAGCGTCTGGTACTTGGCGCCGATCAGTTCCCGATACTGTTTCTGCTGCGCACGGGTGTTGTTCAGCGCAATAGCCGCTCGTTGTGGGTCGGTTTTATCGACGATTCCACTCTGGTATTGGTTGGTGGCATCCTGTAAGCTACGCTGCAAACGGGCAATATCACCACTCAGAATATCGACCTGGCGCTGGGTCAGAATCACGTCGTAAAAGGCCTTGCTGACATTGACAACCACGTCGATTTTGTTCCGAACCGTGTTTTGTGTGGCCTGTACCCGATAGGCATCTGCCGTCTGATTGGCTAGTAAAAGATCCCGGTTAAAGATTGTCTGCGTCAGCGACAGTGAGGCTGTCGATGTATTTTTCGCACCAATTACACGCGGAACGGCTTCGCCCGTAGTGGGGTCGGGGAATAGTGTTGCCGGTTGTTTCAGGTAGTGTTGCAGATTATACCCTGCCGAAATTTGTGGATACCAGGCCGATAAACTGCTTTGAATGGTTCGTTCGGCAATTTCCTGGTCGATAACGGATTGTCTGACGGTCGGCTGGTGGCTTAATGCGTACTGAATACAGTCGGCCAGATATGCCTGTCGAGCCAACGAGTCCGTTGTTCTCTGAGCAAATCCAAAATTTGATCCAATACACCCAACCGCAAAAAGAAAGCCGATAAACGTTTTTTTCATAAACTGTAAGCCGTGAGTACCGTTTTTAGCTGATAGTAAACGGCGTACTCAATGCAACAACTCGTTCTGACAGCCATTTTGTTCGTTCATTAATAATAAATTAACGAAACCGAATGGCCTACTTAAGTAGTTTTTCCATACCCCTGTTAGCGAAAATTCAGGGCTTTTCGTTATGCGGTTTATGGCCCCTGAGCTACTCTCTGGAACGCAATTGATAGCGATTCTGTTTGCCAAACCCGGTCAAAGGCCGTAATTTCGGGCCTTTATTACGTGCGAAGTAACGATATGGCGGAAGCAACGAAGGAACCCGAAGAATCCCTTGCCGGTGAGAATAACTCCTCTGACCGCAACAACGCAGGAAGCTCTCTCAATTTTATCGAACAAATTGTTGAAGACGATTTAGCCGCTGGTAAAAACGGTGGACGCATTCATACCCGTTTTCCACCCGAACCCAATGGCTATCTGCACATTGGCCACGCCAAATCCATCTGCCTTAATTTTGGACTGGCCGATAAATACGGCGGACAGACAAACCTACGCTTCGACGATACCAATCCCGTTACCGAAGACACCGAATATGTCGATTCGATCAAGAACGATGTGCACTGGCTGGGCTTCGACTGGGAAAACGAATTCTATGCTTCTGATTACTTCGATCAGCTTTATCAGTTTGCTGAAACCCTTATTCAGAAAGGGCTGGCTTATGTCGACGATTCAACGGCGGAAGAAATAGCCGCGCAAAAAGGGACGCCAACCGAACCGGGTCGGATGAGCCAATATCGCGACCGGAGCGTGGATGAAAACCTCGATCTGTTTCGGCGTATGAAAGCGGGTGAATACCCCGACGGGGCAAAAGTGCTGCGGGCCAAGGTCGACATGGCGTCGCCTAACATGCACATGCGCGACCCGATCATCTACCGGATCAAGCATGCCCATCACCACCGTACGGGCAATGCCTGGTGCATTTACCCCATGTACGATTTCGCCCATGGGCAGTCAGATTCGATTGAGCATATTACCCATTCACTCTGCACGCTGGAATTTGAAGTACACCGGCCCCTGTATGAATGGTTTATTGAGCAACTAAACATTTTCCCCTCCCGACAAATTGAGTTTGCCCGGCTCAACCTGACCTACACGGTTATGAGTAAACGGAAGCTGAAGCAGTTGGTCGAAGAAGGGCACGTTAGCGGCTGGGACGACCCCCGGATGCCAACCATTGCCGGTATTCGTCGCCGGGGCTACACACCTGCCAGCATCCGTGAATTTGCCGACCGCATTGGTATTGCTAAACGGGATAATCTGATCGACGTAGGCTTGCTGGAGTTTTGTATCCGCGAAGAACTGAACAAAACCACGCACCGTGTCATGGCTGTGCTGGACGAAAAACCGCTGAAACTGGTCATCACCAATTATGAGGTTGGTCGGGAAGAAATCATGCACATCGAAAACAACCCTGAAGACCCCAGTGCAGGTGAGCGAGAGGTTCCGTTCAGCCGGGAGGTCTATATCGAACGGGATGATTTCATGGAGAACCCGCCGAAGAAGTTTTTCCGGCTCTTTCCCGGCGGCATGGTTCGGCTGAAAGGCGCTTACATCATCAAATGCGATGAAGTTGTCAAAGACAATGCGGGAGAGATCATCGAACTACGCTGCTCTTACATTCCCGAAAGCCGCAGTGGTTCGGATACGTCGGGCATAAACGTAAAAGGCACCATCCATTGGGTATCGGTTCCGCACGCAGTCGAAGCTGAAGTTCGCCTGTATGACCGGCTTTTCTCGGTCGAGAACCCGGCGGCCGACGAACGCGAATTCCGCGAACTGCTGAATCCCAACTCGCTGGAAGTAGTCCGCGCTTTCGTGGAACCGGCCCTGGTAGAAGCCGCCCGTTCGGAAGCCATTCGTAACTTCCAGTTCATGCGCAAAGGTTACTTTGTCCTCGACTCCGATTCCACCGCCGAAAAGCCCGTCTTTAACCGAACCGTCACCCTGAAAGATAGCTGGGCGAAGGAAGTGAAGAAGGGATAATCTATTAATTGAGTACGTTTCCGTTATATGGTCTATATTCTGCAAAGAATGTCTTTGGACAAATATTTGCAGAATATAGATCTTTTTACATCCGTCATCAATCGACTTAACAACGTATAAAAAAAAAACCGATTGGCTGACAAAAATTACCTATTCGGTTTATTCAAGATAGATTTTCTCAATCACTTTCCGCATTCGGCACTCCCGGTACAACCTAAACTCACAAACAATTCGGAACGGATTTTCCAGCCGGAGTCGGTCCTTCGCCACATAGCCAGATACGTTCCCGTTATGATCTGTGTGCCATCAGTTCTGCGAAATCGACCTTCCCAATGCCCATGCTCGGCGGCTAGTGGCCCCGTAGTGCTGATGTCGATGCGATCGGTGTACCGAATATACCCCAGAAAAGCCGGGTCTTTGAACTGAACCGCTACAGAGGCCAGCACTGAATCCCGGCCCGATACGTGCGAACCACTACCCCGCGTCACCTCTATGTCCGGCAACATCGTCTGACCAAACCCACGAAGATCTTTTGCCTGAATGGCCTGATTCGATTGTAACCGCAACGATCGGATAGCCGTAACATCTGCCGACTCTGCCTGCTTAGTCGCATTGACCTGAGTCCATCCATAAACGGGGATTACCCAACCAAGAAGGAACGCACTTACATGTAAAGTTGTCATCAGTTTAGTCGATAAACCGGATAACGGTTATGGGTTTTCTCGTAATAGGGTGTCTGTCGATAGATAAAGTCCAGTTGCGCATCCGCGTTTTCAGCAAAGGCTTTGTCGGAAGCTCGTTTTTCGGCCAATTGTTTCTGTAACTCCGGGCTTTTCTTTAACAGTTCGGCCGCCGTATCCTCAAAGATATAGTCCGAAAAATATTCCTTCTGGTCCAGGATACTATCAAAGAAATTCCAGGCAAAGAAGGAATCGACTCCCTGTGGTTCCAACGTTTCAACAATGTATCGGTTCGCAGATTGGTCCGTCTGAATCAGATAATCTCCCTTGTAGAATTGAATCGACTGCGATTCAGTCCGCACCTTCACACCCGTATGCGGGTAATGGCCTTCGTAGGGGCGTTGCGGGGTTTTGAGATCCGTGATGTAGTAAGCCCTTACGGTCATCATCGTATCTTTCGACAACACCCTGAACTTCACGCCATTCCGTTTTAATTCATCAATCACTTCAGCCCATCCCTGCGGAATGACATAAGCCCGAGGCTTATCGACCTGTACATCAACAGCAAAGGTATTCCAGTACGGCACCCGCTTCGTAAACGGCTTCGTCCGGTCGTAATATAGTCGCTTCAGCCCCGATACTTCGCTGGGTTTATAGGCAGCCGCATAGCCAAGAAATGTAATCGAGTCCGTCTTGCTACGGTCGAGTTTATAACTTAGCGGAAAGATTGTCTGCTGGCGGATGGCTTCGTCGGCCCGTTTCTGATTGGCCAGAATCGTTTGGAATTCCCGATCACACAGGTGTAGCACTTCTTCATCGAACACATAGGATGCTCGTACACGAGCCGGAAAGGGTTTCCACATATGCGTTTCGAGCGTAAATCCAAAACAATTGAACAAAGCGGCATAGCCTGTCGAATAGCGGGGCGAATCATTGTAACCAATCAGTCCCGTTTCCGGTGTATCGCCCGCATGGTTCACATAAGGAGCTGGCGGAAAGCCTTTGTTCATTAACTGCTTATCCAATGCAGGTTGAAACGACCGAACCATATAGCCTGAAACCAACGGATGGAGCTTATCTTTCTGTGTAGCAAAATAGGTCAATACATGCTGGTAGTCAGCGCCATCGCTGGTATGATTATCAATAAATACCTGGGGTTTCAGCGCCTGAAACATAGTCTGAAAAGCCCGGGTATTTTGGGCCTCAGCTTTAATAAAATCGCGGTTGAGGTTCAGGTTACGGGCATTCCCCCGAAACCCATACGACTCCGGCCCATTCTGATTGACGCGCGAAACACTCCGGTTCAAACTCCCACCTACATTATAGACAGGCACAATAGCAACCAATACATTTTTAGGGAGTTTGTTGGCTTTCAGCAGATCACGCGCCAGCATCATGCAGGCATCGATGCCTTCAGGCTCGCCGGGATGTATCCCATTGTTGATCAACAACGTAACTCGCTCAGGCCGGGAAGAAAATTGTTTATCAGCCGCCAGCAGAAAGAGGTGCAGTGGTTTACCACTGTCGGTTTTCCCGATTTCGATCAGTTTAGCCTGGTCATACTGCTGATCCAACTGGCGATACCAACGGATAATCTGCTCGTAGGTCGCCGTCTGATTCGTATCTCGTTCAAACGGTGTCAGCGAAGCCGCCCGATGTTGCGAATAGGCAGCCGTTGAGAGAGTAAGTAGTATGCAAAATAAAAATGCGGGTCGGGTCATAAGATTACTTCAGGAAACAGGAACAGATAGCACACCAATTCGTAGGATCAGTAGGCTTTACTGAAAGGTAAAGTCACAATCACCCTACTAATCTGAGCACAATTTGGTCAATGGCTTTAATACGCTTGTCACTTTCTCTTTTTCCTGGGCAGGACGGGCGTGCTTTCGGGAGGATGCCGATGATGCGTAGCCTGTTCGTAGGCATAACATAACCGAATGAGCGTTGGCTCGCTGAAAGGGCGCCCGAAGAATTGCAGTCCGGCGGGTAAGTCGTTGTAGGTAAAACCCATGGGTACCGTAAACGCCGGAAAGCCCGTGGGGGGCGAAAGGGCATTGTTGTTCGTACCCGATGGCGTATTCAAGTCGCCTAGGAGCCGGGGTGGGTAGCTAAATGACGGATATACCAGCGCATCGACGCCCGTTGAGTCCATAGCCCGAAGAAACAATGTACGTAGCCGTTCTCGCAAGGCCATATTTTTCCCCCACCCTTTGTGAGCCTCTGGGGCCAGCGTATCCTTATCCGAATCCTCCAGTGTTTTTTCAATACTCGGGTGAAACTGTCGCGACTTGATAATGGATGTCAACGATTTATGTGGAGCATTGGGACCCAGGTTGGCCAGATAGACATTGAAATCACGACGAAGCTGTGGAATGGTGTCGAACGACTTGTTGATCGTATCCAGTTCGGGCACTCGTACCGAATCAATTACCGTTGCCCCTGCCGCCCGCAATTCGTCCAGCGCTTTGTTAAAAAGGGCATATACCTGCGGGTCCGAATTTTTCGGCGTACAAAGTTGGCGAAATACACCGATGCGGGCTCCTTTCAGCCCATTCTTATCCAGGTACTGCCGATACGAAACGGGCATTTTACCCGCACTCCGCCGAGTTACGGTATCGGCTTTGTCGTACCCCACTATTACCTACAATACCCGAACGGCATCGTCAACTGTACGACAAATTGGGCCTCCGGTATCATTCGTCAGGGCCAGCGGGGCAATGCCGTCGCGACTGACCAAGCCCAGCGTTGGTCGGAAACCTACCAGACTCTGATGCGACGATGGCCCACGAATCGAACTACCGGTGTCGGTTCCTAATCCAATCGTACCAAAATCGGCGGCAACGGCAGCGGCTGTCCCCCCACTCGACCCGGCTGTTGTCCGTTTTGTGTCGTAGGGGTTCCGGGAATAGCCCGGTAAAATTGAACTTACCGAAACCTGCCCCGAAGTAGCAAACTCCGCCAGGTTCGACTTGGCAATGATAATTGCTCCAGCCTCTCGGATGCGCTTTACCACAAACGCATCTTTGGGGGGAATCGACTTTTTCATGGCCAGCGTTCCGTTGGTAGTTGGCATATCGAAGGTATTGTAATTATCCTTCACAATCACAGGTATCCCGTGCAGAGGGCCGACAAATTTACCTGTTGCTTTGTACAGTGAATCGAGCCGATGGGCTTCTGATATTGCTTTCGGATTTACCAGGATAATCGCATTCAGGAATGGCCCCTGCTTGTCGTAGGCTTCGATACGGTCGAGGTAAAGCTGGACCAGTTGAACGGCGGTAAGCTTACCCTTCTGCATGGCCGTGTGTAGCTGCTCAATCGTAGCTTCCTGCACGTGTTTGGGTTTGAACGGCTGAGCGTGCGTGATGATGGTTTTCAAACATACAAGTAAACAAAGAGGAAGAAGACGTTTTAGCATTTTTGATGATGAGTGAGAGGGTTACGGTTAAAATAACGCCCAAATACTATTTGGAAAATCGCAAGATGATCCAATGAATTGCTATAAAAATAGCCCGATTCATAGAACAATCGATCAGCAACCTAAAATAATGCAACTCTCCATTTCTTTAAACACGTTTTGAGAAACCAAACTGATTTCCATACTGCATTTTCATTGGGTATAAAGTAATTTTCATCCCTTTCCCTCCTTTTGGATGTGCTCCACTGGACTGATTCACAAACTCCATACGTCAGCAAAACCTATTAGGCAAAACCATGAAGTTAAACCGTAGAGATTTCCTGCAACAGCTCGGCTTTGGCGCGGCTGGCCTGCTGATTTCCAGTAACCTGCCAACGACGGGTTGGGCTTTTCCGACCAAAACGGGCAAACTACCCCGAAGCCTGCCCGAAGCGCAGGGCGTATCCGCCAGTGGCCTCCTGGACTTTCTGAACGCCATCGAAACTCAGAAGCTTAACGTACACAGCGTTATGGTGTTGAAGCATGGTCAGGTGGTGGCCGAAGGGTGGTGGGCTCCGTATGCTCCTCAGTATAAGCATACCCTGTATTCGCTCAGTAAAAGCTTTACCTCTACCGCCGTTGGTATGGCCGTTGCCGAAAAGCGATTTACGGTCGACGACAAGGTGGTCAAGTTCTTTCCCGACGACGTGCCCGCAACGGTCAGTGCCAACCTGGCGGCTATGCGGGTGAAAGACCTGCTCACGATGTCGACCGGGCACGATAAGGACACTACGGGTGCCCTTCGCAATGGCGATGCGAGCTGGGTCAAATCCTTTCTGGCTCAACCCGTTGAGCATGAACCCGGAACGTTTTTCGTTTACAACAGCGGAGCCACCTATATGCTTTCGGCCATTGTGCAGAAAGTGACGGGCCAAACGGTACTGGAGTATCTGAAACCACGTTTGTTTGGACCTCTGGGCATTGAAGGCGAAGACTGGGAGGTGTCGCCACAGGGCATCAACACGGGCGGCTGGGGGCTTCGGGTACGTACCGAAGACATTGCCAAATTTGGGCAGCTGTATCTCCAGAAAGGGATGTGGAATGGCAAACGACTGATTCAGGAATCATGGATCAACGACGCAACCAAAGCTGAAGTGCAATCGAAAGGCGGCAAGGGTGATGCCAGTGTCAACGACTGGATTCAGGGGTACGGTTACCAGTTCTGGCGTTGCCGGAACGATGCTTACCGGGGCGACGGAGCTTACGGACAATACTGTATCGTATTACCCAAGGAAGATGCTGTGATTGCGATGACCTCCGAAACGGCGAATATGCAGGCGGTACTAGATGCAGCCTGGAATCATATTTTACCTGCCCTTCGCGGAACAAATCTGGCATCGGGCAAAACGCAACAGTCTGCCCTGACCAAGAAGCTAACAGCGTTAACTCTGCTGCCAGCCTCCAGCCAGCCCTCTGCAACGGTTGCTAGTCAAATCAGCGGGAAGACTTACACCATTGCCGATAACGCACTGCATGTCAAGGATGTATCCTTAACCTTCGGAAAGGACGGCTGCATTTTCAAGCTTCAGGATGATAAAGGACCTCATCAGGTACTGTGTGGGGTAAATCGATGGGTGGAAAGCACCACCACATTTGCCGTAGCCCCACTCATGTTGACCCCTACGCCTGTTCCGGGCAGCGAAACCCGTAAAGTAGCGGGGTCTGGAAGCTGGCAGGATGCCAATACGTTCGTAATGGTCTGGCGGTTTATTGAAACAGCCCATTACGACACCGTTACCTGCCGATTCGGTGCCGATGGCGTACAGGTCGAGTTTCAGAGCAGCTTAAATGTTCTGGCTAAAACCAAAGACAAACGCCCTGTTCTGGAAGGGAAAGCGGTTGCCTGATTTTATGATCGTTGGTAGTCATTGCAAGCATATCAATTACTAAGAATGCCAGTCAATGACTACCAACGACCAATAATGACTAGATCAACCGATCCAGCGTAATAGGCAGGTCTCTTACTCGTTTGCCTGTTGCATGGAAGATGGCATTGGCAACGGCGGCAGGCATAGCTACAATGCCTATTTCACCCACCCCTTTGATACCCAGTGGATTGACAATCGTGTCATTTTCCTCTACAAAAATAACGTCGAGGTCATGGATATCCGCATTGACCGATACATGATACTCGGCCAGGTTATGGTTCATGAAACGGCCCACGTTATGATCCAAAATACTTTCTTCGTGTAGGGCTTTGCTTATGCCCCAGACCATACCGCCCAATATCTGGCTACGTGCCGTTTTAGGATTCAGGATTCTACCTGCAGCGATGGCGCTCACGGCCCGAGTTACTTTTACCGTTCCCAGGTCTTCATCGACCATAACCTCCACAAACGCGGCTGAGTGAGTAGCCCGTGCATAATCCTTTTGCTTCAACGCATTAGGCAATCCAGTCGATGTTTCCCGAACGGCCTTACCTCCGTTCAGGTCAACCAATGTCTGTAGCGACACGGCCGTAGTTGGCTCACGCTTTAGCCGAAGTTGCCTATCGGCAAATTCAATATCTTCCCATTTGGCTCCTTTAAAGGGGGAACCTGCTAATTTTTTTGCTAATTCCAGCAGCGATTTTCCAACAGCTTCGCAAGCAGAGTGAACCGCCATACCGACCGTAGCGGCCGTCCAGGAACCACCCGAAATGGGGGCAACGGGAAAATCCGAATCCCCCAACTTAAACAGGACATCTTCCATGGGAACCCCGAGCGCATCGGCTGCGATCTGGGTCATGATGGTATACGTTCCGGTTCCGATGTCGGCAGTGGCACTACTGACCCATAGTTTGCCATTGACCAGTAAAGCAGCCTCAGCCCGAGCGGGCATCTGGTTTGCCTCCCAAATGCCGGTAGCCATGCCCCAGCCAATCAGGTTATGTCCCTTTCGCATCGAGCGGGGTTCAAACTGCCGTTTAGACCAGCCAAATCGCTCGGCTCCCTGCTGAAAACACGCCCGAAGTTCTTTGCTGGAAAACGGCTTTTGGCTATTGTGATCCAGATCAGTATAGTTTTTCAGTCGGAGTTCGAGCGGGTCCATGCCCAGTTCATAGGCTAATTCATCGACTGCTATTTCCAGTGCCGAGATCCCCGTTACACCCCCTGGCGCCCGCATATCGAGCGGGGTATACACGTCCAACGGTACAAGCTTATAATCCTGGGTAACGTTTTCGGGCGGGTACAGCATTCCTCCCCAGTTCGTAACGATTTCGGTATAATCCTCAAAACGAGACGTTTCCCCTCGGGCATCGTGGTATAGGGCGTTCATGGCTCCATCGGCCGAAGCACTGATGGCTACATTCTGTACGGTAGCCGGTCGGTGGCCGAAAGTGAACATTTGCTGGCGGGTAAGTGTCACGCGTACAGACCGCTTCAGTTCGAGCGACGCCATAACCGCCATAAACAACTGATACTGCGGCCGTAAGCCAGAACCGAATCCGCCCCCCATATAGGGAGAGAGCACCCGGATATTCTTGAATGGAATATCAAACACCTGCGAAACGTACAGAATGCTATTCGTTACCCCCTGGGTTTTATCGTAGATGGTCAGCTTCGGTTTCTTCCCTCCTTTTTCATATACAACCGTACTGGCAAACAACTCCATCGGATTGTGGTGCTCAGCCGCATGACTATACCGACCATACATTTTGACGGGAGATTCTTCATAAACGGTGTTGAAATCACCCTTTGGCTTAGGAGGTGGTGGTTTCAACAAATCGGCTACCCCATGTTTTTGAGGCCGGGCACGGTGCAGATTCGCTTCCAGGCTCGTTTCATGCGGCTCTTCTTTATACTCAACCCGAATCAACGACGCAGCATACCGAGCTACTTCAAACGTTTCGGCTACAACCAGCGCAATGGGTTGTCCGCTGTATTTAATCGTAGCATCCTGCAAGGGGCGAAAAGGCGAACCGGGAGGAGCATCCTGATCTTTGTAACTAATGTCGAACCAGGCCAGCCGGGGGCGGTTTTCATGCGTAAATACCTGCAAAACGCCATCCAGACTCAACGCTTCGCTGGTATCGATCCGGGTAATTTTCCCTTTAGCAATAGTACCCGATACCACGTACCCATACGCCAGGCCGGGCACCTGAAACTCAGCGGCATATTTTGCTTTTCCGGTCACTTTGTCCCGACCGTCGACACGATTAATGGGTTTTCCAATTACCTGACTCATTCGGTTGGTTCAAGTTTAGCGGCCTGTCCGAGTGCGCGGACAATGGCCCGTTTTGCCAGTTCAATTTTAAACGTATTGGCCCCATATCCCTGAGCCCCGGCCAGCAACGCATCGGCAGCGGCCTGAAACGACTCCTGGGTAGTGGGTTTTCCAACCAGTAAAGCCTCTGCTTCGGGTTTCCGCCAGGGCTTATGGGCTACGCCACCGAGGGCAATGCGGGCGTTTGTAATGGTATCCCCATCCAGCTCCAGGCCAGCCGCCACCGATACGAGTGCAAACGCATAGGAAGCCCGGTCACGAAGCTTTAGATACATATGGTTATCTGCAAAACCATTCGGCGGCAGGTCAATGGCGGTTATCAGTTCATCCGGTTCCAATGCATTATCGATGTGCGGGGTGTTGCCGGGCAATCGGTGAAATTCGGCGAAGGGAATGGTACGCTCGCCATATTTACCCGTAACCTGCACGACAGCCTCCAGCGCTGCCAGCGCGACGCACATATCGGATGGATGGGTGGCAATACATTGTGGCTCAAGCGCCCGCCCTTCCTGATCAAAAAGGTGCGTCCCCAAAATGGCGTGGATTCGATTGAAGCCTTCGATCGCGGAGCAGCCAGAACCGGGTTGCCGTTTATTACAGGGCGTTGCTGCATCATAGAAGTAATAGCAGCGGGTTCGTTGCATCAGGTTACCCCCATTCGTGGCCATGTTTCGAAGCTGGGGAGAAGCTCCTGCCAGAATGGCCTGAGACAGCAATGGATAGCGCTCCTGAACCCGTTTGTTGTAAGCAGTATCGGCATTGGTAACCAGAGCCCCCAGTCGCAGTCCCCCTTCGATGGTTTCGGTGATACTGGTCATGGGCAACCGGGTGATGTCGATCAGGCGCGACGGCTTTTCGACCGTTTCCTTCATCAAATCGAGCAGGTTGGTTCCCCCTGCAATGAATCGGGCTCCTGTTTCAGCAACCCGTTCATCGACGGCATGCTCCACAGAATCAGCGCGGGTGTAGGTAAAACTGTTCATACGGTCTGCTGATTTATAACTTCCTCAATCGCCTGTACAATGTTCGTATAAGCTCCACAACGGCAAATGTTGCCACTCATGAGTTCCCGAATGTCGGCCGTTGTTTTAGCTTTCCCTTCGTTGAGCAGCCCTACTGCCGAGCATATCTGCCCCGGTGTACAATAACCACACTGGAAAGCATCGTAGTCAATAAACGCTTTTTGAATCGGGTGCAGACCATCTGGAGCATCGGTACAGGTCTGCGCAATCCCTTCGATGGTGGTAATCTGCTTGCCTTCCTGCATAATGGCCAATGTGAGGCAGGCGTTAATGCGTTTCCCATCGACCAGAACGGTACAGGCCCCGCATTGACCATGATCGCAGCCTTTTTTGGTACCAGTCAGGTCCATATACTCGCGCAACGCATCGAGTAAAGACGTCCAGGGGGCTAGTTGCAGTTGGGTTTCGGTACCGTTGACGGTCAACGTAACGGTATGCGTGGGTGGCAAAGAAGGCGTATGCGTAGCCTTCGGGGGAGCTTCAGCACTCAGCGTCATAACAGTCCAGAGTAAGTGTACTTCCAGAACCAGATGCGCCTGTGGTTGTTCAATAATCTTGGCAAATGGGACAAACAGACTGGGGATGGTTCGGCGGCTTATGATGTAATACAATCTGTATCAATCATAAGCCGCCGAACCATCCCCAGTCTATAAAAGCCGTGTTCTATATTTTTCCAGGATCGACGACCACGTGCCGTACGCGCTGACGCTTCCAGGTATAGGTAATATGTACGAGGCCATCAGCCGTTTGAATAACAGCGGGGTACGAATATTCGCCGGGTTCGTTTTCGAGTACAGCCAGTGTTTTCCAGGTCTTCCCATCATTCGATATAGCCACGTCGAGCGGGGTACGTGGACCACTTTTACCATTTACCGGCGAGGTCGGATTGTAGACCAGCACCTGTCGTCCATCTTTTAAGGTCACAGCATCAGTTCCTGAGTTAGGGTTGGGCAGTGAGGTCTTTTGCAAAGCCGACCAGGTTTTTCCCCCATCTTTCGACCAGGCTTCCTGAATAAAACCAAGCTTCTGACTCCGACATAGAATTTGCAACTCACCGTTTTTGTGAAACAGAACACTGGGTTGAATAGCGCCATTCGTTACACCATCGTTGATGGGAGCCGTTTTTTCCCAGGTTTTGCCCCAATCGCGGGTTAGCTCGAAATGGACCCGCCAGTTATGATCTTCTGAACTGGTTGGGCATAGCAACACCCCCGACGGCAATAGAACCGGCTTGTTTTTAATGGGCCCCAGAATGCCATCTGGCAGCCGTTCCGCTTCTGACCAGGTGTTCCCATTGTCTTTCGACCGCTTTAACATCCCCCACCAGGTAGACGGGCTAGGGCCGACTTTATAAAACAGGAGTAGCTCACCGTTGGGTATCTGGAACAAAACCGGATTCCAGCAGGGCAGTCGTTTGCCGTCGGGCTGTACACCTGTTGCTACTTCAACGGGGGTTGTCCAGCCTGTTTTGGAATGGTGGCTCACCCAGATACCGACGTCGGGATGACGCTCGTATGTACCCCCAAACCAGGAAGCGATGAGGCCAGCGGGTGTTTCGGCAATGGTTGAGGCATGGCATTCCGGAGTCGGAGCCTTTTCATAAATAAACTCACGCTGCCGTATGGCGGTGTTACTGGACTGAGCAAATAGGCCGATATGAATCAAGCAGGCAATACAAAACGATAGAGATGCGATTTTCATGAATGGATTCTACTGTGTAAGTATATTTTACCACAAAGGGCTTTTTACGCTTTCAATATAGCTAACCGGGACGTTTAAAGAGAACTTTTTCAAACCCTTCTATATAATTACCTCTAATTCGTGTGAGCGTACTATTGAGCATCAACCAATTTCGTCTACTTCGATAAAATCACCAACGTTTCTTTCTACAACTATGATCGGCATGGTTAAACGCCAAACAAATCCTACTTACCATAAGCCCCCTTACCTCCTGATTACGTACGGCCTATTGTGGCTGTTTACCTTGCCTGCATCGGGACAGGACAAAAAAGTAGGCGGTCCGTGTGAAGGCTGCGAAGCGATTTATGAAAGCCCTGTTCCATTCGATAAACTGGAAATGCTGGCCAAACTGCCCGTTGCTACCTGGAATAGCAAAAAGCCACTAAACATCAGCGGCATCGTGTACAAAGCCGATGGGATAACCCCAGCGCCGGGCGTCATCCTGTACGTCTACCATACCGACGAAACGGGTCGTTACCGAGCCAGATCGGGGGCTAAAGGCTGGGAAAAACGACACGGCTCCCTGCGTGGCTGGATGCGAACGAACGAAAAAGGTGAATATAAATTTGTTACGCTCCGACCAGCCCCCTACCCTGGCCATTCCGATCCGGCCCACATTCATATTACCCTTAAAGAGCCAGGTCTCAATGAATACTATATCGACGAATTCCTGTTTGACGATGACCCGATTCTCACGGCTGATAAACGGGCAAAGCTGGAAAACCGGGGAGGTAGCGGCATTCTGAAACTTATCGATGTCGGGAACACATACAAAGCCGTACGGCCCATCTACCTCGGAAAGAACATACCTAATTATCCCACCACTCCCTAAGGTTCAGTTACGATTGCCGCTCGCCAAAACAGTAGCATAGGCCATCAGGAGCCACCACAAAAAAGACTTTCCAGTTGGTTGTACCGTATGTTTGAAAATCAAACCCTGACAATTCTTTTGTTAATCCATTGACTTTCATCTCCTCGAACGCCATTTCTACATCATTGACTTCGAAGGAACAACCATCCTGTGCGGGATCGCCACCATTTTCGGACAGGCCAATCTGAATACCATCACGGACCATGATCGCCGACGGATAGGGCGTATCGCTCCGGGATACGATCTGAAATCCCATATAGGTTTCGTAAAACGGCAGAGCGATTTCAAGCTCCGCAACGGGCAGGTTCATTTTATCCTGCTGGTAAGGCCAGGCATTTTTGAGTATTGCTTTTATCTGTTCCATTGACGGTAATCAGGTATACATTCGGGATATTGTCATCAACCTATTGATCGTTCTCTGGTACAATGATTCAAACCCAACAACGTAACCTTTTTACGTTCTTTGACGCCTATATAATTTTTTATCCTGAGGGACTGTCTAAAATTCTAATAAAAGCCTAAATGAAGATTTGTGTCATTCCGACCGGGACGCGTAGTCGGAGGAGGAATGACACAAAAAGCGACAAACTAAATTTTAGACAGTCTCTGAGCTTTTGTAAATAAAGAAAAGTGGAGAGTCGGGTCAACTTGTAGCGACCAATTAGCAAATAGATAACCTGACGACTTATTTATAAACTACTCAATCGAAGTGTGCCAGGGGGCAGCATTTGCCAAAGCTCCTGACGAAGCTGTTGAATCTCCTGAAGTGCGCGGCTACCCAATGCCGTAACCCGGAATAACCGCTTGCGTCGGCCGCCCCGCTCAGCAGTCGCCCCACCCAGATCGGACGACACAAAGCCTTTTTCTTCCAGACGAATAAGCGTGTTATGAACGGTTCCGAAAGTGACGATTCGGCCCGTATGCTCTTCCAGCGCCTGACTGACAGTAACCCCGTATCCATCACCGTCCAATATAGCCACCATCAACAGAACGATCTCTTCAAATTCCCCTAAATAGGTTCGGCGCATAAACCCGATGGATTAGTCTACATTTTATCGTACAAATCTATTGCCAATAAATCAAAGAGGCTATTTCTGGATAGAAATAGCCTCTTTGATAAAACATGCGTTAAATGGTTGTCCATTACCGGACAACCGATGTCCCTCATCGGACGTGTAAACCGGATGGCAGTTTCTCGTTTGTCGGATGGGTTTTACTCCGCCCGTAAGCTTTTTACAGGATTCGACAAGGCCGCCCGAATGGACTGGAAGCTGACCGTAAAAAAGGCGATCAGTATAGCCAGCAGAGCCGCCAGCGCAAACATCCAGGCACTGATTTCGATGCGATAGGGATAGTTTTCAAGCCATTTATCGATGGCGTAATAGGCTGCCGGAAAAGCGAAGACAAACGAAAAACCCACCAGCCGTAGAAAATCGGATGACAACAGTTGAACAATACTGCTTACCGATGCGCCAAGCACCTTGCGGATACCGATCTCTTTAGTACGTCGTTCGGCCGATAGAGTTGCCAACCCTAAGAGGCCAATGCAGGAAATAAAAATGGTCAGGATAGCCCCAAACAGCATGATCTGCTTCCATTTAGCTTCCGATTCGTATTTTTTCAGGTTGTCCTGATCCAGAAAGCTGTACGAATAGGGACTGATCGGAAACAGTTTTTTAAATGTCTGCTCGATGGCCCGAAGGCTCTCGGTTTCGGTATGCGGTTTTATTTTGACGAACACTTTCCCGAAGTCATTTTTCGGTTTCATGGTGAACAACTGAGGCCGGATTTTTTGGTTTAAAGCGACAAAGTGGTAGTCTTTTACCACCCCAATCACTTTGTATCGCTCCGGGGTTTCGTACGCAAAGAAATTCACCTCCTGCCCGATCGGATTTTTCCAGCCTGCTTCTTTCACAAAACTTTCATTTACCAGTACCGACTGCGTTGAATCGCTGGGAAAATCGGGGGAGAAGTTACGCCCCGTCAAGACCGGAATCTTAAACAGGGGCAGGTATGTCTCATCCACGGTTTCGTAAGCAAAGGAGAGTTGCTTTTCACCATTAACTTTAGCCACCGTTCCCCAGAAACCCTGATTCTTAGGCGCTACGTCGACGATGGATGGGAACTTCATCAGTTCGCTTTTGAGCAGACGGGCTTCATTACGTTTCAGGGACGATTTATTTACAGAGACCAGATTACTGTCGTCATACCCGAGGCTTTTCGTTGTCAGATAGTTGAATTGCGAATTGATGGTTAGCGTAGCCACGATAAGGAAGGATGCGAGGGAAAACTGCAGGACAATCAAACCCCGTTGCAGATAATTCCGGCCCGTAAACCGGAACCGGCTGTACAAACTCTGAACCGGGCTAAATCCAGATAAGATAACCGCCGGATAAAACCCTGCCAGCAAACCAGTCATGAGAAACAGGCCAACGTAGCCAGCCATTAATTTTATATCGAGCAGATACATGAATGACAGAGCTTTGTTGGCAAGCTGATTGAATGTCGGCAAAACGAGCAGGAGAAGCAGAATAGCCAGTCCAAACGCTACGAAGCAGAGTAGAAACGATTCGCCCAGGAACTGGACTACCAGTTGGCTACGGCCTCCGCCCACTACTTTTCGAACCCCAATTTCTTTGGCGCGTTTCAGCGAACGGGCAATGGTCAGATTGACAAAATTGATGCAGGCAATCAACAGCACGAACAGCGCAATACCCGACAGAATGTACGAAAACGCGGGACTGCTTTCATCGACCAGACCATTATTGACCGGCAGGTCCGTACTGAGGTGCATCTCTGTAAGCGGTTGGAGCGAATAGATTGTTTTGCTCTTTATCCCAAACTTTTTAGCCATTTCTACAATCGTATTTTTGGCATCCGTCTGATATATCCGATTTATGGTAGCCTCAACCGCCTTACTGTCCGCATCGGGTCGTAGCAATACAAACGTATTCAGAAAGAAACTAAACCAGTTGTCGCTTTGGGCAAAGTCTTCCTTTGAGATCGTTATTGGCAGTAGGATGTCGAATTTTATGGATGAATTCTGGGGGCATTTCTTCGCCACCCCAGATACGGTATACGGCTCAAATTGCTCATTCGTCTTGATGAACATGATCTTACCCAACGCTTCCCGGGTTCCAAATTGTTTTTCGGCCATATCCTCCGAAACAACTACCGACTTCGGATGCGTCAACGCGGTTTTTGGATCACCGCTCAGCAACGGAAAACTAAATAATTGAAAGAATTCGGGGTCGGTCGAAAATGTCTCCTGACTCTTTACCTCGTTTCCCTGCTTTATATCATGCTGGTTTGATTGAAAGCGAACAAACGACAGAATTTCGGGTGTGCCCGCCGTAAACTTAGGTCCCTGAAAAATCCCCGTATTCGTATTATAGCCTGGCTTCTGGTCGCCGGGGGTAATATCGCGGCTGGTAATGCGGTACAGGTTCGGATTGTTAGCGTGAAAGCGGTCGTAGCTGACTTCGTCCTTGGTATAAAGAATGATCAGCATGGCAGCAGCCAGGCCGATGCTCAAGCCTACCACGTTGATGATGGAATAGGCTTTGTTGTGGGCCAATGTGCGCAGGGCTATGGTTAGATAATTGCGTAACATACTCAGATTTAGTAAAGAGGGTGACGGGTATACCGATGAGTTAGGTTCCGATGGAGCGGGTTTAAAAAAGAATGGACTCAGGTAATGCAGCACGGCCCAGCTATATTCATGTCGGGCGCGGGTTACCCCTACCTGAGCCATGCGTTTGTAAAATACTTCATGCAAATCGCCCTGAACATCTTCGAGCAGGTACGGTGACAGAAAACGCTCCAGTAGCCAGTCGGCCCAGCGAGGTGGTCGGGATTTGGGGGGCATAGACACGTTCGTTAAATACCGATCAGTTGAAATTTTCCAGGTGGTATGGCTCGCCATAGACGGCTGCGGACTTCCTGCACGTCGTTTAAGGCACGAACTCCTATGGCTGTCAGGGTAAAGAATCGTTTTCGTCGACCTCCTCGCTCGGCAGTAGCTCCCCCCATTGTGGACGATAGAAACCCTTTCTCTTCCAGCCGATATAGGGTGGCATGTACAGCACTCAGGGTGATCGAACGGCCGGTTTGCTGCTGAAGGTCCTCCCAGATTGTAACCCCGTAGGCTTCGGCTGGGCAGGCAGCTACCACCAGCAGGACAATTTCTTCGAACTCTCCTAAAAAGGCTCTTCGCATGGTGCTACGTTGGTTAAGACCATTAGTTGTAATTTTGCAAAACAAATCTCCTGCCAAAGGCAAAAAACACCCTCTGTAGCTTACAAGGGCCTTTTCTGGCAAAAGCCACTGTCCGAAAACGTACAGTATCTGTCCGCAACCGTCCGTTTTCCATACGCAATCAGCCCGGATGTATGCCGGTTCCGACAAAGACACTTTGTCGTCCTTATCCTTCATTTCAACACCTACTTTTTCCGGTTGACCTGACCGGGCATAGGCTAAAGGGAGCACATCACGCAATTTTGTTCAGTCGTTCAGCTAGCAAGTTCTACTTCATGAACAACAACCTTGCTTCGGCATCTCCTCTTTTTTAACCACAAACAACAACTAGTGAATCATGAAAATTTTAGTCATTGGCGGCACCGGAACGATTGGCCGTCTGGTCGTAGCCGAATTACTCCAACAACCTGTATCGATCCGGGTACTGATTTCATCTCCCGAACAAGCTGCTCTATTCCCAAACGGTGTTGAAACGGTTGTAGGCCATCTGGAGCAGCCAGCCACCTTGCCGAAAGCGTTCAACGATATCGATACGGTAGCTTTACTAAATCAGCGTTGTCCAACCGAAGGTGCACAGGGGCAGTACGCGATTGCCGCAGCCAAACGAGCGGGCGTTCGTAAAATGGTCTATCTAAGCCAGTATAACGCTCGCCAGATGCCCCACATGAAAACCCGGGTCACTGTCGAAAACGTGCTGATGCAAACCGGCATGGCCTTCGTCATGATCTGCCCTACACTGATTTACCAGCATGATCTGGCCATTGGTACACAAATCGCTTCATACACCCTTCCAACCCAGTTTATCAACGATAATGGGATCAATCGGGTCGATGCCCGCGATGTAGCGGATGCAACGCTGAAAGCCCTTCTTACCGATGATTTCAACGGCCAGTCGATTCCGGTAGTTGGCCTTCAAACGAATGAGGTCCCCCAACTCAACCATTCGCTAAGCGCACCGTTCACAACGCCTACCCGTACGTCCATTGCTGACCAATCGCCTGCCACCTGGCTGATTGATGACTGGCGCAAAACGTACCTGTTCATGCTGCAGGAGGGGCAGAATGTATCATCTGAAGCTGTCACCCTCTGTACTGACGTATTGGGCCGTACCCCTCGAAGCTACGCTGATTTTTTGGCCGACTATGCACCGGCTTTCCAGCACTCACTCGAACTTGTATAGCCGTTTGTCAGCGAATCGATGTGTCCTTCTATACGCTTGACGGGCCTTTCGCATCAGTTCATACGCGTCTTTTCCCGATTGACAAACAGGATGGTAGGACAGCCCCTGATTGAACGACAACTTTGCCAGGTCAATCAGACAAAATGAACAACAATCCATTAAAGACCTCTTTTTCAACCAAAAACAACAACTACAATGAAAGCGTTTAACACCTTCTTCCTGGCCGCTGTTGCCACATTTATGCTGACAGCCGCATCGTACAAACTTCCTTCTAACAGCAAAAGTCTGGCCTTCACTGGCAAGAACTTAAGTATGACCGCGTTTCAGGTAAGCCCTGCTATTGATCTGGATGGTGATGGCAAAGTAGATACTGATCTGATGGCATTTCTACGCCCCTGCGACAAAGACAACACCCTGACTTTCGAAGAAAATGGTAAACTAACTGGCAATACAGGTGCCCTTTCGTGCTCATCAGACGAATCGCTGCCTATAGTGAGCAGACCCAGCCACTGGACCTACAACGAGAAAACAGCCACCATCCGCATCGTAAGCGACAAAGATGCCCACCTGGTATCGGAATGGAAAGTACTCGAAGCATCGGCTGCCGGGGTAAAGATCGAGAAAACAGCTACCGAGCACAATCAAACATCAACAACAACGGTGACCTTAAAGTCGGTTGTTAATCAGTAGAACGGCCTCATGAAAATCATAGCCCTTGAACTCTACACGACCGATCTGCCGGGAACGCGAACCTTTTACACCCGGCAGCTCGGCTTACCGATCGTTGGTGAATCGGTCGACACCCTGACGGTTCAGGCGGGTTGGACCCGCCTGACTTTCAGGGCCGTCGATGAGCCGGTAGCACCGTATCATTTTGCCATCAACGTGCCCGTGGGTATGCTGGAAGTCTGCCTGCACAGCTATCCGCTGAACTATCTGACCACCAACGGACAGGAAACAATCGAATTGCCAACCTGGCGTGCCCGGGCCAGTTTTTTTTACGACAACAACGGCAATCTGGTCAAATTTATCAGCCGAAACGACCTGACATTGTTTAACCCGAATCTGACGGTCGATGATCTGTTTCAGGGAATCAGTGAGGTAGGCATTGCCACAGAATGCACCCCGACAACCACCCGGCAGCTTATGCAACGCTTCGGCCTGCCCACGTTTCGGCGCTTTGCGCCATCGGCCGAGTTAGCCATTCTGGGAAATGATGCCGGCTTGCTTACGGTTGCTCAGGTAGGTCATCCATGGCCCTTTACCAAAACCCCGGCCGCCATGAACCACTGTCAGGTAACCTTCGAATCCGAGCCGGGTCAACCCTCGCAAACCTTGTATTGCTACGGAGTCAATCAGCTACCTGTTTCATTGGGAAATCCGCTATTTGTCGGTACGGAATATATCCGTTCAAAGGCCAGATCCATCAACTCATTGCCTGCTTTTGTGGGTTGATGGATGTTCGCTTTTCGTAATGCAACTGCTACTCAGACTTTTACACTGCAAAAAAATACCTGCTCACCTTTCTCTTTTTCTTACCGCTCATGAAAACCACGAAACGCATCACCCTTCTTCTTCTATTCAGCGTGTGCTACTGGCTCGTTGCTGCCCGGGTAAGCGATGTTATGACCGAACTTAGCATCGATACGGGTAAACTACGGCAGGATGTGCTGCTCAACCTGAAAGAGCCACAATGGTTCTTTTTTAACGCCACCAGCTCAATGCGACAAATGGCCCGCCGAATCCCAGAGTCGTCGCGAACAACGACCGTTCGGGCACTGGGCCACGTAGTTCGGACTTATGTGGAGTCCTCGAATTTTAAAGATGCCTGGCTACAGGATTTGCGAACGTATTATCCGTACGACGAAGCGTATACTGACGAACGTATGGCCCAAAAGAAACAGGACAACGACGCCAATCGCTCCGCCATGAAAAACCAGTTAGCCACACTCGATCAGGCGTTTGCCGGCATGGATCCCGCTATGATCCAGATGGCTGTACGGAGTCAGTTAGTGCAGGAAGAACAGGAATTGGCAGCTCTGTCGGGCAGCGAACGAAGCAGCAAAACGCAATTTATCGCTGAACTGAAAAAGGTTCTGAACTTACCCCCTGCCGACTGCAAAAAACAGTATCTGGCGCTGCTGAAACGGCAGGCTCTGTCGAACATCGACCAGTCGACGACCACGCCCGAAGTCGATAAAAATCAACTGGCACAACAACGTCGGCAAAAAGCCGAATTCGACGCCCATACTGATTTCCGGCCCTTGCTGAAAAAACGATTGCAGGATTTTATTACCCTGACCGAAACCGTCGACTTCAATGCCCGACTGATTCCGATGGGTCGGAAGCAGGAATTTGCTAACCCTGTTTACCAGCGAAAGCCTGCGGAGTGGAAATTCCTGTATCGACTTGGTAAGGGGCCCGTACTGGAAGCCCGCACGTTTGCCCAGCAGTGGTTGGCCGATCTGCGCTAATCCATATGAAACACCCGCTCCAGCCGAACAGCTAGCGGGGAATTATCGGGATTCGTGTCCATCAGATCCGCCATATAGGCCCACCAGCGTTTCATAACAGGCAATTCGGGCAGGGCATCGGCGGTGTGATTCGGTAGCCGCTTCTGAACGCCAAACAAGGTGCCACTGGCCCGATCCAGAAATATCGAGTAATCCCGAATGCCTGCATGGGTCAATGCCTGCGACAATTCGGGCCATATCTCGTCGTGGCGACGCTGGTACTCGGCCTCTACCCCAGGCTTCAACTTCATTGTAAACGCAATTTCTTCCATATTCCATTAGTCCTCGGCTCAGTTTTTTCGGTAAGCCGAGGACTCGTTTAGTTTATATAACTCTGTTCCCGCCAGCAGCAAGCAGCCCAGCCCGTAATCCTCAAAATCAGGTTTGCTATCGTAGGTAACAGGCTGGCCGTCTTTAGGCTCTTTCCCCGTTCCCTGCACATACCCTAAAAAGCCACTTGGATGGACCGATTCAGTCGCCATCGCATTCCAGGCTTTGGCAATAACCGGGAGATAGGTCTTCCGATCGAGCAAGCCGTGGTTGATGCCCCAGGCCATGCCGTACACAAACAAAGCGGTTCCGGTAAGTTCTTTACCTCCGTAGTTCGTCGGGTCATGCAGGCTGACATTCCAGTAGCCATCCGGACGCTGTAAAGGCACCAGGGCCTGCATCATTTCCAGATACGTTTTCTGATATTCATCGCGGTGTGGGGCATCTTTGGGCATGATGTCGAGTACTCGCACCAGAGCCGCTACAACCCAACCATTGCCCCTCGACCAGTAGCAGTTCTGTCCATTGGGCTCTTTGTAGGGTGGCACAAAGTCCTTATCCCGCCACCACAGATGGTCGGCGGGATTGTAAAGGCCAATACCGCCATGCTTCGTTTTCGAATAGGTATAGATCTGGTACATCTTCTCAAAATAAGCAGTAGCCGCATCACTCCCCTTCTTCTCCAGGGTTCCCAACTGAGCAAATACGGGCATGGCCATCTGCAGGGCATCGATCCAGTTCCAGTCATCGACTTTATCACTCGCTACCATCGCATCGATAGACGCCTTTATATCACGGATCCGCTCGGGTTGCAGATGGCCGGCCTCCCGGTCGATCCAATAGAGGTCGATATACGTTTGTCCACAGCACTGATCGTCGGCGTTCCGGGTTTTATTCCCGCTACGAAGTCCCCAATTATGCTTTACGCCCCACTCAACCGCATAATCGTAATACGCCTTCTGTTTATCGATCCCATACAACGCCATCAGCCCTTCGTAATAAACAGCCCGTGTCCAGATGTTGCTGGGTCGGGTCTTATTGGTCACGATTTCTTTTCCCGGATCGGGCCAGGTTTTCATAAAGTACGCATTGACCAGGGTCATTTTAGCCAGAATTTCCTTTCTGCCTGGAAGTTTCTGCGCCTGAACAACCAGAGCAGTTACGACAAACAAGAGGGTAAACCCGTACCTTATCGGTCGGCATTTCATAAGTTCAAATTTTGGGGTTAATGAGTAACGGTCTGGGCTGTGTATTTTTTAAGTTCAACACAATCGCCGGGCAGCGGGTAGGTATTCCAATGCGGATGTATAGCCAGGGCCGCCCCAAGAGCCGACGCCTGCGCTACCGATGCAGCATAGACTTCGATGGACGGAAAAGCTATAGCCAGCAAATTCATATAAATGGGGTTTTTGCCAAATCCTCCATCCACAAAAATCCGTTTCACAGGCGAGCCCGCCAGCACCAGGTTGGTTGAAATCAACTGCTGCGATACAATATCAAGAATAAGCTGGTGATACGCTTCGTCGTAACTGACAAAATCAGCCAGTTTACGCTGGCCAAACAACGAACCTTTCATCGACAGGAGTTGATCGCCCTTCGCATCATTCCCGGTGGTTACCTGACTCAGTGTATGCCGTAAGCGATCAATCGTATCCGGGTTATAGCCTACCTTTTTGTATTGATCGACAGGCATCTGAAAATGGTCCGCCAACCGTTTTGCCTGCTGCTCATGCTCATATCCGGCAAACAGCCGGGACGATTTTACCGGCTGGCCTTTGTAGTGCATGTAGTTCAGGCAATCGTATTGTAATTCTTCAGGAGTTAGCGGACGATTATTGAATGGATTCATACTGACGCACCACGTCCCGGTCGATATGAGCACAAACGGTTCCTGAAATGACGCCAGATACGGAATCAACGCCGATGAACTATCGTGCAACCCCACCCCTACCTGCACCGTACGTTGTCCAATAGCTATGCTACGAACCGAATCTGAAGGAACAATAGGTGCCAGATGGCCATCAAGCTTTTCGTCAAGCACCCACTTATGGTATTGCTGCCGATCAAAATCCCACAACATGGTATGACACCCGATGCTGGTCAGGTCTGAAACCAGCCAGTTATTTATCAGGGAGCTTACATACTGCGGTAAATGCAAAGCAAAAGCCAGTTTGGCGAACGGCTCGGGTTGTTCATATTTAAAGCGATACAGTTGAAGACCCGAGTTCAGGCTTCCCAGCGAAGGCGACGCGGTCTGGCGCGTCAATTCTGTTTCGCCCCCGTAGGTCGTAAAAAACTGATGGAGTAAGACAGCGGGGTAGGCTTTCAGGTAGTTATAAAGCGGGGCAATGGCCTGACCAGTTTGATCGACATACACCAGGCTGGCCCCGTACGTGGAAAAATTGACGGCTTTTACTGAAAAGTCTGGCAAAGTCATCACGTCAGCCAGCGACGCCGTTACCCAGTTCCGAAGAAGTTCTAGGTCTTCGCCCATATCCCCGTCTTCGTCAGGCACCTCGGCAAACTGCTCCGACTTCTCCCAAACGATACGGTACTGTTCGTCAAACAGAAACAGCTTCTTATTGGTCTTTCCGATGTCAAAAATTGCAACAACGTCCATAGTGAAAGAGTGAAAGAGTGAAAGAGTGAAAGAGTGAATAGGATTGCGCCGACTTTTCGCTCTTTCACTCTTTCACCCTTTCGCTCATTAGTTAAAGTCCCGTTGCTACGGTTTTGGCACCCCGTTCGCCGATGAGTTGCTGACGGATGTTCAGGCTGCGGAACAGCGCCAATGGATTCAGAGCCCCGCCTGCCCGACGACGCGCTTCGGCTACCAGCGGGCGTACATCGGTGCGGAAAGCTTCCTGCAAAATTTCCTGCGCCCGAACGGGGTCGTTGGCTTCACGAGCTTCTTCCAGTGCTTCGCGGTCAACGAGTAGTGCCTGTGCATAGGCAATCTGAATTGCTTCGACCGATTGGAGAAGGTCTTCGAGCGGATCTTTTACGTTATGACTGGCATCGATCATCCAGCCCAGATCTTTCGCGTGGTTCATGCCACGGGCATCCATGCCATCGATCAATTCAGCAAAAATCAGGAACAACTGGTAAGGCCGGATACTTCCTACAGTCAGGTCATCATCGCCATACTTCGAATCGTTGAAGTGGAATCCACCCAGTTTGCCCTGATGCAACAGAATCGCTACGATCTGTTCGATGTTGGCATTGGGCAGGTGATGCCCTAAATCCACAAGGGTATACGCTTTGGGACCGAGTTTGCTGGCATACAGGAAACTACTGCCCCAATCGCCAACCGTCATCGAATAGAAGTTAGGCTCAAAGGCTTTGTATTCCACAAACATCTTCCAGTCGTTGGGCAGAGCCGCGTAGATTTCAGCTAGGCTTCCCAGGGTCCGGTCGAACGCTTTGCGAAAGTTCAGTTGACCCGGGAAACAGGACCCGTCAGACAACCAGACCGTCAGCGAATCAGAGCCTAAAGCCACACCATGCCTGATCACCTCGATATTATGGTCGATAGCCTGCTGGCGAACGGCCGCATCGGTATGTTGCAAGGACCCGAATTTGTAGCTATGGTGCTGGTCGGGCTGATCCTGAAAGGTATTGGAGTTGACCGCATCGAACCGAAGCCCGTGTTTAGCCGCCAGTTGCCTGATCGCCTGAGGGTCAGTCGGAATATCCCAGGGAATATGCAACGAAATGGCTCCGCTGGCGCGGTTCAGCGCATGCAGCAAACCAACATCCTCAATTTTCTCTTCGAGCGAGCGGGGTTCTCCCCCACCCGGAAACCGCCCGAAGCGTGTACCGCCCGTACCTAATGCCCAGCTAGGGATGGCAATCTGAAAATCGATCAACTTCTGAATGATGGGCTCTGCCTTCGCAACCTCCTGTGTCCAGTATGACAATTTCCGCTGATGCCCTTCCAACTGCGACTGGTTATAATCCGCAATGTGTTCGCGTTCGATTTGCATAATAAGGTCTACAAGGTATAGGTATCCAGTTCTGGATGATCCATTTTATTATCGCACAAACGCCATCGCTACGCCACCGTCTACATTCAAAACGTTGCCTGTCGATTTAGCCAGCAGGCCGTTTACACAGGCCAGACACGCATTGGCAATGTCGTCGGGAAGGATGATCTCATTCAGCAACGTCCGTTTGGCATAGTAAGCGGGTAGTTCTTCCACGGTAATGCCATACGCTTTTGCCCGACCTTCGGCCCAGGCGCCAGCCCAGATTTTCGAATCCGAAATAACGGCATCGGGGTTCACCACGTTCACCCGGATGTGATCTTTACCCAACTCGGCGGCATTCAGGCGGCTCAGATGCAGTTGGGCTGCTTTGGCCGAACCATATCCAGCGTTGTTAGGACCGGAAACCAGGGCATTTTTGCTGACAATATTGATCACATCCCCACCCAGTTTCTGCTTCCGCATGATCTCAACGCCTTTCTGCGTAACCAGAAACTGGCCTTTCACGAGTACATCGTACAGCAAATCCCAGTCTTGTTCGGTATGTTCTTCAATCGGCTTCGAGATACTCAAACCAGCGCAGTTGACCACAATATCGACGCCACCAAATGCCAGTACCGCTGTATTGAACGTAGCCGCAATGGTATTCGCCTTGGTTACGTCCAGTTGGTCGGCTGCGTAGGCATCCTTACCGTATTGTTTCTGAAATTCGTCTTTTGCGCCAGCCAACCGATCAGCATCGTTATCATTGATGACAACGACAGCTCCTTCCGATAGGAATTTTTTGGCAATGGCTTTACCAATGCCCCCGGCGCTACCTGTAATCAGGGCTATCTTACCCGACAGCGGCTTGGGTTTGGGCATACGCTGTAGCTTTGCCTCTTCGAGCAGCCAGTATTCAATATCGAAGGCTTCCTGTTCGGGCAACCCCACGTAATCGGATACGGCTTCAGCGCCCTTCATCACATTGATGGCGTTGGTATAGAATTCGGCAGCGACCCGAGCCGTTTGTTTATCTTTAGCGAAGGTCATCATACCTACGCCCGGCCACAGGAGCACCACAGGGTTTGTATCACGTATAGCGGGGCTGTTGGGATGTTTGCAACGCTCATAATACGCCGTATAATCAGCGCGGTAATCGGCAAACGCCTGCCCAAGATAGGCCGTACTATCGGCACTGGTGAGTTTCTCGGGGTCGAGAACCAACGGACGGATTTTGGTACGGAGGAAGTGGTCGGGGCAACTTGTACCCAGCCGGGCCAGACGAGGCAGATCATTCGAGTTTACGAATTCCAGTACCCGCTCATCGTCGGTAAAATGACCGATCATCTGCCGGTAGCTGGATGCCAGACCGCGCAAGGTTGGCATCAGATCGGCGGCCAGTTTTCTCCGGTTTTCGGCTGTCTCACTCTGACGAGCGGCTCCACCAAACACCGGACGTTTTTTGCCGAAGTTCTGATGCAGGTATTCCGACGCCTGCTCAATAACCTCCAGCGTATTCATATACGATTCGTAGGAGGTAGCTCCCCAGGTGAACAGGCCATGGCCGCCCAGAATGATACCGCGTAGGTTCGGGTTTTTCTTCACCGCTTCTTCGAGTTTCAAACCCAGGTCGAAACCGGGGCGCTGCCAGGGAATCCAGGCCATCTGATCACCCCAGATTTCGTGCATGATGGCTTCACCATCTTTGCTGGCGGCAATGGCAATCAACGCATCGGGGTGCAGGTGGTCGATGTGTTTGAACGGAAGCAGCCCATGAAGTGGTGTATCGATCGAAGGAGCCGCACATTTGGGATCGAAGAGGCAATGATCGAACAGTCCCACCATTTCATCTTCAAACTCCAGGCCCCGGTATCGGCTTTTCAGCGCGTGCAAACGATCAACGTACAGATTGGCACACCCTTTTTTGGTAAGTGTACCTATATCTCCACCAGAGCCTTTTACCCACATTACCTCAACGGGTTCGCCAGTCAGCGGATTGGTTTCCAGAAGCTTAACAGATGTGTTCCCCCCAGCGTAATTCGTCAGACGCAGGTCAGCACCGAGCAGGTTGGAACGATAAATAAACAAAGCTACTTCATCACCCGCGAGCTCTGCGGCTTTCTGCTCATCCCAGAGATAGCTAACGTAGTTGAACGCTTGCGTCGTATTCATAGATAAATTGTAAGTAGTATCTTTCCGAAATCTTGTTTTTAAGCAAAGTACGTTTTATTTGATTTCTCCTGTGTCATGCACTCTCCTGCTATAAAGAGATTCTTTTTTTCGGCTGGAATGATGATCAGTTCAGTCGGTAGCCACTGGTAGTCATAGGCTGGTAATGGCCACCAGTGGCTACCGACTGAACTGATCATTCCATACAGGAGAGAGCAGGTGAGTTCGCAGAGCAAATAAGGATAAATTTGTTAAAAATTATGAATAATGACTGAAATTCAACATCCATAATTTTTAACAATCGTGGCTGCACTTTGGGTAGTTTTGCTGGCAAATCCAGTTCTTTTCCAACTCGCCATTGTCGTCAGATCACGTAAAATGAGGGGTATTAAAGAACCTGTTTAAAGGCAAATTCACTAAATAGAACGGCTTCCGGTAATCCTTTTGACAACAAAAACGTAGAATGGAGTGGGCGACAGTCAGCAACCTCAAATCATAGGCCGTATCGGCTACCAACCAGCTTTTAAGTTCGTATTGTAATTGATTTCTTTATGCAAGTTCTGATTGGCATCATTTACCACACAATTGGTGGCGGTTTTTCGGGCAGCTTCTACATGCCCTTCAATAGAGTGAAAGGATGGGCCTGGGAGAGCTATTGGATTGTTGGAGGCCTTTTTTCCTGGCTCATTGTCCCTCCTTTAGCCGCCTACTTAACCATCCCCGATTTTACAGCCATAATTGCTTCGGCCGATTCAGGTGTTAAGATGCTGACGATCGTATTTGGGTTGCTTTGGGGAATCGGTGGCCTTACGTATGGACTGGGCGTTCGCTACCTCGGCATGTCGCTGGGTAATTCCGTCGTATTAGGGTTCAGTTCAGCGTTTGGAGCACTGGTGCCTTCTATCTATTATACGATCAACCCTGTCAACGGGAAAGTCTCGTTTACGGATATGCTCGGTTCAAGTGGGGGCAGGTTAGTGTTGCTGGGTGTATTAGTTTGCCTCATCGGAATCGCCATTTCGGGTAAAGCGGGTATGATGAAAGAAGCGGAACTTTCAGACGCGGAAAAGAAAGCCTCTGTTAAAGAGTTCAGCATCGTGAAGGGTCTAATAATCGCCGTCATCTCGGGTATACTAAGTGCTTTCTTCAACTATGGAATCGAAGCGGGTAAACCTATGGCCGAACAAGCGGTCAGGCAAGGTTGCAATCCCCTGTTTCAGAATAACGTAACCTACGTAGTATTGCTATGGGGGGGCCTGACAACAAACTTTTTGTGGTGCATGTATCTAAACGCCAGAAATAAGACCTTCAGCAATTACACGAATACCCAGACGCCCATTCTGGCCAATGTTCTTTTTTCTGCAACCGCTGGTACGATGTGGTTTCTCCAGTTTTTCTTCTACGGAATGGGTGAAAGTAAACTGGGGAATGGAGCCAGTTCCTGGATTATACACATGGCCACTATCATTCTGACCGCGAATCTGTGGGGTTTGTATCTGAAAGAGTGGTCGGGCGTGTCGGGCGCTACATTTCGTACCTTCATCACCGGCATTGTTGTGATCCTTATTTCAATCGTCCTGGTGGGAATTGGCAATTCTCTTTAAACCATAAAGAAAATTCGTCCATTCATTCACCCTATCTGAGGATAAAAAAAACGGCCGCTTCTCAGGTCAACCGAGAATGCGGCCGTTTTTTTCGTTCAGGCCCATGCGAATCGCTTGCTCGACTGGCGAGTAGGCCCCGTCGGCCCGGTAAAGTTGTAGCGGCTCAGTTGGATGTAATGGGGGCTGGGCCATAAACCGAGGCTCAGAACCGTGGTGCGGCTGGGCAGCATGAACCAGAAACGGATGGCAGAGATAAACCGTTCCGGCTTCACCAGTGGCTAATTCTACAGGGCGATTCAGGGTGATGTCGTCAAATTGCTGAGCCAGCTCGATAAACGATAAACCCGTCTCGCCAGCCGGATAGAGCCATTTCGGCACATCCAGATGTGACCCCACTAGTATTCGGGTTGGAGCGTCGTCAGGGCCTACATCCGAAAACAGAAACAGCATCAGCAAAGCCCGGCCTTTAGACGAAACGTTCAACCGCCAGGAACCATCGTCGCCCGCAAAACTGGCTTCGGCATGCCAGCCCGTATCGCCTGGATCGTCGGGATTTGGAAATCGAACGGGAAACGTCCCTAAACTATTGCGAGGCTCCCAACGCCCTTTCCCGACCAACTGATCAAAGGCTTCGTGCAGCCTGGGCGTATTGACCGCCAGCCGGAATGGCTCCTGCGCATAGCCCCCCAGCCGAATGACGGGTTGAGTCCAGGTCGTAGAATCGGCCGGATCACAGCCCGTGTCTTTCCACAAAATAGCCCGACCTGCGTCTGCCAGATCGCGGGGAAATGCATGGTCGATTCGGACAAATCCGTCGCGGATAAACTGATTAACCTCGGCTTCACGTAGCATACTATTCCCTTTACCTTTGCTGCACTACCCTACACTAGAACAGTTCACGGGCAATTTTCATGATGTTATCGGCTTTCCCCATTGTGTAAAAATGCAGAACCGGTGCACCAGCCGCTGTCAGTTCGCGGCATTGCTGAATACACCATTCTACACCCACCTGTCGGGCCTGTTGGTCGTTCTCGCAGGACTCGACGGCCTTTCGCAACTCCTCTGGTATTTCCAGATGAAATAGTTTGGGCAGGATCTGAAGTTGCTTCCGTGTACTGAGGGGTTTCAGACCCGGTATGATCGGCACCGTAATGCCTTCCTGACGACACCGAGCCACAAAATCCAGAAACTTTTTAGTATCGAAAAACATTTGCGTCACGATGTAATGCGCCCCTTTATCAATTTTCTGCTTGAGGTAATGAAAATCAATATCGTGATCGAGCGCTTCAAAATGCTTTTCAGGGTAAGCGGCCACGCCAATACAGAAATCACTGGGAGCCAACGCCGTATCTTCTTCATGTAGATAGACGCCCCGATTCATATTAGCCACCTGTTCTACCAGTTCGCTCGCATAGGAGTAGCCGTTCTCTTTCGGCTTGAAGGTCGAAAATGGCTTGGCCGGATCACCTCGCAGCACCAGCGCATTATCGATGCCCAGATAATGTAAATCGATCAGGAAGTCTTCGGTTTCTTCGCGGGTAAAGCCGCCACAGAGCACATGTGGTACTGGATCGACCCCAAACTTATGCATGATAGCCGCACAAATGCCTACTGTACCGGGACGTTTGCGGGTTACTATCTTCTGAATGGTTCCATCGGGCAAAGGGCGTTCGATGTATTCTTCCCGGTGATAGGTAACGTCGATAAATGGCGGTTTAAATTCCATCAACGGCTCGATGTTGTCGAGCAGGTTCTTAAGATTATCGCCTTTGATGGGCGGTATAACTTCAATCGAAAAGATAGGTTTGCCGTTCGCGGCTTTTATATGATCGGTAATTTTAGTCATCAGTCCAAAAAACAATTGCCGGATACGCAGCCCCTGGCAAGCCCCTGTTAACGCGAAAACACGGCTAAGCGCATATAGATTCCGTTGGCCATACCGTTGCTCCAGGGCTGCACATCCAGCCGTTTCCCTAACTGACTACCGTTTTTGATCTGATGAATTTTGGGAATTCCCCAACCCACCAACGACCCAAACGCAGCACCAGCCAGTAAATCGGTCGGATAGTGCAGCCCGGCTTCATACCGAAACAGAGCCGTAGCCGACGCCAGACCGAGCGTTCCTACCCAAACGACAGGCTTTAACTTAGAATGGGGAAAATAATGTCGAAAAACTTCACTTGTAAACACAGCCGAGGCAAACGCATTGGTGGCATGCCCCGAAAAAAAGGACTGCCGGGAGGTTCGATCCAGCTTCTCATCCAGGGGAACCAGCGGGTTATACACATACGGCCGGGTGCGTTGCGTGACTGATTTCACCGTCCGTTCAATCCCATTCGCCAGAAGCAAGGTTTCAATGTACATCACGGCCACGGTCTTAAAGTCCTGCCGCACCGTTGGTAAACCCAGAGCTACTACTCCGGCCGCCCCAACCGTACCCACTAAAGCCACATCACTCCATTTATCGGCCGACGTAGACCAATGAAAGGTTGCATTTCGGTCAAACGAAGAAATATCTCCCCGATTGAGCGACGCTATTTCAGCCGGTGTGAGTGGGTCGATGGCCTTGGTTAATGCCACCGATGCCCCAAGGGTTAAGGCACCTGCTCCGATCAAACCCACCTCTCGACCTGTACGAAGTTGATAGGGTGACTGCGCGCTGGCACTGCTTGCTGTTGACAGATATATGAAAAAAAGCCCTACAAACATGCGCTTTCGCTGCCCCATCCACTTCGACAAAATTCCCATCTGCTTACTCATTTGCGCCATACCGTTTTAATTATTTAGCTATTATACCCGTATTACTTCAGGTTTCTCGGTCAGATAAACCAGTCGTCCTTCTACCTCTGCGAACCCCATATCGCGATACAGGTTTGTAAAGTATTTCAACGAAGCCGTTGGATTTCTGATCGATTCACCTTGACCGTCCGATGCTTCCCCTGCCGGAGCAATCGTCACTGATTCGTACTGCACCAGGACAACACGCCCATCTGGAAAATGGACAACACGGTGGGGAGCACCGTGAATGCGTTTACTACTTAAAATGGTTCGATCCGTATCAACACGCAACCGGGAGTCAAAGAGATGGACCAGATCGGGGTGTAAAATAATAGCCAGCAGGTTCTCTTTCATCAGTTCGCACTCAACCTTCCTGACCAGCCCTTCACTGACGAGCCGGCGCAGTACGGAATCTATCGTTTCCGGGCCTTTAATCAGGCTCAGGGCCGCGCATAGTTTCCGGTCGCGTTCGCGGGTGTGTTCAAACGTGGCTACATCAAAAATACGGTCGGCCAGTCGGCGCAATTGCAAATCCTGGCCCCGGTGTCCGCTCACAATATCGTTCAGGACAATTTCTTCGGAAAACTCCTCTACGCGTTTATGCGACCATACGTCGTTACAAACGCTAACCGGATAGGAATACACCCCTTCCTGCCAGGTACAACCACAGTTGCGGGCCACTTCACTATCCCGCAAAAACGCATGGAGCCAGTGCCCAACGGTATTCTGAGGTCCTTTGCCAAAATCTCTGGCTTCGCTGATCACATAAAGCCGATCGGTGGGGCGGGTAAAGGCCACGTAGAGCAGGTTCATATTTTCCAGAAACGTACGGGTCAATTCCTCTTCGTACTGAACGGCAATGGACTCAGGCGCTGCGCGGAGTTTACCTGTTGTGTTGACGGGAGCAGTCAGGAGTCGGACCGACTGGCCTTTATCGGTCGAATGGGTGAGAACATCAGCCTGAATCTGATTGAGATTGAGCCAGATGGTGCTATCGCTTATGGGTTCGACCCGCCAGTTGGCAAATGGAATAATGACAACCGGAAACTCCAGCCCTTTCGATTTGTGAATAGTCTGGATACTGACTGCATTTCGGGTACTGCCTTCTACTGAAATTTTTTGCCGCACGCTTTCCCAGTACACCAGGAAATCGCTCAGATGCCCACTCCGCTTCTGGTTAAACGTCAGCACTTCGTCCAGAAACCGAAAGAGAAACGGATTATGCTCGGCCTGATTGAAAAGGCCAAACTGAGCCGTCAGCCGTTCGGCCAGTTCGTAGGGATTTAACTGACCCAACGCATACATATCCAGCACATACCCTTGATCGGCGAGGTAGTCGTACATCGCCAGTATATGCCCTTCGGCTACCGCTCGCAGTTTCTCCGTGAGGGCATCATCGGGAAAAATACCCTGCACCACGCGATGAAACAGGTACAGCATTTCATAACGAAGCATACGCTGGTCGGGGCGTTGCAATACCTGCATAAACGTAACCAGCCACTTTACCGGGTCCGAAAACTCCAGCGATAACGAGTCGGCAGATACCAGTGGAATCTGCCGAGCATTCAATTCGTTGGCCAATGCTTTGGCCTGCGATTTCTTACGACAAAGAATGGCGATATCACCGTATCGATACCCATCGGACAACGCTCCATTCAGGTGTTCGATGGTCTTTTCGAGCATCAGCGTGGTCAGGTCTTTTTCAGCCTCCTCCTCTTTAACCACAAAGTCGAGCTGCACATGACCAGCCTGCCGGGCTTTGGGCGAAGGGGTTTGGTGAAATTGCTGTTCGGGATCAAAAACGTCGGCTACTTTAGGGTGTTGATGTTCAAACCGACGAGCCGTAAACTCAAAGAAGTCATTGTTGAACCGAACAATCGGTTCGGCACTTCGCCAGTTGGTATTAAGCATTTCGGGCTGTAGATGCCCATCAAGCATGTCGATTCGATCGGCAGTCCACGACTCGGGATTATGAGCCTCTTTCAGGGTTGCCAAATCCCGGCGATGCAAGGCCACAATCTGGTCCATATCGCCCCCCCGAAATCGATAAATCGCCTGTTTACCATCGCCCACCGCCAGATTGAAATGATCTCCCCCAAGTGCATTTTCAATCAGAGGTAATAGATTGGCAAATTGCAGTCGGGAGGTATCCTGAAATTCGTCGATCAGTATATGATTGTACCGTACCCCCAGTCGTTCATACAGAAACGGAACCGGCTCCGACGCCACAATGGACAGGATTTTCTTATTGAATTCGGAAATGTGTACCCGGCCATCTTTTCGCAGCAGTTCATCGAACTCAACCCGCATCTGTTTCAACAAGGCGAGTTTCTGTAAATGGGGCAACAGGCACTCAAACAGGGTAACCTCCCGGCCATTCTTCTCCCGAATGGTATTGATTTGGGTCAGGCATTCGGTCAGTTCGTCGGCCATGGCGTCGATCATTCCCTGAACGGGCAACGGTGTTTTTTTTCCGTACCACTCCCCCTTTTGAATGGCATTATACACCCGGGTACCCGGTTCTTTCTGGGCATTCCCTTCGGCCACGACCTTAATAAAACCTGCTACACCGCTTGAGCCATAGGTAAAATCAGCTTCCGATAAACCCGCATCAATAATCCGTTGCCAGGCTCGTTGGCCACAAAGAACAATGTCGGCTTCAACCTGCTGATTGTGCTGGATTAACTGCTCGCGAATAATCCGCAACGCACCTGGCGACAATTCCTGGGCAGCATTGACCGCTTCATAAAATTGGTCGGAGGTTAGGTTACGGCCAAACTCTTTCAGCACGTCGGGCAGTTGGTTCCAGCTTTTCCCTTCGGCAGCTACATGGGTATAGTACTCACTCAGAATGGTGGTAATTTCCTCCATCTCCTCGGTTCCGGCCTTTTCGATCAGGTTATCGATTGCCAGTTCGAGTACTTCGTCGGTTTCCAGTTCAACTTCAAATGAATAGGGCAAACCCAGTTCATCGGTAAACGCCATTACAATGCGCTGGGTAAACGAATCGATGGTTGTAACGCTAAAATCGGCGTAACGATGAAGGATCGTTTTGAAGACCGAAGCGGCTTTCCGTCGAAGACTGGTCTTGGCTATTTCGAACCCCTCTGAATCGATCGTTGTACCGTAGAGGTCAACGACCAGTTCATCGAGGAGGGCCAGCTCTTTTTCTCCGGCCATGTCGGAAAGCCGTTCCAGTATCCGGTTCTTCATCTCATTGGCGGCCGCGTTGGTAAAGGTTACCGCCAGAATATGCCGGAAATAATCGTCCTTCGCTTCTGGTTGCAAGGCCAGTTTCAGGTACTCTTTGGTAAGCGTGTACGTCTTACCCGACCCCGCCGAAGAACTGTAGACTTTGAACATAGTCGTTAGGAGTGAGGAGTGAGGAGCGGGGATTGAGAATGGCTGACGCATCAATCAGTTTTATACGCCAGCCATTCTCACTCCTCACTCCTAACTACTCACTCCTTTAAAAATTATACCTCAATCCCAACCCTGTATTTAAACTCAGGAAGAAGGGAGCTTGCAAGAGTTCGACGTAAGCGCCGGTTTCCAGAAAGAATGAATACGGTTTGTTGGGCGGAAAGAACTCAATGCCAGCAATACCCGATCCACCCAGTGAAATATTTCCTTTCACATAATTAACGGACTGACCAGCCAGATAGTCTGGATAATACCGACGATTGTTTATCTGCCCTCCAAAGCCATAATAAGCCCGGATACTCTCACTTTTGGTGAGCGCCGTATGCCATAGATAATGTCCCTGAATCGAGAGGCCAACGGTCTTATAATCGCCCGAACGATAGCTACGGTTAGTTCCGTAAATACCACCATAGGTCCCGATATTCAGATCAAAGGCATGATTGTTTCCGAAATATTTACGGACATTAATACCGGAGGGCTCCCCTATTCGGAACCCCAATGACCAATTGTTATACTGTGCACAGACCTCAGGAGTCTGCACCAAAAGCCCGAGGAGGGCCAGACCTGTTATCAACAACGATTTTCTCATAGAGCAAACATTAATCACTCTTAGACTACCGGAACCCACCCACGTAACCAGCTTATTCGACAAAACAATCAGGTTTTCGACACCAGTTCGGGTTTGGCAGCTTTCTGGCTGGTTTCTATCGGCTCTTCCGGATTTTGACTCATCTGCCCAAGCACGTCAAGCAGCCGTTCGTTTTCTTCGTGCGTACCCACCGAAATGCGCAGACACCCTTCGCAGAGCTTCACCTTCGATCGGTCACGGACAATAACCTGTTGTTCGATCAGTTGTTCGAATACCTGTTTTGCATCGTCGAACTGAACGAGCAGGAAGTTGGCATCAGACGGGTGTACCACTTGTACATTGGGCAAAGAACGTAGTTTTTCTGCCAAAATCTGCCTGTCGGCCAAAATTTGGGCCACCATTCCCTCCTTTTTCGCGCCCTGCGTCAGCGCTTCCAGCGCAAGTGCCTGGGTGGGTGCTGAGATATTGTAGGGAGGTTTGATCTTGTTCAGGACTTGAATCAATTCTTCCGACGCAAAGCACATACCCAGCCGCAAAGCCGCCAGTCCCCAGGCTTTGGAGAAGGTTTGCAGCACTACCAGATTCGGATACCTGTCTAGTTGGGTTGTCCAGGAAGGTGTATCGGCAAAATCAATATACGCTTCATCAACAATCACCAGTGAATGCTCGGCCGCTTCGAGAATCCGGCGGATGGCTTCGGGCTGTAATAGATTGCCCGACGGATTGTTGGGGGAGCAAAGCCAGATCAGCTTCGTGTTTTTGGTGATAGCCCCTAGCACAGCCTCCGTATCCACCTGAAAGTCGGGCGTGAGTGGTACTTTGAGCAAAGCCACATCGTTGAGAGCTGCTGATACCTCATACATCCCGTATGTGGGCGGCATAATCAGTAGGTTATCCTGGCCCGGTACGCAGGTGGCCCGTACCAGCAGATCGATGGGTTCGTCGGAACCGTTGCCTAGAAAAATCTGCCCCACCCGAACCCCTTTGATCGGTGCCAGCCGTTGTTTGATGGCCCACTGATGCGGATCAGGATAGCGGTTGTAAGTACCCGCATCAGTCGTTGAGCCAATTGGGTTCTCGTTGGCGTCCAGAAACACGCCGATCGTACCCGTATACTCATCACGAGCCGATGAATACGGTGTCAACGAAAGAATATGTGGGCGTAGAATCGTACTAAGATTAAACATAAGTGGTTATTCGAATTAAGGATTGGGGGTTGGTCGCCAGCGAAATGCCTGCTCGTCGATCGCCCGCATGGTACATAAAACCCCGTTCAGATGGTCGTATTCATGTTGTATCAGTTCCGACAAGGCCCAGTCGTTTACTTCCCATGTATGCGTTTGCCAGTTTTCATCCCGGTAGATCATCGTCAGCTTTCGATGCCGACGAACACGCACCAGTAAGTTTGGAAAGCTCATACAATCGTCCCAAAGCTCGTTCATATCATCGCTGAGGGCGATCAGTTCGGGATTGATGACTACCTGGGGACGGTCTATATTCAGGTAGATCAGGCGCTTCATAATTCCCAGTTGGGGAGCGGCAATACCCCGCCCAAACTGATATTTCGCCCGGATTTCCTCCATCACATTATGCAGATCGGCTACCCAGCCAGCTACCAGTGGCAGTTCAGATTCCAGTACAGGTTCGCAGGTTTCGTATAAGCGTGGGTCGCCCAGAAGCAGCAGATCAGCGAGATGTTTCATGTGTTTAAAATGTCGGACAGCGGAATAATCTGTAGACCTTCAATGTCCGAGAAATCGGCTACATTATTTGTCAGAACGGGTAGCTTATACAGAATTCCTGTTGCGGCAATAAGGGAATCCGCCAGCGACCGCTTGCGTTGTTGGCGGAGCCGAATGGCTTCGGTAATGACTTCATCCGTTATGGGAAGAATGAGAATGGTAGTAAAAAATTGCTCAAACTGTTCTTTTTCTTCCTCAGCTAATTTGTAAAAGCCAACTACCTCAAGTCTGGTGATTGCTGATACCTGCAACACATTACTGTGCTTGAGCAGATAAGCCTGCAATTGTCTATACTCAGGCCGAATCGAATAAATGATGACGTTACTGTCAATAATCATCTTCGCGGCCAGCTAAAGGTCGATCCTGTCGCACTTCTCGTTGCCATTCTGATGGGTCACCATATTTCTCAGCAACTCCGCTGTCCCTTAGTCGATCAAAAATAGCCGACAACTTCTCCTTGCGATCATTTATAGCTGTACTAGCTTCTTTAGAGACAATTCGCCCATTTAGCTTAGGCAATAAACGGATCAATAGTGCTTCATCTTCTGGATTATCGATCTCAATGACTAACTGACTCATAGCTGTACTTTTTTTAGCAAAATAACGAAATCAAACGAGATTCGTTTCTTCCAGGCTAGCCAATCGCAGGCTCACCGCACGCTTGTGAGCTTCCAGCGATTCGGCTTCGGCCATCGCTTCCACTACAGGACCGACTTGCTGCAACCCGGCGGGGGTAATATGCTGTACGGTTATCTTCTTCACGAAGCTATCCAGCGATACCCCACTGTAGGCGCGTGCAAAGCCATTGGTTGGCAGCGTATGATTGGTTCCCGAGGCATAATCACCCGCCGATTCGGGGGTGTAGTTACCAAGGAAAATCGAACCCGCATTGATAATTTGATCGGCCACTTCTTCCGCATTCTCTATACTTAGAATGAGGTGTTCGGCAGCATATTGATTCAACAGATCAACGGCATCTTCCTGACTTTCAAGCAATATCATTTTACTATTTTCCAGTGCTTTAGCGGCCATATCCTGCCGGGGCAATCGGCCAAGCTGGGTCGACAGAGTCAGGTTTACACTGGTCAGCAGTTTTTTACTGGTCGACACCAGCAGCACCTGACTATCGGCACCATGTTCGGCCTGTGAGAGCAGGTCAGCCGCTACAAACGATGGAACAGCCGAATCATCGGCGTAGACCGCCACTTCACTTGGCCCGGCGGGCATATCGATAGCCATACCCTCTTTGGCGACCAGCATCTTTGCAGCCGTAACGTACTGATTTCCCGGCCCAAAAATTTTGTACACCTGCGGCACTGACTCGGTTCCGTAAGCCATAGCCGCTATAGCCTGCGCCCCACCAATCCGAAACACCTGTGTAACGCCCACTAGTTTGGCGGCAAAATAGATGGCGGGATGGTTGCTCGGGGTGCATAGAACGATCTCCTGACAACCAGCCAGTTGAGCCGGTATGCCCAGCATAAGCACCGTACTAAACAACGGTGCCGTTCCTCCCGGAATATATAGCCCCACTTTTTCGATTCCGACGCTTTTCCGCCAGCAGGTTACCCCCGGCATGGTCTCAATCTTTTCGACAGGCTGCTTCTGCTTTTCATGAAACAGGCGAATGTTCTGATAGGCTTGTTGTATAGCCATTTTCAGTTCACTACTTAACTGCGCTTCGGCAGCCTCCAATTCGGTGTTATCGACACGCAGTTGCGCGGTTGTCAGGTCAAGCTTGTCGAATTTTTTAGCCAGGGCCAGCAAGGCCACATCACCCTCGGCTTTCACCTGAGCCAAAATCGGAGCTACAGCCGCTTCGATCTGTTGCGTCGACTGCACCGGACGGGCCAACAAGGCTGGCCATTCCGTTCGGGCGGGAAAAGGAATGATATTCATTTTCTAGGAGCGAGGAGCGAGGAGTGAGGAGCGGGAATAGCTGACGCATTAATAAGTTTCCTGCGTCAGCTATTCTCACTCCTCGCTCATCACTCCTGTCTACTTAATGTTAATAAATCATTTTCTCAATCGGAATCACGAGGATGCCTTCGGCACCAGCGGCCCGGATGGCTTCGATATTTTCCCAGAACTCATTTTCATTCAGCACCGAATGTACGGAACTCCAGCCTTCGGTAGCCAATGGCGTAACCGTGGGGCTTTTCATACCGGGGAGCAAGGCCGTAATCTGATCGAGTGAGTGGTTCGGAGCATTCAGGACGATGTATTTATTATTCTTGGCCACCTGTACCGCTTTGATGCGGAAGAGCAGTTTATCGATTAGTTCCTGTTTCTCTGCGTTCAGCTCGTTTGGGGCAATCAGGATGGCTTCTGAACGAAAGATGGTTTCCACTTCTTTCAGGCCATTACTGAGCAATGTACTTCCCGAACTAACAATGTCACAGACAGCCTCCGCCAGCCCGATGCTGGGAGCAATCTCTACCGACCCGCTGATCTCGTGAATTTCGGCCTGAACCCCCTGTTCGGTCAGGTAGTTTCCCAACAGATTCGGGTACGAGGTAGCGATATTCTTTCCTTCCAGGCACTGAATACCCGTCCAGTCGGTACCCCGTGGCACAGCAATAGACAACCGGCATTTAGAGAACCCAAGTTTATGAATCGTTTGTACCTGGCGGCCCATTTCGACCGCTACGTTTTCGCCCACGATGCCCAGATCAGCAACGCCATCTTCGACGTAACCAGGAATATCGTCGTCGCGTAAAAAAAGAAACTCTGCCGGGAAGTTGGATGACACTGATTTGAGTTTACCGGTCCCATAGTCGAAACGGATACCACACTCTTTAAAAAGCTGATACGAATCTTCGCTCAGCCGACCCGATTTTTGTAAGGCAATTCGTAATACAGAAGACATTACTTGATGTAGGATGTATGAGATAGGATGTATGAGATGCCCCACACCTCCCGTAATACGTTAGTTTTGAAGCTGTATCCCGCAACTTATTTTTCATACAGCATGCGGCCAGAAAATCAGGGGGCAAACCTACAGGAAAACGGGGATACAACAACGTAGTGGCAGGCCAGATTAGCAGCCCGAATGGTGACGACGATGTCGGAAAGGCGAATGAGTGTCCCGTTTTGAAATCATGGCACAAAGGTAAAAAGAAAATTCTTAAAATGCGGGCGTTGTTTCCGCCAGTTTCGTACTAGCCCAATCCAGACCAGTAACGTGATTGCGAGGGCAACCGGATGTACGGCAATGTTCATCAGTTCGTGGGCAGAGGCAACCACCAAAACCGACTTTGTCGTATCGACTAGTGCCCCTAACCCCCAGGCCATCAAAATCAGCACCCCAACTACCATCCATCCAGTTGTCTGCCCACCGACTATGCCGGACAAATCGGAGAGGAAGGTCAAATGCCAGCCCGCATGGAGTACGCCAATCAACGTAACTCGGTAAAACGTGGGCAACGGCCGAAGAGCCTCCTGCAGGTAGCCGCGCCAGCCCATCTCTTCACCAAACCCATAGAGCAATCCCGAAACCCCAAGCAGGAATCCAAAAAGATGAACGTTCTGACCTGCTTTATTCGGAACGCCGATTATAGCAGAAAGCAAAATTGGGGTCATTACCAATACAATAGCTTTTAGCGGTGCGGAGCCGAATACCGAAAGTGTGCGTGGCTGACGTGGAAACAGAAACCGGCAAACTACAGCCGCCAGCAATGGACCCATGCCATACGTAAATACATTATGAACGGGCAGAATCCCTTTATTCAGGTTGGGTAAGAAATGTAATCCATACGAGAGCGAACAAGCCAGCAGGTAAAAACTACTAACCGATTTCCAGTTAACGTTGGCTAAGTCCGAGCGGGTAATTTTCAGTGTGTTCAGCATGGCGATTCAGTTTTGTTTCGATTGACTGACACAAAACTGAATCGGCAGAAACAGCCGCACAATAGCCTGGGATGGGCGTTTCGATAGCGGGACAAACAGGTAGTTTTAGGGATATTTGGGCGTAGCAGGGACAATCGGGAAGCCTACAAAACCTCGTTTATCCGGGTATCAAACGCATCCAGATAACTACGGGATACAGGAATTTTTGTTGAAACAGCGCTAATGGTCAACTGATACCCACGGGCATTACCTTCGGTTTGATGAATGCATTTCAGATTCACCAGAAACGCCCGATGGCAGCGGAAAAATTGCGGATAAGTGCGAAGCGCATCGGCCACTTCTTTAAGTGTACTTCGAAGAACGGTTTTCTGAACTTCGTTCCGATTCAGCCAATGCACCTCTACGTAGTTTCCGACCGATTCAACGAATAGTAACTGCTCGGGTTGCAGCGTTAGTCGCTCTTTGCCACTTTCTGAACTCAACACCAGGGGTTTCGATTCAACTTCAGTGGCGATCTCTGCTTTTGTCGGTCGGGAATCCGACAGGTCCGGCAGTGGCGGTTCGGCTCGCTGCGTCAGTTGGCGATTGAGTGCCTGTGCTTGCGCCAGATTTCGTTTAAGCCGACGACGCTCGGTCACAAATACCCCACTTATGATTGGGAAAAAGCCGATCAGCGTCACGATCAGATACATCTGTATGAACGGCGGATAGTCATTCTGGGTTAGTACCAGCAGGAGTTGATTACCGACGCTGATACAAAACAAAACGAACAGCGTATGAAGGATGTATTTCCAAACCACCCAACGGTCTTCGTCATAAATCCGGCTAAACAGGATCGGAACAAGCCAATTGGCCATCAGGGTTGATACGGCACAACCGGCTCCAAACAGGGCCAGCATCCCAGCCCGATTAGGCGCCCCGAATGACGGACCACCAAAAAAATAAATAAACAGGAATACATAAATACCTGTCTGGATCGCCTGCCAGATCTGGGTTTTAAAGCGAAAATCTTCGGCTATTGGCCGATTCAGAAAGGTGGTTACGGCTTGGAGCATGGCAACAAAAATAACCATTCCACCGAACCTTCGTATCTTTGTATCATGCTAGCAGAACAGAAACAACCCATCCATCTCAACAACAACCCGGCCTCTTCGCTACCCGTCATGGAAGCGTTTTATACCCTTCAGGGCGAAGGCGCCCACACGGGTCGGGCTGCGTATTTTATCCGGCTCGGTGGGTGCGACGTAGGCTGCCACTGGTGCGACGTTAAAGAATCGTGGGATGCCGATGCCCACCCCAAATTATCGGTCGATACAATTCTGGCAGGCGCTTTGCAGTATCCGGGTCGAATGGCCGTTATTACCGGGGGCGAACCACTTATGCACGACCTTACCGAACTGACAGCTTCGCTACAGGCTGCCGGATTCCGTACCAATATCGAAACGTCGGGGGTTTGTCAGGTCGTTACGGGATCATGGGACTGGATTTGCTTTTCACCTAAAAAGTTTAAGAAACCCAATCCAGCCATTTTTGCGAAAGCGGACGAACTGAAGGTTATCATATATAACCTGTCCGATTTTGCATTTGCAGAGTCCTTTGTACCCTTTTTACGACCCGACTGTAAACTCTTTTTGCAAACAGAGTGGAGCCGCTCCAATGAAATGCTGCCTCGTATCGTTGATTACGTAAAAAATAATCCGCAATGGCAAATCTCGTTGCAGACGCACAAATACATGGATATTCCATAAAGGCAGAGGGCAGGGTGCCTACGGCAGGACGCAACCGTTTCTTTTTGTCCTTCGCCCTAAACACGTTACTGATTTCTCTGCTCCTGGCCCTCGGCACCAGTCTCCAGGCGCAAACCAAAAAGGCGAAGGAGCTTTACGACCAGTCCATCCGACTGTTTAGTGAGCGGAAAGCGGCAGATGCCATTCCGTTTATGGAGCAGGCCGTAAAGGAAGACCCGAACTTTACGGATGCCTATCTGAAACTCGGTCAGTTGTACGAATTCACCAGGCGGTACGATCCTGCTCTGGCTGCCTATCGGAATGCCGTCCGACTTCAACCCGACAATCCGGCTTCAGGGTCAGCCTATCAGGCCCTGAGCAATACCCTGCTTCGATTAGGTCGCTACAACGAAGCCATTCCTTTTCTCGAAAAATTTCAAACGCTGTTTGCCCCCCAGTCCACCCAGGCCAAACGGATTGCCCGTCAGCTGGAAACCGCCCGGTTTGGCCTGGAAGCCATGCAACATCCACAGGCTGTTGATCCCAAACCCTTATCATCGGTACTGCAAACGACCCCATCACAATACTTCCCCGTTCTTACGGCCGATGAACAAACCCTGGTCTTTACCGCTCTGAAACCCGAAGGCGACGAAGACCTGATGACGGCTACCTTCAATGGCGAAACCTGGTCCCCTCCTACCTCATTGGCAGGTAGTATTAATACCCCCGAAAATGAAGGTACGGCCAGCCTTTCGGCCGATGGACGCACGATTGTCTTTACAGCCTGCCAGGGTCGTAAAGGTTTTGGTAGCTGCGACCTCTATATGAGCCACAAAACCGGCAACGACTGGTCGAGTCCCGAAAATTTAGGCGCAACGATCAATACCCGTTATTATGAATCCCAACCCGCCCTCTCGGCCGATGGACGGCAACTTTACTTTGTTTCAGACCGACCGGGTGGCAAAGGACGTCGCGACATCTGGCGCAGTGACCGGGATACTAATGGCGAATGGACCGAGCCTGTCAATCTGGGAGAACCTGTCAATACGGCTTCGAATGAGGCCTCACCCTTTATTCATCCCAATGGCCAGAGCCTGTTTTTTGCCTCAGAAGGGCATGTAGGTTTGGGTGGTTACGACCTGTTTGTGTCCGACAACGGTCCTTCTGGCTGGTCTGCCCCTACCAACCTGGGTTATCCAATCAATAATTCGGAAGATCAGGCTTCCCTCTTTGTTTCGGCCAATGGTACCCGCGCTTATTATTCCTTTGAAGAGCAGAAAGATGGGGTTTCCCAAAAATCCCGTCTGTACACCTTCGAATTGCCCGAATCCCTGCGCGAACGGATCAAACCCGTCAGCTATTTAAAAGGAACAATTGCTGATGCAAAAACGAAAAAACCACTGGCCGCTACCGTCGAACTGATTGATCTGAAAACGAATCAGGTAGTCTCACGCGTGCAGGCCGATGCCCAAACTGGTCAATATACGGCTGTGCTGCCAAGTGGGGGTGAGTATGCTCTGTATGTGAGTCAGTCGGGCTATCTGTTCAAAAGCCTATCGTTCGATTTTACCCAAAAAACAAAAGGCGAAGGGTTGTCAATGGCGGTTCCCCTAGAGCCCGTTTCCACCGGAGCGACCGCCAATGAAACGCTGAACAACTTGTTTTTTGAATCAGGCCGGTACGATCTGGCCGATAAATCACGAACGGAACTCGCTCGGCTGGCGGCATTTTTGCAAGCCAACCCAGGCGTAAAAATTGAAATCTCGGGCCATACCGATGATAAAGGTGACCCTGCCGCCAACCTGACCCTTTCGCAAAAACGGGCGCAAGCCGTTGTGACCTATCTGACGGGGGCAGGTATCGACACCAGTCGGATTCGAGCCGTAGGCTATGGCAAGACCCGACCGCTCGTTCCGAACACTTCCGACGAGAACCGGCAACTCAACCGACGTATTGAATGGAAAGTGTTGTAAAATGTAGGATGTATGAGATAGGATATTGAATGTATTGAACTTGTGCCAGCCACATCCTACAACCTTCACATACTTTGCTTTCCTGCGGGATTTTTTTCAATTTTGTGTATGTTGTCCAGATACCCCCACTTTTGGGAGGGGGTATTTTTAGTTACCAGACAATACATTCCCACTACAATGACACCTGAACACGTTAAGTGCTTAATCATAGGTTCTGGTCCAGCCGGTTATACGGCAGCTATTTATGCATCTCGAGCAAATCTGCAACCTGTTCTGTTTCAGGGTGCTCAACCTGGCGGCCAACTTACCATCACTACCGAAGTCGATAATTTCCCAGGATACCCCAATGGCGTACAAGGTCCTCAGATGATGCAGGATTTGGAAGCACAGGCTCGTCGGTTTGGCACCGACATTCGCTACGGCATGGTAACCAAAGTCGAGTTCATGGAGCAGCCTAGTCCGGGCAACCCACATCGCGTTACGGTCGATGATAAATATGAGCTTACGGCCGATTCAGTTATTATTTCAACCGGGGCTACCGCCAAATGGCTCGGATTACCCTCCGAAATGCGGCTTAATGGCCGGGGCGTATCCGCCTGTGCCGTCTGCGACGGGTTCTTTTTCCGGGGGCAGGACGTAGCCATCGTTGGAGCGGGCGACACGGCCGCCGAAGAAGCAAGCTATCTGGCCAATTTGTGCCGCAAGGTGTACATGCTGGTTCGGCGCGATGAAATGCGGGCGTCTAAGTTCATGCAACAACGGGTAAAAACCGCACACAACATCGAGGTCCTCTACAATTCAGTAACCGAAGAAATTCTGGGTGATGAAGATGTGGAGGGAGTTCGTATTAAAAATAGCGAAACAGGTGAAGAGTCTATTCTGAATGTTACGGGCTTTTTCGTGGCCATCGGTCACAAACCCAATACTGACATTTTCCGGGAGTTTATCGATTTGGACGACAATGGCTACATTTTGACCGAAAAGGGAAGCACCCGAACCAATATACCCGGCGTATTTGCCTGTGGCGACGCACAGGATAACATCTACCGTCAGGCCGTTACGGCGGCTGGTACCGGCTGTATGGCCGCCCTCGACGCAGAGCGTTATCTGGTTACCCTGGAAATGCAGCCAGAAGAAATTTAATTCATTAACAAAACCAGGTTTTCGGTTTTGAGGATAAGGCTGGCTGATGCAGCATCATTTTTATCAGCCAGCCTTATCCTCAAAACCGAAAACTCATCCCTTTTTCGATGAGAAGAACCGCTACACAGTGGCTTTTGGCCATTGGGTGCCTGTGCATAACCCTGACCGCACAGGCCCAGGAGCGCGGGCGATTTAAAAATAACCTGCGTATTACGCCCAAAAATGGGGCAACTCCAAACGCACCCGTCGTCGAACAGCCGCAAAAAGCGGACGACCCGTTTGAGCAAGAAACTACTCAACTGCGCTTCAACAACCAGTTTGAGCCCAAGAAAGAATTAAACCCCGTTGTTAGTGAAGACACCAGTCAGATTGATCAGGGCGAGACGAGTGTCGTAGAAGTGATCGATTCAGTACTGGTTGGCAACGAATGGGTCAAAATCGCTGATTATTATGCGGTTTGGGATTCTCGCACCATTGATCCATACAACATCGATCCGCTCGAATTCGACGAAACGATCGACATTAAGTTGTATGATCCGCCTGCTAACCGCTATTGGTCTGCCCCGCTGAACGAAGGCAAAATGACCTCCAATTTTGGGTTTCGCTGGGGGCGCTGGCATACGGGTACCGACCTCGACCTGGAAACCGGAAATCCAGTTTATGCTGCCTTTGATGGGATTGTACGGGTAGTAGGCTGGGATGGAAATGGGTATGGCCGCTATGTGCTGATTCGGCATTACAATGGCCTTGAAACCTTATACGGCCACCTTTCCAAACAGACCGTTGAAACGGGACAGCTCATCAAAGCGGGAGATCAGATTGGGCTGGGCGGTAGTACAGGGCGAAGTTCGGGCCCACACCTGCACTTCGAAACGCGTTATGAAGGCAATCCATTCAGCCCCCTCAACATCTACGCATTTCCAGAAAATACCATTCTCTCCGACCATTTCCTGTTGACTGGTTCCGTATGGGATTACCTGCGTGGTGGACGCTCAAACTCGTCGGAGTCTCGCTCTAAGCCCCGCTTCAAACGAACCGTGCTTCACAAAGTACGTTCTGGTGATACCCTAAGCTCAATAGCCGATCGGTATGGCATGTCGGTGTCGGCACTAAAGCGAAAAAATCATATTTCAGGCTCCCGGCTTCGGGCGGGGCAAAAAATTCGCGTACACTAGTTGACGTATTGGATTGTGTAAAAAAAACACTACCTTTGCACCCTCATTTCCAATTTCATACACAACACATGTACGCAATCGTAGAGATCGCAGGGCAGCAATTCAAGATCCAGAAGGGTCGTTCTATCTATACCCACCGGTTAGAGGGCGATGTGGACGCTGCACTTGCCTCCGACAAGGTGAAGGTTCTCCTTGTTGACAACGAAGGGAGCATTTCCGTCGGTGCCCCGACTGTCGCTGGAGCGACAGTATCGGCTAAAATTGTCGAGCACTTGAAAGGCGAGAAAGTTATCGTCTTCAAGAAAAAACGCCGGAAAGGATACAAGAAGAAAAATGGCCACCGTCAATATCTGACGAAGGTCCTGATCGAAGACATAACTCTGTAAAACAGTAGAGAGGAGTTGATGAAGCCATCCTAAGTCTCGCTCCTAACTCCTCGCTCCTAACTTCCAAGAAGAAAATGGCACACAAGAAAGGTGTAGGTAGTTCCAAAAACGGCCGCGACTCGATCAGCAAACGTCTGGGCGTGAAGTTGTTCGGCGGTCAGTCGGCTATTGCCGGCAATATTATCGTGCGTCAGCGTGGCACGAAACACCATCCTGGTAAAAACGTAGGGCTGGGTAAAGACTATACGCTGTTCGCTCTGGTTGATGGCGTGGTTAAATTCCGTCCTGGTCGCGACAGCCGTTCGTATGTCGATATCATTCCAGCAGGCCCATCAGCCGTTGAAGTGGCTCCAGTAGCTGAAGCAGCGGCCTAAGTATCCTTTACTGCTCTGAATTAATAGACCCGCACGGCAAATGTCTTGCGGGTTTTTTAATGGGTAAAAACTAAAAAAAAGATGTCGGTGTTAGCCAAGAGACGAAAAGGTGTTTAATTCCTTTCGGTTACACAAAGCTGGGCCTTACCCGTATCTGGTAAACCAAAATCATACGCTCTCTATGAACTCTACGCTAAGCCGTCCCGTATCTATTTTTACGGAAGGCAGTCCCAATCCGAACTCGATGAAGTTCGTGGTCAGTTTCGAACTTGTACCTAGCGGTCTTACTTTCGATTATGCAACACCGGGCGATGCGCTGCTTGACGGAAAAGCATCACCACTAGCGGTAGCCTTATTTGGTTTCGAGTTTGTCCGCCGGGTGTTTATTTCTGGCAACTTTGTGACCGTTACCAAAGATGAAGAAACGGAGTGGGACGATGTGCTCTTTGAAGTGAAACTCTTCCTGAAAGAGTATTTCACGGAGCAAAAGCCCGTATTTGCCCAACGCACGATGGAGGCAAATACCACAAAGCTGGATATAGATTCAGAAACCGTTCAAAAAATAAAGGCCGTACTGGATCAGTACATTCGTCCGGCCGTTGAGTCAGATGGTGGAGCGATCAGTTTCCATACATTTGATGAAGCTGCAGGGACTGTCAAAGTCTTACTACAGGGTTCATGCAGCGGTTGTCCCTCGTCGACGCTTACCCTGAAAGCAGGCATCGAGAATTTACTCACCCGTCTGGTCCCGGAAGTAAAAACGGTAGAGGCAGAAGGAGTATAGAGTACAACTATTTGGGGCGTATTGCCTGCCAGTTGCGTAGGGCGGGTGACCAACCCCGGTTAACCGTTGACTAAGAAGTCAAAAATATAACCGTCATTAGTTAACCCTAATGACGGTTTTGCGTTTCTTTTGCAGACTCGATTGCATTACTGATTCACTACATGAAGTATTTACTCTCACTGGGACTGCTTTTACAGATTTCTAGTGCCAGTTTTTCACAAAATCTCCTCGGCATTTCAACCAGCCGATTCGGCGGAACCAACCGGCTCTATATTAATCCTGCACTAGCCGCCGACTCTCCTTCCAGGTTTTACCTAAACGTCTTAACAGGCAATGGTCATGTGGATAATAATTATGTTCGCTATCAGGCTCCATTTTCCTTGCTAAGACTCATCACGGGTAATGTTCCTGCTCAATACAAATCGGCAGACGGCTCCATACGTTTTGAAACGGATTACACGCGAGAAACCCTGGATGGTAAGCCCAAAAATGGCACTATTTGGGGTGAAGTACGCGGCCCTTCGTTTCTGATGCAAGTAGGTGAGCGCGGAGCAGCCCTGGCCTTTACAACCCGGTTTCGGGCAATCGGCCAAGTGATTGGGGCGTCTGAAGGGCTCTTGTCGGCTTTTCGGGCCAGCCTGAACACAGGAGGCATCTACAGTATCCCTACAACGGATAATAAGTTTGGAGCCAGCACCAATACCTATGCTGAACTGGGTATAACCTATGGCTTGCCATTGGTAGAGGCTGACGGACGAAAAATTCTGTTTGGGACAACAGCCAAATTCCTGCTCGGCTACCATGCCCAACGGCTCATCAATCGGGGCATGAGTTACCGAATTGTCCAGGACCCTGCCATACCGAACACAAACCTGTTGGAAGTAAGTAAGTTAGATGCCACCCTCGCTTATACTACGTTTCTACAGAATCGCAGTTTGACGCCAGCCGTACTCTTTAGTCCTTCTTCGCCTGGCCGAGGTTTCGGACTGGATCTAGGCTTCACGTATGTCGATCAGTATGACGTCGACAGCCCGGCTTTACGACTTGGCATTGCCCTTACTGATATTGGCGGTCTGACCTATAAAGGCCAGGAATACACGTATTCTGACCTTGGATCGAACCCTGTACGGTTCAGTACCAAAGATTTCAATGACCTCAATGGAACAGGTTCTATTGTTGAAGTGATTCAAAGCAAACTGACCACCGGCCGTGCTCCCGAATCCAATACGTTTAGGGTTGGACTGCCTACCTCCCTCAATCTATTTATGGATTACCAGCTTCCAGGTGGCCTTGGCCTTAATCTGACTTATTTACAGGATGTACGGTCAACGTCATCGACCGCCACACATCAGCCTACCTTAATCGCGGTTACCCCCCGATACGACTCACGCTGGTTAAGTGTATCCGTTCCCATCGCGTACCTGAATGGTGGTGTTACTGCTGGTGGCTCCGTTCGAGTAGGTCCAGGCTGGCTGGGCACCGATAATTTGCTGGGTTTATTGGGCAATAGTACAAACGGCATTCAACCGAGAGGGCTGGATATATATGCTGGCATTGCATTTGGACTCGGGAAAGCAGACGAAGAATAGAACCTTGTTTATCGTATTCAAAACGGGAAACCTTCTGAAAACCAAAGAATGTCGATTCGTGACCACAAATGACCACCAGGCTCATTTATGACAACTTATGACTTTTTTGTATTTTTGATCCATCCAGACTGGTGCAGCATACGCCCAAAATGGGGTCAGCTATGACCGAACGAGTTGCTTTTTTTGATACACCCCTGCTTTATCTGAAAGGATTAGGCCCTCAACGGACTGAACTACTCAACAAAGAGTTGAATCTGTTCACCTTTGGCGACCTGATCCAGTATTACCCCTTTCGTTACGACGATCGAACCCGCTTTTATACCATCAGTGAGTTAATGGATTCGATGCCCTCAGCCCAGATACGAGGACGCATACGCGAGTGGTATCTGGAGGGCGAAGGGCCCAAAAAGCGGTTGGTTGCTACCTTTCAGGATGGTACGGGGTCCATGACGCTGGTCTGGTTTCAGGCCATTACGTACCTGGAAAAAAGCCTCCGACGCGATGGTGAATACATCGTGTACGGCAAACCGCAATCGTTCAACGGTCAGTTTAGCATCGTTCATCCAGAATTGGAAAATACCGCCACCGCTGCGGAGCACGAAGCAGGTTTTTTTCCCGTCTATACCCTCACCGAAAAACTCCGCAAACGCCATCTTGACAGCAAGGCAATCGGCAAAGTGATGCGAATATTACTGGAGCAATCGTGGCCCCATATTCGCGAAACGCTACCCGAATCCCTGATTCAGCAGTTTCGTCTGATCAGTAAACGGGATGCCATGTGGAACATCCATTTGCCACAAAATCAGGCCTGGCTCAAGCAAGCCCAACGGCGGTTAAAATTTGAAGAGTTATTCTATAACCAGCTTCGGCTAATCAAAAATAAACTGATTCAGAAAGAGGAGTTTCCAGGACAAATTTTCCGGGATACTTCGCTGATGAAGCACTTTTACAAAGAACTCCTCCCCTTTGAGTTGACAAATGCCCAACAGCGGGTAATCAAGGAAATCTATGCCGATTTTCTGACGGGCAAACAAATGAACCGACTGTTGCAGGGTGATGTGGGCAGCGGGAAAACCATTGTAGCCTTCATTGCCTGCCTGCTGGCCATCGGCAACGGAGCGCAAGCCTGCATCATGGCTCCTACTGAGATTCTGGCCGATCAGCATTTCAATGGGCTGAAGCCTTTTGCCGATTCGATGGGCCTCAACATCGGTATCCTTACAGGCTCGACTAATAAAAAACGTCGTGTGGTGCTTCACGACGAACTCCAGTCGGGCAAAATGCACATCCTGGTCGGCACCCATGCCCTACTCGAAGACGCTGTCCAGTACAAAAATCTCGGCCTCTGTATTATTGATGAACAACATCGATTTGGAGTGGCACAACGGGCGAAACTCTGGCGAAAAAATGAGGTAGTTCCTCCGCATATTCTTGTTATGACGGCCACGCCCATTCCACGAACACTAGCCATGACACTTTATGGAAATCTGGATGTGTCGGTGATCGATGAACTACCTAAAGGCCGTAAGCCCATCAAAACGGTACACAAGTTCGATAAACATCGGTCGGAAGTATTTGGCTTCATCCGTCAGCAGATTGAACTTGGCCGCCAGGTGTATGTGGTCTATCCATTGATCGAGGAATCGGAAAAGCTCGACTATAAAGACCTTATGGATGGCTTTGAAAGCATGCAACGGGCCTTTCCCCGACCAACGTATGAGATCGGAATTTTACACGGTAAGATGCTGCCTTATGAAAAAGACGACGAGATGAAACGGTTTCTCAAAAATGAAACCCAGATTCTGGTCGCTACCACCGTTATCGAGGTAGGTGTCAACGTCCCGAACGCCAGCGTTATGGTTATTGAGAGCGCCGAGCGGTTTGGTCTCTCGCAGCTCCATCAGCTACGTGGCCGTGTCGGACGGGGAGCCGAACAATCCTACTGCATTCTGATGACCGGCTACAAACTCAGCAGTGACACCCGTACGCGGCTCGAAACGATGGTACGTACCAATAACGGCTTTGAAATTGCCGACGTTGACCTGCAACTGCGCGGTCCCGGCGATCTGACAGGTACCCAGCAAAGTGGTGTTATGGACCTGATGATTGCCGATCTGGCCAAAGACGGCCCTATCCTGACAGCCGCCCGGGATTCAGCTCAGGCTATCCTGACCGAAGACCCCGAGTTACTCCTACCCCAACACGCGCCGATCCGTAATCACCTGGATGGGATCAAACAAACTGATAGTAACTGGGGCCGAATTTCCTGAATTCTACTTGTTTGGTTAGCCCCCATCATTGGTCTGGCTAAATGGCTAAACCATTCATTGCCTTTGTTTCTCCTTCTCGTTGCCGATCTGACGATTTATAGAAGCGTGATGCCTACCGTTTTTTCAGTACTATTGCCAGTGGCTAAAAACGTTTGCTTTTGCGTTTATACCTATTGGTTTTAAGCCTATCTTCCGGCTGATGCCGTATAATCAATTATTAGACCTAACCTGTTGGTTATTAGTTTACAACCAAATAAAGTTACTCAGGCCATCGTGTATTTTTCCGATGGCCTACCCGATTAATCTAACCCATATTTTCAAGGATAATGGAAGCCAATCAAGACCTGTTTTTCCGATCTAACACGCATCTTTTTTTACGCATCGATGGTGTTTACTACCAACGCAACAATGGCAAAGGTTGGGAAATTATTACCGAAGAACAGCTCCCTGCCCACGCACTTTGGTCACCGCTTACAAAAAAATCACAAGCTGTATTCCTTCCCGTTCTAAAAGACGAAGGCTTATTGAAAAGCTAGTTACAAAAACCAAAAAAACTGATATTCAACCCCTTATCCGACAAATTAACAAATTATATGGATTTAGTATTTTATTTTAACCCGAAATCGTTTCGAAGTATTTTATAGAATTAGCCAGCTTCTATAGCATATTTCTAAATCCTGATTAATTTTGACATGATGCAGTGTCTGCTTCATGCTTATATTTCTATCCATACAATAATCCATATACAACTGAACGTATAGTTTTTCAATACTAGATACCAGCGTATTTTTTATCAAAATTTCTACTGTAATACACCTTTATGGCTGTTTACCCTAGTTTTGAGCTTTTAAAACAGTATATAAAAACCTTAGTAGCTATTGATAATGTCTTCCCTGACGTTTTTCCGCGTCAATACGGTCACGAGTTTAGCAGAGCCGAACTACAGGCAATTTATTATAGCCTCTTTCTACTTATGCATAGAGCGAACTCCGAAACCAATCAATTGATGCTTGCCAGGTTTCATGCACTAAATGAACCCTATATTAATCTGCACTGGTTTTTATTTGATTTCTGGCAAGAACTGGTTCCCTTAATCACACAACACACGAAAAGGCACCAAATCGTTTTGAATTAAATAAAAAAACCGGCCACAGGGTAGCCGGGCTTTATGAATTACCCACTTTTATGACAACACTGCATTAGCAGTCTTCACTCTATCAATGGGAGTGGATACCCGTACGTCAACCACCAAAGTACATATTTTAATCCAAAAACTCCGTATACGGTAAGTAGATTTTAGTTCGTAAGCGTACCCTATCTCATTATAAAACAGACTGTTTCTCCCTTACCCCTATTGATAAGAATCCGTTCATAACTTCAGCAAACAAGGCTAAAAGACATAATACACCTAATCCACTGGATGTATTTACGGTGCGTCAGAAAAACACTCCATTCTCATAAACTCAACGAATTAACCCACTCTTATCGAAGCGCTTGTGCACTTCCCCGCTCAGCCCCGAAATTCTGCACCAGACGTCCGAATGGTGCCCTTCGTTGTTCATAAGGATGGGTCGATAAGAGCGCTGCACAACCCACATGGGTAAAGGATGGGTTCAGAAGATTGGCCCGGTGATGAGGTGATTCCAGCCACTGTTTTACAGCATATCGGGCATAGCTGGCATAACTGTAAGGCTGATACACTTTCTTCGTATCACTATCCACATATTCGTATCGACGGGCCGGTTTGCTGTAACGGACTCCATACCATTCGGGCGTATCAATCGTCTGGTACAAACCGATATTTTCTGCCATCCAATTAAATCGCCTGGTTTGTTTTTGCACGCGCTTGAGCAACGTCATGGTTTCCAGATTGTAAAGATCTTCATGGCTGGTATAGTCATTACGCATCATCGACTCGGCATGGTTTCGGGCGGCCTGATAAAGCGACCGATCGTACCGACAAGCGGGTAAGCCTGCCAACCGACGCGCTTCATTCGTTGCCTGAAACAAGGCCAGATTCAACAAGACGGTGTCTGGACGTTCTAAAACGATTACTTTTTGCGCAAGTGGCTGCGCGAAAAAGGCTTCATCACTAAGTAAGTAGCCTTCAGGAGGGCTGTTGAGTTGGGCGAGGGTCAACCCGATTTGGTAAACGATCCACCAGTTCACAAGCAAGAAACGTATAGTGTGTAGTATGCTGATCCTAAGTTACTAAAGAAAATGATCATTTTTAAATTTTGCTTATACCCATCTTGGTAAACAAAAACCTCTTCCGGTCAAGACAAAAGCCCGCAGTATTCCCACCAGTTCCTCTCTTAAACCGATCAATCAGTCTGGCAATCTGGTTTTGATCAACAGGCGTGGATTAACCAAATTCGTTTTGACATACTTTGGGAAAAATCATAAAAAAAACTATTCATTGTGTATTATATACACATAAAAACTGTACTATTGCATGAGTAGACTCTCTGGAAATCACCAACCTAATGCCACTATTTCGTTTACTCCGTCAACCATACCGGCCAGTTCTAGTGCTCTCAGCACTAGCTATGGGCCTATGGTCTTACTCCGCCAGACCCCTTCAAGACATCAGCGACCGAGCGAGTACATCTCCGCCTGATGAAAATCGCTTTACTAAAGTTGTGCTTGCCGAAAAGCTTAACGAACCACTCGAAATTGTTATTCTGCCCGACGAGCGGGTGCTGCTTGTTGAACGACACGGTGCGGTCCGTATCTATTCGCCCATAACCAAACAGCTAAAAACCATTACGACCCTACCCGTCAGTACGAAGTATAAAGACAAAGAAGGCAACGAAACGGAAGCTGAAGATGGGTTGTTGGGGGTTAATATTGATCCAAACTTCGCTCAAAATCACTGGGTTTATCTATACTATTCGGACTCTGGTGCCTCTCGAAATATCCTAACGCGCTATGAACTAAGGGGCAATGAACTCGTACTGTCCAGCAAAAAAGTGATTCTGGAAGTAGCTACCCAGCGCGAACAATGCTGCCATACAGGAGGCTCCATTGACTGGGATCTGGAAGGCAATCTGTATCTTTCTACCGGCGATAATACAAGCCCACGGGCGACTCTGTATGCCCCCATTGATGAGCGGGAAGGCCGAAGTCCGTGGGATGCTCAGAAATCGTCAGGCAATACCAACGATCTACGCGGAAAAATTCTCCGAATTCACCCTGAAGCGGATGGTTCCTATACCATCCCAGAAGGTAACCTGTTTCCAAAAGGAACGCCCAAAACCCGTCCTGAAATCTACACCATGGGGCATCGTAACCCTTACCGAATCTCGGTAGACAAACACACAGGTTATCTCTACTGGGGCGATGTAGGGCCAGATGCGGGGGTAGATTCGGCCGGGGTTGGCCCAACAGCAGAAGATGAGTACAATCAGGCTCGCAAACCCGGAAATTTTGGCTGGCCTTATTTCGTGGGCGACAACAAGGCGTACAACGATGTTGATTTTGCGACAGGTAAAAAAGGCGAAAAATTCGATCCAGCCCATCCCGTCAACGACTCTCCTAACAACACGGGTCTGCGTGATCTGCCACCAGCGCAGCCTGCCCTGATTTTTTACCCAGCCGCCGAAAGCAAGAAGTTTCCAGTTATGGGTACAGGTGGGCGAAGTGCTATGGCCGGTCCAGCTTATTATAAGGAAGACTTCACAAACGCGAAACGCCCTTTCCCCGACTATTACAGTGGAAAGGTTTTCCTCTTCGAATGGATGCGAGACCTGATCCTGTCAGCCAGTTTCAACGACAAGGGTGATATGACCCATGTCGAGCGTTTTTTACCCAATATGCCCTTTAGTCACCCCATCGACATGGCATTTGGGCCAAATGGGGATCTGTATGTTCTCGAATACGGTACGGGCTGGTTTGTTCAAAACGACGACTCCAGGTTAGTTCGGATTGAGTATAACGCCGGGAACCGCAAACCCCTGGTTCAGGCAACCGCCAGCCAGACAGCCGGAGCGGTACCCATGAAGGTAGCTTTTTCGGCAGAAGGGACAAAAGATTTTGATAATGATGCGCTGACCTATCAATGGAAAATTTACGCGAAAGCCGGTGGAGTACCTACGGTGCTTGATGGGCCCAACCCTTCGTTTACTTTTCACAAGCCCGGTCAATACAAAGCTATTCTGACCGTTAAGGACGACAAAGGATTGAGTGATTCGCGGGAGGTGGCACTCGTAGCCGGTAACCAGCCACCCGTTGTGACCCTTGATCTCACTCGGGGTAATAAGAGCTTTTATTTTCCCGGTGAACCTATTGCCTATCAGGTCAATGTTCAGGATAAGGAAGACGGAAGCCTGTCCGCTGGTAAAATTCAGCCCGGCAAGGTGCAGGTTCGAGCTACGTATCAGGATGAATCTTCCTCACCCCTTACGTCTGGCGAAGCTGCTGGTCATAAATTTTCAGAAGCCACGTATCTCGGTACGGGGAAAACATTACTGGAAAAAAGCGATTGTAAATCCTGTCATTTTGTTGATAAAAAATCCGTTGGCCCAGCGTTTGTCGATGTAGCGAAGCGTTACAAAGGGGATGCCACTGCGGTAGCCAGTTTGTCGAATAAAATTATCAAAGGGGGTGGTGGTGTTTGGGGAGATGCCAGTATGACCGCTCATCCACAACTCAGCAACGCCGATGCGGGTGAGATCGTTAAATACATTCTTACACTGTCCGAAAAGCCGACGGTTGCCCCATTGCTCCCCACTAAAGGCACCCTCACACCCGAAAAAGGGCAGAAAGGGAATCTGGTATTGCAGGCAGCTTACAAAGACAAAGGCGCAAACGGATTGCCTCCCCAATCGGCAGAGCAGGTACTTGTGCTTCGAAACCCACTCTTGTCGATGGGCGTTAGCGATAGTCAGTCGAAAGGAACGATGATGTATAAAATGGGCCAGATGCCGTTGGTTATCGTTCTGGCTGCGGATACCTATGTACAGTTTAAGCAGCTTGACCTGACTGGCATCAAAGCAATGGAGTTTTCGGTGGCGGCTCCTAAACAAGGACTGAATGCGGCTGGTGGCCGAATTGAGGTGCACGTGGATTCACCCACCGGACAATTAATAGGCCAGACAACGGAAATCCTTCCCAATACAACCGAGGCCAAGAATATCAACGATGCTTTCAAACCCAGTATGGTCAAGGCAACCCTGACGCCTACAAACGGGATGCATGACTTATACTTTGTTTTCAAGAACGAAAAAGCCGGAAAGCTTCCTTTATTTGTTCCGATCACGGTTCAACTTTTTAATTGACCCGAGCGCACAGGCAGCCTCAAACAAGCTGCCTGTGCGTTTTTTTGTTCTTGTATATAGCGCTCTGCGAAAAAGGGCATCGCATCAGCCTCATAATTCTACCGAAGTCAGCTATTCTGTGGTTTATAGCTGTTTAGATCATAGAGCACCTTTCCGGCCAATCACGAATAAAGTACTCTCCTATTTGCATTAAGTGCAAATAAAACCTTTTCCATATTCGCCCAGGTTACCAGGTTAGCTAAAAACTGATAACCAACTTACTAATCATTCAGTTAGGTTGGTTAACATCCGTTTTTAGCCGACATGAAACCGATTCAAGGCCAACTCCATCTCGCTACAAATTTTAATAATGCCAAGTTACTGGTCATCGAAAACGATGACAACCATTGGGAATTGATTCAGCACGCTCTACAGTCTTCGCTGGACGAAGTAGTTACCGAGCGTATTACCTGTGCGCAAGATACATTAGCCCAGATCAACCAGTGGAGTACGCAGGGATGGGGCCTTCCAAAATTGATACTATTGGAATTGTATCTGCCTATCCAGTCAATTGGCCTTAATTTATTACGGCAAATTAAGGCCATGGAGCCTGCCATAAGTTCAATTCCAGTAGTCATCTTCAGCGTATCGGGGGCACGAACCGACATACAGGCTGCTTATCAGGCAGGTGCGTCCGCCTACATGATCAAACCGGATAATCCCCAACAGTGGTCCAGGGTTTTCGCCCATTTACGCCAGTACTGGTGGGAGACCGTACATTTACCAAACGTGAATTACAATGGGTAGACGCTAAGCTCAAACTCCTGGCATGCTGATTATTGTCAGAAAGTTTTACATAAGCGCATAAACTTTTTTAATTTTGTTTACTGCTTTCACGTTTATATTTAAACAAAAGGAAATCATGTTTACTCAACAGAACTTTGATGTCTTAGTTGTCGAGGACGATCAACCAACCTTTGAGCTTTTACAACGGCTTGCAGCTCAACAATTTCCAGAGGCAACTTTTATCAGTACGACCTCGCCCTCAAGCACGTTCGATTATCTGAATACCCACCCCAGCAAGTCACCCAAACTGATTCTGTTAGACATCGCGCTAGGCAGTGATGTAGATGGCTTTACCTTATTATCAGAATTACGCACCCGTTTCAATGGGCAGGTGCCTATCATTATGCTTACCAATTCGGAAAATCCGCAGCATGTCTGGCAGTCTTATGCTACCGGGGCCACTGCATTTACCACCAAGCCGGCTACCTTGCAAGACTGGAAACTATACATGGACACATTAAAATCGTATTGGTACGACATAAACACATTACCAGCCTCATAAACGTTAGGTATTCGCTAAACACATTTCGTAAGCTCCATAAATCAATATTGAATAGGCTGCTCAAAACTAATTATAGATCAACAGATAGCCATCTGGCGCCATTTACACTATCCAGAATTCACTGCCTTTCATAGAATCCATATAGCGATCATTCAGGCCCCTCCTGAGCCTTCACAACCACTAAAAGCTGATCGAGCTTAATAGGGCTGGGAGCAAAAAACCAGACCTGATATCATCACCTAGAGCCTTTTTCAAAGAGATAAAAAAATATTCGCCCACAATGTGGGGTGAAATAGTAAAACTTTGTCTTTGAATTAGAACATTTCAAACCGTATTCAAACGCACACTGATAACGAACCGACCCGGGCAGTTGAGGCATCAACGCCGAACGTCTCGGCAACACGTCTGTTTTCAGTCGATGCATACGATTGGCTTAAGGGCCATACGGTACTGAAGGGTTATCAGCCGATTTCGGGTTTATGACCTTACCAATGAACAGTTGATTGAGCAAAAAACCTTTTTATTGACCACTGAGCTTACCCACTTACTCATGATACAGGCGAATCAGGAAAGCGATGATTTTGCTGTTGGAAGGCCGTACGTTCGGGTTTCAAACGACTTACCCGACGCCAAGATTATTTCGGACGAATATTTCATAAAGAATTGCTTTGAAAAATCGCCTGGAGAAGGGTTTGAGCTGCTCTTCCGAAAATACTACACCAATCTCTGCAACCATGCCATTCGTTACGTTTACTCAAAAGAACTCGCTGAGGATATCGTAGCCGAAGTATTTACCAATTTCTGGAAGAACAAAGCCTACGAACAAATCACCATGTCGTATCGCGCTTATTTATACATCTCGGTCAGAAATCGGGCACATAACTGTTTGAAACTTGAATTGAACCGAAATGTGGCTTTTGAAACCAGCACCATTGACTTGCAGAACTTTAATAATACAACCGTTTTAAGGCCTGATGAAATCACCCAATTTCATGAGCTAAGTCAAAAATTGGATATGGCCATACAGGGCTTACCACAACAAGCTAAAAAAGCCTTTCAATTAAACCGACTGGAAGGTAAAAAATATGCAGAGGTCGCCAGTGAAATGGGGCTGACAGTAAGTGCTGTGGAGCGTCTTATCAGCAGAGCTTTAGCTAAAATTCGGGAAGAGCTGAAGACCCACTATATTCTATCTCTCTTTCTGATTTATTTTAGCTAGAAAAAATCCTGTAATAAAGCGATTCTTTACAAAAGATCCTTATGGATACTAAATCACTGGAAAAGAAAGTCCTATTCGATTATTTTGATGGAAAAAGCTCATCTATTCAACGTAAAATGGTTGAAGAGTGGCTCGAAATTCCACAAAATAATGAACTCTATTATCAGTATCTTGATGAATGGGAACAGCAACACCCGCAATACGTTTTTGATATAGAAACTGGATTATCAAAAGTACATCAACAACTAGATCAGCCTATAATTGACGTACCTGCCGAATCGCCTTCTATACGCGTACTTAATTCATCGGATTTTTACCGAATTGGCCGTTGGGTATCGGCAGCGCTGGTTATTTTGGTAGCAGGTTGGTTCAGTTGGAATCAGCTCAAAAAGCCGAAACCTGTTACCTACGAAAAACTGGTCAAATTGACAAAAAATTCAACGGGAGAGATTTACGAAAAAGTTAATCTAACGAAACAACCTATTCTGATCAATCTGCCCGATAAAAGTTCTGTCATTTTACAGCCAAACAGCAAAATCTGTTATTCTCCAAAGCAATACAACCAGTCAAAACGAGAAGTAATCCTTTCGGGAGAAGCCTTTTTCGAAGTCCAGAAAAATCGACAGAAACCGTTCTTTGTCTACGCCAACGAACTGGTAACCAAAGTATTAGGCACAAGCTTTTTCATTAAAAGTCAGCCTACAAATACAGATATGGAGGTTATTGTTAAAACAGGGAGAGTAGCGGTTTTTTTACAACATGACGCCAATAAGTTAAAAAAATTAACGAATACTTCGCTTACCGGACTAGTCCTAAATGCGAATGAACGCGTACAAGTAAATGGGGCTGAGTTTAGTATTAAAAAACCTACCCGAATTGACCAGGAATCACTCAGCTTGCCGATACAAAAACTTACTTTCAATTTTGACGAAACGCCCGCTGTTGATGTACTTACAGAACTGGAAAAAGCATACGGCATTGATATAGTTTTTGAGAAAAACAAGCTCACCAACTGCAAATTAACTGCGCATTTATCGGATGAGCCACTCATGGAAAAACTAGAGTTGATTTGTGCTGCCCTCGAGGCCACGTATAAAGAAGTAGACAACAAAATAATCCTTCAGGTTAAAGGCTGTCCCTGAACGCTACAGAACCGATTTTACCGTGACGTATCACGCTACGGGAAAGCAATTGATTTGTAACTGTATTTACTCCTACCCCCAATAAACCCGTGTATAACCTATGAAAAATTATGTACAATTATTTAGGGTTCCTCCCAGATTGTTTCAGGTCTTTCTGACTCAGTTAGTTCTTTCAATGCTCTTCTTTGGTATATCCGTGGCTCATGATGGCTATGGCCAGGAATTACTGAATAAGCGAATCAGCTTAAAAGTTGAGAACCAGTCTATTAAAAAAGTACTTAGCGAAATCGAAAAATCAGCCGAGATCCGCTTTATTTATAGTTCAAGCCTCATTCGTTCTGAACGTAAAATAACGCTCAATCTCGATAACACGACGTTAGGAACGATCCTGGAAAGTTTGCTTAAACCTTTGCAACTGGACTATAGAGTTTTAGGCAAACAAATTGTATTGAATCGATCTGAACCTAAAACGAGCCTTATTCCGCAACAACCGTCTGGTATATCCGTCGACAATGCGGCTGATATACCCCTAAAAGGAAGTGTCAGAGATGAAAAAGGTGAGCCAATTGTTGGGGCCAGTGTGATCGTGAAAGGCTCAACGAGAGGCACAACAACCGATTCGGATGGTAAATTTTCGCTTTCAGTTGCCGACAAAAGTGCAGCGTTGATTATTAGCTTTATTGGCTATGAAACTCAAAGTATTGAGGTAGGCAATCGGACCTTGTTTGATATTGTCTTAAAGAACGATTTAAAACAACTGACCGAAATTGTTGTCGTTGGTTACGGCGAAATCAAAAAAACGGATTTGACAGGGGCCGTCGCGTCGATCCAGTCGAAAGATATTGTTCGGGCCAATCCGGTTGTAGCAGCGCGTGCTATTCAGGGTCAGGTAGCCGGTGCTACCGTAACCAAATCAAGTAATAAACCCGGTGCCGGGTATAGCATTACCATACGGGGCGAAAACACGATCAACAACTCGACAGAACCACTCGTAGTCATTGACGGACTGATTGGAGGAGACTTGAATAACCTCAACCCCAACGACATTCAGTCGATGGACGTCCTGAAAGATGCCTCATCCACAGCTATTTACGGAGCCAGAGGAGCCAACGGCGTGGTGATCGTTACGACCAAAAAAGGATTATCTGGAAAGCCCCGCGTGAGTTACGACAGCTATATAGGCGTAAAGACGCCTGCCCACATTCCACGGCTGATGAATGCCCAGGAATTTTACAAAGCGACGTATACCGACCGGGTTCTGGAAGGCGCTACAGGAGCCACATTTACGGCTGCCGAACTGGACAATATCAAAAGTGGGCGTACTACCGATTGGGTGGCTCTGATTACGCATCCCGCCCTCCAGACAAGCCAGAATCTGAGCGTATCGGGGGGGAGTGAAAAAACAACCTATCGCTTTTCGGGCGGGTATCTGAACGAAAACGGAAACGTACTCTACACGGGGTTTAAGCGATACAATCTGAACGCGGGTCTGGATAGTAAACTGGGCGAACGGGTGAAAGTCGGATTCACCTCCTATCTTACCTATAGCAACCAGGACGTGGGGTCTCAAGAGTCGCTGCGAGGAGCCTACCGCGCTCGCCCGACCGGAACAGTTTATTTTTCGGACCTGGCCAACCCTTCTGAAAATTCAGATTTTAACATCGACGGCTATGCCTACTGGATGGGCATCAATGACAAACAGGTTCCCAATCCACTGGTGGATGTCGAACCCGCCAATTCCAAATTACAAACGACGATCCTCAATGCCCTGGGCAATGCCTATGCGGAAGTATCAATTGTGAAAGGATTAACCTTCCGGTCGTCACTTTCCGCATCGTATAGCGCCACTAAAATTGGTGATTTCCGTGGTCAATGGTCAAAATCGCAAATCGGTTCTAAACCCAGAGCACAGTATGACAACCGGACGATGGGTAATTACACACTCGACAACATCGTCAATTATAACCTGGAACTAGGGAAGCATAAACTAACCGTAACAGGCTTGCAGAGCGCATTTTATCAGCGCAATGAAACCTATACGATTGCAGCCAAAGACCTACCTTATGTGTCGGACTGGTATGCCTTGTCGACAGGAACCGTTACGTCCTATGCCAGTTCCCTTACCGAGCGGTCGCTGCTCTCGTTTATGGGACGGATCAACTATACCTTCAACGACAAGTATTTACTGACCGTAACGGGCCGTTCGGATGGTGCGTCACAACTGGCCGAAGGCAATAAGTGGGCGTTTTTTCCATCCGTAGCGCTGGGCTGGCGTTTGGGTGATGAACCATTCATCAGTAACCTTAATGTCTTTTCGAATTTGAAAATGCGGGTGAGCTATGGCCAGGTAGGGAACTCGACGGTAGCCCCTTACAGCACCCAGGCCAGTCTGATCAACACAGGCTATGATTTTGATGGCACGGCGGCTTATGGCTTTGCACCCGCCAATCTGGCCAATAAAAACCTGAAATGGGAACGTAGTAAAGAGTTCAATCTGGGGATCGACTTTGGCTTTTTCAAAAACCGAATTGCAGCCTCGCTCGAACTTTACCACCGCAAAACGGTCGACCTGATCCTCAATCAAAAAATCCCGACCGTTACAGGCTTTAATCAGGTAGTGACCAACGTGGGCGTCATCGAAAACAAGGGGATCGAACTGACGCTCAACACCGTAAACATCAATAAGCAGAACTTCAACTGGAACAGCACCTTTGCTTTCACCCTGAACCGGAATAAACTGTTGTCGTTGTATGGCGATGGACAAACCGTTGATAAAGGGAACAAACTTTTTGTGGGCTATCCGATCAAGTCCAATTTTGACTACCAGTTTGCGGGCATCTGGCAAACGGCCGACAAAGATCTGGCCCTGAAATACAAGCAAGAGCCAGGTTCGGTACGGGTAGTTGACCAGAACAACGATGGACAGATTTCTTCGACCGATGCCATCGACGACCGGGTTATTTTAGGCACGCAGCTCCCCAACTGGATTCTGGGCGTAACCAACCGATTCAAATACAGGAATTTCGATTTTTCGTTCTTTACCTACTATCGAAACGGAGTCCAGTATAACAACAGCACCCTGTCGGGAACCTTCGGGGAAATGAACAATACCCGATACAATAAACTGGCTTCCCTCGATTACTGGCGCAGCGATAACCCCTCAAATACGTATTTTGGCGTAGTAGCGGCCAACCCGTACCGGAGCGCCATCAACTATCAGGATGCCAGTTTCCTGCGCATCTCGGATATCACCCTTGGCTTCACACTGCCCAGAACGTTGGTCGATCGCTGGAAAATCTCGAACGCCCGTATTTATACGCAAGTGTTGAACCCAATTGTCGTTACCAAATTCACAGGTTTTGATCCCGAATTCAATTCAGCCATTTATCAGGACGACGTTCCTTCGGCAGTCTATACACTGGGCGTAAACTTCAGTTTCTAACCTTGTACTTAATCTTCGAATAGAGCGATGAAATCATTAATCAATAAACGGTTTACCTCTTTCGCCCTTGCCCTGGTGTGTACAATTCTGGCAGGTTGCAAAGAGGACTTTCTGGACGAAAAACCCGTCACCACCCTAACAACCGACGTATATTATGCTACGGAAGCCGGATTTGAAGATTTGGTCCGATCCTGTTATCCGTTACTCCGAAATATCCATCAGGCCCGGACACTGGTGCTGAACGGTACCGATATTTTCTCGCAATCGGGTTTTAGCGACCCCAAATTCGCTACGCTCTCCACCAGCCCGCTGGAACATTACGACGTTCGGTTGAATGCGAGCCTGGCCGATTTACAAACCCTCTGGACGCTACTCTACGCCGAGATTGCCCGGACGAACACGGTTTTAAGTCGGGCCGATGGAATTACGACAATGGCCCAGGCGACCAAAGACGCCCGAATTGGTGAAGCAAAATTCCTGCGTGCCTTATGCTATTTCTACCTGGTTCAGCAGTGGGGTGATGTGCCTATGCCCTTAACCGAACAAACTACCGCCAGTAAAGAAGCAAAACGGGCAGCATCAGCCGATATTTACAAACAGATTCTTAGCGACTTACTGGATGCCGAAACCAAACTCCCCGTAACAGCATCGAACTACGGACGGGCAACGAAAGGAGCCGCTCAGTTTTTGCTGGCCCGTGTGTATCTAACCCGTGGCTGGAACTTCAAAAATGCACTGGGCGGTACAGCCGCTGATTTTGACCTGGCCCTGCAGTATGCCGATAAGATCATCGATGCCTATCCATTGGCAGCTACCTATAGCGCACTGTTCCCACAACATTCGGAGAATCCGCTGAAGCAATACACAGGGACTCAGAATGATAAAAATGCAGAGATTGTCTTTGCCGTACAATACAACCCCGACGTACTGACCAATAAAACCGATCCCTCCTTTACCCAGGATGCCGCTGGGGGCAGTAACCTCCATTCGGTGTTCGGTGGCAGTGGCGAAGGCTATCCGGGTACGAAAGGCAGGACGTCCGACTACAATCGGCATCAGCCCTTCCACGTCACCAATCCCGCTGCCTATCGTTTCTTCGACCCAGACAACGACTCTCGTTACGACTGGAACTTCGTTGAAGTCGGATATGCTTTGCAGGCTGTAGCGGGCTTCAAACCCCTGCCTACGACTAACGCAAACCTCAAAGTCGATATTAAGGCTGGTGACACGGTGGTATATTTCCGCCCCTGGAACAAACCTGCCCTGACGCTGGCCGAACGGGGTGTCGATTATGGCGGCAAAAAGAACTATTCGGTTGTCAACCTCGAAGAATACGGGGGTGGTTACGGGTTTATCAACGGTAGTGCGGTAAACGTCAGTGGTTTCCCCGGCGACTATCCCATGATGTGGAAATTCTGGCAACCGGGTATTCCGTATGGCGATGCCTATGGTACACTCAACGAAATCATTTTCCGGTCGGCCGAAGCGTATTTAATTGCTGCTGAAGCCATTGTAAAAGGAGCGAAAAACGGGAAACTGGGCACTGCTGATGTGTATTACAACAAAGTACTGGATCGGGCTTTAACCAAAAAAGGAATCGATCCTCAGTGTGCCAAATCACCGGAGAACCTGAAATCGCTGGAAACGGTTTCGTACCGGGCTACTCCTGCCAACATCAGTATCGACCTGATTCTGGACGAACGCGCCCGCGAACTGATGGGCGAATACAATCGCTGGTTCGATCTGAAGCGGACGGGAAAACTGGTCGAACGGGTCAAAAAATACAACCCCTGGGCCGCTAAAAGTGCGTCTATCACCGACAAACATTATCTACGACCTATTCCGCAGGGCGAAATTGACTTATCGTATCCGCCAATGACCCAAAACGAAGGGTACTAGGCAGCCGTCTTATCGTATTGTCCCCAGAGGTACAGAGCCTATGTAAAAGGTTGGTTGAGTGTCATAGCTCTGGACCTCTGTGGACGATACCCTTCACTCAGTTCCCCCACTCAAATCTTCCTAAATCAGACAATTCCCTATCCATCTGATTTCAATCCGCTTTTGCGTGCACAATGACGATTCGGAAGGGCTGGAATAAGTTATTCGAAATCCAGCCGTCACGAATGATTCAGAAAGGGGAAGAGCAGGCTTCTTCTTCCCCTTTTTTGCTCTACCTTTTGCAACTGTCATTTTTTACCGTCCGTGTAATCACTATGCTGAAGCATCGTCTGCTTATTTTTCTGTGTATACTTTCTGCCATACCTGGCTTTGGGCAGGCCAAGTGGAAAGCCCTGTTTAATGGAACAGACCTCAACGGCTGGGTCAAACGCAATGGCAATGCCGAATACAAGATCATCGACAAAACGATTGTTGGTGTATCCCAGCTTAACACGCCCAATACATTCCTGTGCACCGAAGAAACCTACGGGGATTTTGTGCTCGAAATGGACGTTAAAGTCGAAAAGGGACTTAATTCGGGCATTCAAATCCGCAGCCTCAGCGAGCCCAGCGTAAACAACGGGCGTGTACACGGCTATCAGGTCGAGATCGACCCCGGCAACCGGGCCTGGAGCGGGGGCGTTTACGACGAAGCCCGCAGCGGCTGGTTGTATCCGCTGTCGATCAACCCGAAAGGACAAAAAGCCTTCAAAAGCGGGGATTGGAACCGCTACCATATCGAAGCCATTGGTCCTCACCTCAAAACCTGGATCAACGGCATACCCTGCGCCGATGTGTGGGACAACCAGACGGCTCGCGGGTTCATCGCACTACAGGTACACCAGATTAAACGGCCCGAACAGAATGGCCTGACGGTTCAGTGGCGAAACATCCGAATTGCTACCGAAAATCTGCAAAGCGCTGTATTGAAAGGTGGCGACGACATTCAGGAGGTTAGTTACCTGCAAAATCAGTTGACCGAACGCGAGAAAAAACTTGGCTGGAAACTTTTGTGGGACGGCAAAACGGCGACGGGCTGGAAACTGGCCAATGCCGATAACTTCCCTACGGCTGGCTGGGCGATGCAGGACGGCGTACTGAAAGTATTGGGGTCTAAAAAAGACAGTGTCCGTAAAGGCGGTGACATCGAAACCGTCCGGGAGTTTGCCAATTTTGAACTGGAACTCGACTTTAAGCTCACAACCGGAGCCAATAGCGGGATAAAATATTTTGTGGTCGATGACCCGAAAAAGCGCCCTGGCACCGGAGCAGGCCCTGAATATCAGATTCTGGACGACAAAGTACATCCTGATGCCAAAGAAGGCGTCAACGGGAACCGCACGACGGGTTCACTTTATGACCTCATTACGGCTGAAAATCTTTCGGAAGGTGGCACCGACAAGCGCATGAATGTGCCTGGCAAGTGGAACAAGCTGCGCATTGTAGCGAAGGACGGCCATGTGGAGCATTGGCTCAATAACCTCAAAATGGTGGAGTATGATCGGCATTCTCAGATCTTTCGGAATCTGGTGGCCAAGAGTAAATACAACACCTACCCCAACTTCGCGCAGGCCCCAGCCGGGCATATCCTCCTGCAGGATCACGGCGATGAGGTGCAGTTTCGGAGTATCAAGATTAGAGAGTTGTAACATTTTTGTCATCCCGACGCAGGAGGGATCTCATTACTGAATACCATCGAAAGGCTTGAGATCCCTCCTGCGTCGGGATGACAAAAAAGCGCGTATTTCATGAATCGACGAAATTTTATAGCTGGTAGTACAGCCTCACTGATCATCACGCCCATGCTGGGTTTCAAGGGCTTTGCTCGTACAGGACCAACTAAACCAGCCTGGCTTCTCGACTGGGTTCGCATCAATGACCAGCAACTGGCGAATTACAAACCGCTGAAAGTGACGGACCCAGCCAATCGATTTGTGGGTGGGTATATGAACGACTCCGAGATGCCCAACCCGCATACAACCAGTGGGTTCCTGATGAAGGCCAGTATGTTGTTCGCTACGCCCGAATCGACTCATTATGGCTCAAAAGAACTGGTACAGGAAATTGAAGCTGCGGCCCGCGCCCTGCTGACCATGCAGCACGACGACGGTACAATCGACTTGCTGGACACCAATTTTCACTCGACACCCGACACGGCTTTCGTACTGGAGAATATTGTTCCGACTTACAAGTTTCTAAAACCCTTCAAGGGGACAGAGTCTGCGACCGAAGCGATTAAAACATTTCTGACAAAAGCTGGAAATGCACTGAGTGTCGGGGGCATTCATACGCCCAATCACCGCTGGGTGGTGTCGGCAGCACTGACTAAACTCAACGAACTATTCCCCGACCCGCGCTATATCAACCGTATTCATCAGTGGTTGGCCGAGCACATCGACCTTGATCCCGATGGACAGTTCAATGAAAAAAGTACCAATACGTACTCGCCCATTGTGGACCGTTCGCTAATTATTATGGCCCGTGGGCTGAACAAACCAGAACTGTTTGAACCCGTCCGACGAAACCTGATGATGACACTCTATTACGTACATCCGAATGGCGAAGTCGTAACGGAGGCATCCAACCGACAGGATAAGGGCACTATCGGTAACATGTCGCGGTACTACTACTGCTATCGGTATATGGCTCTGCGCGACAACAACGGCGAAATGGCCGCCATGTGCCGCCTAATCGAACAAACCTGCCCGAAGGAGCAACTGGCGGGCTACCTCGATTATTTTCTGGAAGACCCCATGCTCTGGAAAGACCTGCCCGCCAGCAAACCGCTGCCCACCAGCTATGCGAAAGCTTTCCCGTATTCGGGCCTGGTACGCATCCGGCGCGGCAACTGGGACAGCACTCTCCTATCCAACAATGCCACCTGGCTTACCTTCCACAAGGGCAACGCGGTGTTGCAGGGTATGCGCGTGGCGGCTTCGTTTTTCGGAAAAGGGCAATTCCAGACCGAAAAAATTGAGCAGGAAGGCAATAGCTGGATTCTCCGCAAATCGCTGGAAGGCCCTTATTACCAACCCCATGCTGCCGATAAAATTGCCGCCGACGGGGATTGGAATAAAATGCCCCGCGAAGGCCGTCAACAAAGTGAAGTGCAGAAACTCGATACAACGGTCAGGGTCACCGAAACAACCAACGGCCTGGACATCGACATCAGCCTTACCGGCACTGACCATGTTCCGGTTGCTCTGGAACTGATTTTCCGACCCGGCGGAACCCTGTCGGGCGTAGTCAAGTACCCGAAAAAAGACAATGCCTACCTGCTTTCGGGTGAGTCTGCTTCCTATACAGTTGGCCCCGATACCATCCAGTTCGGCCCCGGCAAAGCTGAGCATAAGGGGGTTCAGTTGCGGGGAGCTTTACCGGCAATGGACGCACCCACGGTTTACCTGACGGGTTATACGCCCTTTACCCACCGCATTCATTTGAGCTAGCTTCTATGAAATCTCATTCTCTATTACTACTCGCTTTTTTGCTGTATGCCTTCAACGGTTTTGGCCAGCGCAAAGACTACCGGATCACCGCTTACGGGGCCGTAGCTGATGGCGAGACCAACAACGCGGCTGCTATCCAGAAACTCATCGATAAGGTTTCGGCAACGGGCGGTGGCCGTGTAATTGTACCCGCCGGGAATTTCATGACGGGTTCTCTTTATCTTAAATCCGGTGTCGAACTGCATATCGAGAAAGGCGGGCGACTGCTGGGCTCGCCCAAACGCAACGACTACAGCAATAAACCCAGTCGGCCAGCCCTGATTTCGGCCCTAAACCAAACCAATGTAGCCATTATGGGCAAGGGCGTCATTGATGGGCAGGGGCAGGAACTGATGCTCGATATTTTTAGGCTGCTGCGCAGTGGCGAGATGAAACAGGACACAATATGGCGGGTAAAACGCCCTAACGACCGGGTGTTTCTGGTGTTTATGCTGGGTTGTAGGGACGTCAGGATTTCAGGGATCAGCCTCAAAAATTCGTCGGAATGGGTGCAGGATTATCGCCAGTGTACCAACGTGACCATCGACCGGATTACTGTTCAAAGCACCGCCTACTGGAACAACGACGGACTCGACATTACCGACAGCCGGAACGTTCGGATAACCAACTGCTTCATTAATGCATCCGACGATGCCATTTGCCTGAAATCAGAAGACCCAGCCGCTATATGCGAAAATATCACCATCGACAGTTGCATTCTTCGGTCTAGTGCCAACGGGTTTAAGCTGGGAACGGCCTCACACGGTGGTTTTCGGAATATTAAAGTCCGCAACCTGACCGTTTTTGATACCTACCGTTCGGCCATTGCGCTGGAGTCGGTCGATGGGGGCGTACTCGAAGGCATCGACATCCAGTACGTCAACGCCAAAAATACTGGCAACGCCATTTTTATCCGCCGTGGCCACCGCAACAATACGGCGAAGGTGGGTACGCTAAAAGGCGTATACATCGCGCACGTTACGGTCGAAACACCCCTCCACAAACCCGACCAGGGCTACCCGATTGAAGGTCCACCCGACCACCTGCGCCCCGGCGAAGACAAGATGCCCAAGCGCCCGTCCAGCTTCCATATTTACGGGCATCCGTGGTTGCCTTATAACCTGATTCCCTCGTCCATTGTCGGTGTACCCGGTTACCCGGTTCAGGATGTCGTACTCGAAGACATCGCCATTAGTTATGGTGGGCGGGCCAACAAATCCATTGCCCAGATTCCGCTCGACAAGGTTACGTCGGTGCCCGAAAACGAAGCCAATTACCCCGATTTTTCGATGTTTGGCGAATTACCCGCCTGGGGGTTTTACATGCGTCATGCCGAGGGTATTCAATTTAAAAATGTACGATTGCGCTACGTAGACGAAGATTTCCGCCCAGCTTTAGTCTTTGATGATGTACGAAATACAACCCTAACGGATGTACAGATTCCAACGGCCAAAGAGATGCCTGTTGTTCTGCTGAACAACACCAGCAACATTACGACTCAGCATCTGAAACTACCTGTCGATGAGGCTAAAGGAGTACAGAAGACGAGTTATCATTGAGAGGCAATTTAGACTTCCTGAAATTGAGCCATATCAAGTATATTTTTTGTCATTGCGACGAAGGAGCAATCTTCGGCTACGCATAAAAAATGATCTATTCCGAAGATTGCTCCTTCGTCGCAATGACAAAAACGCCTGTAACACAAAAGTTTAAACAGGTTTTGAGCCAAGGAATGCAACTGCCGCTATGAACATTGTTTCCCATTATATAACCCTCTGCCTTACCGGACTGGCGCTACAGGTGAACGCCCAAAAGCAGCCCGTCGATCTGGTGAATCCGATTGTCGATGCGGCCAACTCGCGCTGGTTCTTTTTCAACTCGGCCAGTCGCCCGTTTGGTATGGTCAACCTCAGCCCCGACAATGCCGTTAATGCCGACTGGGGCGCGGGCTACCGCTACCACCTCGACAGCATCAAGTGCTTTAGCCACGTTCACGGCTGGCAATTGTCGGGCGTACCTGTACTCCCAACAACCGGGCCTTTCAATGGCCATCTGGGAGCCGACCAATACGGGTCACGGTTTTCGCATGATAAAGAGATTATCAAAGCGGGTTATCACAAAGTTGTTCTGGATGCCTACAACATCACCTCTGAACTGACGTCGACCACCCGCGTTGGCTTCCATAAATACACCTTCCCAGCCTCCGACCAAAGCCATATCCTGTTCGACTTTAGCACGTTTCTGGGGCCGTCGGATACCCAAAAAGGTCTCGTCAAAAAGGTCAGCAATCAGGAGATTGAAGGCTACGCCATCATGGCCCCCACCGTTCGTCGACCCAAAATTCTACCCGTTTATTTTGTAGCCGTTTTCGACAAACCCTTCGACTCGTTCAATGGCTGGCGAAAAGGCCAACTCGAAAAGGTAGACAACCAGATTGAAGGTGAACGCATCGGCGCGTATGTCAGCTTCAAGACCAAAACGGGCGAGGTACGGAAGATGAAAGTCGCTATTTCATACGTCAGCGAAGAGCAGGCCCGGTTGAACCTCAAAACTGAACTACCGCACTGGGATTTTGACAAAACGGTACAGGACAGCCGCACCGACTGGAACAACTGGCTCAGCCGGATAGAAGTTGAAGGTGGTTCCGACACCGTCCGCAGCCGCTTTTACACCGATCTGTGGCACGCCCTGCAAGGTCGCCGGATTATCTCTGACGTCAACGGCAAGTATTCGGACATGACTGGCCCCGAACGCCGAATCCGCCAGATTCCACTGGATGCTAACGGTAAGCCCAAATTCAACCACCACAACTCCGACTCGTTTTGGGGAGCGCAATGGACGATTAATACGCTCTGGCATCTGGTTTACCCGGAGGTAACGGAGTCGTTTGTCAATTCGATGGTGATGATGTATCAGGATGGCGGGCTGATTCCGCGTGGACCTGCGGGGGGCAACTACACCTACGTCATGACCGGGGCCGCAACGACGCCCTTCATCGTGAGCGCCTATCTGAAAGGCATCCGGGGCTTCGACATTGAAAAAGCCTACGAGGGTCTACGCAAGAATCACTTCCCCGGCGGCATGATGAGCAAGGCTGGTTATGAGCACAATACCTTCAAAGGCGGTGGCATCGAATACTATATCGAACGGGGCTATATCCCGCATCCGCTCAGCAAAACCCGCTACGGTTTCCACCAGGACGGCTCCACTCAAACGCTGGAATACGCCTACCAGGACTACACCCTGGCGCAGATGGCCAAAGCCCTGGGCAAAACCGACGATTATACCCTGTTTATGAAGCGGTCGGAGAACTACAAAAACATCTGGAATCCCGACATTGGCTGGATGTGGAACCGCACTCTCGACGGCAAATGGGCTGAACCTGTGGACATTCTGCGCTACGACAACGGTTGGGAAGAGGGCAACGCGGCTCAATACACCTGGTTTGTACCGCACGATGTGCCGGGCTTAATCAAGCTGATGGGGAGCAAAGAGGCCTTTACCGCCAAGCTGAACAGTTCGTTTGAGAAAGCCCGTAACCATGATTTCGTATCGGGCAAATCGCACGACAAAGAGACACAGGAGCAATACCGCCGGGTGTTCCTCAACTACGGCAATCAGCCCAGCATTCAAACGGCCCACCTCTTCAACTACGCGGGTTCGCCCTGGCTAACCCAATACTGGACCCGGCAAATCATCGACAAGGTGTACAGCGGTATCTCGCCCGACTTTGGCTATAGTGGCGACGAAGATCAGGGACTCATGGGCAGTCTGGCCGTATTGCTCAAAACGGGCATTTTCTCGACCAACGGTGGCACATCGCCGGAGCCGTATTATGAACTGAGCAGCCCGATTTTCAACAAAATTACATTCAGGCTCAACCCGAAGTATTACAAAGGCAAGCAGTTTGTAATTGAGACTACCAACAACTCAACCGGCAACGTCTACATCCAATCGGCCACGCTGAACGGTAAAGCGCACAACAGCCCCTGGGTGAAACACGAAACGGTTGTCAACGGTGGTAAGCTAACGCTTCAGATGGGTCCGCAACCGAATAAGGCATGGGGCGGTCAGTAAACTAGCTGCTGGTGAGGTCAACGCGATAAAACATGAAACGCATTCTTAACAACCGACTCACAGTGGTCTCCCTATTTATTGGGTTACTGATACTGAGCACTCTCCTTTCCTTTCAACCCCGGAAAGTCGCCGAGCAACGACCCAATATGATCTTCATTCTGGCCGACGATATGGGGTTTTCGGATATAGGTTGCTATGGGGGTGAAGTCAGCACGCCCAATCTGGATCAGTTGGCGGCCAACGGCATCAAGCTCCGTAGCTTTTACAACAACGCCCGCTGCTGTCCCACGCGTGCATCCTTGCTTACGGGGCAATACCCACACACAGCCGGGATGGGCCAAATGGTGACGATGCCCAACGTGCCCATTCAGCCGGGAAGTTATCAGGGTTTTCTGGACGAGCGTTACCCAACCATTGCCGAACGGCTGAAACCGGCGGGCTACAGCACCTACATAGTCGGCAAGTGGCATGTGGGCGAGCGTCGGCAGCATTGGCCGTTGACTCGCGGCTTCGACCGCTACTTTGGGCTGATTTCCGGGGCATCGAGCTATTACGAAATCATCCCTGCCGAAAAAGGGAAGCGATTTATCGTTGAAGACGACAAAGAGTTTACCCCACCTACCGACGGTTTTTACATGACCGACGCCTTTACCGACCACGCCATAAATTACCTAAACGAGCAAAAGCAACAACGAGCCGACAATCCTTTTTTTCTGTATGTGGCCTACACGGCTCCGCACTTCCCGCTTCATGCCTACGAGTCCGATGTTGCCAAGTATGAAAAGCTGTATGCACAAGGCTGGGATGTGATTCGGGCCAACCGTTATAAACGGATGCAAAAACTGGGCTATGCCGACAAACGCTATCCGCTTACGCCACGCCCAGCCGATATCCCCGACTGGAACAGCGTGACCGACAAAGCCCAATGGGTTCGTAAGATGGCGGTATATGCGGCCATGATCGACCGGATGGATCAAAACATTGGCCGACTGATTAAAACCCTGAAAGCCAACGGGCAGTACGAAAATACGCTCATCGTGTTTATGTCAGACAATGGTAGCTCGAACGAAAATGTAGAGGGTCGCAAACTCAACGACCCCAACAAGAAAATTGGCGAGAAAGGCTCATACGTTACCTACGATACGCCCTGGGCCAACGTCTCGAACACGCCCTTCCGAAAATATAAACGCTTTGTTCACGAGGGAGGGATGATTACGCCCTGCATCATGCAATGGCCACGCGGCATCCGCCCTCAGGCTGGCTACGTCGAAGGTATCGGGCACATCATGGACCTGGTGCCGACCAGCCTTGAACTGGCAGGCTTATCGAATAAGGAGTTGCCGGGAAAAAGTTTGTCGTACCTCTGGGGTAAAAACAGAGCCGTTTCGCGCACCTATTGCTGGGAACACGAAGGCAACAAAGCTATTCGGAAAGCGGACTGGAAGCTGGAGAAAGACACCGAAGATGCTGATTGGGAACTTTACAACCTGAAAGCCGACCCCTGCGAAATGACCAATCTGGCCCAGAAACAACCGCAGTTAGCAGCCGAACTACGAGCCGAGTACGACCGTTGGGCCCAACAGGTTGGCGTTCGGGAACGTCCCGCTGGTAAAAGTGAATAAAGACTATCAAGACATTCCTGAACCATGAACCTAACTCACCCTTCACCCGAAAGCCGCCGTTCCTTCGTCAGGAAGAGTGCCTCGCTGGCTCTGAGTGCAGCTTCCGTTTCTGATTGGCTCTTTCAAGCGACCGAAACCGCTGCGTATCAGGCAATGGGCACGCGGGTGGGCGATGTTACCGACCATTCGGCCATTGTCTGGACACGGCTCACAGCCAACAAAACCCGCAACAATGCGGGCGTGGTAATTCCCGGTAGGGCACAGAACTATAAAGACGGCAACCTGCCTGAAGTCAAAGTGCCGGTAGAGCAGTTAGAAGGAGCCTGCCCTGGTGCCAGTGGTTTTGTAAGGCTTCGTTACGGTACGGATGCCGCATTGGTCAAGGCCAAAACAACCGATTGGGCCAGCGTAGCCGAAAGCACCGATTTTATCCATCAATTTTCATTAAACGACTTAAAACCAGGCACTACCTACTACTACGCCAGCGAATCGACCGCACAAAAGGGCAAACAACCCATTACAACGGCAAACGGCAAATTCAGAACCGCCCCCCTACCCGACTCGACCCGTGAGGTACGTTTCTGCCTGATGACCTGCCAGGGCTACCCCGACCGCGACCATAAAGACGGCCACAACATTTACCCAGCCATGCAGGCCCTTAACCCCGATTTTGCCTGCCTTACCGGCGATCTGGTTTATTACGACAACGATATGCCACGGGCCTATACCCCCCGGTTGGCCCGCTACCACTGGGAGCGTATGTTCAGCCTGCCCCGGCTGGTCGAATTCAACCGCCATGTGGGCACGTACTGGCTCAAAGACGATCACGACACGCTCGACAACGATTCCAGCCCCGGCGGCACAATGGGCGAATTTACCTTTGCCGAAGGCCAGCGCATTTTTCACCAGCAAGCCCCCATGACCGCCGGCCTTAGCTACCGGACAGTCCGTTGGGGCAAAGACCTGCAAATTTGGCTGACCGATGGCCGGGATTTCCGCTCCGACAACGACATGCCCGATGGCCCCGACAAAACCATCTGGGGGAACGAACAAAAAGCCTGGTTCAGGAAAACCGTGAGTGAGAGCACGGCCACCTGGAAAATCCTAATTAGCCCGACACCGCTGGTTGGCCCCGATCGTGGCAAGAAAAACGACAACCACGCCAACACCGGCTTTACGCACGAGGGCGACGAAATCCGAAACTGGCTGAAAGCGAATGTACCGGACAATTTCTTTGTCATTTGCGGAGATCGTCACTGGCAATATCATTCGGTACACCCTAAAACCGGCCTGCACGAATTCAGCATTGGCCCAGCCAGCGACGAACACGCAAGCGGCTCCCCCGGCGAAGACAAAGCCTATCACCACTTTCATCTGGTCAAAGGTGGTTTTATGTCGGTGGATGTTAAGCGGCTCGGAGGCAAAAGCCAGATTACGTTTCATCACCACGATGTCATGGGCAAAATTGTGTACGAATGGCAAACCGAACGCTCCGTTTGATGACAATATCTTTTACCCACTACAACCATGAAAAATAAACAATTCACCTTTTTGCTGCTTGCCTGCTGGCTGGTCGCAAACGGCATACAGGCTCAGATTCCAGTGTCCTGGAAAGTCCGGGTTTCGGTCGCTCCGGCCCTCCGGCAGTCATTTCTGAAAGGTGGGCGGTTGCTGCTACACGTGACCAAACAGAAGGAACGCGAGCCCCGCACCCGCTCCGAAATTACAGTGGGCATTACCCCACAAAACTGGGATGGCAACAACGCCTTTTTGCTGGATACGCAAGCCAAAGAAGCCCTGTCGGTGGGTCTGGATAAGCTGGGCGAAAACCCGTCGGGTATGTATTATTTCCAGGTTGGCTACAAGCAGAACCCCGACGATGCTCAGGAAAATGTACCGGGGAATCTGTACAGCAACATCGACTCCGTACAGTTTTCGGCCAACGTCAGCCTGAACCTGACGCTCAACACCCTGATTCCGCCCTGGACCATCGTCAGCAATAAGTTTGTTAAAACCGTCGAAATCAAAAGTCAATTGCTCTCGGCATTTTCGGGTCGGCCGCGTTACCTGAAAGCGGCTGTGCTCCTACCATCGGGCTACTTCGACAATCCGGGCAAAACCTATCCCATTTGCTACCGGATTCCGGGTCTGAACGGGCGCTACACGGCAGTGAATACGGTGTTGGGTAACAAGGAGTTTGCCGACTGGTGGTTTAGCAAAACGGCTCCGCAGGTGATTTACGTTTTTCTGGATTCGCAGGGCCCGTATGGCGACACCTACCAGGTCGATTCGGAGAATAACGGGCCTTGTGGTCGGGCGTTGACCGAAGAACTGATTCCCGAAATTGAACGACAAGTTGGCTACAAATCCGCGTCAAAAATGCGCTTCCTGACGGGCAATTCGACGGGCGGTTGGGTATCACTGGGCTTACAGGTTTTCTATCCCGACTTTTTTGATGGCACCTGGTCGTACAGCCCCGACCCGGTCGATTTTGAACATTACGGGCTTATCAACATCTACGAAGACAAAACCATTTTCTACAATCGGTACGGCTACTTACAACCCGGTCGCCGGACGATTTACGGGGAGCCAACGTTCTCGATGAAAGACTGGATTGCGGGCGAGAATCTGGCTAGTCGCACGGGCAATTACCTCATTTCGGGCGGGCAGTTTGGGGCCTACAATGCCGTTTTCGGGCCAAAAGGAAAGGATGGCCTGCCCTCCCTGATGTTCGACCCGGTTACGGGTGAGATTGACCACACCATTGCCAAACAGTGGGAAAAGTACGACCTCAAAAAGGTGTTGGAACACAACTGGACCACCCTCGGCCCGAAATTACAGGGCAAAATCTATATCTGGATGGGCGACATGGACGGCCTGTATTCCAACGTAGCTACCCGGTTCCTGCAAAAGTTTCTCGACAAAACCGAAAATCCAAAGTCCGACGCGACCGTCCGGTTTACGGCCATGGCGGGGCATGGGCAGGAATGGAGCGACAAAGCCGTATTGACGATGATTGCTGAACGAGTTGCACAGAAAATAAAATGAAGCCTTGACCTTTTCCGTGGTCCGTGTCCTCATAGACTTTTCTTTTCCGTGGTCTGTGAGGACACAGACCACCGACCGAGATGAAATATGTGGTCTGTGAGGACACAGACCACGGAAATAGATGATTACTGAACGAGTTTCTGGTAAATAAATGAAGCGTTTAACCCAACTTTTACTGGCAGGAATCTGCGGACTGACCTCAGCCACCTACGCGCAGCAAACCCGCGCCATCTGGCTGGATGAGATCAACATCAAATCCTTTTCGGAGGGCATTCCGGCAGTATTGGGCAAAACCAACGCGGCTGGCGATTCCATGCTGATTAAGGGACACTATTTTACGCATGGTGTGGGGGTCAACGCCACCAGCATTCTGGCGTTTTTTCTGGACGGCAAGGCTACGGAGTTCTCAGCTCTGGTTGGGGTCGACGATAAAGGCAACCGCGACCTGCCGCATACGTTCTACGTCATCGGCGACCGTAAAATACTGTTCGACAGTGGCGAAATGCGCCTGGGCGATGCCCCCAAACCTGTGAAGGTGAACCTGACGGGCATCAAACGACTCGGCCTGCTCGTGAAAGTAGACGATGCGGGTCGGACCAAAGTGTATTCTAACTGGGCCAACGCGCAACTGCTGATGCTCGACAACCACCTGCCCCAAAACATTCCCAACACTGACGAACGGTATATTCTGACGCCAACGCCCCCGAAAACGCCCCGCATCAACTCGCCCGGCATTTTCGGAGCCAGACCCGGCAATCCGTTCCTGTACACCATTGCCGCCACCGGCGACCGCCCCATGACGTTTTCGGCTAAGGGTTTGCCCAAGGGACTATCGCTGGATAGTAAAACGGGCCGAATTACGGGCAGCCTACCCCAACGCGGCACGTATCAGGCAACCGTTACGGCTAAAAACGCGCTCGGCACCGCGACCAAAATCCTGAAAATCAAGATTGGTGATACCATTTCACTGACGCCCCCCATCGGCTGGAATGGCTGGAATTCGTGGGCGCGCAACATCGATCAGGAAAAAGTGATAGCCTCCGCTGATGCGCTCGTGAAGATGGGCCTGCGTGACCACGGCTGGACCTACATCAACATCGACGATGCCTGGCAGGGCAAACGCGGAGGGCCGCTCAACGCCATTCAGCCGAATGAGAAATTTCCGCGTTTCAAGGAAATGGTAGACTACATTCACGCCCTGGGGCTGAAAACCGGCATCTACTCTACGCCCATGATTACCAGTTACGCCGGTTACGTGGGGGGCTCGTCGGATTTTGAAGATGGGCATATTACCGACGAGATTATTGCCAACAAACGGTCGTATCGGTACGTGGGCAAATACCGATTTGAGGCAAACGACGCTAAGCAGTTTGCCGAGTGGGGCATCGACTACCTCAAATACGACTGGCGCATCGAAGTGCCCTCTACCGAACGTATGGCGGTGGCGCTCAGGCAGTCGGGACGGGATATTCACTACAGTATTTCCAATTCAGCCCCTTTTACCAACGTCCGGGACTGGGCGCGGCTCACCAACAGCTACCGCACCGGCCCCGACATTCGCGATAGCTGGAACTCGCTGTTTGTGTCGGCTTTCACGCTCGACAAATGGGCACCCTTTGGCGGCCCCGGCCACTGGAACGACCCCGATATGATGATCGTCGGCAACGTAACCACCGGAACGCAACTACACCCCACCCGCCTGACACCCGACGAACAATACAGCCACGTGAGTTTGTTTAGCTTACTGGCTGCTCCCTTATTGATCGGCTGCCCGATTGAACAACTCGATCCGTTTACGCTGAACCTGCTCACCAACGACGAGGTCATTGCCATCGACCAGGACCCACTCGGTAAGTCAGCCCGGCTGGTGCAGGAAACCGACGGGGTGCAGATTTGGCTGAAACCACTCGAAGACGGTTCCTATGCCGTGGGGCTGTTCAATGTCGGTGACTTTGGCAAAACGCCCAAATCGTATTTTCGGTGGGGTGATGAAACGGAAAAAACATTCACGTTTGACTTTACTAAAGTTGGTCTTCATGGCCGTTTTAATCTACGGGATGTGTGGCGACAAAAAGACCTTGGTAACTTTACGGGAGCATTCAAAACGGCTATCCGCCATCATGGGTTGGTGATGCTCCGAATGTTTCCGGGCAAATAAAATCAAAAACAAACATGGCTAAAAGACCATTCAAATTAGCTATTACTGTACTCGTAGTGCTTGCTGCCTTCATGGCAGGGTTTCAAAACCTATCGCTCAACGAACCTAGATTTTCACTCAACGACTATCAGGTTGAAGAGGGCTTCAAATTGAGTTTAATTGCTTCGGAGCCGTTACTGAACGCGCCCGTAAGCATGGATTTCGACAACAAAGGCCGGATGTGGGTGGTCGAAATGATTGGCTATATGCCCAATCTGGAAGGCATCGGCGAGGAGGAGCCCAACGGCCGGATCGTTATTCTGGAAGACCGCAACAAGGATGGCGTGGCCGACCAGGCTAAAATCTTTTTAGATAAACTCGTACTACCAAGAGGGTTGGCGCATGTCTACGGCGGGTTGTTATACGTAGATGGGCCCAAACTCTGGTTTGTCGAAATCGTCAACGATAAACCCGGCAAGAAAACCCTGGTTGATCCGGTCTATGCCGAAGGGGGCAATGTCGAACATTCGTCCAACGGCCTGATGATGAACGTCGACAACTGGATTTACAATGCCAATTATAATTTCCGGTATCAGCGCCGAAACGGTAAATGGATTAAAGAACCAACTACCGACCGGGGGCAGTGGGGCGTCACCCACGACAACTTTGGGCGGCTCTACTACAACAACAATTCGACCAACCTACAGGGCGATTTTGTGCTGCCGAACAAGGTCATTCAGAATAAGTATTTCAAGCCTCTCGCTGCCGAGCATCAGCGTTTAGGCAACAACCGAGTGTACCCAATCCACCAGACGTCGGTCAATCGGGGTTATCAACCGGGCGTTCTGGATGAGAAAGGGCTACTGAAAGATGTGACAGCAGCCTGTGGCCCCTTGGTGTATCGGGGTGGTGCTTTCCCCGAAGCGTACAATCTAAATGCGTTTGTCTGCGTCCCCGAAGCCAACCTGATTAAACGAAACGTGCTGGAATTTAAACCGTTTCAGACCAGTGCCCGTCAGGCTGTACCGAACAAAGAGTTTATAGCCTCTACCGACGAAGGGTTCCGCCCTGTAAATCTGTTTGTTGGGCCGGACGGGGCCATGTATGTGGTCGATATGCACCGGGGTATCATTCAGCACAAAGCCTATATTTCGCAGTACCTGACCGAGCAGCTTGCCAACAAAAAACTGGATACCTTACAACATGCCGGGCGCATTCTGAAAGTGACCAGCACTACTGCAAAAGCAACTCCCGTACCCGACTTATCGAAGGCGACCACCAAAGACCTTGTGACTTTACTCAGTAGTCCAAACGGCTGGTTACGAGACCGTTCGCAGCAACTGCTGATTCAGCGAAAAGACCTTACGATTGTCAATCAACTGATTACGCTGGCCAAAGGCAAGAATGAGTTTTTAACGGCTATTCACGCGCTTTATGTACTCGACGGACTCAACGCCCTGACGTTTGAACGCCTGAATAACATCATCGCCGAATCGAAGCAGCCCGAAACCATCGCCCATGCCGTAGGGCTTTTGGAGCGTTTTGCTACAAAAGAGCGGGTAGCCAGCATGAAAGCGATTGCGGACAACTTGACTGCGCAAAACAACGAAACGATTGATCTCTATCTGGCGGCTTCGTTAACAGGCTGGCTCAACCTGTCCGACGCTACGTTCATGCCCATCTTATCGGCCATTGAGAAAAAATACGCGACGCAACGCGTTGTTCAGGAGGCCATTACCAGCGCACTCGATGGAAAAGAAGAACAATATCTGGCCTCAATGAACCCATCCGACCTGCTGAAAAACAGCCTGACAAATACCATCGGCAAGCGACAACGGAAAGAGATGAACTCCATTTATGTTGTCGAAAAGAATGAGGTCGATAACCGGACAAGGGGCCTAAAACTGTTCAGGACCATTTGTGCAACCTGCCACGGTGCCGACGGCAAAGGCATTCAGGATTTAGCGCCCCCCCTCAAAGGCTCTGAATACATCGACGGCTCCATGAAGCGGCTGGCTGCAATCATTTTACACGGGGTTAGCGGACCGATTCATGTGGACGGGAAATTATATCAACTGAATAACGAAATGCCCGCGCTGCTCAACAATAAGGACATTAGCGACCAGGACATTGCCGACATCATCCGATTTACGCAGAACGCTTTTGCCAAACAGGGGAAAGGTATTTCGAACAATGATGTCAAAAAGATGAGAGACAAAAAACCGGCCGGCAGTGGTGTTTTCACCGAAAAACAACTGCTGGAAACTGACTTTGAAAACTAAGTGTACGACCTCACCCCCAGCCCCTCTCCTGGTTTCAGGAGAGGGGTGCTTACTAGACTAACTAATCACCTCAAAGCGCCCTTTAATTAAGCAAGGCTGGCGTTGTCAACTCCCCTCTCCTGGTTTCAGGAGAGGAGCCGGGGGTGAGGTTACTGACACGATTCCTAAACCCAAACGATAACTTTTACCAAATGCCTAAGCCCTTTACTGTCTTCCTTTTCCTTTTACTACTTACAAACAGCACTTTTGCCCAAACCACCAACACCGTTTGGCTGGACGATCTGGAAATTCAGACCTACTCCGAGGGCCTTCGCCCGGTGAAAGCCAAACACAACTACCAGGATGATACCCTACGGACCAAAGGCGTCAGGTATTCGCGGGGATTAGGTGCCCAATCGCCCTGCGTACTGGCGTTTGCGCTGAATAAACAGGCCAAACGGTTCACAGCCCTGGTTGGCCCCGACGATATGGGCAATAAAGATATTGCGCTGACTTTCTACGTCCTGGGCGATGGTAAGGTGCTTTTTGAAAGCCGGGAAATGAGTATAGGCGACGCTCCCGTACCCGTCGACGTCGATCTGACAGGCATTCAACGGCTTGGGTTGCTGGTCACCGATAAAGTGGGCGGGGTCGGCAACAAGCGGACGTACTGCAACTGGATTGATGCGCGGCTGGAGATGCTCGGCAGCGCCATGCCCGAACACATCCAGAATCCCGATAAGCCCTACCTGCTGACGCCAGCCCCGAAGCCAACCCCCAAAATCAACTCGGCCAAAGTGATCGGCGTTACGCCCGGCAACCCATTCCTGTATTACATCGCGGCCACCGGCAAGCGACCCATGACCTATTCCGCCGATCCGCTACCGGCGGGCCTCTCGCTCGATCCTAAAACAGGCATCATCACGGGCAAAGTCGTCCAACGCGGCACCTATCCCGTAACACTTACCGCGAAAAATGCACTGGGGACCGCCACCCAAAAACTAACCATCAAAATTGGTGATACCATCGCCCTGACGCCCCCCATTGGCTGGAACGGCTGGAATTCCTGGGAGGCCCATATTGACCGCGAAAAGGTGATTGCCTCCGCCGATGCGATGGTCAAAAAAGGACTGCGCGATCATGGCTGGGTGTACATCAACATCGACGATGCCTGGCAGGGCAAGCGGGGCGGAACGCTCAACGCCCTGCAACCCAATGCCAAATTTCCCCGCTTCAAAGAAATGGTCGATTACATCCACTCGCTGGGCCTCAAAGCAGGGCTTTATTCCACGCCGTACATCTCGAGTTATGGCGGTTACGTAGGGGCTTCGTCGGATTCGGCACAGGGCGGAGAAACCCACGAGACCATCATGGTGAATCGTCGGGCGTTCAATCACATCGGCAAGTATCGGTTCGAGACTGAAGACGCCAAACAAATGGCCGAATGGGGTTTCGACTTCCTGAAATACGACTGGCGTATCGACGTGAACTCAACCGAGCGCATGTCGACCGCCCTGAAGCAGTCGGGCCGGGATATTGTCTTTAGCCTATCCAACAACGCCCCGTTCGAGAAAGTGACGGATTGGGCACGGTTGTCGCAACTCTACCGAACCGGCCCCGACATCAAAGACAGTTGGACGAGCCTCTACTGGACTTCCTTCACGCTGGACAAATGGGCACCCTACACCGGCCCCGGCCATTGGGGTGACCCCGACATGATGATTCTGGGCAAAGTGTCTATCGGCCCGGTCATGCACGACACTCGTCTGACGCCCGACGAACAATACAGCCACGTGAGTATTTTCAGTTTGCTACCGGCCCCTATGCTCATTGGTTGCCCCCTGGAACAGTTGGACGACTTCACGCTGAACCTGCTCACCAACGACGAGGTCATTGCCATCAACCAGGACCCGCTGGGCAAAGCGGCCCGGCTGAAACACCAGCAAAACGGCGTCGAAATCTGGGTAAAACCGTTGGAAGATGGCTCCTATGCGGTCGGCCTGTTCAACACAGCGGACTACGGCAAAACCCCGGCATCCTATTTTCATTGGGACAATGAAAAACCCAACGCCTATACCTTCGACTTCGCCAGCATCGGTCTGAAAGGCAAGTACAAGCTCCGCGATGTCTGGCGGCAAAAGGACCTCGGCACCTTCGATGGCTCGTTTAAAACCGAGATTTGGCATCACGGGGTAGTGCTGTTACGGATAGCGAAATAAACCGCTGAAAACCATGAAAACCCTCGCCTTAACCCTATTCCTGTTCACAATCGGCGTAAGCCCGTTGCTGGCCCAGACGGAAGCACTTCATACCCAAAAATACACCTACGAAACCCTTTCACCGTACCAGAAACAGTTGTTTGATGACTTTCTGGCCGATGAAATCCCGGCGGGCAAAAAAGTGGCCGATGTGCTGACCAACCGCGCCAGCCTACGCAATAAAACCCGGCTGGCCGAGGCTCTTTTGTTCCGCAACCACTCCGGCGACAAAGAGAATGCGGCTGAAATTCTGAGCTGGATTCTAAAAAATCAGTACCGCGACGAAAGCACCAAGATTTACGGCATCTGGAAAACCTCTATCGACGGCGACAACCTCGACCAGAACTGGCGGGAGTTTATCGGCTGCGACCTGATCATTATCCGCAAAAAATACAGCCATTTACTGCCCGACGACATTCGGAAGGAAATCGAAGTTGGCCTAACTCATGCGGCCAAAGGTGCCCTGAAACGCAACGTCGCGCCCGACTACACCAACATCTCGATCATGAGTTCGTTTTTGATGGAATACGTCGGCACAGAATTTCAAATCGATGAATTAAGGCAGGCAGGCCTCAAAAAAGCGCACGACATTTTCAACCTGTATCAGCGGCACCATACCTTTAGCGAATACAATTCGCCGACCTATTACGGCGTTACCCTGGTTGCGATTGCGCTATGGCGCGAACTGGCTTTTTCGCCCGAATTGAAGCAAATGGGCCAAATTCTCGAACGCGAATTCTGGCACGAAGCGACTACATCCTATAACCCGAACCTCAAAAACATGGTAGGCCCTTATTTTCGGGGCTATGGCATGGACATGCGCAAGTACCTGTCGATCATGGGCATCTGGATTGCGATTGCGGTCGACAACGAAAAGCAGGCCCCTATCCCACCAACTACCGAAGCTCCGAAATACGGCGAAATGGGTAACCTCGCGCCCATTTTCAATCTGGGGTTATCGATTCCCAAGGCCGATCTGGCAGCCCTTAAAGTTTTTACGAATTCGCACCTCATTAGCCAAAAAGTACCCAACAACTACGTGGGTGATACCCTTAAACAAGTAACGGCCCTAATCAACCGCGACTGGATGATGGGGGGTATCTGGGGTAACCGGCGGGTGTGGAATCAGATTAAAACGGGCACCATCCATTGGAAAACCGCCAACGGCGACATCGGCTGGCTGCTGGTTCCCGGCAACGGTCAGACGAATGTTAAGGTCAACGTAACGACTCTGTCGGTGTATCGTGCCGACCCCAAAGCGACTACCCTTGACCTGTATGTGTATGCCCCCAACGCAGCAATTGGAGCATTTTCGGAAGCGTCGTGGACTCTCTCGCCAATGATGCTACGCCCCCAAACTACCTTGAAACGAATAGCTGTTGAACAGGTAGACCCCAAATCGATCCAGAAAGATTTGGCGGTAGCCGAGGCTTACCCGACTATTATTAGAGTACGATACGAAATACCAGCCGACTGGGATCAAACGAAGCCTTTATTGGAAATTTCTCCCTCCAATTAATCCTCCACGACTATGCCCCTGCCGCTCATGACCCGAATGCTTCTCCGCTCTGCTACTGCAACTTTTTGGATGTTTGCTGGCTGGATTAATTTAAACACATTATTGAAAGGTGACGTTTGGGCGGGTATGCAGGTAAGCAAATCGGCATTGACGGTTGAGTATTGCGAGTTTAACCATACGGACCGCTTTTTTCATCAGCCGATGAATACGTACTCGAATCTGGCCTATTTCTTCCTGGGTATACTGGTGCTGCAAATTGCCGTCAGCGATTACAAAAAGCGGGATTTACAATCACGTAACCGACTGAAGAGCTTTCCCCTGTTATCGGCCCTGGCAGGTATTTGTTTTATTTATTTAAGCTTTGGGAGTGCCTTTTTTCATGCATCACTTACGTACATCGGTCAGCGCGTCGATATGAACGGCACGTATGGCCTTACCCTCACGCTGGTAGGTATCGCTCTTTATCAGGTGCTGCATAAAGTCCGTTTCAGCGAGTCGGCCAAACAGTGGTCGCTGGTTGTGCTAGTGGTTTTGATTATTCTGTTCTTAAAAATTTCGTTGCTGATTCCAAGCGGCATTCTGCTCCCCGCCCTGATTCTCAGTTTGCTGCTGTTGACCGGAATCAACTATTTCCAGTTCCGAAAGGAACGCTACGGCTGGGTTGCCATTGCTAGTTTTATCCTGATTGTCGTTGCCATAAAGATTCGCACACTGGATGTGCACAAGTTTGGCTGTAACCCCCATTCACTGGTACAGGGCCATGCCATCTGGCATTTATTAACGGGGCTGAGTAGCTTTTGTAGTTATGCGTTCTTTCGTTTTACAAGATCTGATTCCTGAATTCCGACATGAAAACCAACTCATTACTCCTCGGCACTCTGGCCTTATCCGCACTGATTTATGCCTGTAAAGTGCAGATGAACGCCAGAACTCCGGCCAGCACCAACACAACCATAAGCCAGGTTGCCAGGCAAAACGCTGATAGTGACACCACCCAGCCGTTGGCCCCTTTTTCGATTGCTCCGCTTACCCCCGAGCAAAGCCAGCGAGCGTTTGTTTTGCCACCTGGCTATCACATGGAACTGGTAGCCAGCGAGCCGATGATTACCGAACCCGTAGCCATTGCCTGGGATGGCAACGCCCGTATGTATGTGGCTCAGATGGAAACCTACACGCAGGATGCCGATGGCACGGGTACAAAGGACAAAAAGAGCCGGGTCATGTTGCTGGAAGATACCAACAACGATGGCAAAATGGACAAAAGCACCGTGTTTATCAAAGACATGCTGTTGCCCCGTATGCTCCTGTGCGTCAATCATGAACTGTTGGTCAACGAAACCGATACCTACGACATTTTTAGCTACAAAGACACCAACGGCGACGGTGTGGCCGACCAGAAACGCCCCGTTTACGTCGTGGGCAAAGTAGCCCCCGGCAATCTGGAACACCAACGCAGTGGCCTGGTCTGGAACCTCGACAATTACATTTACCAGACGGTAGACCCGATCCGGTTTCGGTACGTCAATGGCGTGCTGAAGCCCGACTCATTGCATAGCGGCTCCAACGGACAGTGGGGACTAACCTACGACAATTACGGACGACTGTTTTTTAGTCGCGGAGGGGGTGAAAACGCCGGTTCGGGCTTTCAGATCAATCCAAAATATGGAGCGTTGGAGTTTGCCGATGCCTACGACGAAGCCACGTTCAGCCCCGTCTGGTCGCGGATTTCCAACCCCGAAGTACAGGGAGGCCCTATGCGTTTACGGCCCGATAGCACGCTCAATCACTTCACATCAGGCAATGGGCAGTCCATATTTCGGGGCGACCGCTTACCCGCTGATTTAGTGGGCGATTATCTAATCAATGAACCCGTAGCACGTATTATCCGGCGGGCGAAGGTGGTTAATCGGGCCGGGAAGACTTACCTCGAAAACGTCTACAACCACAAGGAATTTATTGCCAGCACAGACTTCTTTTTCCGGCCTGTAAATACGTACACCGGCCCCGACGGACTGCTTTACATCATTGATATGAACCGGGGTATTATTCAGGAGTCGAACTGGACACAGAAAGGCACGTTTCTGCGGAACAAAATCGACTATTACGGCCTGGCCAAAATCAATCAGCGTGGACGAATCTGGCGACTGGTACACGATGACTTCAAGCCCGGCCCCAAACCTAAAATGCTCGATATCCCGGCGGTCGATCTGGTGAAGTACCTGGCCCATCCGAATGGCTGGTGGCGCGACAACGCCCAGAAACAGATTATTCTTCTTGGCGACAAATCGGTTATTCCTGAGTTGCGGGCAATGGCTACTGGCAAGAAAAATGCCCCTGCTCTGGGTCGACTCCATGCCCTCTGGACACTCGAAGGACTCGACGCCGTTGACAAAGACCTCATCAATACTGCCCTCAACGATACCGACGCCCAAATACGCAGAGCCGCCATCTGGATCAGCGAACGGTATCTTAAACAAAATGACACCGACATGCTGACCCACGTCGGAAAGTTGATCGACGACGAAAATTACGACGTCCGAACCCAGTTACTCTTGTCGACAGGGTCTAATAAGCACCCGCAGGCTCAGCAGATTGCCCAGGAAATTCTGACCCGAAACCCTGACAATGAGATGATAAAGCGGGTCAAAAATAGCATCGACCGCAACGAAGACTCCAAAATATACGGCATGAAACTGGGGAGCTTTCCGGCTCCAGACCGTAAGCTAATTTTGGCTGGCAGCGAGATTTACAAAGGTATGTGCTCGCCCTGTCATGGTGGCGATGGCAACGGACTGCCCACCAATGCGGCTCCGGCCCTGCGCGGTGCCAAACACGTCAATAACGACCGGGATTTTGCCATTCGGATTTTGCTACACGGCCTGAAAGGGCCGATTGACGGCAAAACCTTTCCCAGCGAAATGGCGTCGATGAAAGATAACTCCGACGAATGGATTGCCTCCGTCTTGAGCTACATCCGCTACGAATTTGTCGGCACCTCGTCGCGGGGCATTAAAGGGCGGCAGTCGGCGGTGGTTCAGCCCGACGATGTCAAAAAAGTCAGGGCTATGTATGCTTCCGGTCGGGAAGCCTGGACGATTGACGAACTGGAGAAGTCGCTCATTCCACCCCCAACGGCAGTCAAATGAGTAGTAAGAAAATATGCTGATACTACCTTGCTTTGTCATCCCGACATCAGGAGGGATCTTAGGCTATTCCAAGGTAGAAACCAGTGAGATCCCTCCTGGCGTCGGGATGACAAAATGTGCTAAATAACTTATACTAAATGCTTAGAGCCTTATTCTCTTTTTTCATCTCAGGTATTATAAACTTCGCCTACAGCCAATCCCTGCCTGCGCCCCAACGCCTGCGGTGCGACCTGCTGGCAAATACCCAGGCCGTCAGTCAGCGAGGTTTACCCGTAACAACAAGCTTAAAAGAGGCCGCTAAACAGTCGACACAGTACCAGTTTGCCAGCATCACCAGCAAGCAGCCTTCGTTTAGCTGGGAACTGGCGAAACAAGTACCACAACAGTCGGCGTACCGGATTTTAGTGGCCTCCTCGCCTGCCCTGCTAATCCCCGGCAAGGCCGATTACTGGGACTCGAACCGGCAGGCTTCGGCACAGACCAGAGCAACATATACCGGTAAGCCGCTGGTGGCGGGTACTGTCCATTACTGGACGGTTCAGGTTTGGAACGCTCAAGGGCAATTGACGTCGTTTGCGCCAGCCACTTCGTTTTACCATGGCGAACCAGACCCCGCCGAACGTTTTGCGCATTACCCGCTGGTAGCCGAACCACAACAGCCGAAACTGATTCACAAAACAGCCCCAGACACATATTTTCTGGATTTTGGCAAAGACGCGCTCTGCCAGTTAACGCTTCACCTGAACAGCCCCGCCGACGATACGGTTTGGGTAGCCGTGGGCGAAGCCATAGCCGCCCCCTACACCATTAACCCTAAAGCTGGACAGCGCATCCGCTACCTTAAAACGGCTTTGCCTGTAAAAAAGGGAACTCATACCTACCAGATTGACTGGCCCGTCGATGCCAAACGCAACAGCCGCGACCCGGTGCTGATGCCCGCCTACATCGGTGAGGTGTATCCCTTCCGCTACGTAACGGTTTCCAACGTAAAAGGGGCCTTCGATCAGTCGTCGGTGGAGCGGACGATGGTGCATTATCCGTTCGACGAAACAGCGGCAAGTTTCACTTCCAGCGACACGATACTGAACCAGATTTGGGACCTCTGTAAATATTCCATAAAGGCTACCAGTTTTACGGGCTATTACGTCGATGGCGACCGGGAACGGATACCGTACGAGGCCGACGCGCTCATTAACCAGCTTTCGCACTACGCCGTCGATGCCGAGTACAGCATGGCCCGACGCAGCATGACCTACCTGCTCTACCACCCGACCTGGCCCACCGAATGGAGTTTGCAAAACGTGCTGATTGCCTGGAATGATTACCTCTATACGGGCGACGACCGGCTCCTGCAAACCTATTACCCTGAACTTCAGAAGAAAATCCTGATGCCACTGGCCGGACCAAACGGACTCATCAGTACCCGAACCAACAAACAAACCGACGATTTTCTGACCTCAATCCATATTACAAAGCTTTTCGATGGTCGGCGTGGTCTGCACGATATTGTCGACTGGCCCCAGAACGGCGAGTACATTAGCCCCGAAAAAGAGCATAAAGGCGAAACCGACGGTTTTGTCTTCACAACCTACAATTCGGTCATCAACGCCTACTACTACCGAAATCTGGTACTGATGCAACAGATTGCCGAAGCCCTGCACAAGCCCGACGACGCAGCTTTTTATAAAGCGAAGGCGCAGGAGGTTTTTTCGGCATTCAGAAGTGTATTTAGAGATGCCCAAACGGGCCTGATCAAAGACGGCGATGAAACCAGCCATTGCTCGCTGCATAGCAACATGTTTGCACTGGCCTTTGGGCTGGTTCCGACCGAGGATGTAAAAGCTGTTCGGGAATTCGTCAAAAGCCGCCGGATGGCGTGCAGCGTGTACGGTTCTCAGTTTCTAATGGATGCCTTGTACGACTCGGGTATGGGCGATTACGCCTTCGATCTTCTGACAGCCACGACCCAGCGAAGCTGGTACAACATGATTCGGGTTGGCTCAACCATCTCGATGGAAGCCTGGGACATCGCCTTTAAGCCCAACCTCGATCTTAGTCATGCCTGGGGAGCGGCTCCGGCCAATCTGATCGTCCGAAAGCTGATGGGCGTTGAACCCCTGACACCGGGCTTCGACACGTTTCAGATAAAACCCCAATTAGGCCGTCTGACACAAGCCACCGCTACCATTCCGACGATTAAAGGTGCGGTGACGGTTGCCATAAAAAAGACAGCAGCTACCGAAACGATGTCAATCCATGTGCCGGGTGGTAGCCAGGCTACGGTTTATATGCCACAATTGGCGGGAAAAACACGGTTACTTTTAGACGGAAAACCGATTAGGAGTCAGGCTGGTAATGGCTTTTTCCAGTTACCGGCTGTAGGTGCTGGTAACCATGTAGTAGAACTGAAGTAAAATATCCGTCATTGGGCATTTGGTCATTGGTCACTAGCTATTGGTTGTTGGTCCCATTAGAAAAAAACTATAACCGTAGGCTGTGTCCTCACAGCTCACCTATCTATAAACCAAAACCATATGGTCGCGTGGGCTGTGAGGACACAGCCCACGGTTGTGCCACCTAATGACCAGCATCCAATGACTAAACCCAATACCATTATGGAAGAAAAACAACCCCTTACCCGTCGGGACTTTCTCGGCAAAGCCACTGCTGCAGCGGCTGGCTTCATGATCGTTCCCCGTTTTGTGCTGGGCGGCAAAAAGCCCGATGGCTCCAAGTATCTGGCCCCCAGCGACATGATTTCCCTCGGCTTTATTGGCACCGGCAAACAAGGTCGTGGCCTGACATCGTCGTTTCTGGGCACCAACGAGGCCCGGATCATCGCCATCAGCGAAGTGTATAAAGCCAAGGCGCAACTGACACTGGACCGTATCAAGGCGCATTACGAAAAGACCCCGGATGCAGGTAAGTATTCGGACATTCCGGTGTACAATGATTTCCGGGAACTGCTGAACCGTAAAGACATTGATGCCGTCGTGATTGCGACGCCCGACCACTGGCATGCGGCCGTTGCGGTTCGGGCCGCCGAAGCCGGGAAGGATATTTACTGCGAAAAACCGCTTTCGCTGACCGTGAAAGAAGGCCGGGCAATGGTGAATGCTACCCGCAAGCATAACCGCGTATTCCAGACGGGCAGTATGCAACGGTCATGGCCCGAATTCCGGCAAACGGCCGAACTGGTGCGCAACGGCTACATCGGCCAGATCAAAAGCATAAAAGTCAATGTGGGCCCTCCGCCAAAACCCTACGACCTTCCCGCCGAAACCATCCCCGAAGGACTCGACTGGCCAGCCTGGTTAGGCCCCAACGAGCCCGTAGCCTTTAACTCCGAACTGGCCCCACCGACGTCTAAAGATGTATTCCCCAACTGGCGGAACTACCGGGAATTTGGCGGGGGCATGGTCACCGACTGGGGGGCTCACATGTTCGACATCGTGCAATGGGCGCTGGATATGGACAACAGCGGCCCGGTTGAGGTAATTGCCCCCGACGGCAAAGACCATCCCTTCCTGACCTATAAATACGACAACGGCATTGTGATGACCCACGAAAAATGGGACTGGAGCAACGCCATTTTGTTTACGGGTACTGAAGGCGAAATCCGGGTACAACGTCGAAAGCTTGAAACAACGCCTGCTTCGCTGGCAACCAAAGTCATCGGCGACAGTGAAAAGCATGTGTATAAAAGCGAGAACCACTACAAAGACTTCCTCGACGCCATGCGCAAACGCAGCAAGCCTATCTGCGACGTCGAAGTTGGTCACCGGACCGCTTCGGTTTGTAACATTGGTAACATTGCCTACCGACTGAACCGGGCGCTGCAATGGAATCCGAAGAAGGAGCAGTTTAAGGGCGATGCCGAAGCCAACGCCTTACTTGGCCGTCCCATGAAAAACGAATGGGCCATCAAGATTTAAGTATTTACTGAATACAGGTGCAGCGCGTACAGCCTAAAGAAATCCTGTACGCGCTGCATCACTGTGTCGAAACCCTCATTCAATGAACAGATTCGCCAGACTCGGCTTTGCTTTTACTACCCTTGCCTGCCTTGTTGTTTGTATCGCTCTAATTACAAAATCCAAACAGACCCAACGGCCCAACATTCTCTATATTCTGGCCGACGACCTCGGCTACGGCGATGTATCGGCCTATAATCCTGACGGCCAAGTCGCTACGCCCAATATTGATAAACTGGCTGCCCAGGGTATGCGCTTCACCGATGCCCACTCCCCTTCATCAGTCTGTACGCCAACGCGTTACGCGATACTGACGGGCCGCTATCCCTGGCGCAGCCGCCTGCCTGTTGGCGTATTGCGTGGCTACAGCCGGACTCTGATCGAAAACAACCGCCCAACGGTGGCCTCATTTCTGAAACAGAATGGTTATCAAACCGGAGTCATCGGTAAGTGGCATTTAGGACTCGATTGGGTTCCGAAAAAAGGCAACGAGCAGTTGCTGGCGACCGAGAATTACGGCATCAAAACCGAGATGGACACCGCCGTTATCGACTTTTCGCAAAAGCCAACCCAAGGGCCTAACACCATCGGCTTCGACTACTCGTATATTCTGCCAGCCTCGCTTGACATGCCGCCCTACTGCTACCTCGAAAACCAGAAGCTAACCGATCAGCCCACGGCTTATACCAACGGCAACAAACTGGAATCGGGCTACACAGGACCGTTCTGGCGTGAGGGCAAAATGGCGCCGTCCTTCGACTTTTATGAGGTATTGCCCACATTTGTTCAGAAAGCCAATGCGTTTCTCAAGCGACAAACATCGGCCAAACCCTTCTTTTTGTACCTACCCTTTGCCGCCCCACATACTCCCTGGGTACCCAAAAAGGAATATACCGGAAAATCGAAAGCGGGCGAGTATGGTGCTTTCGTACAGCAAGTCGATGCGGCTGTTGGCGAGGTATTACGCACATTGGAATCCTCAGGATTGGCCGACAATACCATTGTCATTTTTGCCAGCGATAACGGCCCCTACTGGCGCGAAAACTTCGTGAAGCAGTTTAACCACAAAGCAGCCGGAGAGTTTCGGGGCATGAAGGGCGACGCTTTCGAGGGTGGGCACCGAATTCCGTTTATTGTGCGTTGGCCCGGCAAAGTGAAGCCCGGAACTGTCAGTGCAGCCACCACAACACTCGCCAATCTGATGGCTACCTGCACCGATATACTCGGTAGCTCCGACACAAAATTTGCGCCTGAAGATAGTTACAGCATACTACCTGTTTTGCAGGGTAAGGCCAAGCAGGTTCGCAACCAGCCCGCCGTGGTACATAGCTCATCCATTGGTTATTACGCTATTCGCAAAGGAGACTGGAAGCTGATCGAAGGGCTAGGCTCCGGCGGTTTCACTGAACCTAGAGATGTTAAGCCTAAACCCGGCGAACCCATTGGGCAGCTCTACAACCTGGCCACCGATCAGCTCGAAACAACGAATCTTTACCAGCAGCATCCTGAGAAAGTCAGGGAACTGACCGAATTGCTGACGGCCATTAAACAGAGCAAAACGAGACTTACGAGCCATTAAGCTGAAGTTTTTGACAATGGATCTGTTTGGATTGGCACCAAGCTAAAAAAGCCAGTCGACGTTCGGTCGACTGGCTTTTTTAGCTTCTAGTTTTCTTGACTAAGGTTTTTATCTCCAGCCACCACCCAGTGCCCGGTAAGCATTGATCTGAGCATTCATCTGCTGTTTTCGGGTTTCGATCAACTCCATTCGAGCTTCCAGCACATCCCGTTGCGTTAGCAAAACTTCCATATAATCGGCCCGGGCCGACGTAAACAGTTTGAGCGAGATATTGGTCGACTGCGTGAGCGCCTGCACCTGATTGTTCTTCGAGTCGTACTTTTTTTGCAGGTTATCGATATTCGACAACTGATTCACCACCTCAATGTAGGCATTTAGGACGGTTTTCTCATAGTTATACACCGACTGAATCTGCTTGGCATTGGCGCTTCGGTAGGTGGCTGTGATCTCGTTCTTATTTACGATGGGCCCAACCATATCCCCTACCAGCGAGGCAACCAAGGCTTCAGGTGTATAGACCAGATACAGAGGGTTATACGCCATAATCCCCAGAAAACCCCGAAGTGTCAGCGATGGATAGAAGTTCGCCTTGGCTACCGCAACACTCAGTTTATTCGCTTCCAGATTCCATTCCGCCTGCTTAATATCGGGCCGATTGGCTAGCAACTGCGAAGGCAACCCAGCCTGCACTATAGAAGGAGTCAGATTGACGAATGTTTGCGGATCTCGTTGAACGTGTTGAGGGAATCGGCCTACCAGGAAATTGATCCGGTTTTCGGTCTCTACAATCCGCTGCTGAATCTCGTACTGGAGGCTCACCGTTTTGGCTACCTCAGCCTCAAATCGGCGGACAGCCAGTTCGGTCACCTTAGCCGCTTCTTTTTCCTGTTTGGTGATGCCCAACGCATTGTTTAGAATAACGATGTTTCGCTGAATGATGTCGAGCTGATTATCCAGGGCCAGCAGTTCGTAATACGAGTTGGCAATTTCAGACACCAGGTTGGTAACCTGGAAGTTCTTCCCTTCGATGGATGCCAGGTAATTGGATACGGCTGCTTTTTTAGCATTCCGTAGTTTATGCCAGATGTCGATTTCCCAACTGGCCGTAGCACCAAAATAGAAATTTGGCAGAACGGCTGGCGTGGGTACACCCGGCTTTATCTCCGAAACCTCATCGGCCGCCCCCTGACTCGTATAGCGGGACACTTTGTCAGCGCCGGCACCGCCCCCCAGACTGACGAAGGGCCGATAAGCCCCCGCCCGGGCCAGTACTTCATTGTTGGCAATCTGAATTTCCTGTAAGGTGATGTTCAGCTCCTGGTTGTTATACAGCGCTGAATCGATCAGGGCCGTTAAATACGGATCACTAAAATACTCCTTCCAGGGTTTCTTGCCCGTGTTGGTGGAATCCTGCGAGCCGTTGTAGCTCGCAGGTACTGCTTTGTTTTCTGTTTTCGTAACCAGGTGGGGGACCGTACAGGCCGACTGGATCAGGATAGAGAGTAGTATCCCGCCGTAACTCCATATTCGCTTATTACTCATTGACTTCGCTTTCTTCAGGTTGGGGAAACTTATCGACTGAATGAACCAGATTTTCGGTTAACGAATCGTCTTCTTCGTCCTTAATCATCTTGCGGCCATCGGCCAGATTACCAAAGATGTAGTACAACCCAGGGATGATGATAACCCCGAAAATGGTTCCGAATACCATGCCACCCATAGCCGATGCACCAATAGTACGGTTACCAATAGCCCCTGCCCCTTTGGCAAGAATCAGCGGGATCAGACCAGCCACAAAGGCGAAGGAGGTCATCAGGATTGGTCGGAAACGAACCTTGGCTCCTTCAATGGCGGCATTCAGGATGGTTTCGCCCTGCTGGCGTTTCTGAACGGCAAACTCCACAATCAGTACGGCGTTTTTACCCAACAGACCCACAAGCATGATCAGACCGATCTGGGCATAGATGTTGTTTTCCAGCCCCATCGCTTTCAGCAGGAAGAACGATCCAAATATCCCAACCGGCAATGAGGTCAGTACAGCCAGCGGAATGATGAAGCTCTCATACTGAGCGGCCAGTACCAGATATACGAAGGCAACCACGATCAGGAATACATACAGCGTTTCGTTACCCCGAATCGACTCGTCGTACGAAAGACCTTCAAACGCAATGTCATACCCTTTGGGCAACGTTTTGGCTGCTACTTCCCGAATGGCCGCAATCGCTTCGGCCGTTGTATAGCCTTTAGCGGGTTGCCCCTGAATAGCCGCCGAATTATACAGGTTGAACCGGGTGATTTCGTTGGGCCCCTGTCCTTTTTTCAAGGTCATGAACGACGAGTAAGGTACCATTTCGCCTGCTTCGTTTTTCACAAACAGTTTCAAAATATCGGAGGGCAACCGGCGGAAACTTGGATCGGCCTGTACGTACACTTTAAAGAACTGGTTGAACTTGATAAAGCCCTGTTCGTAGGTACTACCGATCATAATGTTGAGGTTGTCCATCGCCTTTCCGATCGACACCCCTTTTTGCATAGCCAGGTTGTTATCGATTTCCAGTTCGTATTGGGGATAGTTGGCGGCAAAGAAGGAAAACAAAGCGGTCAGCTCTTTCCGTTTGGCCAGGTTATCCATGAACTCTTTCTGGATTTTATCAAACAGGTGATAGTCGGTATCGGTGTTTTTGTCCAGCAAACGCATCGAGAAACCACCCGATGTACCGAAACCTGGAATGGCTGGTGGTTCAAAGAACTCGACGGTTGCGCCAAGACCTTTCGATTTTGCTTCCAGCTCCTCCATGATTTCCTTCACGTTCTTATCGCGATCGCCCCAGGGTTTCAGGTTGATCAGACAGGTACCCGCGTTGGAACCCCGCCCTTCGGTCATGATCTCATACCCGGCCAGTGAGGAAACGGATTCGATGCCCGGCACCTCTTCACAGATTTTCTGAAGTCGTCGGGAAACCTCATTGGTTTTTTCCAGAGTAGAACCCGGAGGGGTTTGGATGATCCCGTAAATCGTGCTTTGGTCTTCATTTGGAATAAAGCCCGCTGGCAGAATCTGGTTTTCGTAGGCAATTCCTAAACAGAAAACGGCCAGAACCAGGAACGTAACGATCCGACGGTTGACGATCAATTTCAACAGGCCCACGTAGCGCCCCGTCATTTTTTCAAACCCGTTGTTGAAGCTGTCGAGTGCCCGGGTAAACAGGTTTTTCTTTTTGGCGTGGCCATGATGATTTTTCAGGAGCATGGCGCACAACACGGGCGTCAGCGTCAGAGCGATCAGGGCCGAAATCACAATGGAACTCGCCATCGTAATTGAGAACTGTCGGTAGAAGGTACCCACCGGACCCGACATGAAGGAGATCGGCAGGAATACCGACACCATCACCAGCGTAATCGCGATAATAGCCCCGCTGATCTCACCCAATACTTGCCTGACGGCCCCAAAGGGAGTTAAATGCGGCTTTTCCTCCATCTTGGCGTGTACCGCTTCCACCACCACAATGGCATCATCGACCACAATACCGATAGCCAGTACCAGTGCGAAGAGCGTAATCAGGTTAATGGAAAGCCCAAACGCCTGGATCACAAAGAAGGCCCCGACAAGGGATACGGGAACCGCCAGAATCGGAATCAGGGTAGAACGCCAGTCGCCCAGGAAGATGAACACCACCAGCGCCACCAGAATAAACGCATCGCGCAGGGTGTCAATTACCTGCTCAATCGAGGCATCCAGGAAGTTCGATACGTCGTAACTGATCTGGTAATCCATACCCGGAGGGAACGACGTTTTCATGATCTCCAGTTTCTTCTTCACCTCTTCAATTACGTCGCTGGCATTACTACCGTAGTTTTGCCGCAACACGATAGCGGCAGAGGCCTTGCCATCCAGATTCGAATAAATATCGAAGAATTCACTACCCAGCTCCACCTTGGCAATATCCCGTAAGTGGATACTTTCACCTTGTGCGTTGGCCCGGATAATAATTCCTTCGTACTCTTCCGGCTTGTTATAGCGGCCTTTATACGTAAGTACATATTCCAGCGACTGAGCGGCAATACCCGAGCTTTGACCAATCCGGCCCGGTCGCCCAATGATACTTTGCTCCCCAATGGCCTTCATCACTTCTTCAACGGAGATGCTGTAAGCCCGCATACGCTCTGGATTCAACCAGACCCGCATGGCATACCGACGGCTTCCCAATATCTGCGCCCGAGCCACCCCTCTGGTCCGCTGAATTTCAGGGATCATTTTAACGGTCGCGTAGTTGAACAGGAATTTTTCGTCCATGCTCTTTTCCTTGGAATAGAGATTGACGTACATCAACATACTCGGCTGGATCGGGGTAATGATAACCCCCTCCCGCTGCACCAGTTCAGGCAGCAGCGGCATGACCTGGTCAACCCGGGTTTTTACCCGGATAACGGCGTCGTTGGGGTCGGTGCCGGGTTCAAAAATGATCCGTAGGGTAGCTTCACCGGCGCTGGTCGCATCGGTTGCGATGTAGCGCATGTCCTGAACCCCGTTGATGGCCTGTTCCAGCGTAATCAGCGTGGACTTCACCAATACATCGGCACTAGACCCAGGGTAGGCAATGAATATATTTACAGTGGTAGGCGCAATATCCGGAAACTGAGAAATCGGTAATTTCTTAATAGCCAATACACCTATGAAGACGATCATTACCGATATTACAATAGCGAATACGGGTCTTCGTATGAATTTACTAAACATGTCTTCTGGTTTTTAGTGTTGCTGGTTATTCGGCATATAATTCCAGATGAGAAATAACGGCCTCAGGCTGAACGAATTTGTATGCTATCTTTTGATTTTCCCGAACCTGGCGTAAGCCTTCCAGAAGAATCTTGTCATCTTTTTTCAATCCCGATTTAACCACGAAAATGTGGGGTAGTTCGGCGGCTATTTCAATTTCCCGTGAGCGAACTTTGTTCTCCTTATCGATCACATAGACGTATTTCTTTTCAAGCACTTCGAAGGTCGACTTCTGGGGAATAATCAGTGCATTGCGAAGGGGCAAGGTCATCTGAATATTCCCTGTTTCGCCATGCCGCAACAGACTGTTGGGATTGGGGAAGGTAGCCCGGAAGGCGATATTACCCGTTTCGTTGTTGAAGTCGGCCTCGATGGTCTGCACCACACCCGGATGGTTGAACACCTGATTGTTGGCCATGAGCAGATTCACATGGTTCAGGTTTTCCTGCTGGGCATGGGTTTTATAATTCAGATACTCAGCTTCCGGCACATTGAAATACACCCACATCTGGCTGTTGTCGGATAGGGTCGTCAGCAGATCCCCTTCATCGACCAGACTCCCCAGCCGCACCTGAAAGTGGTCCATAATGCCATCGAAAGGCGCTCGTACTTCCGTAAAGCCCAGGTGTACTTTAGCTAAGGATACTTCGGCGTTTGCCTTGTCTAGTTTCGCTTTCGCCAGTGCCAATTCGTTTTTCGAAACGATGTTACTGTCGGCCAGCGCCTTTGTATTTTTAAATTCAACCCCAACGAAATTGGCTTCTGCTTCGGCTTTTTGTAGTTCAGCCTGGTATTGAATGGGCAGAATCTGGAACATTAGCTGTCCTTTCTTCACATACTGCCCTTCATCGACAAAGATTTTCTGGAGATATCCTTTTTCCAGAGCCCGTAATTCGATGTGCTGGATCGATCGAATCTGACACACGTATTGATTGGTAATTGTGGTGTCTCTCTGCAATGGGCTGGTAACCGAGAACTTGGTTTCTTCTTCTTTTTCTTCCTCTTTGTGTGAACAGCTTGCGTTAACCAGCAATACACATACGCTCATCAGGGTGAGCACGAACATTCTATTCTTCATAATCTTTCTGAATACGTAAATGACAGTTTTTTTAAGGTGGGTATCGATCTCGCTGATTGACTGGATTCTTGAAAGACCGCTTGGTTTCTGAATTACGGTCGGTCTGTAGTCTGCGTTAGGGGGTGTTTATTGACGCACCCGTCTACTTCGATAAGGCATGACGGAAAGTAGTAACCTTATTCGGTGGGGCGTTGGGAGCCTGCTCGAGCTGGCGAATCAGACTGTCTTTCTGCTGGTTAGCGCGCTTGCATTCTAAAAGCTGCTGCTGCCAATCGACACGGTCCAGCGGATGAATGGAGTTGGTCAATCCATATTCATATGCATTCCGCAAGTGATTTTGCTCATACAGCAGAACCCCATTATACACCAGCGAAAGAGCCAGTGCCAGGCCAAGTCCGTAGAGCAAAATGGAAGGAAAATATCGGCGTTGCATAGCTTATTTATGCGTTGAGCTACACAAATGAAGCGACCCGACATTAAAACGGTATGAGAGGGAAATTAAAAACTATTGGAAAGATTATAATCTCAACCTCATTTTTTGGCCGAAAATAAACTTTTATACCCAATAAATACAATTTAATATTTTAATGAGCCAACTTAATGAAGAAAGTTTAGCGATTGCCTTTAATTAGATTAAAACAGGATTAAAGAAGATTGATCTTTCCCATACAGAAATTTAAGGGTATGGTGCTCAAAAAGCCTGCATTTTTCGACCGCTATAGCGATATACCGGTCGAACGCACAGCCATAGTCTGTTCATGCGTAACGATCAGGCCAATTAAATCGGACTCGGCAATTGAATCAAGACCGAAGTTCCCTGATTCATAACGGATTCTATTCGGAGGTACCCCTGGTGGAGTTCAATGATTTTTTGGGTTACAGCCAGACCAATTCCGTAGCCCGGTACGCCTTCTACATTTTTACCGCGATACAGCGGATCAAAAATGTGTGTGATATCGCTTTCGGAAATCCCTCGTCCCCGATCGGATACGCGTATACTGATTTGGCCTTCCTTCGCTTGTAATTCAACAGCCACTGCCCCATCGGAATACTTACAGGCATTATCCAGCACATTCAGAAACACGGTGGTGAGGAGCATGGTATTGCCTTTGACCGTAAACACCCCATCTTCCTCTCCTGCCTTAAACTGAAGTGGGATATTCCGCCCCGGATACTTTACCTGGACCTGACCGATCGCCGTAAGCAGGCAATCATCAACCTGAACGGTCGTCAGGGGAACGGGGCCATCGGTTACTTTGGCTAAACCGAGTAAACCATTGGTCAGGGCAATCACTTTTTTAAGTTCTTCAATAGCCACTTCCATACTCTCCCGCCAGTCGGCCGGGTTCTGGTCGTACCGCAATGAAGTTTCCAGCGTACCCAGCGTATTGGTTAAGGGGGTTCTCAATTCGTGAGAGGCATGGGACACGAAACTACGCTGGGAAACAAAGGCATCTTCCAGCCGAAAGAGCATCTGGTTGAAGGTCATGGCTAGTTGGGCGATTTCGTCGCGCTGATTGCCTTCATTGACCCGTTTGTGCAGATGCGTAGCGGTAATTTGCTCCACTTCATCAACAATCCGGGAAATCGGCTTCAATACCCGGCCTGAAAAATACCAGCCTGCCAGTACGATGAGGGCAAAACCCAGAAGGTTAGCCAGCAGCAGAATTTCCTGCAAAGCACCCAGTTTGGCAAACCCGATGCGGTCATAGCCGGAAGCAAAGATGTAAAACGTTTGTCCCCGATCCTGGTACGGAATTACGATGGATTCTAAGTGGCCGTTTTTAAACTCAAACAGGGAGTTGGTTGCCAGCAGAGGTATCTTTTCTTTATAATAATCCGATTCTTTTAAGGTTCGATTGGTAAATACCAGATTATGCCGTTGGTCGAAAATACTGATCTGCTCCTCAACAATGGTCAACAAATCAGTCCGCACCATGTTCTTAAAAAAATCATCGTGCAGATGCCTCCGGGAAATTAGTACGCGCCCTGCTACACGAGCTTTTCCTTCCAGGCGGCTGTAAAACTCTTCCTGGCGGTATAGGGAATAAAAATACCAGACCAGCAAGCATAGCGTGACCTGAATAGCCATCGCCAGGAGCGTAAAAATGATCGTCAGCCGATTGCGAATGAGCATGCGTGTGTGTTAGTTAGCGATGGGCGAAGGGCATGGGCAACTCTCCTTATTCCCCACGCACTTCGCTCCAAACCCGTTTACTCTTCCCGAAGAACATACCCCATGCCGACGATGGTATGCAGCAGTTTGGGCGAAAAGTCTTTATCAATTTTTTTGCGCAAGTAGCTGATGTATACGTCGATCACATTGGTGCTACTATCGAGATTGAGGCTCCAGACCCGCTCACTGATATCGACCCGCGAAATAATCTTGCCTTTGTTAAGCATCAGATACTCCAGCAGCGCGTACTCACGCGTGGTCAGATCAATGCGTTTTCCCGCCCGGGCCACGGTCTTCGTGTCCAGATTCAACTCCAGATCGGCCAACTGGAGCCGTTGTTTCTGTTTGGGGCCATTCCGGCGGGTTAGTGCCCGAAGCCGTAAAAGCAACTCCTGAAATTCAAATGGTTTGGCCAGGTAATCGTCGGCTCCGGCGTTGAAACCGTCGGCTTTATCAGACAGGCTGTCGAGCGCAGTCAGCATCAATACGGGTACGATCTCATTTTCCGAACGAATCAACTGGCATAAATCAAACCCATTCAGCAGGGGTATGTTTACATCCAGAATGATGATATCATAAATATCTCTGCGAAAAAACGATAGCCCCGCACGACCATCATACGCCACATCGACTTCATACCCCTCAGCCGATATGCCTTTGCGGATAAACGATGCTAACCGCTCTTCGTCTTCAACTAAAAGGACTTTCATGAAAAGATAATGATGCGGTTACAGACCCCCTATTCGTTCCCGGTTCTCCAATTACAGACTGCCCCTAACTCCGACGACGAGAATAAGCCTCTATCTGAAAAGGGGATTGACAAAATCTAAAGAACAATTTTACGATATTCTTCTCTACCCGCCCGATTTTTTTGCGTTTCAAGCCTTACTCCGAAGTCCTCATCTTCCCCTACAGGGGAACCCGACAGCAGGCAACTCCCAATCCGTCTGTTGGGTTCGTCCAGACCCGTTCTTCCTGGTAGCTGAGTAGAGCTTCGGCACCATCCACAAAAAAACGCTGGCACCAAAGGCACCAGCGTTTAAAACCTAACCCATAAGAGCTCACAGAATGGCTTTCACCAATCTGCAATCGTGGGTACCAAAACAACAACCGGGCCACAACTGACGAAAAACGCGCCCTTTTGGTATTATGATTAGTAAATGGCCCAATTTGCCCTTACTCAATCCAGAGAGTCATGCATCTGGCACCTATTTGGCGTACCGCTATAAAGTTCTACTCAACCTAAGTAGCGGCTCATGGGGTGCTTAGCGTATCGCCTATCGATCAGGCCCATTAATTATAATGTAGTGGATATTTCATCAGTTTCGATTCGTCCTGATGATCGATCAAATCGAGTAAAAAAACCAGATCATCAAAATGAACGATCGGCACGCTGAAATCCCGAAAAAGGAAACCTCCCGTTTGTGGCAGCAGACGGCCATGAATGTGCTTGTATACATAATAATCAGGCTGATCTGTTAACTGTTTAAAACCGAGCGATAGTAAAATGTGGTGGGTTATATGCATAAATGTTACGATAAAAATGAATCGACAATGGTAAGCCTTATGTACAAGTTGTAAACAGCCCCTCGCATTGAATGCTTGCCTGGGTCAGGTGACTCGGGCAGCAGGACTCATGAATTGATTCGAAAGGGAAGCGATCCGCCGACGGCCAATCGATAACGACTCCCCATTGCTCATTATCGTATAGGCAATCACAGGCGATATTACTACCCAACGATGCACATACTGTGGGTTGACCAGATACCCTTTGTGTATGCGAATGAAGTGGGGCCACCGTTGGTGATACCATTTTAAGGTACGACTGGATAAAATCTGTTCCCCTCCCTTCAGGTGAATAAAGCAATAATTGACGTCTCCTGTTAAGTACATCACCTGGGATGGATCGAAGGCAGGCGGGGTCTGAACGGCTATTGCTGGCATAATGATCCGATGTGAATAGCCAGAAGAACATGTTGCGACTGCCCGATCGGTGCTGGCAGAAAAAGACCAATCGATTTCGCTGATGGCGTACGTTTACGATTGGAGGTGGAAGACGAGGGGGGCGTTCTGAAACGGAAAGCCAGGATCAAACAGGTAGAGGTTGACATACTGGTTAGAACAAACAGGAGAATCGGTTTTTGCTAAAATCAGATCACCGCTTTGCACAATGATCAGGTCGCTCGCGCTTTGCTGCATAAACTGCTGGCTAAGGCTTAGCAACCAGTTCGCTGTAAATTTCTTCTCAGAACGGCCAGAAGGCTCTACCGAACCCGACAAAAACTCTACCCAATTAACCGTTCGACAACTTTTTCTTTCTAAAATCTCAAAGAACTATCGTTCTTTGAGATCATAAAGCCATATGAGTGACTTACCCAAAGCGACTCCGCTTGGCCTACGCCCACTTTTTATTCAAACCGATCCAGTACCGTTTGCGGATAAATTCTGTGGAATCGGACACCTAATTGTTTTTGTGAGCTGATGGTGCGTATCCATACTGATCTTTATACGCCCTGCCAAACGAAGAAAGGCTCCCAAATCCAACTGCATACGCAGCCTGTGTGGGCTGGATACCCTGTTCCAGCATCTCGTTACCACGCCGGAGCCGATACGTACGGATTGTTTCACGTGTGTTGAGGCCAAGGACTCCCTTTAGTTTTCGATTGAGGGTGCGGCTGCTCATAGCCAGGGCATCGGCCAACTGCTCAACATCAAAATCCGGCTGATCGAGGTGCTGCTCCAGAATAGCGTATAACTGGTTTAGAAACCGCGAGCTGTCCGAACGAAGTGGCTCTGAATAGTCGGGATTTCCCGGTTTCGGTACTGCCGATTCAGCCATACCCCTCGCCAACGTTCGTTGCCAATGAAGCTGTTGAGCCACCTGCCGACGGCGGAGGTTTGTTAACCGCACCAGCAACTCAGCGGGTATAAAGGGTTTGGTCAGGTAATCATCCGCCCCGGTTTCAAACCCTTTCAGCCGATTCGCTACACTCGCTTTAGCGGTAAGCATCACCAGAGGTATGTGATCTGTACGTGGGTCGGACCGTATAGCCGCACACAGTTCCAAACCATCAAGCCGGGGCAGCATCAGATCGGTGACAATAACATCCGGCAACCTCTCAATGGCCCTGTCCAATGCCTGCCGACCGTCCGTCGCTTCGACTATTGCGTAAGTAGTATCCAGTATAATCCGCAGATACATACGCAGGTCATCATTATCCTCCACCAGTAAAAGAAGTGGCTTTTCTGACGGGTCACCCAATTCACCCTCCCTGTTTTCCTGCTTTTTTGTCTCCAGCCCCGGTTCCTCTACAGCATAGCCGATCAGTTCCGGTAGACTTGCCGACGGATCGCCTTCGTTTGCCAGGATCTGTTCCCTGGCCTCCCGAACGGGTATCGAAACGTGAAACGTTGTTCCCTCACCAGGCCGACTATGCACTGAGATATCGCCCCCCATCAGCCGAACCAGTTCATAGGTTAGCGAAAGCCCAATCCCGGTTCCCATTTCCAGTCGGTTGGTGTCATTGCCCCGATAAAATCGGTCAAATACCCTCGAAACTACCTCTTCCGACATGCCTGCACCCGTGTCGCACACCTCAATGCGTACATCCGTTGGCAAATACGTAACGTCAATCGTAACGGCCCCTCCAGCCGACGTATATTTAAGGGCGTTGCTCAGCAGATTTGACAGAACTTTTTCGATTTTATCGGCATCGTACAAAGCGGGCCAGTGCGTTTGATTTTGCCGTAATGTGACCCGTATCGATCGGTCTTGTGCCAGCGTACTGAATCCAGCTACCCAGGTCTGGATATCCGTTACCAGATCACCCAACGACGGTGAATCTTTCATCTGATGGGCATCCAGTTTAGCCAGGTCAAGCAATTGATTAATGAGCGTTTGAAGCCGACTAGCATTCCGATACATAAGTCCGTATAGCTCATGATCAGGATAACGCGTATACAACGCCTGAAGTGGTCCGATCAGCAGTGTAAGTGGCGTACGAAGCTCATGCGACACATTGGTAAAAAAGTCAGTTTTAAGTCGGTCAAGTTCCTGAATGGTTTCGCGTCGTGCCTGTTCATGGGTCAGGCTCTCGGCCGTACGGATCCGTTCGCGGGTAGCCTGCCAAAGCATTAACACAACAAAAAACGGTTCGCTGGCAAAACAGATAAACATCAGGAATCGTAGGGTTTCTTCCCGCAGCGACCCGGTAAAAAAGCCCGCATTCCGGCCATAAAAATAGGTATATACCGGCAATGTCATCAGGAGCGCCAGCACATTCCAGATAGCCGGTCGTACTCCTCGCCAGTATAACCCGATCAGAAGGAGCAGCGTAAAACCCATCATGATCGCCAGTGTGGCAATAAGCGCCCAGGTTATATACGGATGACGGACAAAAAAACTGAGTATAGCATAGACTATGCCTATGCCGCCAAAGCCCATATATACCCAGACCAGCCGGGGCATCTGCCTTGTTAGCTGATACGACTGAACGACGTAGTATGCCAAGGTCGGTAATAACAACCCCACCGTAACATAATGACTGACATGCGCCCAATAGGTCGAAAAAGGGAAGAAAATACTCGAATAGCCCGAAGCAAACAGCACACTCAATACGACCGCCAACGCAAAAAAGGCGTAAGCGCGCAGTACCCCATACTGATACATAAACAGCAACAGGGCAGTCTGAAAAAGCGCCAACAAAATGGCCAGCGAAAACGTGATGTAGCGATCAATGTCGGGTAATCGAAATGTATTAAATGCGGCCTGATCCCAGACGCGCCATTGATAGCTATGATGCTGCGATGACTGAATACGTGCATAGATGGTTTGGGGGTTTGTTCCCTGCACCTGTATATATACCGTTGGGTAACGTGTTGCGGGCGTTCGCCGGGCCAATGGAATCAGATCGCCCGAATACTGAATATGCCAGCCACTACGCTGATCGGGCTGATAAAGCGTAAGGCTGTCGACATAAAAATTTGTCAACTCAAGCGCATACCGGGAAGGCTCGTTTTTCGGTTGCTGCATGGTGAAACGACACCAAACCGGATGCGGTGTGAACCCCAGAATAAGACCCGTGCCCGGGGCAAGTCGCCAATGAAGCTGTGGATCGGCCAGTTGGTCAACAGTCAGCCGATCAGTCGTATCGACAAAATACTCAAACTGAACGTCGACAGGTGTTGGCGAATTTGGGGCAGGGAACTGGTTTACTACCCGTTGGGCTTCCGCATCGACACTTAACAACAGTGTAGCCAGACATCCGATCAACAACCAAAACCCTATATAATTCTTTTCGGCTTGCCGGAGAGTAGGACGTCGGAAGGAAAGTTGGTCAAGCCAATGCCGGATACAGAACCACATAGTATGTAAAAATCGATCATCTATGTATTATCATCATACAGCTAGTACAGAAATTTACCAGAGGGTATATGCTGACTCTGAACTGAAGCTGCGTGTCGATGTTCAGGTGGCTTTGTCCGCTATCACAATATAAACCGCAACGGAATACTGCGTTGGGTGTTGACTGTACAGTCTGTTGGTAAATACATAGTACAAATCAGGCCGTATCTAAAAAATACGGCCTGATTAACTCCCACCATTCACTAAATGAATTTATTACAAAAATAACATATGTTTGTCATTTTTTACACATAAAATCCTATGCATCTTCCGATTTAATTCGGATTTACCATGGGCAATTGCTCCGGTTGCGCAGGAAAGTTGATCAATTTTAACAGGTAGAGTAAATCGGTGAACTGGATAATGGGAAGTGTAAAATCGTCAAAGAAAAAAATGCCGCTTTCTGGCTCCAATTGGCCCGAAAAGTCTTTGTAGATGTATTTCAGTGGATGCCCCGGTATCCACCGAAAGCCTAAGCCAACAAGTAAATCGTGCGTTATTTCCATTCGTTCAGGTTATTTCCTCTAAAACACCATTTCCGCCTTTGAGTTAACGAATTTGAGCTGTTTATAGCATTTTCGTTACGAAAAAACGGAGTACTCCCACCATGGCCTGACGTATGGATATAACCTCCCCTACTTGCACATGCGCCAAGCTTACTACGAAGTCAGCGCATTGAGAATTCGCTCGATGGACTTCTTGATTTGAAACGACTCCAGCAAAAGATTTTCGTCCGTTTCTGCCGAAGGCACTACTTTAGGCCCTCGTCCTGTCAGCACATAGCGTTCCGACAGGGTGGGTAAAGCTGAACATAAAGCAAAGAGCACCCCCGTCGAGATTGTAGTCTGACCTGCCTTGTGTGCGTACAATATCCGGCTTTCAACGCCGATCAGCCTGGCAGCCGCATGGATATTATACCCCTGGGCTTCCAGTGCCTCTTCCAGCCATTTGCCGTTGATCGCTGGCTTTCGTCCTTTATTCATGCACTTTCATTGGTTTACTCCAGCAAATCTGGAAAGCGTTTATCGACAAAAAGGGTTTATCTAACCAGACAAACCCTTCAACACTCTTCTTACTTGAATCCTATATAAAATCGGGTTTGTCTGGCCCCGGTCTGTAAACTCGAACTGCTTCCTGATTTCGATTTTGCATCCGTTTCTAAGGGCTTTACGACAGAACATGTGTATCCGTTGCAGGCTACTCCATTGGTTTTAGAGACACAGGCCATCAAAGCGATCGCTTCATGGATGGCTAATGCTACGAAAGGACGGGTATCAATTCAATCCGAATTGAGTGGTTGGCGGTATTGAGCGAGTAATTGGTAAGAATGAATGAGTAGTAACAGCCCTAGGCGAATCGATTTAGCAGCACTTCCTTACGACTCCTTGAAACGGGAACGGACGAGTTATCACTCATAACCACATACCCTCCTTCACCCCGTATATAGCGTTGCAGTTCATCCAGATTGATCAGGTGCGACTGGTGAATTCGCAGAAATCCCTCTCCAGCCAACAGTTCTTCGATTTCTTTGAGCGTTCGGGAGACCAACAACGATTTGCCGGTTTTTAAAACAACATGGGTATAATTGTCATCGGCTTCACAACGGACAATAGTATCGGTCGGTATCACATCAAACCCATGAGCGGTTGGCAGGGCAATTTTCTGCCGAACTTTTTTAGCGCCCAATTTTTCAACCAATATTTCGATCTGCTGCGCCATCTGAGCGATCGACTTTCGCTGAAATTTTCCCACTGCTTTCTGCAAATCGTCCCGATCAATGGGTTTGAGCAGATAATCCAGTGCACTAAATCGAATGGCTTTTATGGCATACATATCGTAGCCAGTCGTGAAAATAATGGCAAAAGGCACGGCTGGTAGCTTTTCCAATAGTTCAAACCCATTTAGCAGAGGCATTTCAATATCCAGAAACAACAAATCGGGCGGTGTTTGCTGAAGATACGGTAACCCCGCCATTGCTGACGCAAACGTGGCCACAACAGTTACGTCTGGGCAGTACTTTTCCAATTGCATGGAAAGTGTTTCCCGGCAGTGCTCTTCATCATCAATAATAACTGCTTTAATCATCATGGCTATAAAGGCAGGAGCTATAGGAGGGGAATGGTCAATACAACACGCGTTCCGGCAGGCTCACCCAGTGCATCCACCAGATCATGAATCGTAACCGTAGGCTGCTGGCCATACAAAGTTTGACTGAGCTTCAATCGGTCGGCGGTAATTTGCATACCCCTCGACTTGGTATGGGTAGCCGACTTGCTTTTCAACTCGGCCGCTCTCTGCCGACCCACCCCGTTATCTTCTACAGTACAAACCAACTGCTTTCCCTGTTGCTGAATCCTGATCAAAATATGCCCACCTGCTTCTTTCTGCATTAATCCATGCCAAATGGCGTTTTCTACGTAGGGCTGAATGAGCATCGGGGGAATCTCGGTATAAGCCGACTCAATCGCTGGATCAACCTGGATAGCAAACGTAAATCGCCCCGAAAACCGGAGCGATTCCAGTTCCAGATACAACGAAAGCGTATCCAGCTCACTCTCAAGGGTAACCAATTCAGCTGTGGATCGGTTTAGAATCAACCGGATCAGCTTCGAAAATTTTGACAGATAAGCCGATGCCGATTCCGATTCGTTTTTCATGATAAATCGGTTAATGGAATTCAGGCTGTTAAAAATAAAATGGGGATTCATCTGAGCGCGCAATGCCTGCATTTCCATTTCGGCCATCTTTTTATTTACCTCGGTCTTTTGACTTTCTTCGCGTTTAATCTGTCGTACCCGGTACCGAAAGCCCAGATACAACGCTCCAGCCACCCCACCGCAGAGCAGCAATACAAACCAATTTGTCTGCCAAAAGGGAGGATTGATGGTAATGCCCAGCGAAGTTCCGGCCTGATTCCATACCCCATCGTTGTTGGAGGCTTTCACCCGAAACTGATACGTACCCGGTGGCAGGTTTGCATAACTTACAAATCGACGGGTACCACAGAAAATCCAATTCTTATCGACACCGACCAGTTGGTAAGCGTATTTATTTTTTTCAGGATGAATATAATTGAGAGCCAGAAAATCGAACGACAGGTAGTTGTCGTTGTGCGACAGAACCAATGAACGTTGGGGGAGCGATTCCGTTCTGGACCCAATCTGTACTTTAGTAATGTAGACGGGTGGTATACGAGTATTTGTCTGAACACTGCGGGGCGAAAATATACTGAATCCGTTGGCGCCCCCCATCAGTAACTCATGATGGATACCCTGCGCATACGCTTCGAAAAATTCATTCCCCTGCAGGCCATCGCTTTTGTCATAGTTCTGACAAAGCCCGGTCTGTGGATTGAAACGACAGATGCCCTGATTCGTCGCTAACCACAAATTACCCGCTTCATCATCGAGAATACCTGCAATATGATTACCTGGCAATCCATCATGCGTCGTAAATGCCCTGAAGGTGTTGGTGACAGGGTTGTACAGATTTAGCCCACCCTGGTTGGTCCCTATCCAGATACGGCTGCTCCGGTCCTGATAGATACAGCGTATATCCTTATCATTCAGGGAATTGGTAGACCGTCGATAATCGGGTTGATACTGCTCAAAACGGCCTGTTTTGATCGTCAGCCGACTGATTCCCCGCCGGGTCGAGGCAGCCCAGACTGTTCCATCCTGAGTAGGTAACGCCAAAATCAATCCCTCATCGCCCAAACTGGCCGGATTTTTGGGATCATGATGATAGTAGGTAAACCGATGTGTCTGTGTATCAAAACGAGCCAATCCGGTTCCGGCAATCCAGAGTTCACCACCTACTCCCTCCCGAATGCTCCTGACACTAATGGCACAGGGGTACCGCACAAAACGATCGGTCTTTGGGTCGTAAAGGTGAAGATACGAACCTGCTCCTATCCATACACGTCCAGTATGGTCGCACCAGAGGGCATTGACGGTTTGGCTGTACAATTGATTGGCAACCGCTGGATTGGCCGGGTAAACACGGTACAGACCCGTCGATGGCTGAAAAGACACTAAACCATCCGACTCATTGGCCAGCCAGATTCGCCCAGAATGATCCTGAGCAATCGCCCGAATACTATTCTGTGGCAATCGCACATGACTCGTGTTTGGTATGATTTGATAAGACCGAAATTTATCAGGCGTTGGGCTTAATTTATCTACCCCATTGTTGGTACCTACCCATACGATCCCTTCCCGATCCTGAAATAATGCATAGATGGAATGGCTACTCAGACTCCCAGGCCGCAACTGATCTGCCTGAAACTGAACCCATTGATGAGTAGCTGGATTAAATCGAATTAGCCGGTTGAGGCCAGGAGGGGCAGTCCATATCTGCCCGGCCCGATCCTTCAAAAGCGCTCCCGTGAGCGAAGTAACCCGTTGCGGTGCCTGTTCGGGCTGAGGTAATGAGCAACGTACAGGCTTTCCTTCTGCCCCTATTCGGTATAATTGCCCCGCAAAGGATTCCACCCATATTGTCCCGCTGGGCTCAGCCAATAGTGTCGAAATGGATCGATTGGTATCGGCACTGGTTACAGGCAGCGCCACATTCTGGGACGTTTTTGAAACTGGATCGAACCGATATAAGCCGTCCTGTGTCCCCACCCATAGTTGCCCCCGTTTATCTTCCTGTATGGTGTACACATCAGGCCTGGCTGCATTGAAACTATCGTATAAGGTAAAGGTTCTGGAGTTTGGGTCGAATCGGGTCAGGCCTTCCCGCGATGCTATCCACAACATTCCCTCGTGGTCCTCTTCGATAGCATACATCACATTCCGCAGGGAAATGCGTTCCGGGTTGATAATACGGTAGGCCGTTGCCTTACCAGTCCGCCGATCGAACAGATGTAATCCACCTCCTAACGTAGACACCCACATCCGCCCGGCCCGATCCTCACAAATATCGGTGATCACATTATGTGAAAACGTATTCGCAGGGTCTGAAGGGTCTGGCTTATAGACTGTGAACGAATACCCATCATACTTATTAAGCCCATCGCGGGTACCCAGCCAAAGAAACCCTTCCTTATCCTGCCAGATACAGAGTACAGCATTCTGAGACAGTCCCTGATCAGCCGATAAATGCGAAAAGTGAATCCCCTCGTGTGCCTGCCCTGCACAGATGCTTACAGCAGCAACCAGTATTCCGAGCAGCAGAATTGTACGAAGGCCCATAAGTTACGTAACTGGCAGTATTGAACCCCTCTAAGGTATTGATTTCTCAATAAAGTAAGGTAGCTCCTGGGCTTACTATTTGAAGCGCCTGGTACTCCGGCGGCCCGGAAAATCAACCCAGTCAGTTGGTTCCAAACCACAGATCGGTACCAGATGTGGTTTAGGCAAGTTTTATCTCGGGTATAGCATAATCATTCCATTGCGCTATTTCAGAACGCATATAGGGCAGTTGCAAATGATCGAGTACGTCATGAATACGCCGACGGCTGATGGTCATTGTGACGCCGTTTTGCATGGTAATCTGCGCCAGTATGCAGGAAAGTACACTGCAACTTTGGATATACAGCGGATTAATCAAGGTAGCCTTATGAATACGAATAAAATGTGGCCACTTGGTATGATACCATTTCAAGGTTCTACTAGACAGGATGACCGTTCCGTCACATAAATAAACCGAACTATAGTTTACATCTCCGATGAGGTAAAGAATCTGGTTCGGTTCAAACTTATGCTGAATCTGAGCAGCAGATGACCGTTTCATAGGTTGCCGATAGGGATGGAGTTTATAAGGCAAGCTATAAAAATAATTATTAGTTACCAAATTGAAATTAAAATAAACTATATAATTACCTATAACACCATATTGCAAATATAAAATTTACAATTTACTGATACATAAGCCTTCCAATAATTGGGGTAATGCCTGGAGAAGCCCAAGGTGCTTAGCTTGAAAAATTAATTATTTCGTCAGCCTTCTCGCCTTCGACGTATTTAGGTAGTAAGCTGTACATTCCAGTCAGCTATTCTGCCAATTGGCATAAACCGCCCCTCCCGATTTTCTCTACTTGAAAGAGCTTTATTTATATACATAGGATATGGGCACATTACATCCAGTCAACCAGACTGGATTGTATCATGAAGAAAGTGATTTGCCTGTTGTGTCTGGCCTAACGAGCACGTACATTAAAAAGCCCCAACTTCAAAAGTTCGGGGCTTTTTTTCTATAGGTTGGTTTTCCTCAAAACTATACCTATCCGTTTATACGCAATCCAGTTGCCTTTCGTTGCATATATCTTTGGTAAATTATCTAGTTGGCCTATCTGCAGGCTTGGCACCTCAAAACGATAAAAATTACATATAAAATTTAAGAAATGGACATTTAAGAATCGGTATTTAGCCATGTCAATCGACGTCCTCTCAAACAATTGACACCTTTAGTTAAGTGCGTACTCGTTAAGTACTTACTCGGGCGATTCGCTCGACAATATAGCGAGCATTCGGTGTGTTAAAATAGACTTGCCCCTCCCTTTTTATTCTAAATGGAACTCGGCAATCCACCACCTTGTGAGGTAGATTGCCGAGAGTCTATGTAGCAATAGTAAGGGATTCAGCTCGGCTTGTCGTTAGTAATGTACTGGCTAGGGAACCTGATCGTCAGATACGTTTAAACTAAAACTGGCTTACGATTACTCCGAAATTTTTATCGCTCTGATCCGGCTCGGCAACCAGACCTGCATGGTACTTTTCCCGCGATTGGCCCAGGTATAGTAGGGAATAGCCGTAATGGTTTGGGGTTTTGTCTGAATGCTCAGCCCATCGGGAGCGGCTTCCACAACCGATAAATGAGCCTGAATGGCCACAACGGGTTCGTCAAGTACCTGATGTGGTTTGGTTTCGAAAGTAGGTTGAGCCGGAACCAGTAAATTCCAGACTTTATCCGAATTATCGACGCCCTCGACGCAGTAAACCAAAGGGCCGCGTTGCAGAGCAATCCGGTCCTGATCGGCTTTTACTTCACTGCGTGCCGCTACCTGCCGTACATCCATCGGCAATTTCACCTCCACTACGTCGCCTTTCTGCCAGGTCCGGTCAATAACGGCATAGCCTTTTTCGACACGATACGTAGCGGGTTTCCCATTTATCAGCACCTCAGCTTTGGCATCACTGGTGTTTGTGAATTCATACAGCTTGCCCGGAACTGGCACATTTGTAGCCCAGCCGGGAATTCTGACGTGCAGGGCATACGCTACTTTTTTAGCCGGGTTGACCGTGATTTTTACGTTGCCATCCCACGGATAATTGGTGTCAAGCTGAAGCGGTACGTCAGTTTTGCCAAACTTGAACGTCGTGTTACTGGCCACAAACAGATTTACCCAGATTCCATTCTCCGAACGGCCATAGATATAATCGCCCAGCGAGGCTACAAGCCGGGCAATGTTGGAGGGGCAGCAGGCCGTTCCAAACCATTCGCTACGCCCGTAATTACCCACCGACGACAATGGATTTCCGTAGAAGAACCGATCTCCACTCAGGCTCAGTCCATCCAGCGCGCCGTTGTATAGACTACGTTCCAATACGTCGATGTATTTACTTTCGCCAGTGAGCAGGTTCATGCGCTGGTTCCAGAATACCATACCAACCGACGCGCAGGTTTCGCAATAGGCCGAACCGTTCGGCAAGTCAAAGTCGTCGGTAAATCCTTCGTTGTGCCCCGATGAACCGATGCCGCCCGTCAGATACATGTTCCGGTGAACCACGTCTTCCCAAACGGCGGTCATGGCGTTCATATAGCCGGGGTCGTTGGTTACCGATGCTACGTCGGCGGCACCAGTGTACTGGTACATCGCCCGAACGGCATGGCCCGTGATTTCCTTCTGCTGCTTAACGGGTACGTCGTCCTGGCAGTATTTCGGATTTTTCCATTCATCCCAGATTTTTCCTTTGCCGTAGCCACGCCCGCGTTGATCCAGAAACCAGTCGGCCAGTTTCAGGTAGCGTTCCTGTTTGGTGAGGTGATATAGACGCATGAGTGCCAGTTCAATTTCCTGGTGACCGCTCACCCACGGCCGATTTTTGATCCGAAACGTCTCGTCGATATGGTCGGCGAAGCGAATGGCTACATCCAGCAGTTTCCGTTTGCCTGTGGTGTTGTAATAGGCAACGGCGGCTTCGATCAGGTGGCCTGCACAGTAATCTTCGTGCCGTTCCATATCCGTCCAGCGTTTGTCGAGGCCCGTCAGCGTGTAATACGTATTGAGGTAGCCATCCGGTTGCTGAGCGGCTGCAATCTTGTCGATCCATTCGTCGGCTTTCTGCTGAACAGCAGCATCGGGATGGTTTTTGAGCGAGTAGGCCATCGCTTCAATGGCTTTGTATACGTCGCTGTCGTCATAGTAGATGCCCTCGTGTTTTTCACCCTGTTTGCGGGCCACTTTCTCGAAATTGCGGATACGTCCGGTTTTCTGCTCGGTCTGCACAATACAGGCCTGAAGCGTAGCCGTAGCCACTTTATCCAATTTGGGTTTCCAGAAATTGTCGGTAATCGTAACCTGCGAAAAACCAACCGGCTCAAATCGCTGAACCATCAATTGCGCTTTTGCTGATACTGGAGCGAAAGCGAGTACGGCTAAAGTACAGGTAACTTTGTTTAACATTTTCATTTCAGTTATCGCTTTGTAATACAGATCATTAAGATTAGTTAAGGTCTTTCAAGTCCTGGTTAATCATTCTGATCTGGTTTCTGGTTTACCACTTATTTTCGAACCACCGGAAATTGTGAAATGCGCAGATTCGTACAGCCGTATGGAATCAACGTAATGTCTTCCAGGTCTTTAGCCGTCTCCAATTGATAGGTCAGACTGTATGGTATAGGGCCCGCCATTTCGTTGTAAATACTCCACGACGGAATCCGGCGACCTTTGGTTTTGATCTGCAATGGCGCATTTTCCGGGTTCCACGGATAGTCAGAAACTGGCTTTACTTTTTTGACCGTATACTGATCTGCCAGTTTGTTTTCCGGCACCTGAACCAGTGCATAATTCCAGGGCGTTGTTGGCCGAAGTTCGTTGTATGTTGCACCGTATTCAATGGGGTCTTTGTCATTTTTCACAGTCTTCACTTCGTCGCCAATTTTCAGCGCATACGTGATGGGGCCGCGTTCAACTGACATCGAGTTTTCATACCAGGTATTTTTGAAAATATGCATCGGTAGTTCCAGCTCCACGACGTCGCCCGATTTCCATTCACGGTCAACTTTCACCAGTTGATTCCCTTCCGACTCTTTCACTACCTTTCCATTTACTTTTACCGTTCCTTTTTTACACCATGCCGGTACGCGAAGATGAAACGGGAACGTAGCGGATTTACCACTCTTGTCGAGGTTGATGGTGAACTTTATGGTTTCTTCGAATGGATAAACCGTCTCTTCTTTTACCGAAACGGTTGTATTGTTGCCAACCGTCATCGTCACTTCGCTGGGCGAATACACCAAAGCGGCAATGCCTTTGTCGGCCGTAGCGTAGAAAAGGTTTTGGACGAATTTGGGCCAGCCCTGGTGCATATTCGATGTACAGCAGGGATAGCCCGACAGCAGTCCAAAGCAAAGGTCGGTGCCGCCGTGATTTACATCGAAGTTGCGAATATGCCGGGTTGCCATCACCTGATTGGCCTGCTGGAAATACTGGCGGGTCATGTAATCGTCGGATGCCTGCGTGGGCAATGCATTAAACGCCACTTTTTCGAGCTGATCGGCATAGGCAACGTCGCCCGTAATTTCGAGAATACTTTCCAGGGAAAACATCATTTCAACCGCCGAACACAGTTCGGATCCTTGCGTTGGGTTGTTGCCATGCAAGGCTTCGTCGCCACCGTACAGCCCATGCGCCATACCGTTGTATTTTCGAATGTCGGCAAAGCCTTTTTTGGTGGCGTCGAGGTATTTTTTGTTGGGATGATGCTGGAAATAAACAATCGGCTCCTTAATCCCCTGCGCCAGATTCACGCAGTGAATGCTACCTGGCTTGCTGAGCATATCCGTATTCAGAAATCCATCGGTATAGTCGAAGGTCTGCTTATGCACCAGATCGCCCAGATCGAGCAGGAATTTGTCGCCCGTAATGTTATAAAGCCAGTAAATCACCGCCAGATTGTCGCCACCCCGATAGCGAGCCCAGAATGTCCAGTGATCGAGCGGTTTTTTCGGCAATTCCTTGAGTTGGTATTTGAAATAATTGGTCATCAACGCAATGACCCGCTGATCGCCCGTAGCCGAATAGTACTGCTTCAATATTTTCAGCATCACCATTTTAGGCCACCAGTCGCGGCTGTTGTCGCGTTGAATACCACGTTCTGGCCCGTAATCTTTCGACGGACCGAAATACCCGTCGGGTTGCTGACTGTTCAACGCCCATTCGACCCAGGGTTTGGTTTTAGCAATCAAGGCCTGATCGTCCAGAATATACGCCAATGGCAATAGCCCATCAATCCAGTATGGGCCGCGTTCCCATTGGTCGCCATCGCCACCTAGCCAGCCATTCCGTTGATTCATCACCAGTGGATACAATTCATCGAGCTTTCCCGTAGCGCCGTTTTTCTGACGTATCAGCATTTCTTTGAGCCAGCCCTGCGGTTTGATAGCACCCAGGGGAAGTTCAATGTAGGGGTTCTGACGCAAAGGAGCCCGGCTGCCTGTATAAGCAACGGGTTGCATTTTACGGGTGTTTACCTGCCCCATCACCGTTAAAGCGATACTGGATAAAAGCAGGTGAAACGCAAGTCTAATTTTCATGCAGACGTACTAAGTAGGTTGATTGCTGATTGATTAAATCGAAAAAGACACTCGTTGTAAAGCGGGCGCGAAAGCTTTTTCTACTCCATTCACAAAAACGCGTAAGCCACTGCCTTTTCCGTACTTCTTCCCGGTTTTATCGTACAGAACCGTAATGGTTTTGCCGTGATAGGCGACGTTGTCCAGACAGAAATAATCCCATGTATTGTCGGGGAGAAGGGGGTTGATAACCAGTTGATGGCCGTGCTGCGGGCGAATGCCGACCAGCCCCGAAATAATGTGATCACAGAACGACGAATGGTTATAATCTTTACCCCGTTCCCGACCCCCTTTTTTGGTCGACCAGCTTCCATTTTCCATGGTCGACAGGCGCGTTCGGGAAATCCAGTCGCCCGTATAGGGGTTCAGGTTTTCGTCGATCCAGGGAACACGCTCGCCATCTGGCAGAATGCGTTGCTGCGAACGGCTGTAGGTTGTCAGTAAGTTCCAGTAGTCACGTTTGGTCATTATGTTCTGCTTGTAGTCGTTGAGCAGATTGGCCAGCGAGGTTAGGGTAATGGCGGTTGAGAAAGGCCAGCTTGGGCCATTCCACTGGCATTCGTGCCCTTCGTAAGCTACCCGAAAGCCAGGATGCCGTTGCTCGGCTGTAGTGGGACCGTAAGGCGCCCAGAAACCCTGTTCATCGGTAAGCTGCGCCCAGGCAATGGCCTGTTTTTCGTCGGGAATTGAAAAATACCAGGGTGTAAAGCCGTGCAGTTCACGCACATCAGCGCGGGTCAACGTGCCGGTGCCTCGCGGGATCACCTTGAAAAACTTAGCTTTGTCGTCCCAGAGTTTAGTCAGAATCTGCCTGCGGATCACAGCCGCCCTTTGGGTGTATTCAGCCACAACCGCCTGATTATTGGCCATCTGCGCAATGGTCGCTATTGCCTTTGCATTGCCATACATGTAACTGTTGATGGTGGCCCGATACCCCTGATTTTTCTGCCCGATCAGGCCCGCTATGGAAATTTCCATGCCATCGCGGTTGTCGGTTTGCCAGAATAAACCGGTTGAGTCGAGCCGCATCTTTTCCCATTCGTGGAAATCATTGCGTAAATCAGGAAGCAGATCGGTCAGGAACGTAGTATCGGGATGGACCCTGGCAAACGCACTGATGGCATCGGCGGCCCACGAACTATACGAACGCGGACTGGCCCCGCCCCGAAACCAGAATCGGGCGTATTGTTTCAGATACGTGGTGTCGTGGAGCCAGCGGCCTTCGTAAAAATGATGCCCGGCCGGGCAGTTGATGGAGTTGTATTTTCCGGCCCAGTTCACATCGGGTAAAAACTCGGTAATGATGTACCCCGCCGGCGTTTGTTTGAGATGCTTCCGATACGTCCACCAGCGGAAGTAATACATTTGTTCCAACTGCTTATCCGGGCATTCGAACAGGGGAATGTTCTGCGACAAAAACGCCCAGGTGTTTTCGTTCGGAATCAACTGTTTATACAGCTCGTCGTCCGATTTGTTGAAAGCTGTTATGTAGGGTTTGAAGGATTCGGCGTTCAGTGCGAAATTCTGTGCCCAGATCGGTTTCCAAACGCACTGGATAGCCAGCAATAAACACCAGAAACATACTCGTTTTTTCATCGACGGGTGGTTTGATTTCGACTGTGGTAAATACTGTCAGTTACCGACTAAGCTCTTGCCCATATCTTTGGACGTAGCAACGGCAATCACGCGGCCTTTATCGCCAACGGCATTGTAGAAATGATATACCACACCGTTCCATTTCACGACCCAGGGCTTATGGGCGAAGGTTTTGTCGTACGGCTCCGATGGGGCAATTAAATCATCTCCATCCCAATCGGTCCAGTTCACGAGGTCATACGAGCAGGCGAACCGTTCAAAAGCACCCGGCTTCCAGAACGCCCCGAAGTAAAACATAACGTAGAGGTCACCGATTTTTGTGATCTGTGCATCGCCACAAATGCCGGTTTTTCGGGTAATCAGCGGTTCCTGACCGTAGCGTTTCCAATGCCTCATATCGCTCGAAACGGCCATGGCAATGTTTTCGAACCCGTTGCCTTTCTCATCGGGTTTTGTGCCCTTGGCGTTGTAATACATCACGAACGGGTAGCCCGTTTTTTGGGCTTTATCGCGGATAACCAAACTTTTGTAGATCGTTTTGTCGTCGTACCAGCGGGCGTCACGATCGACGGCCGACAAAACAGGCCTGGGCAACCGTTGCACCTCGTTAGGCTTGGTCAGATCGTCGGCCATTGCCATGCCAATGCCCAGCCGCCCGGCTTCGTAGCCTTTTTCAGAACCGCCCAGGTACGACAGCCAATACGTGTTCTGATATTTTTCAGCCTCGTAGGTGCTGCCCCAGTCAGTATCGACCAGTGCTACGTAGCCCGCTTTCTGCGTCGCATCCCACGTATTGCTGGTAAAGGACATGAGTTTGCCCAGGGTAGTCCAGTGCAGGAGATCATTGCTTTGGGCAAGCCAGGTTTCGTAGCCTTTTCCATCGAAAATAATATAGGTCATGTACCAGCTCGTATTCTGCCGGAAAATGGTGGGACTATCGACCAGGCGTCCCTGGTCGGGCTGGGGCAGTACGATGCCGTATTTGTAGGGCGTTTTTACCTCGTCAAATATTTGCTGCATCACTTCTTTCTGCACCGATTGCGCGAACGTAACGAGGCCAGTAAGCAGGAGAAATACACTGGTAATCAGGCGTATCATACGGGAGCTATTGATAGAACGCAGATTTTTATGATTACTATGATCTTAATCTATCATAACGATCATAAAAATCTGCGTTCTATTTACGTAAAGAAATCTATTTATAAGCGGGATTTTGTTCCAGTTTGGGGTTAGAGTTGATTGCAATCTGCGGAAGTGGAAAAACTGCCCGATGCGCCCCATTCGGCTTGTGCGACAGCCAGCTTTTGGTGGTATAAATGCCGAAACGAATCATATCGCGACGCCGGAAGCCTTCCCAGGCAAATTCCCATCCCAGTTCATCGAGCATACGCCCGTATTTAACGGCAGCCTGATCGCCAGCATCAACCACTTTGTAGTTCTCGACGTAGCCGTATTGGTAGCTGCTGTTTTTCTCCAGATCGGCACCCGAAACGGTGGCTTTGGCTGGAGCCGATACGAACGCGCGGGTACGAATCTGGCTGACAATCGCAGCGGCATCGGCAGCTTTGCCCGTCCGAAGCAGGCACTCCGCCTGCATCATCAACACCTGCGAATACCGGAAGAATGGGAAGTCGGTGCTGAGGCTGGCCAGTGCGCCATTTTTTACCTCAAATTTGTTCATGCGATATCCTTCAGCTTCGCCTGTATACAGCCCGTCAGGAATTTCCTTGGTCAATATAATGTCTTTACCTGCCTGATCGTAAGAGCCTTTCAGGGTCGTTACGCCATCGGCAGCAAACTGCGGGCCCATCATCCAGGTAGCGGCCAGTCGTCCGTCGGCGGGGTCGTAGGTATTGATAAATTGCGGAATGCCTTTGGCCGAACCAGCGCCCCAGGGCGTATCGAGCATATTGAACTTGTTTTTCAGTGAGGCATGCCACGAGAACATCTCTACGTTGAAGCCACCCGCCAGGTTTTCATCGAATGGAATGGCAAAAACGATTTCCGGTGAGTTCTGATTGCTGGTAACAAACGGGGCTTTGAGCGACGATTCGAGCTGATACTTTCCGGAGGCAATGATTTCCTGGCATTGGGTCAGGCATTCCTGCCATTTGGCTTCACCCGTGTATACTTCGGCGTTCAGATACACGTTGGCCAGCAGGGTTTTGGCCGCCCATTTGTTGAAACGGCCGTAGGTCAACTGGCTACGCTCTTCGCTCAGATTCGGGATGGCCTCAGTCAGTTCTTTTACGATGAACAGGTAAATGTCTTTACGGGCCGTTTTGCCTTTCAACTCGTCGGAGCGGTCGGCAATGAGGGGTACATCACCAAAATTATCGCACAGGAGCCAATAGAAGAAGGCTCGGGCTACCCGCACTTCCGACACAAGCCCTTCTTTGGTAACGCCCGTTGGTATCGTGATTTTGTTGCTGTTGAGCTGGTCAATGATCCGATTCGCGTTAATAACCCCGGCAAAAAAACTATTCCACATGCTGCTCATCTGCGGATTTTCGGAGTTCCAGGTATGCAGGTGCATGCGCTTGTAAATACCGCCATCGTCCCAGCCCGACGCGTTGGCGGGCATCACAATGCCATCGGCAGTCGACTCCTGCGCCATGTAGTAATTTGTGTGCGAAATAAGCCCACGCATGTTGGCATAAACAATGCTGATGGCTTTGTAGGCATCGGTATAGGCATACGATTCCTCCGTTACTTCAGAATAGATTTTTTCTTCGAGATCATTATTACAGGCGCTCATGGTAAGCCCCAGAAGTGTAATCGTGAAGAGGTATGATTTAAGGGATGTCATAAGTTCGGATGTTAGGAAATACGTGGAAATAGGTCGTATTCTGGTTTGTTCGTTAGAACGTGAACATGGCTCCTGCGGTGTAACTGGTTGTAGCCGGATAGCGGTTTTTATCGTCGATGCCCGGAGCCAGTCCGCCAATGCTTACCTCGGGGTCAATCCCTTTATAGCCAGTGAGGGTATATAAATTGGCCGTCGACAGATAAACTCGTCCGCGCTTTATGTACTTGCTTTTCAGATTCAGCTTATAGCCCAGCGTTACGTTGTCGATTTTCCAGTAATTACCATTTTCGAGGTAATAACTCACGTAGTTCAGGGACTGATCGTCGGCCAGTGGGCGTTTGCCGTAAATTGGGTCGTAGGCATTGGTACGCAGGTTGCCACGGGTCAGCATAACGGGTGCACTCCAGAACATTTCGGTCATGTTCAGAATCTGGAAGCCAAACGCGCCCCGCATCGTTACGTTCAGATCGAAGTTTTTATACGTAAGGGTGTTATTCCAGTTCAGATACCGCTTCGGCAGGCCGTTGCCAATAATCTGTTTGTCGTCGGCCTGCTGCTGCGCAATGGGTTTGGGCTTACCGTCTTTACCTTCGATAATCCAGCGCCCTGCTTCGTCGATGTCGATGGTTTTGAAGCCCCAGAAATTACCAATGGGTTGTCCAACCTGCACGCGGTGCGTAGTCTGCTGAATCGGTTCGCCGGTATTGCCCGTGTCGAAGTAGCCGCTGGCGAGTGCAAATCGGTCATTCGATAACGAAAGGATTTTGTTGGCGTTGGTCGAGAAATTGACTGACGTTGACCATTGGAACGACGGTTTCTGGATCGGAACGATATTCACCTGAACCTCCAGACCTTTGTTCTGCATCGAAGCGGCATTGGCCGTGATGGTGTTGTAGAGGTAAGGGGGGGTAGGAACCGGAAAATTAGCAATCAGATCGCGGGTGGTGCGTTGGTAGAGGTCTATCGAACCCGAAATCCGGTCGTTCAGAAACCCATAGTCGACCCCCAGGTTAATTTCTTCTTTACGTTCCCAGCGCAGGTCCGGGTTGGCGTTGTTCGATGGGTTGATCGCCTGAATCCATTGCCCGTTTACCAGCACATAGGTGTTGAAATTGATTTTGTTTGGCGACAGATACGAGCTGCCGGGTTCGGTGCCGGTTACGCCATAACCCGCCCGTAGTTTGAGGTTCGATAGGGCTCTGATGTTTTGCAGAAACGATTCGCGCTGCAAATTCCAGCCCACCGAAAAGGCCGGAAAGCTACCCCACTTGTGATTGGCTCCAAATCGTGACGATCCCTCGTGCCGAATACTGGCCATGAGCAGGTATTTGTTCATGAAGCTGTAGTTGACCCGAAAGAAATAACTGATCAGTTTATTCTCTTCCTGAAACGAGCTTTCAGGGGCCTGACCCCGTTTGAGAGCCAGTCCGGCTCCGATGTTGTTATACGAGAAATTGTCGGTCGGGAAATCCCAGTTCTGCATCCAGTACTCTTCGGCATTGTACCGGCGCCAGGTATGTCCAGCCAGCAAAGTGATATTGTGGTCTTTCAGGGTCTTGTTGTAATTGGCGGTCAACTCAAACAAATCGTCCTGTGTGCGGGTGGTACCGCGCGAGGCAAATCCGTTACGGCCGCTCCGGGCCGTTGAGTAATGGCGTTTGGTTTCGTAATACCCACGAGTGCTATTGAACATATCGCGGGCAAACAGCGCTTTGATTTCCAGTCCGTCAATTGGGGCCAGCGAAATGGTGCCATAGGTTCGGAAGTTGTTGTTCCGGTTTTCGCCCCGCGACTCTTCGATGAGGGCCAGCGGGTTCATGTAATCGGTTTTGTCGGTCCGTTCGGTCCAGTTCCCATTGGCGTCTTTTATGGCTTCTGTGGGGTTAAAGGTCAGGGCATTCCGGTAAACAAAGCCTGAATACGTCCCCCCGTCGATCGAAAAATACTTCTGCTGATAGCCACTCAGGTTCGCGTTGATTTTCAGAATGCCGTTGAACATACTGTGGTTGACCTCAAGCCGTGGAAACAGGGTCATGTTGTCTGACTTCTTCATGATCCCGTTCAGGCCCCGATACTCCAGACTCATAATGTAGTTGGTGGTTCGGGAACCGCCCCGCAAACTGATGTTATGCACCTGCGAGAGGGGTTTTTGCGTGACCTGATCGAGCCAGTTGGTATTGTTACCGTAGTCGATAGCCCCCGGTTTTTTCTGCGCCACCAACTGCCGATACTGGTCGGCATTCATAAAATCTAGCTGGCGGGTCATACGCTGAGTAGTTACGTACGAATTGATTTCGATGGATGGGGGTGTTTCGCCTTTCACTTTTCGGGTCGTGATCAGAATAACCCCGTTGGTACCACGGGTTCCGTAGATTGCGGCCGCCGATCCGTCCTTCAATACGTCGATAGATTCAATATCTTCAGGGGCCACGGTATTCAACGTGCCCGGTACGCCATCGATCAGAATCAGCGGGGCCGAACTGGCGTTGATGGTTGCGTTGCCACGCAGCGAGATCTGGGCCGTTGAGGTGGGGTTACCGTCGGGTGTGATTACGCTTAGTCCCGCCACTTTACCACGGATCAACTGGGCGGCATCCTGGACGGGGCCTTTTACGAAATCTTCGGCTTTGACGCTGGCAATGGCACTCGTAATCTGTTCGCGCTTTTGGGTGCCATACCCCACAACGACCACTTCGTTCAGCGTTTTCTGATCGGGCAGCAACTGCATATCGATTGATGATCGGTTGCCAACGATCACTTCTTTATTCTGGTAGCCAACAAAGGAAAATACCAGCGTAGTATTTCCGTCCGGGACATTGAGCCGATAACGCCCGTCGGCGTCGGTGGTTGTGCCGCGTGTTGTACTTTTGATGACCACACTTACACCGGGTAGCACCTCGCCCGACTCGCCTGTAACCACCCCGCTTATAGTGCGGTCTGCCACCTGCGCTGTGCCGGGCATCTGTGCGGGTAGCGATTGTACGAAATTGATGGTGGAGGGTTGGGTTGGCAGGGTTGAACTCAGCGTTTCCACAGGGTCTTTCTCATTCAGTTTCGACTCGGTGCGAATGGTCAGGATTACATACGTAGCCTTATTGACTTTCTTAAAACGAAGCCCAACGGGTTGCAGCAGATTCGACAGGTTGCGCTCCAGCGATTTGCCCGACTGAATCTGGCCAGATGATACCGAGATTCCTTCCAGTATTTTTTCTTCGAAAAGAAGATCGATGTTAAACTGTTTTTTTACCTGCATCAGGGCATCCCGTAGCGTAAGCATACCTGGAGCTGAATACGAACCGGGCTTTTCGGCGTTTTTGATGCGATTTTGTGCTAATAGCTGGGCTTTTAGGGGCGGAATATTCAATAGATACCCCGTTATTCCCGCTATGGTTACGAGAATTCGTATGAATTGGGTCATAAGAAAAAGGAAGTTAAGGGATTGACTTGGATATGGGGGTTAACACATAGGTTGGGACCGAATCCCGGTCCACAGTTTGATCGGGCTTTTTGGTTTGGGAAATCTGTACATTCAAAATATCGGCCAGTATCTGTAGCACACTCATCGGCGAATCGGCCTGAAACGTACCGCCTATCGTTCGTCGGGATAAGGCCGGGTCAGAAACCACTACGTTCACGCCAAAGTACTCGCTGATCTGGTAGGCTATTTCGGCTACCGATGTGTTTTCGAACATAAACCGGCGATGCTTCCAGGCCTGATGGGTAGGTAGTTGCTGCTGATGACGTAGCGAAAAATGGCCCTCCTGACTCAGCGTAGCAATATCGCCGGGCAACATAATGACGGGCTTCGCGGTCAGGTCTTTTAGCTGACGTAGCTGCACTTTCCCCTGACTCAGAACCACTTTCGAGCCCCGTTCCCGGCTGTAAACAATAAACTCAGTACCCAGCACCTGCACTTCGAGCTGGTCGGGTGTACGAACGATGAACCGCTGATGATCAGGCATATGCTGGATGGCAAATTCGGCTTCGCCCGTTAACTGAACTTCGCGTTGTCCGCTACCGAATCCGAAACGAGGCACTGTCAGAACCGAATGCGCATTCAGGCTCACGCGGCTATTGTCGGGTAGGCGAATGGTTCTGACCTCACCGTACCCCGTTTCGTAGCGTTTGTAATACCATTCGTTACGTAGCAGATAGGCCCCCGCCACCAGCACAACGCAGGCGGCAGCGACCCATTGAACAAACTGAAACCGGCTACTAAACGAGCGGACAACAGGTTCGGCAAGTGAAGGCGTATGGTCGATCGGCGGTTCGCTTCCCTGCACAAGATGGAGCGAACGAGCGTAGGCCAGTTCTACGTTGGGCGTAAACTGTGGATTGTTGCGCTCCCACTCTTCGAGCCATTGGAAATAAAGCTCCTGGCTGTCGGGGTCAGCAAGCCACTCCTGAATCAGCGTGTTCTGCATTGGGGTGGTTTTGCCTTCAAAAAAATTCCAGATGATTTGTTGGGATAGTGTCGGTTTCATAGGTCGAGCAGGGTTAAAAGTTAAGGAAGAGGGCGCCCAGCGGGATGCCACCCACCTGTTTTAGTACCTGTTCAAACGACCAGTTACCGAATCCGAACAACAGCGTTATCAGGCCGTAATCCTGAAGCGATTTTCGTAAAATGGCCAATACTTTGGTCATATGGCCCTCAACGGTTTTGACCGACATCTGCAACTCGTCGGCAATGGCTGCATTTCGCTTGCCTTCGAACCAGCTCATCATGAATACTTTCTGACTCTGCGGAGGTAGGGCCCGAACAATTTTTTCGATGTTGAGATAAAGTTCATTGAATTGCAACTCCTGCTGGGGTGTCGTGGGGGTCGATTCGGTTATGATGTCCGACAAATCAGCTAGTGGGACCTCACGGCCAAGCTCTTTACGCAGATGGGCAAAAGCCGCATGACGGACTGAGGTGAACAAATAAGCCCGATACGACGTAGTGACTACCTTGTGTAGTTGCTTTTGCCAGAACTGACTGAATAGCTCGATCACTAAATCCTCGGCCAGATCGCGGGAGTACACAAACCGAATGGCGTGGTTGCATAGGGGCTGATAATACCGCTTGAAGAGCAGCTCGTAGCCTTTCCGTGGGTCCTGCTCAAACATCTGTCGGATGAATCGTTCCGAATCGATATAAACAGGCACCGACGCATCCGACTCTGAGGCATCGGATGACGTCCAGCCGGGCTGTTCGGGCAAATTGGTACGTTCGCTAAAAGGCTGGCGATTCATGCAGAAGTCGATCAGAGGGGTTTATCTATAAGAGTATTTTAGGCCGGGGTAACCCTTGGTTTAAGTGCGATTATTTTTTAAAATTTCTACGAATTATACTAAATAACGTCAACCACGAACTTGTTTTTATGTTGCCAGCACCTAATTTGGGCCACCAGCCAGCCCGGCGAAAACGTAGACAGGTGATGGACAGGATAGTCCGAGCGGCCTTTGGTATCTATAGTTATCCAGAAAAAAATGGATGGTCCTCCATGATGTAAGCAGATCAGATTGAATGAAACCACCTTTATCCAATAATAAGCGAATACTCAGGCCTTTCTAAAAGGGTTCTGATTCACAAAGCGCTAGAAACGGGTTGGATGATACGAATCAGGCACTTAAATTAGGCAACAATCCTGCCCGCCTGATGACGTTCCTGACATCAATCATTTTCGACGAGTCAAACGCTTGAAACCCGTTTTCTACGTTATGGATGCGTAGACTCGGTACCATTCACGTTTTCTTAAAACAATATTCTTTAACAAATGGACTATACAACCAAATCGAAACAAGTAAATATGGTTCTAGTCGTTGACAAGCACGATCAGGTACTGAATACCGCCGAAAAATGGCAGGCTCATGCAGAAGGATGGCTTCATCGCGCTTTCTCAGTCCAGATTTTTAATCAGCAGGGCGATTTTCTATTACAGCAACGGGCACTTGAAAAATACCATTCGGGAGGTTTATGGTCTAATAGCTGCTGTGGCCACCCGTTGCAGCCCTCCGATACCCTTGGGGATGCCACACGGCGGCTGGAGGAAGAAATGGGGTTTCAAACCACCCTGCAACCCGTTTTTACGTTCCACTACCAGGCGGATGTGGGAGGTGGCCTGATCGAAAATGAGATCGACCATGTATTCACCGGGCTATATGATGGCCCAATTCCCTTTAATCCGCAGGAAGTAGCGGCTTATCGCTGGGTTAGTTCGGCCGAACTGGCCGAAGAAATAGCCCACCACCCTTCCAACTTTACCGTCTGGTTTCGAATCTTATTCGAACAGTTGATGAATTACCAACCGTCTCCGGCGAATTAAGCGCCCCACAACTCATCAGGTCCCATCGGTGCCGTTCTCCAGGGCAACAAAAAATGGGGTAGGTTTAAAAACCTACCCCACCGTACCCTATCGTCTGATGCGGAATCTCCTCCGCAAATCACTTCTGCTCGTATTTATCCTTATAGGTTCGGTATAGGCGCTTATGGCGATCATCCAGATCTACTTTCCGCCCCTGAATAAATACCTTTTCGATTACGTTGGTCCGCATATCGAGGGCATCCCCAGCCGATACAAAAAGTGTCGCCTGTTTGCCCTTTTCCAGCGTACCGACCAGGTTATCGATTCCCAGAATTTTAGCCGTATTTGACGTAACCAGTTTGAGCGCTTCTTCGCGGTCAGCCACCCCAAAACCCGAGGCTGTTCCAGCCTGGAAGGGCAAATTACGGGTGCGCCACCACTCATCTGCATAGCTTAGCCCAACCAGAATACCCGCCTTTTGCAGAAGGCCCGGCAGCCGATACGGCAAATCCACATCTTCGTCCTCCCGAGCAGGTAACCGATGCATTTCGCTGAGGATAACCGGCACATTGTTCTCTTTCAGGAAGGTGATAGCCCGATGGGCATCTTCGCCACCTACAATCACTACTTTCTGCACGCCAGCTCCTTTGGCAAAGCGCACCGACTCGATGATGTCTTTGCCATTATTGGCCCGGATGTACAGATTCTGTTTTCCAGAAAACAACCCCTTCATCGCTTCCAGTTTCAAATTCATCGGGGTCGGATTGGTCAGGGCCGCATACGCACGTGCATCGGCAAAAGTGGCCTGCAGAGCAGCAATAGCCGCTTCCCGGCGCTCGTTTTTTCGAACAATGGTCGAAAAGTCTTCCAGATTGAAATCACGCGAAAAATAAGCGGGCCAGTTCAGCCAGAGCCCATCGTCTTTTTTCAGAACAGCATCCTCCCAGTTCCAGCCATCCGACATCATGACGCTTGAACTCCCCGAAATCGTCCCTCCCTGCGGGGTAGCCTGCGAAAACAGAACCCCATTATTTCGAATGGTCGGAATAATTTCCGAATCCGTATTGTACGCGATCAAGGCGCGGATGTGTGGATTCAGATTGCCGACCTCCTGCTTATCGACGGTAGCCCGAACGGCTCCGGTTTCCTGCAAGCCAACCGTGGAAACGGGTGAAATAAAGCCGGGATACACGTGCTTACCCGATACATCGATAACCTCTACGTCATTCAGATTCAGCCGAACGGTTGTTCCATCGACCACGTTGGTAATGACGCCCTTATCGAACAGGACTACACCATTAGGAATCACCTGGCCATTACCAATGTGTACAACCCCACCCATCAAAGCAATGGCTTTCGTCTGGGGTTTGGCCGGAGCCGGATTCTGACCAAAGCTCGTAAGCGCAGCCAGTGAAAATAGTATTGACAGTGTTTTTTTCATCGTTCGATTATTTACTCTCTGCTTTTTCTTCTTCCCCTTCGGCCATCACCCCTTCAATGTCTTCACAATGCCACATACGTGCCCGACGGAACGTTGGACGGACCGTCGACGCGCCACTCGCTTTCGCTGCCAGCATTTTCTGGATGATCCGCGAACGTTCTGCATGCAAGGCATCGCGTTTGGCGTCTTCATCTTTAAGGCTGAAGTACGTAGCGCCTTCGATCATGGTGATTTCGGGACGGGCATAAATGGAAAGCGGGTGCGCATTCCACAATACCAGGTCGGCATCTTTACCAGGCCGGATACTACCCAGGCGGGTATCCAGGTGCAGGAGTTTCGCGGGGTTAAGGGTTACCATTTTCCAGGCATCTTCTTCACTTACGCCACCATACTCAACCGTTTTAGCCGCTTCCTGATTCAATCGGCGGGCCATTTCGGCGTCGTCGGAGTTGATGGACACAACCACCCCCTGACGGTGCATCAGCGCAGCATTGTACGGAATGGCATCGTGTACTTCCATTTTATAGGCCCACCAGTCGGCAAACGACGAGCCCCCGACACCGTGTTTCGCCATTTTATCGGCCAGCTTATAGCCTTCCAGAATGTGCGTGAACGTGTTGACTTTAAAGCCCAGCGAATCCGCTACTTTGAGCAGCATATTGATTTCCGACTGCACGTAGGAGTGGCAGGTAATAAACCGTTTGGCAGCCAGAATTTCAGCCAGGGCATCGAGTTCAATATCCCGACGGGGAGGCATTGCCGTTGCTTTTTCTTTGGCAGATAGTTTATTGTAAACCTCCCAGCCTTTCGCGTATTCTTTCGCGCGGGTGAAATGATCCATGTACACCTGCTCAACGCCCATCCGCGATTGGGGGAATCGGGTCAGTACGTTCGGGTTCGGGTAGTTGGACTGCTTCACGTTTTCACCGAGTGCAAACTTGATAAAGCCATCTGCCCCTTTGATCAGCATACCCTCGGGCGATTCACCCCATTTCAGTTTCACCAGGGCTGATTGCCCTCCGATGGAGTTGGCCGAACCATGAAGCAGTTGAGACGCGGTTACCCCACCGGCCAGTTGCCGATAGATATTAATGTCTTCGGGATTGATGACATCCGACATCCGTACTTCGGCTGAACTTGACTGCCCGCCTTCGTTGATGGACAACAGCGCGATGTGTGAGTGTTCGTCGATAATGCCGTTGGTCAGGTGCTTACCCGTTCCATCCACTTCCTTTACACCCGCCGGAGCCGTTAGCCCCTTCCCTACTTTCGAAATTTTCCCATCCGTAACCAGCACATCGGCACCGCTCAAGACACCATCCTTTTCGTTCGTCCAGACGGTGGCGTTCCGGATGAGTACAGATTCAGCTTTGGGCTTCTGTGCATTACCCATACCGACAAACGGATAAAGCAATGTGGCCGTGCTACTGGCAGGCGTTGTAGCCGTAGTCGACGCCATGGCCGATGTACTGCTAGTGGCCGTAGTTGAGGTGGCCGTGGTCGAAGCCGGGGCATCTCCCGTCCGAACGGCCGACCATTGAACGATTTGTCCATTCGGCATTTCCCCATCACCTTTGAACTCCGTAGGAGACGTCCGGTAACCGGTCAGGCGAGTCGTTCCCGGCTGCCGACGGTTCAGTTGAACCTGCATCGAAATCAACTCCCCACTTGCCGCTACTTTAGGGGTAATCCGGGCCGTATCAGCAACGATCTGGTAGTCCAGTTTATCCGGTGTTTTTCCGGTAATGTTCAGTTTCAGGTTGCTCCGATCGCCGATTGTCAGTGCCCAGCTACCCCGCAGATCAACCGGAGCTTTGGTCGTTACGATGTACTGTTTGCCCTGTGTCCAGCTTTCATAGATCACGTTATCAGCACTGAACAGATTGCCGGATGTGATAATAAAATTAGCCACCCGTCCTTTCTGCAAGGAACCGAGCATATCTTCAGCGTGGATCAGTTTGGCTGGAATGGTGGTCAGCGCTTCGAGGGCTTTTTGCTCTGGCAGGCCATTTTCAATGGCTTTTCGCAAATTCGGCCAGAAATCAGTCTTGTTGCGTAAGCCGGCGGTCGTGAAGGCAAACGGAATATTGGCAGCGGCCAATCGGCCCGCATTTGAAGGGGCCATTTCCCAATGTTTAAGCTCGGCCAGCGACACATTATCGGCATCCCAGGGGTCTTCGACATCATACGGTTGTGGAAAGTTCAGGGGCACAATCAGCGAAGCCCCCGTTTTCCTGACCTCATCGATCATCTGGTATTCATCGCCCGTACTACGCACAATATACTGAACCCCAAACTCATCCCCGATCTTATCGGCCCGCATGATACCCAGTTTGTCATTGGCCTCAAAAATGGTTGGCAGGCTGCGAATCCGGTTCAGAGCGTCGAGCGACATATTAGCCTGTTCTTTGCTGCCTGCCCGCTTATACCAGTCGGCATCATACATAGCCTGCCGCAGCAAAGCTACCACCCCCATCATGGAGTTGGGATATTGCTGGGTAGACGTTCCTTTGCTGAACGAAAAATGGGCGGTTGCATTCGGTTTCAATACCAGTGTATTTTCCCGATCATCGGCCAGCGTTACCAGTGCACCCGTACCCCGGGCAATCCCATCGTGTGGGTGAACGAGCACAGCCCCAAAGCCCAGTTTACGTAACTCGTCGGCCTTGGCCGCATTCGCTTTAAAGATGATGCCAGCCTCATTTTCAGGCTGAATGGCCTGGTTCCAGTAATACGGTCCTTTCTTGTTCGATTCGTACTGCGGAGCGCCAGCTCCACGGCCACCGCCACCCGGTCCACGCGTAACCTCAGGCATACCATAGTCTGAGTCGATGTCGATCAGGGCTGGGTAAATACGTTTGCCTTTGAGGTCAGCAATGACCGTTCCGGCCGGAACGGAAACGTTGGTTCCAACGGCTTCGATACGCCCGTTACGGATGAGCAGTGTCGCGTTTTGAAGTGTAGTTTGCGGGTCTACAACGATGGTGGCGTTGGTGAAGGCGTACAGCCCTGGTCGCTCGTCGTAAACACCATTTTGGGGGAAGGTTGTCTGAGCCAAAGACCCATAGGCCAGACTGACTGTAAGCAGTCCTGTCAGGAAATGTTTTATCATGAAAGACTAGTTGTTGATTGGGTTAACTGCCAAAAATACAGAAATAAAAGCGCCTTTGGGCATCAGAGCCAAAGAAGATTTTGCGAATTAAGGCAGCCTTACATTATTTATTTTCAATGATAATTTGTTTCTTTATTACTTGATAACCATTCTATTTATTTTCCTATGCGTTTTTTTCTTTTCGCCCTTTGCCTGGTCGGATCGATCCCAGCGTTCTCTCAGGCACAAACCGAATACATGGCCCAAACAACGCGCGACCGTATCAATTTTACGAATCTGAACGTTTCTAACAACTCCACACTCTTTACCATTAAAGGAGAGCCGGGCAAACTCCTTGGCGATCCGTATCTGGATACTACCTGGCAGGCGGGTAATGTAAAATTCTATAATAAGGTAGGGGTTTCGTTAACGAACGATTCGCTGGCTGGTGTCCCCGTACGGCTGGATCTGTCGACAAATGAAGTGGAAATCAAAGCCGGAGCCAGGAGTGTCAAAGCCGTCAAAGCCTCGGCCGTACGCTATGTTGACCGGAACAACCTGTTTGGGTCTGTCAGTCGATTCATCAACGTGCATGAATACCAGGGCGAAGCCGAATCGCTGAATGGTTTTTTCGAGCAATTGGTTAACGGCGGCAAACTGGATTTACTGCAATATCCTACGGTCTACATCCGCAAAGCCAATTATAATATGGCTATGAATACGGGAACCAAGGATGATGAATACATGAAGAAAATGGACTGGTACGTTGCCCGCGATAAGAAAGCCCTAAAATTTTCGCCGGGTAAAAAATCTATACTAGAGTTGATGGGTGACAAAAAAGAACAGATTGAAGCGTTTTTGAAGACTCAGAAACCAGACCTAAAATCCCGTTCGGGCCTGATGACCGTGTTTGCCTATTACAATAAGCTATAACTTTGTCGTACTGTTACCGCTGGTTCTATGGTTTGTTTTCACCTATTGAACCAGCGTTGTGTTGTAAAACCCCACAGTTTTGCAACGTTCTGGTGCTTTACAGCGTTTTAGTAGCTGTAATTCTGTGGCAGTACCTGTTGATAAAGCATTTTTAAGGCCCCATGCAATCGTTCTAACCCACTTATGAAGCTCTTCTATCGTTCGTTTGTGGGTTTACTATTGCTGATCGGATCGAATGCCATCGCTCTGGCTCAAATGCCGCTTTCGGACACGACCTCATCCCCATCCAATCTACCCTTTAATCAGTCGGTTACGCCCGCTCATGATGTAGCTGATTTATTTAGCCGCTGGTTTCCTCGCTTACACATTGTCCCACACGACTCGGCAAGTCTGCATGAAGGCAAACGATTTCTGATTGTCATTCCTCAGGTTGGCTATACCTTACAGACGCAGTTACTGGCCGCCGTTCTAGTAAATACGCCCTTTCGACGGCCAGGTGCCAACATGTCGACGATTAGCACGCAACTTACCTATACGCAGAATAATCAGGCCTTTCTTACGGCCCTTTCGCAGATATGGAGTCGCAATAATCGCTTCCTGTGGACAAACGACTGGCGGCTGATGCATTACCCACAAGCTACCTATGGACTGGGTATGTACACCTCGACCGACCGACGGGTGGTGGATATGGATTATGCGTATCTGCGTATGTACCAGAGCCTATTGCGTCAATTAGCCCCCAATTTTTATGCGGGTATCGGCTACCATCTGGACCTGCACTGGAACATTGAGAGTTATAACGATTTCCGGGAGTTTACACGGATTTCGGGCTACCCATACGGTGTTCAGGGTCGTTCGGTTTCGTCTGGGCCTACGCTCCATGTATTGTATGATAACCGTCAGAATTCCATCAATCCAACCGGAGGCTTATATGCCAATGCTGTGTTACGCAGCAATATGGAATTTCTGGGGAGTGATGAGACGTATCAATCCTTGCTACTGGAGGTAAGGAAGTATATTCCAGTTTCACTACGATCGGGCAATGTTCTGGCCCTATGGTCATACAACGCATTCACCCTCAACGGCAATCCCCCTTTTCTCGATTTGCCCAGTACGGGCTGGGATAGCAATGGTAATCTGGGGCGAGGGTTTATTCAGGGGCGCTTTCGGGGAAAAAACCTGCTTTATGCCGAAGCCGAATACCGCTTTCACATCACGGACGATCGCCTGCTTGGGGGGGTTATTTTCGCCAATGCCCAAACGGTTACCGAACAGGCGACTCGACAATTTGAAAAGGTAGTTCCTGCTGTTGGCGGAGGATTACGTATAAAAATGAACAAGATCTCCCGTACCAATCTCTCCATCGACTACGGCTTCGGCATGGATGGTTCCCACGGCTTATTCTTCAACCTGGGGGAAGTGTTCTAGCTTTTCAGGTCGATCATAATTTTCCGCCCTGTATCGGCTGCCTGTAGAATAGCGCCAATAAGCTTCATATCTTTCCAGCCTTCTTCGCCCGAAGCCTCGGGAGTGGTTTTGTTCCAGATCGATTGCGCAAAGGCGTCCATCTGCGCTACTTGCTGATAATTCGGGGCAGTCATAAGCATAGGGCCTTTGCTGGTTACGCCCTGAGCCCCCGTTGCATTATACGCAGGTTCGAGCTTGTACCAGCCCCAGCGTTCGCAGGTCACGTAAAGCCGGTCAACATAGGACGAGTACGTCGTTCGGCAATCCGCAATGGTTCCACCCGGAAACTCAAACTGCCAGAATACCATCTCATGAACGTCTTTGAAATGCGCTTTATCGTAGGTAAACGCCTGCGCAGTTACACTGATCGGGTCCAGATTGAGCGTTCGCCGTGCGCCCTGTTGGCATAAATACCCAAATCCATAATCGCTCCTCCCCCGCCGATCTTTTTATCCAGTCGCCATGAGTCAGGGCCTGGCACCGTAAACCCCAAGGCCGACTCAATCACTTTCACCTGTCCAAATGCCTTTTCGGCCACCAGTCGACGCATTTCCAGATGGTGCGGCTCGAAGTACAGCCGATACCCTACCGACAACTGAACCCCGGCTTTCTCACAAGCTGTAATCATCTGTCGGGCCTCATTGGCATTCATCGCCATGGGTTTCTCACAGATCACGTGTTTACCTGCCTGCGCTGCCCGTATGGTGTACTCGGCATGCAGAAAATTCGGCAACACCACGTAGATAATATCAATATCGGGGTTGTTCCGAATCTGATCGAAGGTCTGATAATTGTAGATGTTCTTCGCTGGAATGGCATATTTCGAAGACCAGACTTTGGCCTTTTCGGGCGAGCCGGTTACAATACCAGCGAGGTAACAGTTCTGGGTTTCCTGAAGAGCCGGGGCCAGCTGATTGGTTGCATAATTGCCCAGGCCAACCAGAGCTATCCCTAATTTTTTAGGAGCAGGCTCGCTTGCCCCCAGCCCGTTGATCGGCTGAGTCAAGATACTGCCAACCGCTAAGGAAAGGGTTTGCAGGGACGTTCGTCGTGAAATGGGTGTAGTCATTGGCAACCGCTATTCGCCGGTAGCTTCAGGATTGGCGGATGAAACCGTTTGGGCAGCCCCATTACCGGGTTCATCACTTTTTGGTCCACGCCGACGTTTTTTCCGGCGTTTTGGTTTACCAACTGGCTGCCCTTCGGCATTTACCGGAACAGACGGTTTTTCACCCTCTACCGTTGCATCAGGACGAGGTTTCTGCCCTGTTTTTTCGCTCCGCTCCCGACGATTAGCCTGCTGGGAGGTACTGGTTGCCCCAGGCTCCTGCTTCCGTCGTTCGTCGTTCCGTCGCTTATCCCGACCCCGCCCCGAGCCTCGTCCGTTTTTGTTACGTAAGCCACTAAATCGACGCGGATCGAATACGGGCGATTTGCCCATACCCAACTCTTCGGTGATGGACTGCTTGTCAACCTCCCGTTCGATGAGTCGTTCAATATTAACAATCCGGTTCTGGTCCTGATCGCTGATGAACGTGATCGCAGTACCCGTGGTAGCCGCCCGTGCCGTCCGACCTATCCGATGGACGTAATCTTCGGCATCGCGGGGAATATCGTAATTAACAACGTGGGTCAGATTATCGATGTCGATCCCACGCGAGAGCACATCCGTAGCGACCAGGATCGGGAAAGCTTTGTTCTTAAAATCCCGAAGTACAACCTCCCGATCGTCCTGTTCCAGATCGGAGCTAATCCCCCGCGCTTCGTACCCTAGTTTACCCAATGCCCGAACGATGCTGTTCACTTCTGCCTTTTTGGAGGTAAACAGCACCATGCTTTGCACAGGGGTACGGCTATTTTGAATCAGATGCACTAACAACGGCAGCTTTTGGGCATCGTAGGCCAGATAAAACTGCTGATCGATCCCGGCTGCGGGTTTGGAAACGGCCAGTCGAATTTCTTCGGGCTCGGTCAGAATCCGTTTCGAGAACTCCCGGATCTTTGGCGGCATCGTGGCCGAAAACAGCAGTGTTTGCCGTTTGGCAGGCAGTTTGGCCACGATATTCAGTATGTCGTCCGAAAAGCCCATATCGAGCATTTTATCGGCTTCATCCAGAACCAGATAGTCGATTTTGTCGAAGTTGACATAGCCCAACTGCATGTGTGCTATGAGTCGGCCAGGCGTAGCCACAATAATATCGGCTCCCGTTTCAAGTGCTTTACGCTGCTTGTCCCAATCGTCGCCTTTGCCTCCTCCATAAATGGCAATACTTCGAGCCTGCACAAAATAGCCAAAGCCTTCCACCTGTTCATCAATTTGCTTGGCAAGCTCACGCGTGGGTACCAGCACGAGCGTACTGGTATGGTCGTGGTTGGCGTGAGAAATTCGATCGAGTAGCGGAATCAGGTAAGCCGCCGTTTTACCGGTCCCGGTCTGGGCACTGGCGATGAGGTCGCGCCCTTCGAGAATTTTAGGAATTGCCAGTTCCTGAATCGGCGTGGCCTTAAGGTAGTTCATGGCATCCACACCGGCCAACAGGTCGTCGTGGAGATTAAATTCTTGAAACGTCAAGATACAGCTTCGTGAAGGTGAAAACTAACTGACCTTGACTTCCCGGCCAGCTTCTGCTTGATTGGAAACAAATATATCGAAAAAATCGAAGTTTATCCAGTATTCTCCTTGTAAGGCGTCCTTTCCTGAAAGAATATTCCTCCCCAAAGCCATGCACCGCCGACAGTTTCTCCATTCAGCTATTTTAAGTAGTGGTTTGTTTGCCAGTACCAATTCAGTAGGTTCGTGGCTGGCTGTCGATGATGGCTTACCTGCCTGGCCCCTTCCCGACATCCATAAAGCCGTATCCAGCCCGGTTCTGATTCGCTCAGTCGAGTTGTTGAAAACGCAGGGCCAATATATGATGGTCGTTACGGCTCAGGATGGTACGCGGGGAATTACTCAATGCAACGACCGAATGCCGAATCTGTCGTCGTTGCTGAAAGGGCTGGTTATTCCGCATTTTATTGGAAAAGATGCCCGTGATCTGCCACACTTAGTGGACAATGCGTATCGGCTCAATTCAAATTATAAATATGCCGGTATGCCTCTTTGGAACTGCATTGGCTCGGTTGAGATCGCGGTCTGGGATTTGCTGGGTCGGCTGGTCAATAAACCCGTTTATCACTTTCTAGGCAAACCGCTACGCACCCACTATGATGTCTATATCTCCGATTTCGACCGGGGCACGCTAACCCCTGATGCGGTTGTTGATCAGCTCGCCCAAAAACTGGCTCTTACGGGAGCAAAGGGCGTGAAAATTAAAGTCGGGGGTCGAATGCAGAACACACCCGACGATGAACGACGGACACGAGCCTTTGTCCCGCTGGTACGAAAAAAGTTGGGCGATTCAATCACTATTTACGCTGATGCCAATGGCTCGTATACAGCCCAGGAAGGGGTTGCCATTGGGCACATGCTGGAAGATCATGGGGTCGTCATTTTTGAGGAGCCCTGCAATTTTGAAGACGAAGAAGGTCTTCGCATTGTAAACCGGGCCCTAACTAAAATCCGGCTGGCGGGGGGTGAGCAGGATACGAGTCTTTACCGCTTTGACCGACTGGCCCGCACTGATGTTTACGATTTGCTGCAACCCGACTTATACTATAACGGAGGTATTCTTCGGGCATTACAGGTGGCCGAAATTGCCCGGAAATACAACAAATCCATTGCACCTCATACGCCCAAGGCCGATCCATTGATTGCTCCATTCTGGCATCTGGCGGCAGTTTGCCCGAACCTTTACGGGCTACAGGAAACCGTTTTCGACCTGTCCAGCCAACCAGCTAATTGGTACACACCTGCCATTCAGGTAAAAAACGGAGCGATTCAAATTCCGAATCAACCCGGTCTGGGGATTACTTATGACGAAACAATCTGGAAAACCGCCGAGCGTATTGTCTGACAGCAACAGAATCCATTTTCGTGGGTTATGCGTCTATGAAAACACACATCGTTACTCTTTTCTGTTTGCTAAGCCCGTTGAATTCTCTGGCCCAGTCGAATTCTTCGGCTAAACTGGAAACCGTTGCTCAGTTTGGAAAGTACCAACCCATTGGTCTTGGCGTTTCGCAGGAGAACCGCGTCTTTGTTACGTTCCCGAAAAATCCTGCGAACTATGACTATGGGCTGGCTGAGATTGTGAATGGGAAGCGTATCCCTTACCCCAATGCCGAATGGAATCAGTGGGATTCGCTGAACCCTCAACAACGCTTTATCAACGTTCAGGCTCTGTTTGTCGATCAGGCCAACGCCCTATGGGTACTCGACCCGGCTAGTCCATCGGGCCAAAAAGCGATACCCGAAGGCATTAAGCTCCTGAAGATCAACCTAAAGACCAACCGGATAGAAACGATTTACCGATTCGAGGATTTAGCCCGCGATCGTACTGCCCTAAACGACGTACAGATCGATACACGTCGGCAAAAGGCCTATCTTTCCGATCCTGGCCGGGGGGCCATTGTTGTGCTGGATTTGATTTCGGGGAAAAGCCGGACGGTACTGGAGACGGCTCCATCGACCAAAGCCGATCCTGATTTTGTGCTGACGATCGATGGGAAACAGGTTCGGGATAGACAGGGCAATCCGTTTCGTAGCCATGTCAACGGCATTGCGCTCACCCATGACTTCAAGTATCTTTATTTTCGCCCGATCACCCAAACGAAACTCTACCGGATTAACGTAGACGATTTGGTGAATGAACGTTTATCCCCTGCTGAGCTGTCGACCCATGTTGAATCAATGGGTGAAACAGGGATATCGCACGGAATGATTGCCGACAAAGAGGGGCGCATTTACCTGACCGACTCTCCAGACAAAGCCATTCGGTATTTTATTCCTGGCGTCTCTGAACCTAACCGACGTTTGCGCGTTCTGGTTCAAGATAATCGTTTACTATGGCCCGACAGTTTCGGGATTGGAACCGACGGGTATTTGTACATAACGGCCGCCCAGATACACCGCACCCGTCGCTATAATAACGGAGAAGACAAAGTGGATTACCCGTTTGGTTTGTACCGGGTAAAATTGCCGGACTAAACCCACTTAAGGCTTGTTTCGGAGGTCTACGGCATCGTCGGGTAACGACCTATCGCTGAACGCTTTAAAAATACTATTGGTCTGTATAGCATAGAAAGGGCTGTAATAAAATGGATTACCCTCATAAACGAGCACTTCGTATGCCAACGTAAATTGCTTATTGTCAACTGATTTGCAGTCCAGAAACGGCAACCAGCGTCCCGGGTTGTATACACAGGTTGAACGGTGCAATTCCGACACCACCCGGAGGTAAGTCTGATTGGCTAGTTCCCGTTCGAGTTCGCTTTGATCGGCATACGGCTGCCAAAGCAGTGATCCTGCCAGCAGTGCCCCGAGTAGTACACTGCCCCCTGCCAGTTGAAGTACCCATTGAAGGGTATGTAAGAGCCGTATTATCAGGCTCTTCTCTTGTAAAGATAAAGCTTGCATACGACTACGCTTGTCAAATATGATGCCAGAAAAGGAGTATAAAATAGGTCCACATATACCCATTAAGTCACTTATGACATGGGTAGCTTCTTAACTGTTATGATTGTTTTTTTGCACAGGTGGTTTGATACCCTAACGACTAACCCGATTTTACCTGCCCCAGAAACCCTGTTTCCCGTTTATTCGATGTACTTTTACAAGGCATAGTTGTCAACTTATGATAAAGCAATACTTCTTCTTAGGCGTACTTATCTGTATCGTCAGTCCCGATCTTCTCCTTGCCCAAACCCCGGCTCCATCTCTGGAGGATACCCTGCAATTGAATGAGGTTGTTGTACGAGGTTATGCAACGAACCGACGGCTGCTGGAAACTCCGGCAGCCGTAAGTGTACTGACGCGCCGGGACTTAAATCAACGCTTTGGTATACCCACCATCGTTCCGTCATTAAATTCAATACCGGGAGTACGAGCCGACGAACGATCGCCGGGAAGCTACCGGCTGGCCATTCGTGGAAGCGCGATTCGCTCACCCTTTGGTGTACGAAACATAAAAACCTACTGGAATGAACTCCCCCTGACCGATGCAGGCGGCAATACCCCCCTCAACGCACTCGATGTGCGGGCACTAGGCCGGATCGAAGTGATCAAGGGACCATCCGGTAGTTTATACGGAGCAGGCACTGGTGGTACCATCCTCTTTAGTGGCCTGGCAGTGCCGGCCAATAAGAGCAGTGTAGAACTTTCGGCATTGGGTGGCTCCTATGGCTTGTATGGAAATGGCATTTCTCTGCAAACGGGCAAAGCCAATTCAGCTATTTCTTTAAGCTACAACCACTTACAATCGGACGGATACCGCGACCAAAGTGCAGTTGTACGCGACAATCTGAGCTTCATCGGCTCCTTCAATGTAAGCCCCAAACGGACGGTATCGCTGCTGACTCTGTACTCCGACCTGCACTACCAAACCCCCGGAGGGCTAACGGAAGCTCAGTTTCTGGCCAATCCACGGGCTTCCCGTCCTGCCACAGCTACCTTACCCAGCAGTGCTGCTCAACAGGCTGGTATTTATCAGAAGCTGGGTTATTTTGGGCTTTCGCATGAGTACCGCTGGAACGAACGCATTCAGAACACCACCGTTCTTTACGGCTCTACAACCGACTTTGCCAATCCGTTCATCACCAATTATGAAAAACGGACCGATCTGGGCATTGGTGGCCGTACCGTTACCCAATTCCGATTCCCCAACGCCCCTCTGCCCACAGTCGTTACCGTCGGAGCCGAACTACTCCGCAACTTCACGGTTGATCGGAACTTCGGCAACCGGGCCGGTACACCTGACACTATCCAAACCGACGAAGAACTCATTGCACGACAAACCACGCTGTTTGCCCAGATAGAAAGTGAGCTGCCCGCCCACTTTCGCCTTACGGCAGGTTTGAGCCGCAACGACGTTCGCTACGATTTCACCCGGTATAAGATTCGAGCCAATGGCCTTCCAACGGCCCTGATCACCCGAAATTTTACCCCTGTTTGGCTACCCAGAGTAGCCCTGCTACGGACATTTGGCCCTAATGTATCCGCCTTTGCCAGCATCAGTACGGGCTATTCGGCACCATCGAGTCAGGAAGTGCATCCGTCGGCAGGTGGCTTTAGCACATCACTAAATCCCGAACGGGGCATTAGTTACGAAGTGGGGGTGCGGGGTTCCGCTTTCAACAGTCGACTGCGATTTGACATTTCTTATTACAAACTGCAACTCCGAGAAACCATTGTTCGCCGATCCGATGCGGCAGGTGCCGATTATTTTATCAATGCCGGACGAACAGACCAACCGGGTCTGGAAACCCAGATAAGCTACGATTTTGTGCTGCCCAATACGACCCAGGCCCTTACCTTTCTCCGCCTTTGGAATAATCTGACCCTGACCAACTATCGATACCGAGACTACCAGCAGGGCAGCGTCGATCTGTCGAATAACCAGATTCCGGGTGTTGCCCCAACCGCCAACACAACGGGTATCGATGTCGAAACGCGGCTGGGCTTCTACGCGCACCTGACCTATCTGTTTTTGCTGGAGTTTCAGTTGAACGACGCCAACACGGCCTTGTCGAACCCAACTCAACTGCTTCAGGGTACACTGGGTTTTCGGCGTAACCTGGGTCAGCACTGGATGCTGGATGTATATGCCAGTGGCGACAATCTGCTGGATCGGGCTTACTCCCTGGGGTATGACCTGAATGCGGTCGGTAATCGATACTACAATGCCGCTCCTGGCCGTAACGGACTGGCCGGTGTTCGCCTAAGTGTGAAATGGTAGTTTCAGGTATCGGACTCGTGAGGAGTGGTCATCCACAAGGACAGAAGGAGGAACGTTTGCCTGAATCGATCCTTATTTTTGGCGCTTATCAATCGACAGGCCTTTGATTTCGGTATCCAACTTTACGAAAGCCTACAACGGACGAACGGTTCTAGCTATACCCATGCTGGCGTTCTCGTCAGGCATTCATTATTTCCGGGGTGGTAATGGCTCTGGCAAAACCACATTTTTCCGTACGGTTGCCGGTCTCCTCCCCTTTTCGGGCCAAATCTGGCTGGCCGATCAGTATGAAATCAATCGTAATCCAGTCGACTATCGTCTGCGAGTCAACTATGCTGAAGCCGAACCACTTTACCCAAGCTTTCTGACTCCCCGCGACCTGACCGGCTTTGTTGGAAAGGCGAAACAGACCCCAGCCGGCCAGGTCGATCATATTGCCCGTATTTTGGGCGTCGATACCTTCTGGACACAGCCAACGGGCACCTTTTCGAGTGGGATGCTGAAGAAATTATCGCTCCTGCTGGCGTTGCTGGGATCGCCTACACTCGTGTTGCTGGACGAACCCCTCACTACCCTCGACGTAGCCACAGCCGCCAAACTTTTCGATTATATCCGTCATCTTCATGCTGAGCAGGGGGTTTCATTTTGGCTGACCTCGCACCAGGACGTCAGTCTGACGGGGTTAACCCTGAGCGGTACCTGGCAGGTAGGCGATGGGGCCATCATACCGACAACCTGATCTGGCCTATGCTGACGTTTTTAAACCGACTCTTTGTCGGCCCTTTTTACGCCCGCAACGCGGGTACATTTCTGGTTGTTATTTTGCTGGCTTTTGGCTTTCTGAGTGCCCGCGAACACAAAGCACTAATCACCGCCTGTCTGGGCTCCTGGTTTTTGCTGGGCATCGTATTCATCCTGTGGGGATTCTATGTAGTGAAGGTCAGCACCTTTGTACGCCAGGAATTGGCCGCACCAGAACATCTGTTTCTGCAGACGTTCTGGCTTATACCCAATCCGATACGCTGGCTTCTTTGGCTCGCCCTGGAAATCGCCTTGCTGGCTCCAGTAATTGCCTATGGCGGCTGGATGATCCAACTGGCAACGGTTTATCAAAAATGGGACTCCTTGGCGGCTATCGTTATTTACCAGATCGGCCTCATTGGCGCAGGCGTTTCTATAAACGATTATCGTCTTCGGCACCCAGGCCCCAATACCCTACAGCTCCCCCATTTTCGGGTTCGACTCCCCTATGAGTTGTTTTTTCCAGTCTACTGGCTCCGGCGCGAACCACTTTCGCTGGTATTGACCAAAGCTTTTTCGGGCTTATTGCTGGCAGGCGTTTGCCGACTCTACCCTACCGATGCGTATGACCAGCGGCTGTTGCTCATTGGACTATTGCTGGCGATTCTTAGCCATGCTCAGGTCGGTGGCCAGGTGAGCGATTTTGAAAAAAAATACCTGATTCTGCTTCCTAATCTGCCCTTTACCTGGTGGCAACGCCTGATTCGCTATACCTGTACCTATGGTCTGATATGGCTTCCTGAACTGCTAATTCTATTGCGAAACTGCCCTGACGCCATCCGGCTCGACTACGTAATCTGGCTTTGGCTGACAGGCTGGGGCTGGCTGCTACTGATGCACACGCTTGCCTACGGCCGCGACATCCTTCCCGAACGCTGGCTATCCGGCATTTTCGCCAGCTTCATACTGGGATTACTCCTGATTATGTTTGGTGTTCCTGTGGGCGCCTGGCTGATCATAGGCTGGGTGAGTGCCGTAGGGATTTGGTACAGAGCATTTCCTTTGTAGAGACGCCATACCTGGCGTCTCCTATGCGTCAGCTTTTTTGGCGTCAGCCATCTACCATGCCCCAAAGTTGCGATCTGCCATTATTCGCTTTTCAAGACATTAGCCGGATTTTTTCGGGCCGCTTTTAGGGTCTGCGAAACAATCATCAGGAAGGCCGGCATCATAACGATCAGTACCCCAATCATCAATTCGGTCAGGCCAATCGGTCGATGATAGGCAAAATTGACCAGAACCACCTGATCGAAAAACAGGTAGGTTGCCGGTAGGGCCACGAAAGCAGCCAGCAGCAATAAACCCAGAAAATTTCTGCTCAACAAATAAACCAGCCCGCCTTCGCTGGCCCCCAGCACTTTACGAATACTGATCTCCTTCAGCCGGGTTTCGGTCGTAAACACCACCATACCCAGTAATCCCAGAAACGCAATGCACACAGCCAGGACTGCCACAAAGCCAATTATTCTGATCATAATCGAAAATTGCCGATAAGCCTCTTCAATCTGGTCATCATAAAACTTGGCCTCCATGGGATGCACCTTATCCACCGTTCGCCAGGCCTCCTCAACACTGGCCAGCGTAGCGGGTAAGTCGGTAGTAGCCACTTTCACATTCAGATACCCACCTGCCTCATCGGTAAAGTACCGGAACATGTGCGGTTCGATTTTATTCTCCATCGTTCCATAATGAAAGTCCTTCAATACGCCGACAATCGTCAGTTTCTTTTTATCAACAACCACCTGTTCGCCCAGGGCCTTCTGTGGATTCTGTTTCGCTATGTTAAACCGTTTGAGCACCTGTTCATTCACAATAATTTCACTCTCCTCCTGCGCTGTTTTAGGATGTCGTGTAAAATTGGTGCCAGCCAGTAACTTATGCCGGTGGATTGGCAAATAATGTTCGTCGACCGTATTCAGCCAGACCAGTGCGGAATCCTGCGAATTTTTGTACTTCATCGTAGTCCCTCCTATGCTGCCTAAACTTGTGACCAACAGCGATTTTGAGACCTCCACAACACCGGGAATCTGACGCAACTCGTTTGCGAGCACTGTGCCTTTATTCCCTTTGAGGTTTATGTTCAGAATATTCTCTGTCGTAAAACCCAGATCGAAGGTCAGAAAGCTGCGGTATTGCGCATACCCGATCAGGGTCGTTGTGATAAAAATCAACGAGAACGTATACTGAAGTATAATCAGGGTTTTACGAAGCGTAACCCGGCGAAAAATTTTCAGCGTCGAGCTATCCCGCAGTACCAGTACAGGTTTGATTCGAGAGAAAAATAAGGCAGGTAAAACCCCGGCGATTAAGCCCACAACAAGGGCTAACAAAATGAAAGAACCGATAACCCGTCCCGAAAACTCCAGCGACACCAGGTTGTCGATGAAGGGATCAAGGGCTAGAAATTGTGTGCGCAGGAATAAAAATAGCCCCAACGAAACCACCAGCGCCAGCAACGCAATCAGAATCGATTCGGCCAGAAACTGCCCCAGCACATGGCTTTTCAGAGCACCCATAATTTTGCGAACCCCAACTTCCCGCGAGCGCCGAAGCGACCGGGCAATGGAAAGGTTGGTATAATTAAAACAGGCTGAGAGGATGATGACCATCGCTAGTCCGATCAGTACCCATACTACAAGGGGTATCATGGTAGGACCAATGGCATTATGGAGCTTAGGCCCCAACGAGGCTTCCCTGAGCGGTTGGAGAGATACCGAAACGGTTCGATTCGTTATTCTGCTGTTTTCCGCTTTATTGAATCCAGTCAATGACCTTAACACCGACTCCGGCCGGGTGGATTCGGGCAAAACCATGTATACGTAATTCTGCCAGATATTATCCCATCCGTAAAAATTAGGGTCTTGCCTCGCAAACAGCGATTCGGCTGTCGAAAATGAGGCCAGGGCGTCAAATTGTATATGCGATAGTTTCGGAACATCTTTCAGCAAACCCGTCACCGTATAGGTCAGCGTATCGAGCCGAACCGTTTTACCCAATGGATCGACCTCTCCGAATAATTTTTTAGCCGTTTTTTCGGTCAATACCAACGAGTATGGGTTCTTCAAGGCCGTGGCGGGGTTACCTTCCAGCAGGGGAAATGTAAATACCCTGAAAAACGAAGCATCCGCCCATAGCCCGCCCAGGGGAATCGTAGCCTCGCCAACGCGGGCATCGCCCCCAAAGCCATTTCGCAGGATGGTTACCTCCTCAATCCCCGATACCGTTTGCCGAAGTTGCTTCCCGATTTTCACCGATGTTGACGCCAGATCGACCTGGGGTTGTTCGGGTGTTTTAAACGTTGTAATCACCCGAAAGATCCGATCTTTTTTCTCATGAAAATCGTCGTAGGCGAGTATATCCGCCACAAATGAAATAACCAGCAAGCCCACCGACATGCTGACGGCCAGCCCAACGATGTTGATAAGCGAGAATAACTTGTTGCGCACCAGGCTGCGCCGGGAGGTTTTGAGGTAGCTACCAAGCATAATCCAGTGAATGAGAAGGTTAATAAAATCAGGTTTACGGATCGTATACGGTCGAAAAAATTTCAGCACATCCAGGCAGTAAATCCAGCGGGCTTTCCGATCACCTTTTGTTGTTCGATTTCGGTCGAAATACTCATTAAGATCGCCCTGCAAGTCTTCCAGTAAATCGGGACGGCAGTACCACTCCAGCAACCGTTGTGCCCAGCGGGGAGGCCCCGGCATTTTGGGCAGATTCGTACGGCTTTCAGATGGATCGATCCGATTCATAATGAGCCTTCCAGATTAAAACCGGGTATGATATTCCAGAGCGACTCGCGAACTTCCTTCGCTTTCACCAGGGCCACCTTTCCGGCATGGGTCACTTCATAATAGCGTTTGCGTTTGCCCCCACGGGCACTGGTGGCATCGCCTAAGTGACTCTTTACCAGACTTTTCTCTTCCAGTCGATTCAATACCGCATGCACCACACCCAGTTTAGCTGCCCGCCCTGTGTGTTTTTCCAGCTCATCACAAATGGCAACACTGTAGGCCTCATTGACCAATGCAGCAATGGTTAGTAACACCAGTTCTTCAAACTCGCCCAGGTTAGTCCCCTTCATTGAATGGAATCAGATTAGCGTTATTTATTCAGCAAATGTATGTAAAATGAGTTTATTAATTCAGTATATGTATGTAAAATATTTTTGGGGTTTATCGCCTAAGCCTCAGACGGAAACCATTGAACGATGAGTGCTATGCTGTGATCCAGTCGAGGATCTGACTGGACCGAATACCCGTTTTGCCTGTACTTGGGCTTTTGCCTTCCCCCCGCAGCTCCTGTACAATTAATTCGATCAATGGCTGCTGAACGTGTTCCGGAAACGGCACCCGAATCTCTTCTGTGCCGGTCTCGGTTTCAAGCCTGATTATGAAGTTCTCGAAAAACGAGAACGTAAGCTTCCCTTTCGAGCCGATCAACTGTGTTTGCTCAAGCCGCTGCGCACTATTTACCGTCCAGCACCAGTTTCCGGAACCTAAAACACCTGATTCGAACTCAAAATTGGCAACTACAATGTCATCAGCATCGTACAGATCCGCCTGGTTTCGGCTGATACCACTGGCCGTTTTCACGGGCCCAAATACAAATTCCAGGAAATCGAACTGGTGCGATGCCAAATCGTGCAAAAGCCCTCCCCCCGAAACTGCCGGAGTTACCCGCCAATTGGGGACGGCTGCTTTCCCCAATTCCCGATCGGCAGGTTCCCAGTTCAACTGGACATGAACATACCGAACCTCGCCGATGGCTTTCTGGTCAACCAGTTCTTTCACCTTCAGAAAGTAAGGTAATGCCCGCCGATAAAACGCCACAAACAACGGCACTCCGGTTTCCCGACTTACCTGGTTCATGGCCTCACATTCGGCCGTATTCAAGGCCATTGGCTTTTCGACGTACGTTGGCTTACCGGCCCGCATCGCCCGAATGGCATAATCAGCATGACTGTCGGGTGGCGTCGCTATATAAATTGCATTTACGTCAGGGTCATTGATGAGTGCATCGGCATCTGTGTACCACTTCGGTACGTTATGACGACGGGCATAATCAGCCGCTTTGTCGGCATCTCTGCGCATAACCGCTACCAGGCTCGAGTGAGGTACTTTATGAAAGGCAGGACCGCTTTTTACTTCGGTCACATCACCGCAGCCAATAATGCCCCAGTTCAAATGAGTCATAGATATAAGGGGATGGGTTTAAGTCGAGTAAGGTATACGCTTCAGAATATTAAAGCCTACGTTACTCAATGATATGCCTTAAGGAAGGCATTTACTTACGAACTCTACCCCAATAGCAGGTGTAGCTATTGATACGTACAGGGTTTTATTGAAACCTCCTCCAAGGAACACCTTTTTTGAAAATCCCGTAAAGTTTTCAGATCAGTTAACCGTACGTCAAGTTACAATCTATATTACAACCTTACTAGGCATTTCTGTTTACTCTTAGTTTTCACATCAACTAAATTGATCACTAAATAACGCAAACCGATTCTCTAACCCAAACGGTAGTAAACCCTTGAAAAAGAGACAAGAAAACAACAGCAGACCAAAAAACGCGCACCTAAGCCATATTAGATAAATACAATTTCCCCATAAATAAGACTATAAAAATACTAGTTTTCAAATCTGCTATAAACACAACACTAAAACTTATAAATATCCTACAAAATAGAGGAATAAGAATAAAAATTAGTAATTATCTGCCCCCTATTTGTACAATTCATCTATAAAATACATACTAAGGCAATCCACCAAATAATAAAGAAAGGACAGGGCATATTAAATGATTTCTAGTTTTGCTCACATGAGAATCTTTTCTGATCAGCAAGACTAGCTTGTATATGACTAAATACTCTACTACTCACACTTTTTTCCTGGGTTTCACTTTATGGCTATCAACGGTTGCATACAGCCAGCCCGAATCGTATCAGCAGTTAGAACAGAAGGTCTATTTGCTGAACAACCAATTGAAGTACAACGAATCGCAGGCACTATTACTCCCTATTCTACAGGACGATAAATTCAGCGCCGATGAGAAGTACCAGGCCTCTCTCCTGCTTTCGTATACCTATAAACGGGTTTATGACTATCAGTCGGCGCTAAAGCTGCTGAAGACGGCCCAAAAATTTGCCGAACAGACGCCCAATAAGGCCCTTTACATTGCCAACATTCAGTCAGAAGAAGCCTTTATTCTTTTCGATACGCACGACTATCAGAAAGCCGACCGGCTGATGGCAACGCTCGAAAAATCGGGTTTTAAGTACGTGAACCTGGAAAATAAGTCGAAACTAATCATGCAGCAGGGCTACCTGTTGTTTGCCAAAAAACAGTATAAACAGGCCGAAGAGACCTACGATAGGGCCATCGGCTGGATGCAGGCATCGGCGCCCTGTCATCTGCCGATGATCTATGTCAAAAAAATGCAGCTCTACAATGCCATGAATCGGGCCGATTTGCTGGCCGATGCGCTGAAAAAATCGAGTTTCTACGCCGATTCCTGCAAGATCATCAAATACCATTTGTATGCCTACGAAGAACTACGCGAAATCTATAAAGCCAAGAATGACCTGCCCAACCTCGTTCAGACTCAGAAAAAACTGGATAGCCTGAATGTTATTTTCGCACGGGAACAAAATATCTCTTCACTGCATAATCAGAAAGAATCCATTGTATCTGATTACGCCAATCAGAAGCTTCAGAACGAAAAAACGAGTAAAGATTACCTGGCTATTTTGCTGGCCGGACTGGCGCTTATTGCGCTGGCTTTGCTGAGTTGGCTGGTCACTTCCCGTCGAAAACAGCGTCGGCTGGAAGCGGAATTTCTCCGGATGAAACTTGAGCTTGAAACGTACCTGGCCCGAAACAGGACGGCAGTATTGAACCGAAATTCGCTGGAGCGGGGAGATCTTAACGTACTCTCCGAACGCCAGCAGGAGGTATTGGAATACATGGCTATGGGCATGCCCAACAAAGCCATAGCCGACAAATTATGCATTTCCGAAAATACGGTGAAGTACCATATCAAAAATATCTATCTGCTTCTGGATATAAAAGACCGTAAAGAGTTTCTGGTTTCGGTAAAGAAATAGGCGTCTGGCCCTAAAAACAGACTACCCGTTTGGGTAGTCTGTTTTTTTTTGCCCCAAAACTACCCATCGGGGTAGCGGTCGGGCAAAATTGCCCCAATACTTTTGGTTGGTCGATCAGCAGCCAGCACTTGTCCTTACAGGCCGGCTCGTGTGGTAGACCCCTCACCTCTGTTGGGCAATCTGTACGTGGCGCATGAATAGCAATACTTCCATGGAAACCAGTGATTTTGAAAAGGACCTGATGCCGCCCGTGTTAAGCGCTCTGGAATTCGAGCAGTTACTTGGTCGCTACAAACGAGCGGTCTACACAAACTGGCTGTATCCTTCTTTCGAGCACGATCCATTTCCCCTGCCTTGTTTCGAGATGACAATGAATCAATCTTATACGACCTAGTCGAAGTCCGTACCCATCTGACTTGTCCTGTTACTCAACAAACCAACTCGTTAAACTTAATAAGCTTATTCCGATGAAGTACACACCCAACTACCTCATTGCACTAGCCTCGTTCGCTGGCTTTTCCTGCTCCAAATCAAACTCCGATCCTGCTCCAACGCCAACGCCTGTCGAGGAAAACCTGACGGCTCCGGTGGCCGGTATCTATAAACTGACCAAAATAACCAATCGATCAGGCTCGCCTGCGGTTACGGGTGTTGGATCGCTTACCATCATTGCCGTCGACAATACGACAGCCAAAATTACCCAGACTCGTAGCTTCACCAACACAGCAACTAAAAGCGAAACGACCCTAACCAGTATTCAGGACGAGGTAAATAAACTGGCGAAAGATGGCACTAACTATGTCATTAAAGCGCCGAATGGACTTCAATGGGCAACAATAAGCGGTACCAGGATTAGCACAATCGATAAGATAGGGAGCACCGCCGAAATTACACTTGACACAGAATATACGAAACAATAATCCTTTTCTTTCTATGAAATTACTCACTACTCTGACAACTTTTCTGATCGTCCTTTCTCTGTTCGGCTGCTCTGATTCAGACGAAGATCCCAAGCCAGCCGGTCCGCATTGGGCCAGCAACATCGCCGGTACCTATTCCATCAACAAAATTCTGAGCAACAACAAGGAAGGCGAGGTAACAGGAACGGGTTCGGCCGTTATCAAAGCCATCAACGACACAACGGTTTCTATCCAGTACCGAACGGACCTAAAATTTGTCGCAACGGGTTCGACTAAAAATCTGGATCAGGACATCGAGAAAGGCAGTGTCAGCTTGTCGGATGATGTGTATCGGCTTAGCTACCCACAACCCTACACCAGTAATATGTACTTTTTCGGGAGTATCGTGCTGGGCAACCGACTGATCATCAGCCGAACCATCGACAGTAAAGATATTACCATCGAATACATCAGAAAATAATAGCCCCTTTGATGGTAAGCCTACCTGGCTGGCTGTTTTCCCCAGTCCAGCCAGGTTATTAACCCGTTAACGTCTATCCCTATGAAGACCCAATCCATTTTATTCGTTCTGGCTACGTGCCTGCTTGCAGCAGCCTGTTCAAAACCGGACTCCAGCCCGGAACCAGACCTTACCAGCCAGATGGCGGGCACCTACACACTGACCAAATTAAGCAAAAAAGACGGGGGAGCTATCTTAACGGCAACAGGTTCCGCCACCGTTACAGCCGTTGACCAGTCGACCGCAAAAATTCGGCAGTACATGACGATCCGGAAAACATCGTCGTCGCTCAGCATCATCGATTACACGTATACGTACAAAATTTCGCAAAATGGCACTACCCTTGCGATTCAACAGGAATACGACATCAATAAAACCATAACGGTCGGTGATGTGACCGGGTCAACGATGACGACTACAGATCTCGTTGTACCAGGCGAAACGCCCCTCGTTCCGATTATAGCGGAATATTCGAAATAATCTCCATACATAATACCCACCGTTTTCTTGTTTCTTCTGGTTAGGCTCTCCCCATGGCTCGACGTATAAACCTGTGCGTTGATGAGGGCTTAGGCATTGCTGAACTTACTTCTATTCTGTTACAGGCTACTCAACGGATCGTCTTTCATGGAATCATCCAGTCCCATCGTCTCCAGATCGCTCAAAACAGCCTCGGCCAAACCCTCCCGACGGGATTTTCTGCGGTCTAGTGCCAAACTATCCCTTGGCGTTGGTCTGGGGCTTTCGTCGCTGGATTGGCTGGCCGGGTGTACGCAGCTGGCCGATCACCGGATTACCCCCTGGGATGAATTGGCGGCAAAGCTACAGGGGAGTTTGCTCCGACCTGGTATGTCGTCATTCGTCGATCTATCTACGCCCTGGGCTTTACAATATGCTTCTACTGTTCCCCAGGCGATTGCCCAATGCCGCACGGAAGCCGATGTGCAAACCTGCATCCAGTGGGCCAAAGCCCATGCGATGCCGCTCGTTGCCCGAAGTGGTGGACACTCCTATGGCGGCTACTCCCTGACCACCGGCCTGATGATCAATGTGTCGGCCTTAAATTCATTTTCGTACGACCCTAATACGGGCCTTGCGACGGTGGGTAGCGGTGCCCGGAACCGAACCATTTTTACGGAATGCAAACCGCTGAATCGGGCCATTCCGCATGGACGATGTTATGAAGTAGGTGTGGCCGGGCTGGTTCTGGGCGGTGGAATCGGGTTCGATATGCGGTTGCATGGACTTACCTGCGATGCCCTGCGGGAAACCCGGATCGTACTGGCCGATGGCCGCGTGCTCACCTGCAACGAAAACGAGAATACCGATCTCTTCTGGGCCTGCCGGGGAGCGGGTGGTGGCAACTTTGGGATTCATACCTCGTTTACGTTCGAGACGTTTCCGGTAAGCACAGTTACTACGTTCAATCTGGTCTGGACGGATCGGATTGTCGATACCTTTGCCGCTATTCAATCCATGACCCAATCGGCGCCCAATGTACTTGGGATCAAAGTGAGCATTACGGCTCAGAAACAGGCAGGCGCATCGGTGTTATCGCTCACCATCCTTGGCCATTTTGTGGGTTCCGAAGCCGATTTCCGGTCTTTGATCGCTCCGATACTGGCCGTCCAGAAACCTGCCGAACAAACCATTCAGGTGTTGCCCTACTGGGATGGCCAACAGACTATCTCGGAAGAAGGCAAACCCGAATACGCCCACGAACGCTCTCGTTTTGTAAACGGACAGCTCCCCGACGAAGCGATCCAACTGATTATTTCCCAATTAAAAAACTGGCCCGGAACCAGCAAAGCCGCAACCTGGAAGTATTTTCTGCTGGGTGGACAGATCGACGCTCAATCGCCGACAGATACGGCGTTTGTGCATCGTGGCTACTCGATGCTTTCGAGTACCGAGCTGGAATGGACTCCGGCCGACGATGCCGCCACGTTGGCCAAAAATGAAAAATGGCTATCTGATTTTCACAATCAGATGGAAGCCTATACGTCGCCCTATTGTTATCAGAACTTCATCGACCCTAGCCAGGATGGGTATCTGCAAGCTTACTACGGTTCGAATCTGCCCCAGCTTCGGGCCATAAAACGAAAATACGATCCGGAAAACCTGTTCAATTACCCTCAATCGATTCCGGTTTAACTCACTTCATCCTACGCCTTTTAAGTAGCCTGTTTTGCTTATACGTATGAAAAAAATCACCCAACTCTTCGCCATGGCCTTACTTGGCCTTGCCACGTTCTCGGCCTGCACGAATGCCACCGACGATACGCCTGTCACCCCAACGCCGTTGACCAAAGGTAATGCGCCTTCCAATGCCCACAAAGCCATCGCGGTGTTAAGTATGATTGCCAATGTCAATTACAATCTGGTAACCACGTCCGAAGCCGCTTTACAGCAGAACACCCTCAAGATCGACGATGCGTTGAAAAACAATGCCGCCATCCGAGCGTACGTCGGCACAGACTGGCGTGTGGTGTGGGGCCCCGTTATTTCGAATAGCCCTAGAAAATCGAATACGAGTGTTGCCGATAGTTTCGTTACCGACAACACGATGTATGTGGCGCGGGGAACGAGCATCGCCACCGGAAAACCGATGTACGTGGTGGGGGTTGCCGGAACAAATATCGTATCCAACAAAGGCTGGCGGTCCGAAGATTTCAATGTGTTTAAACTAGCCGACTGGGGCATGCCGAACAGTGGAAAAATCAGCGATGGCAGCCAACTGGGCCTGACGATCCTGAGCACCATGAAAGACCCTGGCACCGGAAAAACACTTCTTCAGTTTCTGGGCGCACAGAGTGACATTACCTCCACAGAAATAGCCTTCACCGGCCATAGTCTGGGAGGGGCTTTATCGCCCCTGGTAGCCCTTAAATGCATTGAATGGAAAGAACAGATGGGCTATACGAATCTGAAGGTAAGCGTTTACCCCATAGCTGGCCCCACACCAGGCGACGCTCAGTTTGCCACCTACGCAGCCCAGAAATTCGGGGAAAACTACTTTTCGGTTATCAACAACTACGATATGGTTCCCTGTAGCTGGCAGAAAGATATGTTTGCGACCATACCAACTTTGTATTCCAGTTCACCACCGTTCAATCCGGGGGGTAAAAGTGGATTTGAGCTTCCTCCTTCCGACAAACTGGCGTTCAACGCGTTAAAACCGATCATTGACCTGAAGACGTACAAACGGATTGCTCCCGACCGGGAATATGTGTTCAATGGCACTCCGAATACGTATCCTGACAATTCGGGTACATTCTTCAAGGAAGCAGGCTACCAGCACACGAAGGCTTACTTTAAAGACGGGTTTCAATTTCCTCAGCCCGTTATCGACGCCATTACGCTATTGATCAGTAACGAACGCTGATGCTTCGATCCAACGACTGACCGCTTGCCATTTCAAGTGAAGTAATTACTTCGTAATGAGCGCATTAATTTATCCATGCCGTAGGTCTGCTATCTGGTGAACAGAGGCTGCCCTACGGCACACTCATGAAGGCTGTAGACTTTTTTCTTATACGCACTCCCTGCGTGGATGCTCGTCGCCAGGGTAGCCTGCCTGGATTTCATCATGAACGAATTTAGCCATATACGAATTATAATAGGGTTTATTGTAAGCTTAAGCATGGCTCAACTGCTCAGGGGGATAGCCAAACTGCTGGTTCATCCCACCCAGAAGAAGCCGTATTGGGTGCATCTGCTTTGGGTGGCATATCTATTCCTGAATCTGGTTTACTTCTGGTGGTGGGAATATCGGCTCAGCCAGTTAACTACCTGGGTATTCAGTACGTATCTGCTGGTTATTCTGTATATCGTGGTTTATTACCTATGCTGCTATCTGCTCTTTCCCGACGATATTGGGGAATACAAAACCTATAAGGATTTTTATTTTTCCCGACTCCACTGGTTTTTCGGCGTACTTTGTCTGACCCTCCTCATCGATATCTTCGATACCTTTCTGAAAGGTAAAGCGTATGCAGAAAGCTTAGAGCTTGTTGGGGAATTGATAAGGACTGGTAGTCGAGTCAACTTTGTATCGACCAAGAAACAAAGTAATGACTAAGCAGTGGCAACCACTGACCGACTACCAGTGGGCAGCAATTTCGCCTTTTTTTAACCTTCAACGCAAGCGTAAACACCAATTACGTGCCGTCATGGATGCCATCTTCTGGATGTTACGCACCGGCTGTCAATGGCGAAACCTGCCGCCTAGCTTTCCGCACTGGCAAGCCGTATACTATTATTTTGACCAGTGGAAAAAGGCCG